>JAHBZH010000001.1:1502690-2126535 GCA_019635535.1 Sphingomonas sp.
CTGCTCGACAGGCGGATCGTCGTGCCGGCCGATTTCGCCACCCGCTACACGCCCGCCGAACGCGCCCTCGCGCTGGAACATGAGACGGTCCACCATCGGCGCGGCGATATCTGGTGGAACCATGCCGCGCTCGCGATCCTCGCCCTCAACTGGTTCAACCCTGTCGCCTGGCTCGCCTTCCGCGCCTTCCGCGCCGATCAGGAACTGGCCTGCGACGCTGCCGTCACCGCGTCGGCCGACGCCGGGGCACGGCGCGATTATGCCCAGGCTCTCGTCAAATCCGCGAGCCGTCCCGGCCTGATCGCGGCCTGCCCGCTCAACCACGCCGATCAACTGAAACGGAGACTGAGGATGATGAACGACCACAGACGCAGCCGCATGCGGCTGATCGGCGGCGCGACGGCGCTGGCGCTCCTCGCCGGAATGGGGCTGAGCGCGGGCGTGCCGAGCCTCGCCCAGCAGGGCGAGCAGCAGAAAAGCGAGCAGCGCACCGAACGGCGCGAGGAGAGGATCGTCATTCGCACCCATCGCGAGGGGGACGGCGGCGAGACCCGGATCGAGCGGCGCGGCGGTGATGGCGACGTCCAGGTCCGCGAGCGTCGCAATGTCATTGTCATGATGGACCGCGAGGGCAGCGGCGCCGAAAGCGAGGTCCGCAACTTCCGGCTGGAAGGACCGGGCGGCGCGGAGATCAGCCTGCCCGAGGATTGCGAGGGCGACCGGGCGACGGCCAGCGAGGAAACAGTCGGCAATCGCCGCACCAGGGTCGTGCTGTGCAGCCGGGGCGGCGGCACGCCGGCCGAACGCGCCGAGCGGCTGCGATCCGCCCGCGATCGGCTCGCGGCGAGTGACCATCTGAGCGCCGAATCGCGCGAACGGGTGCTGGCGGCGATCGATCGCGCCATCACGGATCTCGGCGCCCAATAATCCGCAAGCCTGGCCGGCGGGCGCGAAATGCCCGCCGGTCCTTCATTTTCGCGGGCCGCGATGCCACATGGCGGGCATGGACAATTGGCCCACCGGCAGGATCGAGCAGGTGCATCCCAAAGTGCGCCGTCTGCTCGCCGCCAATCCTTCACCCTTCACCTATACGGGCACCCAGACCTACCTGATCGGTGCGGGCGAGGTGGCGGTGATCGATCCGGGCCCCGATTTGCCCGAGCATGTCGAGGCGATCCTGGCCGCGACCGCGGGCGAACGGATCGTCGCCATCATGTGTACCCACACCCACCGCGACCACAGCCCGGCGAGCCGGACGCTGGCCGAGGCCACGGGCGCGCCGGTCGTCGGCTGCGCGCCGCTCGCGCTGGCCGATGACGGCCCCCGCGCCGATGCCGCCTTCGATTTCGATTATGCGCCGGACCGGGTGCTGGCGGACGGCGAGACGGTGAGCGGGCCGGACTGGACGCTCAGTGCGGTGGCGACGCCGGGCCATACGTCGAACCACCTCTGCTTCGCGCTGGAGGGCGAGGGCCTGCTCTTCACCGGCGATCATGTGATGGGCTGGTCCACCACGGTGATCGCGCCGCCGGACGGCGACATGAGTACTTATTTCGCGAGCCTGGACCTGCTGCTCCAGCGCGACGACAGGACCTACCTGCCCGCGCACGGCCCGGCGATCGACAAGCCGCACCGTCATGTCCGCGCGCTGATCACGCACCGGCGGATGCGCGAGAAGCAGATTCTCGACCGGCTCGGCAAGGGCGAGGAGCGTATCCCGGAGATAGTGGCGCACATGTACCGCGACATCGACCCCAGGCTGCACGGCGCGGCGGGGCGTTCGGTGCTCGCCCATCTCGTCGATCTGCAGCGTCGCGGGCGGGTGCGCGGAGAGGGCGAGCGGTGGACCCTGGCCGCCTGAAACCCTACGCGCCGCTCGCCGCCGCGGGGGCCGCGCTGCTGCTCGCCGGGCTGCTCCTCGGTTATGCGCTGCGCCCCGCCGTCGCTCCGCCGCCCGCGCCCGACGCGATGCGGGTCGCCGATGCGACCCTGCTGTCGGTGCGCGAGCAGGGGCGGCTGACCCTGTTCGAGGCGCGCTTCGTGGCGGTGGAAACGTCGAGCGAGACGCGGCTCGGCCTGACCGCGCGCAAGACGCTGATCATGCCGGGCGACGTGCGCTACGGCGTCGATCTGTCGCGGCTGCGGCGCGAGAATCTGGGCTGGGACGCGGCGACGCGCACGCTCGCCGTGACGCTGCCGCCGCTCGAGATCGCCGGGCCGCGCATCGATCCCGACCAGGTGCGCGAACATGCCGAAGGCGGCATCCTGATGGCGCTGACCGACGCGGAGGAGGTGATCGACGATGCCAATCGCCGCCGCGCGCAGGAGGAATTGATGCGTCAGGCGCGCGAGGACCGGCCGATGGCGCTGGCTCGTCAGGCCGCGATGCGATCGGTGGCGCGCAGCTTCGCCATGCCATTGCGCGCGGCGGGGATTGACGCCAGCGTTATGGTGCGGTTCGTGGACCCGTCCGGCGCTGAGGTGGCTGCCTTCCTCGACCGACCGCGCCGGACCGAGGATATCATCGACGACCGGCGGGCAGGTCCGCCGCCGGCCAATGCCAACGGGCAGGGAGAGGCCCCGCAATGAACGCACCCAATGTTTCGCTGCAGGGGCTGGACCTGCGCGCCGAGATCGACCGGCTGCGCAAGGAGCGCAACGCCGTCATCCTGGCGCATTATTACCAGACGCCTGAGATCCAGGACCTGGCCGATTTCGTCGGCGACAGCCTCGATCTGTCGCGCAAGGCGCAGGCGACCGACGCGGATGTGATCGCCTTTTGCGGCGTGCGCTTCATGGCGGAGACGGCGAAAATCCTCTCGCCGGAAAAGATCGTCATCCTGCCCGACATGGACGCCGGGTGCAGCCTGGAGGACAGCTGCCCGCCCGAGCAGTTCGCCGCGTTCCGCGCGGCCCATCCGGACCATATCGCGCTCACCTACATCAATTGCTCGGCGGCGGTGAAGGCATTGAGCGACATCATCGTCACCTCCTCCTCCGCCGAGACGATCCTGGCGCAGATCCCCGAGGACCAGAAGATCATCTTCGGCCCCGACAAGCATCTCGGCGGCTATCTGGCCCGGCGGATCGGGCGGGACATGCTGCTCTGGCCCGGCACCTGCATCGTCCACGAATCCTTTTCGGAGACGGAGCTGCTGAAGCTCAAGGCACAGCATCCCGGCGCGCCGGTGCTCGCCCATCCGGAATGTCCCGGCCACATCCTCGACCATGCCGATTATGTCGGCGCGACCTCCGGCATCCTCAAATATGCATTGGAGAGCGAGGCGGAGCTGCTGATCGTCGCGACCGAGCCGCACATCATCCACCAGATGGAGAAGACCGCGCCGCACAAGACCTTCATCGGCGCGCCCGGCGCGGACGGCAACTGCAACTGCAACATGTGCCCCTATATGGCGCTCAACACGATGGAGAAGCTCTACGTGGCGCTGCGCGACCTGGCGCCGCGCATCGAGATCGAGGAGGGGCTGCGCGTGAAGGCCAAGCAGAGCCTGGACCGGATGCTGGAGATGGCCGGCAACACGGTCGGCAAGGGCGACGTGGGAAAGCCGCATATTTCGGGGGACTGAAGCCGCGATCGTGGCCGGTCGAACCGCGCGCGGCGCGCAGACCTCAGCGTGCCGGCGCGAGACCGAGGATCAGGGTGGGGAGCAGCTCCGACACGGTCGGGTGGATCGGCACCGCCCAGCGCAGATCGTCGAACGTCGCGTCCACGTTCATCATGTCGAGCACGCCGTGGATCGCCTCGTCCCCGCCGGTGCCGAGGATCGCGGCGCCGAGGATGCGGCGGGTCTCGGCGTCGGCGACGAGCTTCATCAGGCCCTTGGTCTCGCCCTTCTCGATGGCGCGGCCCACCTTGGTCATCGGGCGCGTCGAGACGAGCAACGGCCGGCCGGTCCTGCGCGCCTCCGCCTCGCTCATGCCGACCCGGCCGAGCGGCGGATCGGTGTAGAGCGCATAAGCGGGGATGCGCTCGCTCAGCGACCGCTCCTCGCCGTCGATCAGATTGGCGGCGACGATCTCGAAATCGTTGTAGGAGGTGTGGGTGAAGGCGCCGCGCCCGTTGCAATCGCCGATCGCCCAGATGCCGGGCACATTGGTTTCGAGCTTGTCGTCGACCGTTATGTAGCCGCGCGCGTCGGTCGCGACCCCGGCGGCGTCGAGCCCGAGATCGTCGGTATTGGGCCGGCGCCCCACCGCGAGCAGGATGTGGCTGCCGACCACTTCCGGCGGACCCTCATGGCAGTCCAGGCCCACCGCCGGACCGTCGGGATGGGACAGGAGGCGAATGCACTCGGCATGGGTGCGCACCGCGATGCCCTCATCCTCCAGCGCCGCGCGGATCGCGTCGGAAATCTCCGGATCCTCGCGGCCGATCAGCCGCTCGCCCTTTTCGACGATGGTGACCTCGGCGCCCAGGCGGCGGAAGATCTGGCCGAATTCCAGCCCGATATAGGAGCCGCCGACGACGATCAGATGGCGTGGCAGTTCCTCCAGATCGAGGATCGAACTGTTGTTGAGGAAGGGCACGTCGCCGACGCCGGGAAAGTCCGGCACATTGGCGCGGCCGCCGACATTGAGGAAGATTTTGGGCGCGGTGATCCGTTCCGCGCCGACACGGATCGTGCCCGGGCCTTCGAACCGCGCATGTTCGCGATAGAGGGTGAGCCGATCCATGCCGGCCAGCCACTTCTCGTTGTTGGCGCGCGCGTTCAGCGTCACCTGGCGGGCGCGGGCGTGGACCTTGGCGTAATCGACGCCGACCTCCGGCACCACCAGGCCGTAATCGGCGGCGCGGCGCGCGACGTGCGCGGCATAGGCGCTGGCGACCAGCGCCTTGGTCGGCATGCAGCCGGTATTGACGCAGGTGCCGCCGATCAGGTGACGCTCGGCCAGCGCCACCTCCATCCCTGCCGCGGCCAGCCGCCCGGCCAGCGACGGGCCGGCCTGGCCGGCGCCGATCACGATCGCGTCGAAGCGCCGGGCGCTCACCGCGCGTTCACAGGGGCCGGGCGAGCGCGAGAACGATCAGAGCCGCGCCGCCGATCGCGACCGCGTCCTCGATCAGGGCCGCCGGCCGGTCGCGGCCGAAACCGCGCGCCAGCGTAGCGCGTGCCGCCGCGCCGGCATAAGTGCCGATCACCGCGCCGACCATGCCGGCGATGAGGCCGGGGACGAGCATGTCCGCCATCGCCCCGATCGCCGCGCCGGTGACGCCGCCCATGAGCAGGCGGGTGCCGAACTGGACCGGCACCTTGCGGCTTGGCGTGGCGGGAAGCTGATCGCTGACCAGCTCGCCCACGGCGAGCAGGCTGAGAATGCCGACCGCCCAGATCGAACCCAGAAAGGCGAAGGGCGTGGCGGCGAGCGAGATGCAGCCGAGCCAGGCGCCCCAGGCCAAGGCGGCGGGCGCGGTCATCGCGCGCAGGCCCGCGACGACGCCGATCAATGCGGCGAGCAGATAGATCATCCTTCCGTTCCTTTCCCGTTTGGAGAAAAGGTGGATGCAGGCGAAGCGCGACAGTCCGGCGCCACCGGGGCAGAGAGTGCCGTGCGGCGGGGAGTCGGTCAATCGGGGACGGAGACGCCGGAACGAAAAGTGGTGGACGCACTAGGGCTCGAACCTAGGACCCGCTGATTAAGAGTCAGCTGCTCTACCAACTGAGCTATGCGTCCATTGCCATGCGGCAGTCCGCGGGCGGCCTGGGCGGCCCGGCGAAGGCGCCATTTAGGGGCGGCGCGCGGGGATTGCAACCGTCTTAGAGCCCGCCTCCGCCGCGGCGCGGATCGCGGCGGGTCTGGCGGTCGATCGACATCAGGAGGCCGATGCAGATCATCACCGTCATCATCGCCGATCCGCCATAGGAGACGAGCGGCAGCGGGATGCCGACGACGGGGGCGAGACCCATCACCATCATGAGATTCACCGCGATGTAGAAGAAGATGGTGAGCGTCAGGCCCGCCGCCGCCAGCCGCTCGAACCGGCCCCTGGCGTCGACCGCGACCTTCATCCCCCAGCGCAGCAGCAGGAAGAAGAGCGCGATCAGCACCAGCCCGCCGACCAGCCCCCATTCCTCGGCGAAGGCGGAAAAGATGAAGTCGGTATGCTGCTCGGGCAGATATTGGAGATGGCTCTGCGAGCCGTTGAGGAAGCCCTTGCCGAACAGTCCGCCCGAGCCGATCGCGATCTGCGACTGGGTGATGTGATAGCCGGCGCCGAGCGGGTCCTCCTCCGGATTGAGGAAGATCAGCACGCGCGCCTGCTGGTGCGGCATCATCAGCGAATAAGCGATGGGCACCATCGCCGCGACCGCCGCCGCCCCGCCCAGGAACCAGGAGAGCGGCAGCCCGGCGAGGAACATGATCCCGATCGCCGAGAGGACGAGCAGGGCGGCGGTGCCGAGGTCCGGCTGAATGAGGATGAGCAGGGTGGGCACGGCGAGCAAAGCGAGCGCCGGCCACAAAGCCGACCAGCGGCCGATCTCGCGCGGCGGCACCATCGCGTAGAAGCGGGCGAGGACCAGCATCATCACCGGCTTGGCGAGCTCGGAAGGCTGGATGCGGATCACGCCGAGATCGAGCCAGGAGCGCGCGCCGCCGGCGATCGCGCCGAAGGCGAAGACGGTGATGAGCAGCAGAATGATGCCGGCATAGGCGAGGTGGACCGTCTCCTCGAACAGCTTGGGCCGGATGTAGGAGAGCGCGATCGCCATGGCGAGGAAGGTGGCGAAACGCACCGCATGGGGCAGCGCCCAGGGCATCAGCGAACCGCCCGCCGCCGAATAGAGGCTGAGCATCCCGGCCCCGGCGAGCGCGATGACGATCCACATCACCCGCCAGGGCAGCTCGGCGATCTGTTTCGGAACGACCAGCGCCATCAGGGGGCCTCGGCCGGAGGCGGGGCGGCGGCCGCGGCGGCGCGGGCGGCTTCCCATTGGGTCGTGCGGCGCGCCATCCGTTCGCCGATATTGCCGCCCCATTCGCGCTCCAGCGGCTCCAGCGCTGCCATCGCCCGGTCCTTGTCGAACAGATAGGTGAGCACGTCGCGGGCGACCGGCGCAGCGGCGCGCGATCCGCCCATGCCGTGTTCGATCACCACCGCGCCGGCATAAAGCGGGCGGTCCACCGGCGCGAAGAAGACGAACAGGCCATGGTCGCGGAAGCGCCGCGCCACGCCCGCGCCGCCGCGCGATCCGCTGGAAATGGCGCGGACCTGCGCCGTGCCGGTCTTGCCGCCCATCAGAATGTCGGGGAAGGGGAGGCGGCTGCGCCCGGCCGTGCCGGCGCCGTTCACGACTTCCGACATCGCCCGGCGGATCCGTTCGAAATGGGCGGGATCGTATGCGAAATCGGCCGGCGCCGGCCCCTCGCCCGCGATCAGGCGCGGGCGCACGCGCCTGCCCGACGCGAGGCACGCCGACATGGTCGCGAGCTGGAGCGGATTCACGATCACATAGCCCTGACCGATCACCGCGTTCAGCGAGTCCGAATGGCTCCAGGCCTGGTCGAAGCGGCGGCGTTTCCAGGCGGCGTCGGGAATGGTGCCGTAGCTCTGGCTGACCACCGGCATGTCGAAGCGCTCGCCAAGGCCCAGCGCGCGCGCCATCGATGCGATGATCTCGTAACCGTGACGGTGCGCCATCGCGTAGAAATAGGTGTTGCAGCTGCGCGCGATGGCGCGGTGCATATTCATCGGCCCGTGCCGGCCGAGGCAACGGAAGACGCGGTTGCCGAGCCGGTAGCCGCCACCGCAGCTCACGACATCCTCGGGATCGACGCCCGCCTCCAGCAGCGCCATCGCCGCCATCGGCTTCAGCGTCGATCCGGGCGGATAGAGCGCGTTCAAGACCTTGTTGAGCAGGGGCCGGCGCTCGTCCTCCGACATCATCGCCCATTCGGACCGGCTGATCCCGTCGGAAAAGGCGTTGGGATCGTAAGCGGGCATCGAGGCCATGGCGAGCAGGTCGCCATTGTTGCAGTCCATGATGACGCAGGCACCCGATTCATCGCCGATCCGCCGCGCCGCATAGCTTTGCAGGCCGGCGTCGATCGTGGTGCGCAGCGGCGCGCCGCTGACGTCGGGCAGGGTGCGCAGCTCGCGCACCAGCCGGCCGCGTGCCGTCACCTCGACCCGCGCCGCGCCCGGCCGCCCGCGCAGGCGCTGCTCCACCACCTTCTCCAGCCCCTCCTTGCCGATCTTGAAGCCGGGGGTGAGCAGCAGGGGGGAGCGGTTCTCCGCTTCATACTCGTCGCGATTGGGCGTGCCGACATAGCCGATCAGATGGCCGACGGCGGCGCCCTCGGGATAGAAGCGGGCGAAGGCGCGCAACGGCGATACGCCGGGCAAATCGGGCAACCGCACCGTCACCTCGGCGAATTTCTCGAAAGAGAGATGCTCGGCGACCGGCACCGGCTGGAAACCGGCGGCCGCGGCCAGATCCTCGCGGATCTTCTCGACCGCCTCCGGCGTCAGCGACAGGATGCGCGTCAGCTCGGCGATCACGCGATCGGCATCCTCGATCTGGTCGGGGATGAGATCGACGCGGAAATCGCTGCGGTTGGAGGCCATGGGCTGGCCGTGCCGGTCGACGATCCAGCCCCGGCGCGGCGGAATCAGCCGGGTCTGGATGCGGTTGGAATCGGCGAGATCGGAATAACGCTGGTTCTGCGCGATCGCGACATAGCCCATCCGCCCGGCCAGCACCGCGGCGAGCGCCGCCTGCCCCGCGCCGATCAGCATCGCGCGGCGCGAGAAGCTGGCGGCGATGCCGGCCTCGGTGGGCGGGGGGCGATAACGCTTCTTCATCGCCCGAGCCGCCAGCGATCGAGCGCCAGCACGATCCGCGCGGCGACCGGATAAGCGAGGATGCCGACAATCATTTGCGGCACCACGACCGTGAAGGCGACGTCGCTCTTCATCAGCAGAGCGACATACCAGGCGCCGACAGTGTGCAGTGCGATAAGCGCGGCGGCGATCAGCCAGTCCATCATATAGTCGCGAAAGCCGAGCCGGCTGTCGATGAAATCGAGCGCGAGGAAGGCCGCCGTCCACAGCAGCATCGACTGGCCGAGCGGGTTGCCGGCGACGAGATCGTTCAGGAGGCCGAGCGCGA
Organism: Sphingomonas sp.; assembly: GCA_019635535.1. NCBI lineage: Bacteria > Pseudomonadati > Pseudomonadota > Alphaproteobacteria > Sphingomonadales > Sphingomonadaceae > Sphingomonas > Sphingomonas sp. The sequence goes on from JAHBZH010000001.1 coordinate 1,511,822, forward strand.
GAGCGGTGTTGGCGCTCCAGATTTCCGGCCGCAGCAGCCGCCAGGTGATGAGCAAGAGGAAGCCGAGATCGGGCACCAGCGGCGTGGCGGCCACGAAGGGCAGCAGCACGAGCAGGATCGCGACGATGGTCGAGATGGTCGGCACGAAACGGTTGCGCAGGTCGCGGATCGCGACTTCGGTGCTGGAGCCGGCGATCCGGCTCATCGCGGCGCCTCGGCGGGAGTCGGTTGCGCCTGCTGCAGCGCCGGCTGGTAGCGCGGGTCGCGCTGACGGTCGGCGTTGGCGGCCGGCGCGGCGGGACCCGGCGGAGCCGCCACCGGCGGCGCGCGGTGCTGTTGCGGCGCGTCGGCGAGCGTGCCGTCCACCGCCGGCTGGTAGGCGCGCTGGACGATCGCGAAATCGGCGCGGGCCGGATCGGCCATCGGCCGCGCGATCGCGGTGTCGCCCTCGATCCGGATCACCCGCGCGACCGGCACGTTGGGCGGGAAGATGCCGCCGATGCCGGACGTGACCAGCACGTCGCCGGAGCGGAAAGGATTTTCGCCGACCTCCAGCGTGCGCAATTCGATCGTGCCGTCGCCGCGCCCGGCGGCGATCGCCGGCGTGCCGTCGCGCACCAGCCGCACCGGCACGTTGCTCGACGCATCGGTGACGAGCAGCACCCGCGCCGCCCAGCGCCCGGTCTCGATCACCCGGCCGATCAGCCCGTCGGACGAGCGCACCGGCATCCCGGCGGCGACGCCCGATCCGGTGCCGGCCGAAAGCGTCGCGAGCCGGCGCGGCGACTGGAAGGAGGAGCCGACGATCCGCGCCACCGTCACTTCGTCGGTGACGTCCTGCGCCAGGCCCAGCATCGCGGTCAGCCGCCGGTTTTCGGCCTCGGCCGCCTGCGCCGCGACCAAGGCGCGGCGCGTTTCCGCAAGCTCGGCCCGAAGCTGCGCGTTCTGCGATCCGGCGCGAAAATAATCGGAAATGGCGCTGCCGAGACCGCTGAAGAAGCCGGTGACGGAGCGCCCGCCCGAGCTGACCGGCGCCGTCGCGTCCAGCGCCGCGCCCCTGATCGCCGCGAAGCCGCGCGGATCGATCGCCGCGACGATCAGCAGCAGGACGGCGATCAGCATCCCCGCCACGGCCACGACATAGCCGAGGAACAGGCCATATTGCGCCTTGCGGGAGAAACCCGGACGCCGTTTCGCGGGCGGCGCCATGCTGCGCGTCCCCCTAACTAGGCGGTCTGCAGCACGCCGCGGAAGACGTCCTCCTCCATCGCGCGGCCGGTGCCGAGCGCGACGCAGGTGAGGGGGTCGTCGGCGACGGTGACGGGAAGGCCGGTTTCGTCGCGCAGCACTTCGTCGAGGCCCTTGAGCAGCGCGCCGCCGCCGGTGAGCACGATGCCCTGATCGACGATGTCGGCGGCCAGCTCCGGCGCGGTATTCTCCAGCGCGATGCGCACGCCCTCGACGATCGTGCCGACCGGTTCGCTCAATGCCTCGGCGATCTGCCGCTGGTTGATCGTGATCTCCTTGGGTACGCCGTTGACCAGGTCGCGGCCCTTGATGTGGACGGTCTCGCCGTCCTCGCCATTGGCAGGCGGCTTGGCGATGCCGACCTGCTTCTTGATCCGCTCGGCCGTGGCCTCGCCGATCAGCAGGTTGTGGTTGCGGCGGACATAGGAGCTGATCGCCTCGTCCATCTTGTCGCCGCCGACGCGCACCGAGGTGGTGTAGGCGAGGCCGCGCAAGCTGAGCACCGCGACTTCCGTCGTGCCGCCGCCGATATCGACGACCATGGAGCCGATCGGCTCGGTCACCGGCATGTCGGCGCCGATCGCGGCGGCCATCGGCTCCTCGATCAGATAGACCTGCCGCGCCCCGGCGTTGGAGGCGGCGTCGCGGATCGCGCGCCGCTCGACCGAGGTGGAGCCCGAAGGCACGCAGATCACGATCTCCGGCCAGCGCGGGAAGCGGCGGCGGCCGTGCACCTTGGCGATGAAATATTTGATCATCTGCTCGGCGACGTCGATGTCCGCGATCACGCCGTCGCGCAGGGGGCGGATCGCCTCGATCTGGTCCGGCGTCTTGCCCATCATGAGCTTGGCGTCGTCGCCGACCGCCTTGACGCGCTTGACGCCGTTGATCGTCTCGATCGCGACCACGGACGGCTCGTTGAGCACCACGCCGCGGCCGCGCACATAGACCACCGTATTGGCGGTACCGAGGTCGATCGCCATGTCGTGGGAGGGGAGGCGGAAAAGATTGAAGAAGGACATGAACGGCCTTGTCGTCTGGAGGCTTTGGGCATGGGCGGGAGACTCCCGGTCGCGCCCGAAAAATGTCTATAGGATGCTCCCGCCTCGCCGGTCCACAACAGATATGCGCAACGCGGCTCGCGAGCCGCCGCCGCTTCGTATAGAGCTTCCCTCATGTCAATACGGCGCCTTCCCGAGCATCTGGTCAACCGCATCGCCGCGGGCGAGGTGGTGGAACGGCCGGCCAGCGCGCTGAAGGAGCTGGTCGAGAACGCGATCGACGCCGGCGCGAGGCGAATCGCCGTGACGCTCGCTGGCGGCGGCGTGGACGGGATGAGCGTCACCGACGACGGGTGCGGCATGGCCCCGGACGAGATCGCGCTGGCCTTGGAGCGGCACGCCACGTCCAAGCTCCCTGACGACGCCATCGAGAATGTCGCCACCCTGGGCTTTCGCGGCGAGGCGCTGCCGTCGATCGCCAGCGTCGCCCGGCTCACCATCGAAAGCCGCCCCCGGGGCGCCGACGGCTGGTCGCGCGCGATCGACAACGGCAAGCTGGCGGGAGAGGGGCCGGCCGCACTGCCGCCCGGCACCCGCGTCACGGTGGCAGGGCTGTTCGACAAGGTCCCCGCCCGGCGCAAGTTCCTGCGCTCCGCGCGCAGCGAATATGCCGCCTGCCTCGATGTCGTGAAGCGTCTCGCCATGGCGCGGCCCGATATCGGTTTCACGCTGGAGCATGACGGGCGCCGCACCCTCCAGGTCCAGCCCGGCGAGGACCGCCCCGCCCGGGTCACGGCGCTGACCGACCGGGAGCTCGCCGCCAACAGCCTGGCGATCGATTATGCCCGCGGCTCCGCCCGGCTCGGCGGCGTTGCCGGCCTGCCGACCTTCAACCGGGGCGTGGCGGACCATCAATATCTGTTCGTCAACGGCCGCCCGGTGAAGGACCGCGTGCTGATCGGCGCGGTGCGCGCCGCCTATCAGGATCTGCTGGCCCGCGACCGCCACCCGGTCCTGGCCCTCTTCATCGATCTCCCCGCCGACGAGCTGGACGTGAACGTCCACCCGGCCAAGACCGAGGTCCGCTTCCGCGATCCCGGCAATATCCGCGGCCTGATCGTCGGCGGCCTGCGCCACGCCCTCGACGAAGCCGGCCACCGCTCCGCCCAGCGCCCCAGCGCGGCGGCGCTGGGCAATTGGCAAAGCGAACCCACCCCCAACCGTCATTCCCGCGAAAGCGGGAATCCCGCTTCTTCCTTCTTTTACCCTCGTCAAGAAAGCTGGACCCCCGCTTTCGCGGGAGTGACGGGGGAGGGGGCAGATGGGAGCCTTCGCGACCGCGCCCACGATTTCGCCCCCCAGGCCCGCGCCGAAATCGCCGCCGAAGCGCCGCCGGAATCCGCGCGCCATCCGCTCGGCGTCGCGCGCGGCCAGGTCGCCGCGACCTATATCGTCGCCGAGGCCGAAGACGGCCTCGTCCTCGTCGACCAGCATGCCGCGCATGAGCGCCTGGTGCTGGAACGGATGCGCCGGGCGATGGCGGCGGGCGGCGTCGCCGCGCAGGCCCTGCTGCTGCCCGAAGTGGTCGAGCTGGACGAGCCCGCCTGCGACCGGCTGGAGGCGCGCATCGCCGAGCTGGCCGAACTGGGCCTGGAGATCGAGCGGTTCGGCCCGCGCGCCATGCTGGTCCGCGCCATGCCCGCCATGCTGGGCGCGAGCGACGCCAAGGGCCTCGTCACCGACCTCGCCGACGATCTGGCCGCCTTCGACGGCGCGCTGTCCCTCAAGGAAAAGCTCGACCATGTCGCCGCGACCATGGCCTGCCACGGTTCGGTCCGCGCCGGCCGCCTCCTCTCCGTCGCCGAGATGAACGCATTGCTGCGCGAGATGGAGGTGACGCCGCACAGCGGCCAGTGCAACCACGGCCGCCCGACCTGGGTGAAGCTGGCCCATGGTGACATCGAGAAGCTGTTCGGGCGGAAGTAGCCTCAGCCGCGCCAGTCTTTTGCGAGCAAGGCGAAATAGAGGTCGTCGATCCAACGGCCGTCGCACAGGAAGGCTTCGCGGAAATGGCCTTCCTGGTGGAAGCCGAGCGCGCGGATGATCTTTACGGAGGCGATGTTCTCGGCCGTGGCGACCGCCACGAAGCGATGGACGCGATGCGCGTCGATCAGCCAGGGGATCAGGGCCGTCAACGCCTCGCGAACATAGGCCTGGCGTTGATGAGCGGGGAGGATGCGGTAGCCGAGCTCGACCTGCCGTTCGCCGGGCACGTCGAAACCGACGCCAATGTCGCCGACCACCGCGCCATCCGCGCGGCGGGCGAGGACGAACTGATACCAGGGGCCGCCCGGTTCGATCGCGCCGGGTTGTTTCGCCTGCATGTCGGCGATCAGCTGCCTGAGGAAGGCGCGCGGATCGTCGCGGCGGACGGTGTAGCGCGTCATCTCCGGGTCCGCCCAGGCGGGCATCAGCGCGTCCAGATCCGAATCGCGCGGACGGCGCAGGATCAGCCGTTCGGTCTCGATGAAGATCATTGCGATGGCTTCAGGTCGCGCAGTCCCTTGCCGATCGCCTCGATCGGATGGGCGGCGGCGCGGGCGCGGCTGGCTTTCAGGCGCGGATAGCCGGCCTCGGCGTCGGCGATCAGCTCCCTGACGAAGGCGCCGGAGCGGACTTCGCGCAGGATGCGGCGCATCTCGGTGCGGGTGTCGGCGGTGACGATCCTCTCCCCGCCTTTCAACGCGCCGAACTCGGCGGTGTTGGAAATCGCCTCGCGCATGCCGGCGATGCCACGCGCATGGATGAGATCGGCGATCAGCTTCACTTCGGCAAGGCATTCGAAATAGGCGATTTCGGGAGAATATCCGGCCTCGACCAAGGTGTCGTAGCCGCCCAGGATCAGCTCCGGGATCGCGCCCCAGAGCACGGCCGCCTCGTTGAACAGGTCGGCCTCGCATTCCTCGGCGAAGCTGGTCGGCAGGATTCCCGCTCGGCCGCTGCCGATCGCGGCGGCGTAAGACAGCGCCAGCGCCTGCGCGCCGCCGCTCGCGTCCTGCTCGACCGCGATCAGCCCGATCAGGCCGGCGCCGGCGAGATAGTCGTCGCGCAAGGCCGTGCCCGGCCCCTTGGGCGCGGCGAGGAAGATGTCGAGATCGGGACGCGGCTGGATCAGGCCGAAGCGGATCGACAGGCCGTGCGCGAAGCCCAGAGCGGCGCCGAGCTTCAGGTGCGGCGCCAGTTCCTCGGCATAGATGCGGCCATGATCCTCATCGGCGGCGAGCAGCATCGCCACGTCCGCCTGCGCGGCGGCCTCGGCTGACGGCATGACGTCGAACCCGTCGGCCCGCGCCTGTTCGCGGCGCGTGGAGCCTTCGCGCAGGGCGACCGTCACGGCGACGCCGCTGTCCCGCAGGTTCAGCGCCTGGGCGCGGCCCTGATTGCCGTAACCGACGACCGCCACCCGCCTGGCGCGAATGATCGAGAGATCGCAATCCTTATCGAACCAGGCCTGCATATGCGCGGCCTAGGTGAAGGACAGGGCTTCGACAAGCTCGGCCCGAACAATTGGGGTGTCGGGCGGGGCCATGAAACGCCGCCAGTCGGCCGGCGGCTGATGGCGGAACCAGGTATATTGGCGCTTGGCATATTGGCGGGTCGCGGCCTGCCCTGCCGCCAGCGCCTCGTCGTGGCCGAGATCGCCGCGCAGGAAGGCGGCGATCTCCGGCACGCCGATCGCGCGCATCACCGGGGCGGACGGCGATAATTCTCGCTCTAGAAGCGAACGAACTTCCACAATCCCTTCTTCTGAAAAGATTTCTTTAAAGCGCTTGTCGCAGCGCCGATGCAGCCAGTCGCGCGGGGGCAGCAGGATGAGGGGGCGCAATGCCACCTCCCCGCCGATCCCGCCGACCTTCTCGGTTTGCCAGTCCCGCAGGGTCCGGCCGGTCGATCGCACCACCTCCAGCGCCCGAGCGATGCGGGTGGTATCGCTCGGCCGGAGGCGCGCGGCCGCTTCCGGGTCCTCACGCGCCAGAGCGGCATGGGCGTCCGCCACGAGCAGCGCGCGGACCTCCGCGCGGATCGCGGGATCGATCTCGGGCACCGGCGCGATGCCGTCGAGCAGGGTGCGGATGTAGAGGCCGGTGCCGCCGGCGAGGATCGGCAGGCGTCCCTCGGCATGGACGGCGGCGATCTCGCGCCTGGCATCTCCGGCCCAATCGGCGGCGGAGCAGGTCTCCGCGCCGCTGCGATAGCCGTAGAGGCGATGCGGGGCGCGGCATTCGTCATCTTTCGATGGCCTGGCCGAAACGACTCGCAATTCCTTGTAAACCTGAGCGCTATCGGCGTTGATGATCGCCCCACCCGTCGCTTCGGCAAAGGCTAGGGCAAGCGCCGACTTGCCGCTGGCGGTCGGGCCTGCGATGAGCGCGAGCGGCGGCTTTCCAGAGGACCCCATGTTCATCGCGACCCTGATAGCAAAGGAGCGGCTGATGCGCGGCGATATTTCGGCCGCCCAGGACGCCGTGGGGGAGGTGCGTGGTTTTGCGTGGCTCGACGAGGGCCAGGCGGGGGATCTCGCGTTCGGCGGCGATCCCGGCGCGGCGCGGCGGGCGCTGGAGGGGCTGATCGGGGGCGTGGACGTGATCGTCCAGCCCGCCGCCCGGCGCCGCAAGCGGCTGATCGTCGCCGACATGGATTCGACGATGATCACCGTCGAGTGCATCGACGAGCTGGCCGATTATGCAGGGCTGAAGGCCGAGGTCGCCGAAGTGACCGAGCGGGCGATGCGCGGCGAGCTGGATTTCGCGGCGGCGCTGGACGCGCGGGTGGCGCTGCTCAAGGGGATGGACGCGGCGGTGATCGACCGCTGCCGGACCGAGCGGGTGCGGCTGATGCCCGGCGCGCGGACTTTGGTGCGGACGATGAAAGCCAATGGGGCGCATGCGCTGCTTGTCTCCGGCGGCTTCACCCGCTTCGCCGGGCCGGTGGCGGAAGAAATCGGTTTCGACGAGGCCATCGCCAATGTGCTGGAGATCGACGGGGATCGGCTGGCGGGGACGGTGACCCGCCCGATCGTCGGCGCGGCGGCGAAGCGCGAGGCGCTGATCGGGACGGCGGTCAGGCTCGGCCTCGCGCCGGAAGAGAGTCTGGCGGTCGGCGACGGGGCCAACGACATTCCGATGATCGAGGCGGCGGGGCTGGGCGTCGCCTATCGCGCGAAGCCAGTGGTGGCGGCGGCGGCGGATGCGCGGATCGAAGCGAACGACCTCACCGCCCTGCTCTACACGCAGGGCTATGCCCGCAAGGATTGGGTGGAGGGTTAGCCCGGCCGGCTCATGTCGGCGGCGATGGCGGCCAAGGCGAAGGCGACGGAGCGTTCGCCATAGTCGAAACCGAGCGCGACGCCGTCATCGCCGACGGCGCGGACCCGGGCGGCGATCGTGCCGGCGTCGGGATGCCTGAGCTCCACGGTGACGCCGATCAGCGGGCGGGCGGAGGTTTCCAGCGTGGCGCCGGTCGCGGTGATCTCGCGCAGCGCCGCCGGCGCGGCCTGATCGGCGACCAGCACGCACATCCGCCGCCGCCGCCAGCGCGACGCCATGCCCCTGCGATCGTCGAGATCGACTGCCTGCCCCATCTTCCCGTCCCTTGTTCTTGAAGGACGGTCATAACGGGGCCGCGCAAAGAAACGGTTAAACGACCTCCTACGGCGCGACCGGGAAGCAGGCCTGGCGCGCGGCGGCGCAGGCGCGGGTCGCGGCGGCACGATCGGCGAGCGGGCCGGCCTGGAGCCGGAAGACGGCGCCAGCGCGCACGATTTGCGGCTGAAGGCCGGGCAGGCGTCCGACAATGCCACTCCACGCGGCACGGGCATTGGCCTCGCTGGCGAACGCGCCGAGCTGGATGCGCCAGCGGCCGCCGGCGCTCGCCAGCGTCGCGCCAGGCGCGGGCGGACGCGCCACGGGCGCTCCAGGGCGGGGCGCAGGCGGTGCCGGCTCCGGCGGATTGGCGGCAGCCGAAGGCGGCAGCGCGGTCGGCGCGACGCTCGGCTGCCGCGCGGGCGGCGGCGGCACGGCTTCGGCCAGGGCGACGGCGGGCGGCGATGCCTGGCGCGCCATCGCTTCGGCCATCTCCCGGCCGCGCGCGACATCCTCCGACGCGATGTGCCGCTCCATCTCGACGAGCTGGGTGACGGCGGGGGCGAGGCCCTGGGCGGCGGCGCGGCTCATCATCGCATAGGCGCGCACCCAGTCGCGCGGGGCGAGATCGCCGTTGAAGAGCGCGGTGCCGTAGACATATTGCGCGCGCGGATCGCCGGCCTCGGCGCCGCGCTGGATGAACGGCATCGCCTCGGTGCGGCGGCCATTCTGGAACAGGATCACGCCGTACATGGCCTGCGCCTCCATATGGCCGGAGCGCGCGGCGCGCTCATACCATTGCTCGGCGAGGGTCAGATTTTGCGGCACGCCCCGGCCAAGCCGATAGGCATGGCCCAGATTGAACTGCGCATCGGCATCGCCGCGATCGGCCAGCGGGCGCCAGTTGCGCACCGCCGTGTCATAGTCGCCGGCCTGCCAGGCCGTGAAGCCGGCCTCGACGCTGGGGCCGACAAGGCCCTGTTGCGCGGCCAGGGGCGCGGCGAGCGCCATGGCGGCCACGATGGACAGGCTCGCTCGGCCGAAACGGATCGTCATTGTTCATCTCCACCGGACAACGGCTTCGCTCTAGCGGCGAATGTTTAATGGCGCTTTAGCATCGAAATCAGCGGTTTGCCTATGCGTCGACGCATCCGGAACGGTGCCGAACCCTGCCACGATGTTAACCGGATTTTAGCTTCGACGGCGCAAACCCGGCCTCCACGTGGGGAACCATCAAGGGATAATTGCATGCGCGTTCTGGCTCTTTCCTCGCAGAAGGGCGGATCGGGTAAGACCACCCTTTCCGGCCATCTCGCCGTCCAGGCGCAGCGCGCCGGCTACGGCCCCGTCTGCCTGATCGACATCGACCCGCAAGGCTCGCTCGCCGACTGGTGGAACGAACGCGAGGACGACATGCCCGCCTTCGCCCAGACCACGGTGGCGCGTCTCGGCGCGGACCTCGAGGTGCTGCGCCAGCAGGGCTTCCGCCTCGCCGTGGTTGATACCCCGCCTGCGATCACGATGGCGATCCAGAGCGTCATCCAGGTCGCCGAGCTGGTTGTCATTCCGACCAGGCCCTCCCCGCACGACCTGCGCGCTGTCGGCGCCACGGTCGATCTGTGCGAGCGCGCCGGCAAGCCGCTCATCTTTGTCGTCAACGCGGCGACGCCCAAGGCGAAGATCACCTTCGAGGCGGCGATTGCGCTGTCGCAGCACGGCACGGTCGCCCCGGTCACGCTCCACCACCGCACCGATTTCGCCGCCTCGATGATCGACGGCCGCACCGTGATGGAGGTCGATCCGAACGGCAAATCGGCCCGCGAGGTGGTCGAGCTCTGGGACTATGTCGCCGACCGGCTCGAGAAGAATTTCCGCCGGACCGTCTTTTCCGCGCCCGGCGGCCCGGTGCCGCATCCGGCCGCACAACGTCCCGCGCCCGGCTTCGGCCGCCGCGTGATGGGCCAGTGACGGAGGGCGCGCACATGAACGAAGCTCGCCCCTACGCCTCGCTCTCCTCGGGGCTGCTGGCCCGCAAGGGCGCCGCCAAGCCGGCGATGCGTCCGCAAGGCTATACCGGTTTCGAGGATCTCGGCTGGAACGACATGGGTCCGGCCGAGGCGCAGGTCGCCGATTTCGGCCCGGAACATGTGCCGAGCTCGATCTCGGCGCTGACTCCGTTGCCCAAGGGCGATGAGCCCGCGGTCGCCGCGCAGCAGCGCGCCATCGCCGAGCATTTCGACGCCGAGGACGATGCCGGATTTGCCGAGGTGGAAGCGCCCGTCGCGCCCGCGCCGCGCAAGGCCAAGGTGCTGGCGCTGCCCAAGCGACCCGCCGTGGCTCCCGCCGGCAAGAAGGCCGCCTTCACGCTTCGCCTCGATGCGGAGCGCCATCTCAAGCTGCGGCTCGCCTGCGCGGTCACCGGCCGTTCGGCGCAGCAGCTCGTCATCGGCGCGCTCGACGACTTTCTGGCCTCGCTGCCGGAAGTCGATGCGCTCGCCGGGCAGGTTCCCGCCAAAGCCAAGCGCAACTGACGTAACCGGAAGGATCGACGCGATGAGCAGGATCGCCTTCAAGATCGCCGCCTCGACGATGATCGTCAGCCTGACGATGACCTCCGGCACGGCCCTGTCCGGCCAGATACGTGGCCGTCCGGCCAGCGCGCCGGCCGACCGCGAGGCCGCCCGCGCCCATGAGCAAGGCGCCCGCGCGCTGCGCGAGAACCGGCTCGAGGACGCGCGCGAGGCGCTGGAGCGGGCAGTCGCCGCCGCGCCGCGCGACGCCGGCTATCGCCTGCTGCTCGCCGACATCTACCTCAAGGCCGGCCGCTTCGATTCGGCCCGCGCGACCTATGCCGACGTGCTGGAGCTCGATCCGTCGAACCGGCGCGCGGGGATGAGCTTCGCGCTGACCCAGATCGCTCTCGGCCGTCCCGCCGCCGCAGTGGCGCAGCTCGACCATCTCGGCGGCATCGCCTCCGACGCCGATCGCGGCCTCGCTTATGCGCTGGCCGGCCATCCCGAGCGCGGCCTCGCTTTGCTCGAGCCGCTGGCGCGCAGCCAGATGGCGACGCCCCGCGCGCGCCAGAATCTGGCGCTGGCGCATGCCCTGGCCGGCGACTGGCGCCGCGCCCGCGCGATCGCCGCGCAGGACATTTCGCCCGCCGACGTCGAGGCGCGGATGACGCAATGGGCGGCGCTCGCCCGGCCCGATGCGGGCATGACCCGGATCGCCGGCCTGCTCGGCGTCACCCCGGTCGCGTCCGATCCGGGCCAGCCGGTCCGGCTCGCTCTGTCCCGCCTGGCACCGGCGCCCGTGCAGGTCGCCGAAGCGGCGCCCGTCGTCGCGCCGCTGGTCAATCCGGGCGCCGCGCCCCGCCAGGTGATCGCGCTCGCGCCCGCCGCGCCGGCCTATCCTCAGGCGCCGGCCCCGGCCGCCAGTGGCGATTCCGACTGGGGCCTGCCCGCCGAAGCCCCCGTCCGGGTGGCCGAAGCGCCCTCCTATTATCTGCCCGTGCCGCAGCCGGAACCCGAAGCGCCGAGCGCCCGCGAGGTCCGGCAGGCGCTGGCCGTCCAGACGCTGAACCGGCCGAGCCCGGCAGTCGTGCCGGCCGCCGCCGTCTCCTTGCCGCCCGCGCCCCGCTTCAACCGCGCCGCGCCGCGCGTCGCGCAGGTCCGCGCCGGCGACAGCCGCTATGTCGTCCAGCTCGGCGCCTTCTCGAACGAGGCCAATGCCGAGCGCGCCTGGGTGGAGACGCAGGGCCGCCATGGCCTGACCCCCTACGCGCCGCTCACCGTCACGATCGACCACCAGGGCCGCACCCTGCACCGCGTCGCCGTCGCCGGCTTCGCGAGCGAGGCCGATGCGCGCCGCCTGTGCGGATCGATCCAGGCGCAGGGCGGCGAATGCTTCGTGCGCGAAAATGCCGGCGACGCCGCGATCCGCTGGGCCGCCCGCTACGCCAGCGAGACAACGCGCAACGCCTGAGCTTTCGGGAGCCTCAACCCTCCCTCTGGAAGGGCGGCCGGCGGCCAAGGCCGGCCGCCCTTTTTCATGGCGGCGATTCGCGATTTGGCGGCGAGAGGCGAAAGCGAAGGATTCGCCGCCAAACCACCCCGATTCGGCGCGCGGAAGTTGACGAAGTTGACGCCACGTGCGGGGGCATCGCCCCCAGCCCGGCGGGCCGAAGGGCTCCAAAGAGCCGCTCCGGCGCGAAAGGGCGACAGACTCGGGCATGCCGGGAGAGTGACAGAGCTTTTCCTACATTGGAAGCGGATGCCGAGGCGTCTTTTTTCGATCCATTGCGAACATTGCCGGCACATGCAATTTTCGGATGATGAAGCATTCGGCGCGCGCGGTCATGGTGCTTGCTTGCTTGCTCTGCTCGACCACGGCCGGGTCCGTGTTGGCTGGGCAGCAAACAGTTCGCGTTCCTGTTGCTCCGCCGCGCCTCGTCATCGTGCAAGAAGGCGAGCGGGAACCGAACTGGAGGGAGACACCGGTTGCTCCGCCGAACGAGATCATATTGGCCGATCCTGACGGAAACGGGATGCTGGGAGTGTCACCGTCGGATGGCATTCATGAGGCCGCTGAAGCTCTCGCCGCAGCGCTGCCCCCGGACTATCTCGCCAAGCTGATGCAAGACCATGGATATGAGCCGCGCCGCTCGACCGATTCGGACGATGCCAGCGAACGGGACGATCTGCGGCAAAGCGATCTGGCCGACTACCTGTTTGACGTATGGGTATTCCGCGCGCCCCACAGCCGACTGGCTCGGGAGTTTAGCTGTCTCAGTCCGGGTGAGCGCGGCATTACCCCATTCCTGGCGCTTCTGACCGGGCGTCTGTTCTACGTTAATGATGGCGCTTACCTCAGGGTCTCACCGGGGCGGGCGACGTCGCTTCCCCATGCCGCTTACATCGCCGCCAACGTCGCGACCCACGCATGTCAGCGGCTTGTCGAGGAAGCGCGATAGACCGCGACCCGATAGACGTGCTCGTGAATGTGCAACGTCGGCTTTCCACGCATAACGGACATCCCGCCTTGCCGGTTGCCCGGCTTGCCACCATCCCGGCGCCAAACTATCCCCGGTCTCCTTAGCCCCGGGTTCCGGTCCCGCGGACATCACCAGCGAAGACCCATTGTTGCAGCCGAGGCCCGTTCCAGTTCCGTCCTTCGTCCAGCGGATTCGCGCCGATGGCCGGCAGCGCGCGATCGGCGTCGGCCTGACCCTGCTGATCCAGCTCCTGCTCCTGTTCGTGCTGCTGTCGCTGGGCACGGTGCGGCTGCCCGGGGCAGACGATCAGCCCAACGTGGTCAGCCTGCGGGTCGAGGAGGTCAGGGAAGACGAGGACGAGGACGAGCCTCCGAGTCCGGAAGAAGAACAACAAGCGGAGGAGCGACCCGAGACACCGCGGCCGGAGCCCGAGGAGGCGCCGCCGCCGCAGCCCGCCGAACCGGTGGCCGCGCCCGTGCCGCCGCCCGTCGTGCCGCCGCTTCCGCAACCGTCCCCGTCGACCGCCCCGCCGCGCGCAAGCCCGCCCGCGCAGCCCCGGCCGGTCTACGGGCCACCGGACACGCGCAGCGCCGCCTCTCGCGACACGGAGCGGGTCGGCACGGCGCCCAATGGCGAACCGCTTTACGCGGCGGCCTGGTATCGCGAGCCGAGCGACGAGATGCTGCGGGGCTATCTGTCCACCGCCTACGGCCCGGGCTGGGGGCTGATCGCGTGCCGCACAGCGCCGGATTATCGCGTGGAGGACTGCGTCGGGCTCGACGAATATCCGAACGGTTCGCAGATCAACCGCGCGGTGCTCGCCGCGGCATGGGAATTCCGGGTGCGGCCGCCGCGGCGGGGCGGACGGTCACTGGTGGGCGCCTGGGTCAGGATCCGGATCGATTACGGCATCGAGCGGCGCTAGAATCCGGCCTACCGCGCATTGATGTCCGATCTACACCTCCCTCTCTCTCGAGGGAGAAGGATTGGAGTGTGGGCGATGGGGCCTGACGCCGCGCCTAGCCCCGCCGCTCCCTGGTCAACAGATCGAGGCAGGCCATGCGGATCGCGACGCCGAGCTCGACCTGGGCGAGGATGAGTGAGCGTTCGGGATCGTCCGCAACCTCGCCGTCGATCTCGACGCCGCGGTTCATCGGGCCGGGATGCATCACGACGGCATGGGGTGCGGCGCGGGCGAGGCGGGCACGGGTGAGACCGTAACGGGCGTGATAATCGCCGAGCGCGTCGGCAAGGCCCTCCTCCAGCCGCTCGCGCTGGATGCGCAGCATCATCACCACGTCGGCGCCCTCCAGCGCGGCGTCGAAATCGGTCGTGGCCGCGATGCCGGGCGGCAGCGTGGCAGGCAGCAGGGCGGCGGGCCCGGCGACCGTCACTTCGGCGCCGAGCAGGGGCAGCGCGCGCAGGTTCGATCCGGCGACGCGGCTGTGCGCGATGTCGCCACAGATCACGATCCTGAGCCCCGCGATCCGCCCGAAGCGGCGGCGGATCGCCAGCGCATCGAGCAGGGCCTGGGTCGGATGCTCGCCGCGCCCGTCGCCGGCGTTGATGACCGGGCAATCCATCACCGCCGCCACGTCGCGCGCGGCGCCGACCGCCTCGTGGCGGATGACGAGGATGTCCGGGCGCATCGCGTTCAGCGTCAGCGCGGTGTCGATCAGGCTTTCGCCCTTGCGCACGCTGGAGGCGGCGGGATGGAAGCCGGACACCTGCGCGCCGAGGCGCTTCCCCGCGATCTCGAACGAGAACATCGTGCGGGTGCTGTTCTCGAAGAAGGCGTTGATCTGGGTGAGGCCTTCCAGCCGCCGGTCCGCCTTGCGGGCGCCGCGGTTGAAATCGGCCCAGGCCTCGGCCTCGTCGAGAATGAGGGCGAGATCGGCGGCGGACAGCCCCTCGATGCCGAGGAGGTGCCGGTGAGGGAAGCGCGCGGAGGACATTGAAGCGGCGCTGTAGCGAGTGGGCCGGTGAGGCTCAAGCATTGCCATCCCTTTCCCCGTTCGGGCTGAGCCTGTCGAAGCCCTATGCTTCCCTTCCAGCGGTGGAGAAGAAAGGACAGTCCTTCGACAGGCTCAGGACGAACGGAATGGGGATGATCAACGGCGCAAATGCTGGTCCAGGAAGCGCAGATAGGCCTCCTGCGCGTCGATGCGGTTCTGCTTGCGCAGGAAGCCGTGGCCCTCGTCGGGGAAGAGGACATATTCGACCGGCACATTGTTGGCGCGCACGGCGGCGACCAGCTCGTCGCTCTCGACCTGGAGCACGCGCGGATCGTTGGCGCCCTGCACGACCAGCATCGGCCGGCGGATATTGGCGGCGTGGAAGAGCGGGGAGATCGCCCGGTGGCGTTCCGCGTCCACCGCCGGATCGCCCATCTCGTCGAACAAGGCGGTGCGCTGCGCCCCCCACCATGCGGGAATCGATTCCAGCGTGCGGACCCAGTTGGTGACGCCGAAGATGTTGACGCCGGCGTCGAACACCTCCGGGTGGAAGGCCAATGCGGCGGCCGTCATATAGCCGCCATAGGAGCCGCCCATCACGGCGACGCGGTCCGAAATCCAGTCCTGCCCGGCCAGCCAGTCGCGCGAGGCGACGACGTCCCTGAGATCGACATCGCCGTGGCGGCGATCGTCCAGGTGGAAGAAGGTCTTGCCGTAGCCGGACGAGCCGCGATTGTTGATCGCGTAGACGGCATAGCCGTGATTGACGAGATGCTGGACCATCGCGCTGTAGCCGCGCCGGCTCTGTCCGCCCGGCCCGCCATGGACCAGCACGATCGCCGGCACCGGATTGGCCGCGCTTGCCCCGTGCGGGCGATAGAGGATGCCGGGAATCTCCAGCCCGTCATAGGAGGGGAAGCGCGCCACGGTGGCGGTGACGAGATTGGCCTCGTCGATCGCCGGATTGAGCGCGGTGGTGAGGCGGCGGGCCTGGCCGTTCGAAAGATCGGCGACGAAGATGTCGGAGGGAGAAGTGTCCGACGCGACGGTGAAGGCGATCATCGTCTCGTCGCGGTTGAAGCGCACGCCGCCCAGGTCGCCCTCGGGCACGCCGGTGAGGCGCAGGGGCTGGTTGGAACGCGTGTCGGTGATGGTGAGCGCGCTGGAGCCGTCGGCATTGACGCCATGGACCCGGTAGCGGCCCGAGGGCGAATAGGAGACGAACATCACGTCCCAGTCGGCCGCGATCATCGGCCGCCGCGCGCCGCTGGCGAGATCGTAGCGGACCGCCTGCGAGAATTCGCTCGTCTCGTTGGTGCCGTAGACGAGCGCCGTGCTGTCCGGCGTGAAGCCGTAGACGCCGTGCGAGATATTGCCCTGATGCGGGGTGATGTGGCGCGGCGCGGCCTCGCCGCCCACCTCGTAAAGATAGACGTCGCTGTCGGCGCTGCTGTTCGCCTTGCCGAGCGCGACGAAGCGCCCGTCGCGCGACACGTCCGACGGGAAGAACTCGCCGCTATTCTGGAAGATCATCCGGCGTTCGTAGGTCTGTGCGTCATAGGCGTAGATATCGAAGGCGCGCGGATCGCGTTCGTTGCTGGAGATGTAGAAGGTGCGGCCGTCGCCGCTCCAGCCCATGAAACTCGCCTTCAGATTCTCGCCCGGGGTCAGGTCGCGCTCGGTGCCGTCGGGCAGGCGGACATAGACGTGATTGAGCTCGTTGCCGCCCTGATCGGCGGTGAACAGCACCCGCTCGTCATTGGGGAAATAGGACATGGCGAAAGTGGCGTTGCCGGATGAGCTGGTGATCGGCACCGGATCGCCGCCGGCCACGGGGAGCGCATAGGCGTTGAACACGCCGGTCCGGTCCGTATTGATCAGCAGGTGCCGCCCGTCGCGCGAGAAGGCGATGCCGTCCGCCGCGGCCATGCCGTAGCTGGTCGTCTCGAAGAATTGCTGCGCCGTGTAGCGCACCGGCGCCGGCCGTTCGGCGGTGGCGCCCTGGGCGGCATGGGCGGCATGGGCCTCGGCGGTCATATTGAAGGCTCCGAGCGTGAGGACGGTGGTGGCGAGCATCGCGGCGGCGATTCGAAGACGCATGGCATGTTTCCCCTGTAAGTGTGTTATTTCTATAACACGGTTTGTCGCGACAGTGTAGCGGTTTTTCGCGCGGCGCTCACGGCGCCATCGTCATCGCGTCGATCGCACCTTGCAGGATGTAGGCGGCGGCCATCTTGTCGACCAGCTCGGCGCGGCGCGCGCGGCTGGCGTCGGCGTCGATCAGCGCGCGCGTGACCGCCTGGGTGGACCAGCGCTCGTCCCAGAGCAAAGTCGGGCGGCCGAGCGGCGCGAGATTGCGGGCAAAGGCGCGGACCGACTGGGTGCGGGGGGAATCGCTGCCGTCCAGGCTGAGCGGCAGGCCGATGACGATGCCGCGCACGAGCTGGTCGGCGATCATCCCGCGCAGCGTTTCCATGTCCTTCGCGAATTTCGTGCGCCGAATCGTCTCGGCCGGCGAGGCGATCGTCCAATGGGAATCGCAAAAGGCCGTGCCGATCGTCTTCGTGCCCACGTCCAGTCCGATCAGCCGCCCGCCGGTGGGCAAGACGGTGCGGAAGGCGGGGGCGTCGGTGACGATCATCGGCCTTCGAACGCCGTGAGGCGGCGCGCGACATCGGCCCGGATATTCGCCCAGAACAGGGCGTAATCGTAGACGTGATAATTGTTGCCGGGCAGCGCGTAATTGCCCATGTCCGGCAGCGCCTCGACGGGGCCGACCAGCAGGAAGCCGCGCAGGTCGCAGCGCGCCGGGACGAGACCGGCGCGCAGCTCCGCATCGCTCATGTCCCCGTTGGGCACGAGCGTGCCGAGATTGGCGCCGGCGGGCGCCCCGCCGCCGCGCGCGCCGGTCAGCGGATTGGTGCAGACCATCGGCGATCCGGCGCGCGAGATGCCGGTCGGGCCGCTGGTCGCGTCATAGACCTCGGTCACCTGACTGGGATCGGCGGGCTCGGCAAAGCTCTGGTACGAGACGATGCAGCCCGCCTCGTCCCCTTGCTCACATTCCGGCAGCGCCATTTCGGGCAGGTCCGCGTCGCGCGAGACCGGCCAGCCGATCACATAGGCCGCCGCGACGCGCTGCGCCTCCGGCGCGCCGCGCAGCCGCTCCTGGAGGAGACGGATCAGGTGCAGGCTGCCCTGGCTGTGCGCGGCGAGGACGATCGGCCGGTCGGCGGGGGCCTGGCGAAGGAATTCCTCGAATGCCGCCAGCACGTCGGCATAGGCGAAATCGAACGCGCGCCGGGCATTGTCCTCGGTGGTGAGGAAAGCGCCGAACGTCGCCTGGCGATATCTGGGCGCCCAGATATCGCCGATATGATTGAAGGCGCTGGCCTGGCTGCGGACGAACAGCCGCGCCCGCTCCTGCGATTCCGCATCGTCCAGCGGCGCGTTCCAGGCCGAGGATTCGAGGAAGCTGGTCGGGTGGATGAAGAAGACCGAGGCCCGGGGCGCGTCAGTCGCGGCATCGGTGCCCGCGGGCACCCAGAGCGCGGGATTGCCGGGGATGTCCGGCCGCGCGATCCACAGATCGGCCTGCGCATAGCTCGAGCCTTCCGGCATCGGCACGTCCTGGAAAGCGACGCTCGGCACCAGCGCCCAGCGCATCAGCTCCTTTTCGAACAGGCGGTAGCCGAGCGCCCCCAGGAAAGTGAGCACGATCAGCGCCGCCACGATCCACAGGAAACAACCCGCCGGACTTTTTCTTCTTCTCGCCATTCCCGCCCTCAAGCCGATGTGCGGCGCGCTTGCAAGTGATGGCGGCCTATCCCCGCTGGAAGTATCGGCCGGGCGTAACCCCGAATTGCTTGCGGAAAGCGGCCACGAAGGCGCTTGGCGTCGCATATCCCGCCGAGGCCGCGACCGCTTTGATCGGGGCATCGCCGGCAAGCTTTTCGATGGCGGCGAGAAGATCGCGGTGCCGTCGCCAGCGGCCCGGGCTCATCCCGGTTTCGGCGCGGAACCGCCGCTCCAGCGTGCGCACGCCGACGCCGGCCATATGCGCCAGCCGCGTCATGCTCCGTGCTTCCGGCGCGCCCGCCGCGATCAGGGCGGCGGCGCGGCGTGTGGCCGGGCCGGTCGGCTGCGGCAATTCGAAGGGCGGCGCACGCGCCTGGCGGAACTCTTCGAGGATGAGAGTCGCGATCGCCAGGTCCACCGTTTCGCGGCGATCCAGCAAGCCGGTCCGTACCGCCTTCAGGATCAATTCCCGCAGCAGCGGTGAAACGGTGATCACCATGCACTGGTCCGGCAGCCGTCCGGAAAGGCCGGGCCTGAAATAGAGTGTCCTCAGCGCGCTTTCGCCGGCGAAACGAAGGCCGTGCTCGATCCCGGCGGGCACCCAGACCGCCCAATGGGGCGGCGCGATCCAGGAACCGCGCTCCGTCGAGACATGCAGCACCCCGGCCGAGGCGTAGATGAGTTGATGCCAGTCATGCCGGTGCGGCTGCACCGCCTGGCCCGCGCGGTGATCCGACGCGAGGGTTCGAACCGCCAGAAAGGGCTCGTCGGCGCGGGTGAGACGCTTTTTCGACATATTCTGTCGTTCTAGCGGGATTGCGGCAATGTCGCCAGCTGCGATATGTTTCTTCCATGCCGAACAACCTCGCCAGCTTCGCCATTCATGCCGACGATGTCGGGCGCGCCGCCAGCTTCTATGAAGCCGTCTTCGGCTGGCGTTTAGAGCCATGGGGGCCGCCGGACTTCTACCTGATCCATACCGGCGACGAGACATCGCCCGGGGTCATGGGGCTGCTCCAGAAGCGCCAGGAGCCGCGCTCGGGCACCGGCCTCAACGGCTTCGAATGCACCTTCTCCGTCGAGGATGTCGATGCGATCGCGGCGGCGGTGGAGGATAATGGCGGCCGGATCACTCTGACGAAATCGCCGATCCCGACTGTCGGCGAGCTGATCCGTTTCCTCGACACGGAAGGCAATGAGGTCGGTGCGATGCGCTACGAGACGCCGTCCCGCTAGCTGTCTTGCCGCACCGCGGCGGCGATGCTAGCGCGCCGTTCGGATCGTTTGCCGATCCGAACCAGCAGGAAAAGCATGTCCGTCGACGTCGAAACCGTCCGCCATATCGCCAGGCTCGCCCGCATCGCCGTCAGCGATGCGGAGCTCGCCGCGCTCGCCCCCGAACTCTCCGGCATCCTCGACTGGGTCGAGCAGCTCGGCGAGGTCGATGTGACGGGCGTCGCGCCGATGAATGCGGTGATCCCCAACCATCTGCGCCTGCGCGACGATGTCGTCACCGACGGCGGCATCCGGGAGGATGTTCTGGCCAACGCGCCGGCGGCCGAGCACGGATTTTTCGCGGTGCCGAAGGTGATCGAATGATGCGCGGCCTTGCCACCCCCGCCGTTCGCCCTGGTGAGCAGGCCGCCGAGCCCCCGGCTCGGCTTGGAACTGCCGGGGGCAGTTCCAACCTGTTCACTGTCGAAGGGCTGTCCTTTTCTTCTGTCCCGAGAATGAAGAAAGGGCAGGGCTTCGACAAGCTCAGCCCGAACGGGGAAGAGCTATGACCGCGCTCAACGATCTGGGCGTCGCGGCGATCCGCGACGGGGTGAAGGATGGCGCGTTCAGCGCGCGCGAGGTGGCCGAAGCGCATATCGCGGCGGTGGAGAGCGCACGTGCGCTCAACGCCTTCATCGTCGAGACGCCGGAGCGGGCGCTGGCCGCCGCCGATGCCGCCGACGCGGCGCGGGCGGCGGGCGATTTGAAGCCGCTGTCCGGCGTGCCGCTGGGCATCAAGGACCTGTTCTGCACCGAGGGCGTGCAGACCACGGCCGCCAGCCGCATTTTGGAGGGCTTCACGCCGACCTACGAATCCACGGTGAGCGGCAAGCTGCTCGGCGCGGGCGCGGGGATGCTCGGCAAGCTCAACATGGACGAATTCGCGATGGGATCGTCCAACGAGACCAGCGGCTTCGGCAACGTCATCTCGCCCTGGCGGCGCAACGACGGCGGCAATGCCGCGCTGGCGCCGGGCGGCAGCTCGGGCGGCTCCTCGGCGGCGGTCTCGGCGCGGCTCTGCCCGGGCGCGACGGGGACGGACACGGGCGGATCGATCCGCCAGCCCGCCGCCTTCACCGGCATTTCGGGCATCAAGCCGACCTACGGGCGCTGCTCGCGCTGGGGGATCATCGCCTTCGCCTCCAGCCTCGACCAGGCCGGGCCGATGGCGCGCGACGTGAAGGATTGCGCGATCCTGCTGGAGGCGATGGCGGGCTTCGATGCGAAGGATTCGACCTCGCTCGACCTGCCGGTGCCGGACTGGGAAGGCGCGCTCAGCGCCGATCTCAAGGGCAAGCGCGTCGGCATCCCGAAGGAATATCGCATCGACGGCGTGCCGGGCGAGATCGACGCGGTGTGGGACCAGGGCATCGCCTGGCTCAAGGATGCGGGCGCCGAGATCGTCGAGGTCTCGCTGCCGCACACGAAATATGCCTTGCCGACCTATTACATCATCGCGCCGGCCGAGGCCTCGTCGAATCTCGCCCGCTATGACGGCGTACGCTACGGCCAGCGGGTGCAGCCCGAGCAGGGCGGCCTTGCCGACATGTACGAGGCGACGCGCGCGGCGGGCTTCGGCGCGGAGGTGAAGCGGCGCATCATGATCGGCACCTATGTGCTGTCGGCCGGCTTCTACGACGCCTATTTCAACCAGGCGCAGAAGGTCCGCGCGCTGATCGCGCGCGATTTCGAGCGGGCCTGGGAAAGCTGCGACCTCCTGCTGACCCCGACCGCGCCGAGCGCCGCCTTCGGGCTGGGCGAGAAGACCGGCGATCCGCTGACCATGTATCTGAACGACGTGTTCGCCGTGCCGGCGAGCCTCGCGGGGCTGCCGGCCATGTCTGTCCCGGCCGGGCTGGACGGACAGGGCCTGCCGCTCGGCCTCCAGATCATCGGCAGGGCGCTGGACGAGCAGAGCGTGCTCAATGCGGGCTTGGCGATCGAGCAGCGGGCGGGGTTCATCGCGCGGCCGGAGGCATGGTGGTGAACGAGAACAGCACACCTCTTGAAGCGGGGGCAAGATCAACGGTAAATGTTGCGCAGGTATTCAATGTCGCCCTCGTCAGCGGCGTTTTTGCCGTTATGGCTTCGGAAATAGCAAACAACTTTGAAACTTTGAAAACAAGCTTATTTTCAAATTTTTTCAGCATATTTGCTATGTTATTGCCATTTTTCTGGTCAATTAAGATTTTTGTAGATGACCATAAACATTTTGAGAACGTAAAAAAAGGTGCAGACTTATTTATTACAGTTATATTCTCTATAGCTGTTTATTGTGGATTAATATCATCCATTAGCTCGTTTCCGGACATCGATTCAGGATTAATATTGCTGGCCATTTCCTTTGGCTCAATGTCACTCTGGACGATCATTAGCGTCGGAAGAGAAATGATATGGCCTCGAAGAAATACAGAAGAAGTAAAAAAACGTGTCCTGTGGTTGCTAATAAACCTCCTTTGTATGGCTTTGGTTATATTTAAAATCAATGGCATAACCTCGAATGTGGCATTTGCCATGTTGATGAGCATTCTATTTATCGCAGATATATTGCTGAGCGGTACGTTTGAGGCGGGTGAGCTATGAGCGATTATCGCATCCAGGGCGCCACGGGCGAATGGGAGGTCGTGATCGGCCTCGAGGTTCATGCGCAGGTCGTGTCGGAAGCCAAATTGTTCTCCGGCGCGGCGACCGCCTTCGGGGCGGAGCCGAACACGCAGGTCAGCCTGATCGACGCGGCGATGCCGGGGATGCTGCCGGTGCCGAACGCGGAGTGCATCCGGCAGGCGGTGCGCACGGGCCTCGCGATCGAGGCCGGGATCAACCAGTGGTCGCGCTTCGACCGGAAGAATTATTTCTACGCCGATCTGCCGCAGGGCTACCAGATCAGCCAGCTCTATCACCCGCTGGTCGGCGAAGGACAGGTAACGGTCGATCTCGACGGCGGTGCGACCAAGACGATCGGGATCGAGCGCATCCATGTCGAGCAGGACGCGGGCAAGCTGATGCACGATCAGCATCCCAGCTTCTCCTATGTCGATTTGAACCGTTCGGGTGTTGCGCTGATGGAGATTGTCTCCAAACCGGATATGCGCTCGCCGGAAGAAGCGGGCGCCTATGTCCGCAAGCTGCGCGCGATCCTGCGCTATGTCGGCTCGTGCGACGGCAATATGGAGCAGGGATCGATGCGCGCCGACGTGAACGTGTCGGTCCGCAAGCCCGGTGAGGAATTCGGCACGCGCACCGAGACGAAGAACGTCAATTCGGTGCGCTTCATCATGGCCGTGATCGAGCATGAGGCCCGCCGCCAGGTCGACCTGATCGAGGATGGCGGCGCGGTCGTGCAGGAAACCCGCCTCTACGATCCCGACCGGAACGAGACGCGGTCCTTGCGCTCCAAGGAGGACGCGCACGATTATCGTTACTTCCCCGATCCGGACCTGCTGCCGCTGGAGCTTTCGGACGCCTTCGTCGCCGAATGCCGCGCCAGCCTGCCCGAGCTGCCCGACGCCAAAAGGGCGCGCTACGAAAATGTGCTGGGCCTGTCCGCCTACAACGCCGACGTGCTGACCGCCGAGGTCGAGACGGCGCGCTGGTTCGAGGCGCTGCTGGCGGTGGGGCCGGGCGATGCCGGCTTCGCGCAGCGCGCCGCCAACTGGGTGATCTCCGACCTGTTCGGCGCGCTGAACCGGCTGGGCAAGGACATCGAGGAAAGCCCGGTCACGCCCGCCCAGGCCGCGTCCCTGCTCGGCCTCGTCGCCGACGGCACGCTCTCCGGCACGCTCGCCAAGCAGGTGTTCGAGATCATGCTGGAGACGGGCGAGGACCCGGACCGGATCGTCGAGGCGCGCGGGCTTCGGCAGACCAGCGACACCGGCGCGATCGAGGCGGCGATCGCCGAGGTGATGGCCGCCAACGAAGATAAGGTCGCCGAATATCGCGGCGGCAAGGACAAGCTGTTCGGCTTCTTCGTCGGCCAGACGATGAAGGCGATGGCCGGCAAGGCGAACCCGCAGGTGGTGAACGAGCTGCTGAAGAAGGCTTTGGACTAGGGTCCGCCGCACGCCCGCCCGCTTCCGCCGGCCGTTCGGCGGCATGAGCGACACATGCCGGGCTCGGCCGTTATGCTCCGCTCGGGCTCGGTTGCGGGAGGCAATGATGGCGTCGATTCGCCGGAGCATAGTCGTCGATGCGCCGGCAGAGCGCGTCTGGGAGAAGCTGCGCGAGGCCGGCCAGGTCGTCGATCTCTTTCCAGGCGTGCTGACCGCATCGCGGATGGAGGGCGCGTCCCGCGTCGTCACCTTCGCCAATGGCATGGTCGTGCGCGAATATATCGTCGATATCGACGATGACGGGCGCCGCATTGTCTATGCCGCGGTCGATGCGGGTTTCACCCATCACAACGGAGCGATGCAGATCGTGCCGGAAACCGGGACGACGAGCCGGTTCGTCTGGATCAGCGATTTTCTGCCCGACGAGGCCCGCGCCGGCGTGGAGCCGTTGATCGACCAGGGTACGGCCAGTTTCGCGGCGCGTTGGGCGCGCTGACGACGCGATTGCGGACGATGCGGGTTTCCCGCGGCGGCGGCGTCTGATCCACAGGCGCCGGCATCCCCCCAACATTGCCGGCGCTTCTCATTCGTGAGCCTTGTCGCGTGGCGGCCCTGCCGTTCCCGCGACGGGGAGTCGCGGCCCGGACACCGCCAGAGTCCGGGCCGCGATGCGGATGAGCGCAGTGACAATGTTCAGGAGTTCATCATGAAGATCAGTTTGTTCGCCGCCCTCCTCGCGGCCAGCGCCATCGCGGCCCCGGCTTATGCGCAGGACGCCAACTTCTCCGGCGTGCGCGGCGAAATCCGCGCCGGCTGGGACAATGTCCGCGTCGGCGCCACCGCCCCCGACCCCGATGACGAGGACGCGACGATTTCCGCCAGCGAAAGCGACGATGGCATCGCCTACGGCCTGGAGATCGGCTACGATTATCAGAGCCATGGCGGTTTCGTCGTCGGCGTCTATGGCGGCGCCGATTTCTCCAATGCCGGGCGCTGCGGCGAAGTGGTTGGCGACGATCTCGCCTGCATCGAGCCGGGCCGTAACTTCACCCTGGGCGCGCGCGCCGGCTGGGCGGTTGCCGATTCCGTGCTGGTCTACGCCAAAGGCGGCTATTCCAACGGGCGCGTGCGCTTCGATTATGACGCGGACGTGGAGGATGACGACAACGACACGATCGCGCTGCGGCGGAACCGCAACGGCTGGCATGTCGGCGGCGGCTTCGAGGTCGCGCTGAGCCGCGATCTCTACGCCAAGGCCGAATATACCTACACGGATTACAGCCGGCTCACCGTCGTCGACCCCGAGGATGACGACCTGACCTACCGCGTCGGTGCCAGCCGCCACCAGGCGATCGCCGGGATCGGCGTCCGCTTCTGACGACAGGGAGGGGCGTCCGCGCGCGGGCGCCCCTTATCCCGGCGGAACCGGCCCGCGCGGCCATCCGTTTGCGCTCGAACCCTTTTTCAAGGAGAGCGCCATGCCCACCGACCAGGAGATCGAAGCCCGTTTCTGGAGCGCGCTGAAGGATGACATGACGGTCATGCTCGGCGTGGCGGGCGGCGACGGTCACGCCCAGCCGATGACCGCGCAGCTCGATCCCGATATCGGCCCCGGTTCGATCTGGTTCTTCACCGCCAGCGATGTCGATCTGGTCCGCGACACCGGCGCGGGCGCACCGGCGATGCTCCATTTCGCCGCCAAGAGGCACGATCTCTTCGCCTCCGCCGAAGGGCGGCTGACGCCGGATACCGACCGCGCACGGATCGACAAATTGTGGAACCGCTTCGTCGCGGCCTGGTATGAAGGTGGCAAGGACGATCCCAAGCTTGTCCTGCTGCGCTTCGATCCCGGCCATGCCCAGATCTGGCTCAACGAGAACAGCCTGTTCGCCGGCGTGAAGCTGCTGCTCGGCGTCGATCCGAAGCAGGATTACAAGGGCAAGGTGGCCGAGGTCGATCTGGCCTGACCCGTCCCGTGGGGAAGGACAAGCACAAGGTGCGCCTCAGCATCGACGTCGAGCTCGACTATCATTTCCCGGAAGCGGCGGACGTGCTGCTGGCGCTCGAAGTCGCGCCGTTGCCCGATCAGCGGCTGGTCGAGGACTTGTTGACGGTTTCGGGCGCGGGACCGCTCCGCCCGATCGTCGGCGAGGACGGGATCGGCCAGCGGACCTGGCTGCGCGCGCAGGGCGCGGCGCGCGTCGCCTATCGCGCGACCGTCGATATCGACCGCCCGGTCATTTCGCTGGACAGCCGTGCGATCGTGCCGCTGAAGGAACTGCCGGCCGAGGTGGTGCCCTATATCTGGCCGAGCCGCTATTGCGAGTCCGACCGGTTCGAAGGCTTCGTCGAGCGCCGCTTCGGCGGCATCGCGGGCGGGGCCAAGGTGACGGCGATGGCCGAGTGGATCCGTGGCGAGCTGGACTATGTGCCGGGCTCCAGTGATGCGCGTACCACCGCGTCGGACGCCTTCGTCGCGCGCCGGGGCGTGTGCCGGGATTATGCCCATCTCCTCGCCAGCTTCGCGCGGGCGGCGGGCATTCCGGCTCGGCTGGTCGGCGCCTATGCCTGGCGGCTCGACCCGCCCGATTTCCATGCTCTGGTCGAGGTCTGGCTCGACGACGGCTGGCACCTGGTCGACGCCACCGGCCTCGCGCCGATCGAGGGGATCGTGCGCATCGGCGTCGGCCGCGACGCGACCGACATCGCCTTCATGACGATCTTCGGCACGGCGGAGATGAACGCGCAGAAAGTGGCGGTGACGCGGGTGGAGCAGGACGGGCGGCCAGGCGCCGACGTTTCAGTAAAGCGAGGGAGTTCAATCGGTCCTGTCGTCGGATGACAGCAAGTTTCGCCTTCTCATGGATACGAACCATCCAAGACCCGCGATCGCCGCTGTCATGGCCGACCAGAATGGCGTCGCAATCGTCAATCCGAAAACGAACATCAGCGCTCCGAAAAGCAGGGCGCTGAACCATGGCTGGCCGAGCAGAGAATGTCCGATCACAATGCGAATGTGCATCACATCCGGTATGCCTGCAACAGTAAGCAGGCTCTCGCACTGAATCCTAAAGCAGCCGCATCTGCGCGCCTTCGGGCGGGACGAACAGGTCGGTGCGGAGCGGGCGGCGCTCCAGGTTCAGCCCGTGCTTGCGGATCGCGCGGTCGAAGCGGGCCTTGAGCAGTTCCGCCCATGGGCCTTGCCCGCGCATCCGGGTGAAGAAATCCGGATCGTTGTCGCGGCCGCCGCGCAGCTCGCGGATGATCGCCATCACCTTGGCGGCGCGCTCGGGATAATGTTCGTCGAGCCAGGCGCGGAACAGGGGCGCGACCTCGTAGGGGAGGCGCACCGGCAGGTAGAAGATTCCGATCGCCCCGGCCTCGGCGGCGGCCTCGACGATATGCTCCAGCTCGTGATCGGTGATCGCCGGCACGACCGGCGCGATCGAGACATAGGCCGGGACGCCCGCCTCGGCGAGCCGCTTCACCGCCGCGAGGCGCTTGCGGGCCGCCGGCGCGCGCGGCTCCAGCGTGCGCGAGATGGCGGGGGTGAGCGAGGTGACGGAGAGCGCCACGCCGGCCAGCCGATCGCGCCCCATCGGCCCCAATATGTCGAGATCGGCCAGCACCCTGTCCGACTTGGTGGTGATCGTCACCGGATGGCGCGTCTCGGCGAGCACCTCCAGGATCGATCGGGTGATCCGCCAGCGGCTCTCGATCGGCTGATAGGGATCGGTGTTCGTCCCCATCGCGATCGGGCGGACCTGATAGCCGCGTTTCCCCAGCTCGGCGCGCAGCAGCTTGGCCGCGTCGGGCTTGGCGAACAGGCGGCTTTCGAAATCGAGGCCGGGGGACAGGTCGTGATAGGCGTGGGTCGGTCGCGCGAAGCAATAGATGCAGCCATGCTCGCAGCCGCGATAGGGATTGATCGAGCGATCGAAGCCGATGTCGGGGGATTGGTTGCGGGTGATGATCGTCTTCGGATGCTCGATCGTCACCGTCGTGCGGAGCGGCGGCGCCCCGTCCAGCTCCTCGCGCGCGTCCAGCCAGTCCCCGTCCGCTTCGCGCGTCGGCAGGTTGAAGCGGTCCGGGGTGCGATTCTCGGGCGCACCCCGGCCGGGACGGGCGTCGGGCCGGGGCATAAGCGAATGATGCGCTCACCGAGAGAACAGATCAAGAACAAAAAGAAGGGTGGAGGCGAGGTTTATTGCTGCTCGGTTCCCGGGTCCGTCGTGGGCCCGCCTTGCCCCGTCATCGCCGTCCGCACGGGCTGGCGCGGCGCGATGCGCACCGCCGCCTCGCCGCGCATGCCGGGGAAGCGGGGCCACATGCCCTGGGCCAGCGCGCGGCGGCTCGCCGAGCGATCGGCGGTCTGTTCTTCGTAGATCCAGTAGTTCCGGAGCACGATCGGCACATAGCCGCGCGTTTCCCAGTACGGAATCGTCTCCAGAAACAGCAGGGGATCGCTCTGGTCGTAGCGATTGTTCCACTCCGCGATCGGCGCCGGGCCGGCATTGTAGGAGGCGATGATCTTCGGGAGCAGTCCGCCCGTCGCCGGCAGATCGCGCAGATATTCCAGATAGGTCTGGCCATATTCCATGTTGATCGACGGAATGTTGAGCTGCGCGGGCGTCACCGTCTCGCCGCCGCGCCGGGCCATGTGGCGGCCGGTGCCGGGCATCACCTGCATCAGCCCGCGCGCGCCCGCCGGGCTCACCGCCTCGGGCCGGAAATTGGATTCCTGGAGCGCATGGGCGAAGGCGAGGGCCGGATCGACGCGCCAGCCATTGGTCGGCTGCCAGCTCGGCGATGGATAGCGGTTGTGGACCGCCGTGCGGGTGCCGCGCGGGCCGTTATGGGCGAGCCACATCTGGGCGCTGGTGAGATTGAGCCGCGCGGCGAGGTGGAGCAGGGCCTCATGCTCGTTCGGCCGGCCGATCCGCGCCTGATGGCGGATCAGGCCGTCGGCCAGCGCGGACTCGCCGATCTCGGCCAGCGCGACGGCGGCGCGCACGTTGCGATAGACGGATATCTCGCGCCATTCCTCGGCGGTAAGCGGATCGAGCGTGGCGGGCACCGCGCGGATGCCGAGCGCGCTCTGCGCCAGCAGGCCATAGAAAGTCTCATTGAGCCGCGCGGCGGTTTGCAGACGACCCTGTACGCGTTCCGGCCGGCCGCAGGCGGTGTCGGCGCGCGCCGCCCAATAATGGCCGGCGGCGGACAGCTCGATATCGCCGGATCGGCTCGCGACCGTACCGAAATGATCGGCCGCCGCCGCGCAATCGCCCATCCGCCAGGCGGCGAGGCCGGCGACCCAATCGGCATGGATCGCATATTCGGTCGGCCCGCGCCGGGCCTCGTCGGCGATGCGGCGCGCGTCGCGGTCATAGCCGTTCAGGTAGAAGACCCAGGCGATGCGCTGGCGCAACGCGGTGCGCGCCTCCTCGCTGAGATCGGCGCCGCGCTCGTTCAGGATCGCTTCGGCTTCGAACGGTCGGTCGCCGACCAGCAGCGGCTGGATGGCGGATTCAAGCCGATCGGCAACGGCATCGCCGCGGATCGGTCGGGGACGGGCGCGGCGCGGCTGGCCGGCCAGTCCGGCAAGGCGCTGCTGTTCGGGCAGGCGGGGCAGCACGGTGGCGCCGCGCAGGGTGGCGAGCCGCGCGAGATCGGCGGCCTGCGGCAGGTCGGGCGCGCGTTCGAGCAGCTCGGCGAGCGGCCCCAACTCGACGCGCGGCGAGCCGGACGCGGTGTAGAGCATGGCGCGGGCGACATCGTGCAGTGGGCCGGGCCGGATGGCGTCCAGCCGCGCGGCGGCGCTCGACCAGTTTGAGGCACGCAGATCGGCGAAGACGGCCTGGTAATTCTCTCGATCCGACCCATTGAGCTGGGTCGGGACATTGAAGGCGCGCGGCGGCCGCTGCTGCTGCCCCTGCGCCACGGCCGAGGCGGGCAAGGCGGCGAGGACGAATCCGGCGACGAGCGCTCCGGTCAGCCGCTTCATTCCGTCAGTCCTTCCTTGAGCATCTGCAGGTCTTCCCAGGCGAGCTTCTTGAGGCCGGGGACGAGCGCCAGTTTCTCCGGGCGGATCGTCGTCAAGGCGCGCACCGGGCCCGCGGGCGTATCGAGATCGTGCCAGCGCCCGCGCACCGCCGTCACCGCGCCACCGAGCAGCGCCTTGGCGCAGGCATCGCCGAACAGCAGCAGCGCGCGGGGACGGACGAGGCCGATATGGTGACGGGCGATGTCCGCCAGCTTCGCCGCATCCGCGGGATCGAGCGCGCCGGTCGGCGTACGCAGCGGCGAGAGCGAAGCGAGATAGTGTGTCTCGCGGCTCCGGCCGATCGCCGCCATCATCTTGTCGAACAGGTCGCCGGGTGCGCCGGAGAGCAGGGCGCCGGCGGCGAAATCCGCCTGGCCGGGC
The DNA here is from genome assembly GCA_019635535.1 of Sphingomonas sp. Classification (NCBI taxonomy): domain Bacteria; kingdom Pseudomonadati; phylum Pseudomonadota; class Alphaproteobacteria; order Sphingomonadales; family Sphingomonadaceae; genus Sphingomonas; species Sphingomonas sp. Next base: position 1,542,207 of record JAHBZH010000001.1, read on the forward strand.
ATGTCGATCATCACCATCAGCCCGGACGCGGGATCGCCCGACGGGCCGAGTCGGGGCGCGAGCAGCGCGCCCAGCGGCAGCGCGGCGGGATCGGTCAGCCAGGCGCGGAAGGCATCGAGCGTGTCGGGCAGCGCCGGGGCGGGCTCGGTTTCGGCGGCTGTCGTGGCGGGCGCCGGGCTGGCCGGCTTGAGCCAGTCGCGCGGGGCCTCGTCAACGAGCGCATCGACGCCCGCCTCCGCCCACCAGCTCAGCGCGCTCGCAGCCGCGCTCGAAGACATAGACGCACAACCCCACCGTGAAACCCGCAGGCATAGAGTCAGGCCCTGCCGGGCTGGTCAATCCAAAGCGCCCCGTTTATCTGCAAGGCGTTGGCTGCATGCGATGAGGGGAGTCCGCGAAGGATGAGCGAACGGGAGTCGATGCCCTATGACGTGGTGATCGTCGGCGCCGGCCCGGCCGGCCTCGCCGCCGCCATCCGCCTCAAGCAGCGCGCCGCCGAAGCGGGGCGCGAGCTGTCCGTCTGCATCCTCGAAAAGGGCTCCGAAGTCGGCGCGCACATCCTGTCCGGCGCGGTGGTCGATCCGATCGCGCTCGACGAGTTGCTGCCGGACTGGAAGGAGCTGGACAGCCCGCTCACCGTGCCGGTCACCAAGAACGAGCATTGGGTGCTGACGGAGAAGAAGAAAATCTCCTTCCCCCACATCCTGATGCCAGGCTTCATGTCGAACAAGGGCACCTACACGCTCTCGCTCGGCAATCTGTGCCGCTGGCTGGCGGGGCAGGCCGAGGCGCTCGGCGTGGAGATCTTCCCGGGTTTCGCGGCGGCCGAGGTGCTGTTTAACGACGATGGCTCCGTGAAGGGCGTCGCCACCGGCGACATGGGCGTCGCGCGCGACGGCACGCACAAGGCCGACTATCAGCCCGGCATGGAACTGCATGGCCGCTACACCTTTTTCGCCGAAGGCGCGCGCGGGCATCTCACCAAGGAACTGAAGCGGATATTCGCGCTGGAGACTGACAGCCAGCCGCAGGTCTACGGCATCGGCCTCAAGGAGTTGTGGGACATCGATCCCGACAGGCACGAGCCCGGCCGGGTCATTCACACCCAGGGCTGGCCGCTCTCCGATGCCTGGGGCGGCGGCTTTCTCTATCATCAGGCGAACGGCCAGGTCGCGCTCGGCTTCGTGGTCGCGCTCAACTACAAGAATCCCTGGCTCTCGCCCTTCGAGGAATTCCAGCGCTGGAAGCAGCATCCGGCGATCCGCCATTTCCTGGAGGGCGGCAAGCGCGTCTCCTACGGCGCGCGGGCGATCAACGAGGGCGGCTGGCAGGCGATCCCGAAGCTGGCCTTTCCGGGCGGCGCGCTGATCGGCTGCGCGGCGGGCTTCGTCAACGTGCCCCGGATCAAGGGCAGCCATACCGCGATGAAATCCGGGATGCTCGCCGCCGAAGCCGCCTTCGCGGCGATTTCGGCGGACCGTTCGGCCGATCTGCTGGCGGATTACGAGCCGGCGCTGCGCGACAGCTGGATCGCCAGGGAGCTCAAGAAGGTCCGCAATGTCGAGCCGCTGGTTGCCAGATGGGGCGGCGCGATCGGCACCGCGCTGGCCGGCATCGACATGTGGATGCGCCAGTTCGGCATCGGCCTCCCGTTCACGATGAAACACCATCCGGACAATGAGGGTCTGTGGCGCAAGGACGTCGCGCCGCCCATCGCCTATCCCAAGCCCGACGGCACGATCAGCTTCGACCGGCTCTCCTCGGTCTTCCTGTCCAACACCAATCACGAGGAGGACCAGCCCGTTCACCTGACGCTCAAGGATGCGAGCATACCGGTGGACGTGAATCTGGCGCGGTTCGCAGGGCCGGAATCGCGTTACTGCCCGGCGGGCGTCTATGAATTCGTCGAGGAGGGCGGCACGCAGCGATTGCAGATCAACGCGCAGAATTGCGTCCATTGCAAGACCTGCGACATCAAGGATCCGACCCAGAACATCAACTGGGTCGTTCCGGAAGGCGGAGGAGGCCCCAATTACCCCAATATGTAGGCGTACCGCCCGGACGGCGCTGACCGTCCTCCTCGCCGCGACGGCCGTCACGGCCGCACAGGCGCGCGGCGACGCGCGCTCGCCGCTCACTGTTTATGCCCAGGCACGCACCGCCGCTTCGGCCGGTGCGCGCGAACGGGCCAGTGCGGATTATGCCGCAGCCCTTGCCGCCGCACCGGACAATGTGGTGGTCGCCGGCCCGGCGCTCGGCCATGCCGTCGCCGTCGGGGACTGGCCGTTGGCGATGCGCGCCGTCAGGGTGCTGGAGCGGGCCGACGCGCTCTTGCCCGACGCGCGCTTCCTGCTCGCCGCCGACGCCTTCCGCGCGCGCGACTGGCGCGCCGCCGCTGCGCAGGTGGATGCGATCGAGCGCGACCGGTTGTTCGCCTTCACCGTTCCGGTGCTGCGCGCCTGGATCGCGCTCGGTTCGGGGCGCGGCGATCCGCTGGCGCCGCTCGCGGTCGCGCAGGGCGAGATGGCCGAAGTCTATGTCGCCGAGCATCGCGCGTTGATCCGGCTCGCTACCGGCCGCGCCGGCGCGGACGAACTGGACGGCCTGATCGCGGGCGCCGGACCGCGCGCGATGCGGGTCCGTATCGCCGCCGCCGCGACGCTTGCCCGCCGCGACCGCGCGGCCGCGCTGGCGCTGCTCGACGGCAATGCCGGCCCGATCCGCGCCGCCCGCGCGCTGGTCGAAGCGCGCCGGCCCGTTTCCGGCGCGATCCTGACGCCGCAGGAAGGCATGGCGGAATTGCTGCTGCGCCTCGCCGTCGATCTCAACGCGCCGGAGCTGACCTCCGTCGCCGCCACCTTCGCGCGCATTGCGACCTGGCTGGCGCCCGGCAACGGCGAGGCGTGGATCGTCGCGGCGGACTATGCCGGCCGGCAGGATCGCCATGCCGACGCGGTGGCGATGCTCGCCTATGTCCGCGCCGGCGATCCCTATGCCGAAGCCGCCTTCGATCGGCGCGTCCGCATGCTGATCGACGGCAACGAGAAGGACGAGGCGCTGCGCCAGGCCGAGGGGGCGGTCGCCGCCGGCGGCTCGTCGGCCGATCAGCTTCGCCTGGGCGAGGTGCTGATGAGCATGGATCGTCCGGCCGAGGCCGCCGCCGCCTTCGGGCGTGCGATCAGCCTCGCCGGCGACGGCCCGCAAGCCTATCCCGAATGGGCGCTCTGGCTGATGCGCGGCGGCGCGCACGATCAGGCGGACGAATGGCCGGAGGCCCGCGCCGCGCTGGAGCGCGCCTACACGTTGGCGCCGGACCAACCGCTGGTGCTCAACTATCTCGGCTATGCCCAGCTCGCCCGGCGCGAGAACCTGATCGAGGCGGAACGGCTGATCCGCGAGGCTCATGCCCGCGCACCGGACAATGCCGCGATCACGGACTCGCTGGGCTGGGCGCTGTTCCTGAAGGGCGAGCATGACGAGGGCATCGCCCTGCTCGAGCGGGCCGTCGAGGGCGAGCCCGCCGATGTCGAGATCAACGAGCATCTGGGCGACGCCTATTTTACGGTCGGCCGCCGTGCCGAGGCCCGCTTCGCCTGGCGCGCCGCGCGCGTCTACGCCGAAGGCGCGGACGCGGCGCGTCTCGACGCCAAGCTCGCCGGCGGCATGACCCCGGAGCTGGCGGCGCGCTGATGCGCGAAACCGCTTATGCCAAGATCAATCTCGCGCTCCATGTCCGGGCATGCGAGCCAGGAGGCTACCACCGGATCGAGACGATCTTCGCCTTCGCTGAAGACGGCGACGAACTCACCGTCGCCGAAGGAGACGGGCTGAGCCTCGCCGTCACCGGCCCGTTCGCCGGGGCGCTGGCGGGGGAGAGCGACAATCTCGTGCTGCGCGCCGCGCGGGCGCTGGCGGACAGGGCTGGAATCGAACCGGCAGCCGCGCTCACGCTCGACAAGCGCCTGCCGGTCGCGTCCGGCATCGGCGGCGGCTCGGCCGACGCGGCGGCGTCGCTGCGGCTGCTGCGCCGCTTCTGGAAGCTCGATATCGAGGATGCGGACCTCCGCGCCATCGCCGCCGGCCTCGGCGCCGACGTTCCCGCCTGCCTCGCCAGCCGTACGATGCGCGGCGAAGGGCGGGGCGACGAACTGACCCCGATCGACCTGCCCGGCCTCGCCGGCGCGCCGCTGCTGCTGGTCAATCCGCGCATCGCGCTCGCCACCGCGCCGGTGTTCAAGGCGTGGGACGGCGTGGATCGCGGGCCGCTCATCGATTGGAAGACGGGCCGCAACGATCTGGAAGCCGCGGCCCGCGCGCTGGTCCCGGAGATCGGCGCGGTGCTGGACGCGCTTGCGGGTGCAAAGGTCGCGCGCATGTCCGGCTCCGGCGCCACCTGCTTCGGCTTGTATGAAAGCGAAAGCGCGCGGGATGCCGCGTTTCATGATATGCAGGCGCGTCACCCCGGCTGGTGGATATTTGCCAGCCGCCTCCGTCCGGAGAAGACGACATGAGTGTGGGCCAGATCGTTTCCATTGTTTTCCTGCTTGTCGTCGTCGTGCTCGTGCTGCGCGGTATCCGGGGTCACAAGCGGTCGGGCAACCTGGATGGCGGTCTTGATGGGAACTCCATCGCTGGCGACCCTTTCTAGGATCGACGACAAGGGCGATCGCGTCCCGGATGACCCGCCTCTCCCATTTCGGCACAGCTTTCCACGCCCGTTAACCATCGGAAAGCGCAGGATTTCGTCGTGGCACGCCTTTTGCTCCCGCGTCGGGAACGAGTCGAGGCATGCTTGGCTATGCCGACATTCGCCCGCGGCCCCCGGCCTCCACCGGACGGGCGCCGCGGCCCCTCATGACCGGGCACCGCGGGCGCGGCGCCCGGTCTTTTTTTGGCGACAAGCCGGGCCGGGCGCGGCAACAGGCGGAGCATGTTCACGCTCGCCATCGACGAGGGCGGCCTTGCCCGCCTGACCCTGGATCGTCCCGAGCGGCGCAACGCCATTCCGGCGTCCGCCTGGGCCGTGCTGGCCGAGCATGTCGGCGCGGCGCGCGCGGCGAGGGCGCTGGTCGTGGCCGGCGCGGGCGGCAGCTTCTGCGCCGGCGCGGATCTCGGCGATTTTCCGATGATGCTGGACGAGGCGGCGTGCTTTCGCCGCGCCATGCGTGCCGCGCTCGATGCGCTGCGCGATCTGCCGATTCCCACCGTCGCGCTGATCGACGGCGCCTGTTACGGCGCCGGCGTGGCGCTCGCCATGGCCTGCGATCTGAGGCTCGCCGGGGCGGATGCCCAATTCGCGATCACACCGGCGAAGATCGGCATCTCCTATCCGCAGGAGGACGTGCACCGGCTGGCCGAGCTGGTCGGGCCGGGGCAGGCGGCGCGGCTGCTGTTCACCGGCCTGTCGATCGATGGCGCCGAGGCCGCGCGGATCGGCCTGGTCGAGACGGTCGCCCCGCTGGCGGAGCGCGAGGCGGCGATCGAGGCGATCCTCGCCAACGGCCCGGAAAGCCTCGTGACGCTGAAGCGCGCCATTCGCCTCGCTGGCGGCGGAGCGCGCACGGATGCAGGACAGGATCATCAGTTCGACGCGCTGCTGGGCGGGGCGGAGCTGGCGCGCCGGCTCGAAGCGCGTCGGCGGCGCTAGCGCGCTCTTCCTCTGTTCGCCCTGAGCCTGTCGAAGGAGTATGTTTCAGTTTGATTTTGACGCTAGCCGCTCGCTTCCTATATGCTTAGCGGAAAGCATGGAGGCGATATGGGCCAGCACAAAGAAGAGATGGAGCAGTCGGCGGACAAGTGGCGAAAGGCAGCTGAGATTAATGGGTATCGCTGTATGATCTGCGGGGAGATTCCACCCTATGAAGAGCGAGAAATATACTTCGAGACGAAGCTGTGCGGCTATCACGCGCACACGGCTCAGAAAGACGACTGATGCCCAAAGGTTCGCACGGAGAGAAGCACCCAGCCGACACCATCGGGCGCGCGGTGATGATTGGCAAGATCGAGGATGAGCGCGACCCCATCCGCTCCGCTGCCGCCGAGCTTGGCAGCCGGGGTGGCCAAGCGCGTGCTCGGAAGCTCACGCGCGAAGAGAGATCACGAATTGCCAAGAACGCGGCTAATCGCCGGTGGGGGAAAGCCTATCTTGAGCCGGAAAGCGTGAAATAGTCTAGGAAGCGGGGCTGAATATGCGGAACTGGCAGTGGGAGAACATTATCGCGGCTGCGCTGCTTTCAGCCGGTATCGTGGTCGCGGCGCTTATTGCCGCGCCGCCTCGCTATGCAGCATTCCAAATTGCCGACAATATCTACGGACGTTTGGACCGCACGACAGGAGACATCGTCCGATGTGCAGGCGACGTATGCCAGCGCCAGCCTGATCACAACGATGACCCGCTAAGCCAGTTCCTGAATTCAAACTGAGATACTACCGGCGAAGGGCTGTCTTTCTGTTGTCGATCGCAAGGAAGGGCAGGACTTCGACAGGCTCAGCCCGAACGGTATTCCTGTTTTGTCCAGTCCAAATGATCTCTAAGGTGCCCCCGATGCGCCTGACTCTCCTCGCCATTCCCCTTTTCCTCGCCGGCTGCGGCGGGGCGGTACCGGCCGGGCAGGCGGACAGCGCCGATGCCGGGGACGGGCGGATCGAGTGCCGTCCGGAAGGGGCGGCGGAGTTCGCGCCGGTCTGCCTGCTGGAGCGCGCCGGCGAGACGCTGACCTTGCGCAAGCCGGACGGCGGTTTTCGCCGGCTGATCGTCACCACGGACGGGCGCGGTGTCGTCGCGGCGGACGGGGCGGAGCCCGCGCGGGTTCGGGTGATCGGCGAAGGGCGGATCGAGGTGACGATCGGCGGCGACGCCTTCCGCCTGCCCGCCACCGTGCGCGCGCCATGACCGGCCGTACGATCCTGACCGCCGCCGAGATGCGCGCCGCCGAGGAAGCGGCGATCGCCGCCGGTACGCCGGTCGAAATACTGATGGAACGCGCCGGGATCGGTGCGGCCGAGGCGATCTGGCGCTATGCGGGACCGGTCCCCGCGCTGGTGCTGTGCGGACCCGGCAACAATGGCGGCGACGGCTATGTGATCGCCCGCGCGTTGGCCGCGCGCGGCGTGAAGGTGCGCGTTGCCGCGACGGGCGCGCCCAGGACGCCGGCGGCGAAGGCGGCGCGGGAAAGCTGGAACGGACCGGTCGAGGATATCGCCGGGGCGAAAGCCGCGCCGCTGCTGATCGACGCCTTGTTCGGAACCGGCCTGGCGCGGCCGCTGGATGAAAGCCTGTCCGCCCGCCTCGCGGAGCTGGTCGCCGAAGCGCGGATCGCCGTTGCCGTCGATCTGCCGAGCGGCGTCGCCACCGACGATGGCGCGATCCTTTCGCCTGTCCCCGATTTCGATCTCACCGTCACCTTCCAGACGCTGAAGCCCGCTCATCTCCTCCAGCCCGCCGCGCGCCATCTGGGCCGCGTCGTCGTCGCCGATATCGGCATCGTGGCGGCCGGTTCGCTCGGGACGGTCGAACGGCCGCGCCTCATCCCGCCCGGCCCGGATTCGCACAAATATGATCGCGGTTTCGTTCTCGCCTTCGGCGGCGACCTGCGCGGCGCCAGCGCGCTGTCCGCCGTCGCTGCCTTGCGCGCCGGGGCCGGAGCGGTGCGGCTCGCCTCCGACAAGCCGCTGGGCGCGGTGCCGTTCGGGATCATGCAGGTGGGCGAGGACATGGTCGATCTGCTCGCCGACAAGCGGCTCGGCGCGGTCGTGTTCGGCCCCGGCATCATCCCGGGCGGGGAATCCGACGATCGGCTCGATCAATGCCTCGCCAGCGGATTGCCGCTGGTCCTCGACGCGGGCGCGATCACGCTGCTCGCGGAGCGCGGGCCCGAGCGGCTGCGCGATCTGGAGCATATGGCGATCCTCACGCCGCATGGAGGCGAGTTCAAGCGCCTGTTCGGCGACGGGCAGGGTGACAAGATCGCCCGCGCCCGCGCCGCCGCCGCGCGGTCCGGCGCCGTCGTCGTCTTCAAGGGCGCCGACACCGTCATCGCCGCGCCGGACGGCCGCGCGGCGCTGGCCGCGGACGCGAGCTCCTGGCTGGCCACCGCCGGCTCGGGCGACGTGCTGGCCGGCGCGATCGCTGCGATGCGGGCGCGGGGGCTGGACGCCTATGAAGCCGCCATCGCCGGCGTCTGGCTGCACGGCCGCGCCGCCCAGCGCGCGGGGCCGAACCTGATCGCCGACGATCTGCTCGAAGGGTTGCGCGGCGCGTTTATCGAATGTCTGTGAACGAAGGCGCGGAGATCGTCCGCCTCGCCGCGCGCGGGGACGGGGTGACGGCGGACGGCCGCCATGTGGCGATGGCTGCGCCCGGCGATCGTGTCGCGCCGGACGGGGCAGTAACGCCCGGCTCGCACCATGCCGATCCGCCCTGCCGCCATTTCCCGGAGTGCGGCGGCTGCCAGCTCCAGCATGTCGATGACGCGGCCTATCGCGACTATCTGCAGGATCGGGTGGTCGCCGCGCTCGCCGCGCAGAATATGGCGGCGTCCGACATCCGCGAACCCCACCTCTCCCCGCCGCTCAGCCGCCGCCGCGCCAGTCTCAAGGCGGCGGGCGGCACGATCGGTTTCAACGCGGAAAAGAGCCACCGCATCGTTGACATGCGCGAATGTCATATCCTGCGGACCGAGCTGTTCGCCCTGGTCGCGCCGCTACGCCGGCTGCTCAACAAGCGGGCGAGCGCGTCGCTCACCCTGGCCGATCAGGGGGTGGACCTCTTGATCGAAGGCATCGCGGTCGAGGGTCTGGCGCGGACCGAGGCGATGGGCACCTTCGCCGCCGAACATCGTCTCGCCCGGCTCGCCGTCGACGACGGCTATGGCGCGCAGACCCTGTGGGAGCCCGAGCCGGTCACGGTGACGCTCGGCGGCGTGGCGGTCCCGCTGCCGCACGGCGCGTTCCTGCAGGCGACGGCGGACGGGGAGGCGGCGCTGGTTGCCGCCGTGCGCGAGGCGGTGGGAGAGGCGCGGCTCGTCGCCGACCTCTTCGCCGGCCTCGGCACCTTCGCGCTGGCGCTGGCGGGCCGCATCTATGCCGCCGAGGGCGCGCGCGACGCCGCGCTGGCGCTGAAAAACGCGGCCAATGCCGCCGGGCGCACCATCTTCGTCGACCATCGCGACCTGTTCCGCCGTCCGCTCGACGCCGCCGAGCTGAACCGGTTCGAAGCGGTCATACTCGATCCGCCCCGTGCCGGCGCGCGCGAGCAAGTCGAGGCGCTGGCCGCGTCGCAGGTGCCGGCCGTCGCGATGGTCTCGTGCAATCCCGCCACCTTCGCCCGCGATGCGAAGGCGCTGGCGGACGGCGGCTACCGGCTCGACTGGGTGCGCCCGGTCGGCCAGTTCCGCTGGTCCACCCATGTCGAGCTGGCGGCGCGCTTCTCGCGCTAGCCGCCAGCGGGCCGGTTCAGTCGAACAGCTTGCCGAAGGCGCGCTTGGCGCGGGTCTTCCAGTGGCCGCGATGATAGGCGTCGCTGGCGAGGAGCGGCAGCACCGTCGTCGCCTCGGCGAACACCATCTGCTCGAGCGCGGTGGAGACCTTGCCCCAGCTCGCCGCCTCCTGGAGGGTGGAGGAGGAGCAGGCGCCGTCGCGCACGTCGGCGACGGTGATCTGCACCGCATATTTGTGCACCTCGACGTCGTCATGGCCGAGGATCTCGGCACACACGACCGTGTCCTGCACGAAATTCTTCGGCACGCCGCCGCCGATCATCAGGAGGCCGGTGGTGCCCGCCTTGATCTTGATGTCGGTCAGCTCGCGGAAATCGGCGATGCTGTCGATGGTAAGATAGGGCTTGCCCGCCTTCATCGCGTCTACCTGATGCTTGACGAGGCCGAAGCCCGCCGAGCTGTCGGTGAAGGCCGGGCAGAAGATCGGCACGTCATGCTCGAAAGCGAGCTTGACCAGGCTGTTGTCCTTCTTGCCGTGCGTCTGGAGATAACGGCCCATCTCGCGGATGAACGCGCGGGAGCTGTAGGCCTTCGGCTCCAGCGTCTCGGCGATCTCGAAGATGGTGTGATCGACGTGCTGGAGCTGCTCCTCGTCGATATAGGTATCGTAGATCCGGTCGATATAGAGCGAGCGCAAGGTGTCGTCGTCCGGCACCTCGTTCGCCTGGTAATGCTTGAAGCCCAGCGCCTCCAGGAAATCCATGTCGACGATGGTGGCGCCGGTGGCGACGACGGCGTCGATCATGTTGTTGGCGAGCAGGTCGGCATAGAGGTCCATGCAGCCGCCCGCCGAGGTCGAGCCGGCGATCACCAGGATGACCGAGCAGTCCTTGTCGGCGAGCATCTGGTTGTAGATGTCGGTCGCCCGGCCGAGATCGCGGCTGGAGAAGCTCATCTTGCGCATCGATTCCACGATCGGGCGCGCGTCGAAGCTCTTGATGTCGATATGCTCGACTTGCGTCGCGAGCAGCTCCGCCTTGCGGGTGTCGTTCACGGGGGAGTCGGTCATGTGGGTCTCCAATTCTTCGTCACCCCGGGCTTGACCCGGGGTCCACCTTCTTCAGCAAGGAAAAGAAAGGTGGATGCCGGCTCAAGTCCGGCATGACGATTGACTAATGAGTGGCCGTTACAGCGTTACGACGTTGGACGGAACCGCCTGTGCCCGCGCGTCGCCGAGGTACAGGCTCGCCATCGGCTCGTCCTCGGCGATCACCTTCATGTCCGCGCCGAAGCCGTTGAACTGGGTCCGCATCGCGCAGCCATAGGCGCCGAGCATGCCGATCTCGATATAGTCGCCGGCATTGACGTCGGCGGGCAGCAGGAACGGCCCGGCCATGTGATCGAGATCGTCGCAGGTCGGCCCGTAGAAGCTGAACGCCATGTCCTTCGTCTCGGATTCCGGCTCGCGCAGCAGCTTCACCGGAAAGCGCCAGCCGACATGCGCCGCATCGAACAGCGCGCCATAGGCGCCGTCGTTGATGTAGAGCGTGTCGCCGCGGCGCTTCTCGACGCGGACCAGCAGGCTGGCATATTCCGCGCACAAGGCCCGGCCGGGTTCGCACCAAAGCTCCGCCGAATAGGAAATCGGCAGATCCTCGAACGCGCGGTGGATGACCTCGAAATAGGTCTCCAGCGGCGGCGGCTCCATGCCGGGATACCAGGAGGGGAAGCCGCCGCCGACATCGACGATGTCGACCGTGACCGCCGCCTCGACGATCGCCGCGCGCACCCGCTCCATCGCTTCGGCATAGGCGGCCGGCGTCATCGCCTGGCTGCCGACATGGAAGCAGATGCCGAGCGCGTCGGCGACCTGGCGGGTCGCCATCAGCAGCGCCTTCACCTCGTCCGGCTCCGCGCCGAACTTGGCGGCGAGGCTGAGCTTGGCATGATCGGAGGAGACGCGGATGCGGACCAGCAGCTCGAGATCGGTGGCCCCATCCGTGGCGCGCACGATCTTCTCCAGCTCCTCGAGCGTGTCGAGCGAGAAGGTCCGCACCTTGTGCGTGAAATAGGCCTCGCGAATCGCTTCCTCGGCCTTCACCGGATGCATGAAGCAGAGCGTCGCCTCCGGCAGCGTCTCCGCCACGAGCCGCACCTCGGCGATCGAGGCCACGTCGTAATGCGTGACGCCGCTTTCCCACAGGATCTGGAGCAGATCCGGCGAGGGATTGGCCTTCACCGCATAGAGCGACCGGCCCGGAAACTTCTCGACGAAGAAGCGGGCGGCGCGCCGGGCGGCGTGCGGACGAATGAGCGTAACCGGCTGGACCGGCTTAAGGGCGGACGCTAGCCCCAGCGCATTATGGTGCGTGTGCAACTCAAGGGACCTCCAACGGACAGTTGACTAAAAGCTGCCTTGCGGTTGGAAGTCCCATGGGGCAGCGGAGGCGCGATATATGTGCCTTGGACCCCTGTGTAAAGACCCGTGAATTCTCCTCTGTTCCCAGGGATTTGAATGACGAATCGACAGCCCACGATGAGCGGTGTCGCCGCTGCGGCGGCGCGCATCGCCGGCGCGGTGACTCGCACGCCGCTCCTGCCGCTCGATCATGGCGGCCGGCGCTGCTGGATCAAGGCGGAATGTCTGCAACAGGGCGGGGCCTTCAAGCTGAGGGGCGCGACCAACCGGCTGATGCAATTGAGCGAGGCGGAGCGCGCGCGCGGCGTCGTCGCCTTCTCGTCCGGCAATCATGCCCAGGGCGTGGCGCTGGCGGCGCGGCGGCTGGGCATCGCCGCGACGATCGTGATGCCCGCCGACGCGCCGGCGGTGAAGGTGGCGGGCACGCGCGCTTACGGCGCCGGGATCGTCTTCTACGACCGCGCCACCGAAAGCCGCGAGGAGATCGGCGCGCGACTCGCCGCCGAGCGCGGCTGCGTGCTGGTGCCGAGCTTCGACGATGTCGACGTGATCGAGGGGCAGGGCAGCGTCGGCGTCGAGATCGCCGGGCAACTCGGCGGGCCGCCGCCGCTGGTCATCGTGCCCTGCGGTGGCGGTGGTCTGTCCGCCGGCATCGCGCTGGCCTTGCCCGACAGCGAGATCGTCGTCGCCGAGCCGGAGGGCTGGGACGACATGACCCGCTCGCTCGCCTTGGGCGAGATCGTTCCGGTCGAGCAGCCCGCCCCGCCGACCCGCTGCGACGCGCTGCAGACGACTCTGGTGTCCCCGCTCACATTCGACGCGCTGCACGGCGCCGGCGCGCGCGGCGTGGCGGTGAGCGAAGACGAGATCGCCGCCGCCATGGTCTTCGCCTTCCGCCATTTGCAGCTGGTGGTGGAGCCCGGCGGCGCGGTCGCGCTGGCGGCGCTGCTCGGCGGCAAGGCCGGCGAAGTGCCGGACGGCGGCGTCGTGGTGCTGTCCGGCGGCAATGTCGATCCGGCGCTCTTCGCGCAAATTCTCGCGGCCTGATCAGCCGCGCGGCATCGCCCCCAGCAAGGCCGTCAGCGCGTGCATCTGCCGCGCGGTCGCGCGCAGGCTGTCCGCATAAGCCTCGGCGTCATGCCCCGGCCGGGCGAGCGCGGCGCTGTCGAGCAGCCCGTCCAGCGCCAGCGGCAGGCTGGCGAGAATCGTCGCGTCCATTCCACCCAAAGCGGCGTCGAACTGGCGATGATCGAAATGGCTCATGGCCCGGACCTAGGCGCCGACGCTTAATCCTTCGCTAAAATGGGGTCGCGAAAATCCGCCGATAGTCCGGCTTCGCCTTCACGTCCGCGGCGGATTGATCTCGGCGAAATGGGTGGGCTCGTTGAACAGGTCGCCGATCCAGAACCAGGCGTCCCCGATCGCGCACCCGGTTCGCGCCTGCTCTCCGTCCCAAAGCAGCAGCGGCCGCCCGTCCTTGAGGTCGTCGGGCATGTTCCCTGTTGGAATCCAGTCGATGCGCCCGGCCATGGCCTCGCGCTACCCGGCAAGGACATGCGCCGCATCGCCTGATCAGGGGATGGGCGCGCGCGGGCGGATCCTCGCCTTTTCAGTTCGCCCTTTGTGAAAATCGCGCGCCATGGCATCAGCGCGGCCATGACCGGAACCGCCGCCTTCCTGCTCTCGATCATGGTGCTCGCCAGCTTCGCCCTGGTGGGCGGCGGCGTCTATCTGATCGCCAGGGGCGGCGACCGGCGCAAGGGCGCGCTGATGCTGGTCGCCGCGCTCGTCCTCATCGGCAATGTCGCCATCCTGACGGTGTGAGCGGCACGCGCGGCTTTGCCGGGCGGACCGATTGCGATAGCAACAGGCGTGGGAGGTGGTCGCTTTGCTCCTCGTCGTCCTGAGCCCGATTCTGGCCGCTGCCGCTTTGGCCGGCGGGCCGGACATCGGCTGCGCCCGCAACTTCACGGTCGGTGAGCTGAGCGGACTGATTGCGCAATTTCACGATGCGGAGACCATGGCGGGCGGGCCGATCCGCTATTCGATCTGGCGGCGCGACAATGCGCTGCGAATGGACTGGTGGGAGGTAAGGCAGGACGCGCCGAGCCTCGATCGGCCGAGCGCGCTTCAGTGGGAATTCGTGTTGGCCACCTCCGCGCGCGGGCCGCTCTGGGCGCGCATATGGGGCGATGGCCGCTATGTTGGACAAGTGCCGATGCCCGACGGGAGCTTGCGCGGGCCGAACGGGCAGCAGCTGCGGCGATTGTCGGTTCACGATCCCGGCCTGCTGGCCCGGCTGGTGGAGTCCGAGATCTGGGAGATGGAAATCGTGACGGCGCAGGGAGCATCGCTGATGCGCGAGCGGATACCTGCGCCGCCGGCCAGCGCGCTGCGTGCCTCGCTCGCCGAGCAGGCCGCGTGGCTGGAGGGCGCGCGCGAAACCCGTCCCGCCGCGGCCTGCCACCGGGTTACGGATGCGAACGAGGAGGTTTAGCCCTCAGCGGATCGGGCAGTTCGGGTCCAGCCGGAAATCGAGATAGTCGTCCACGATCTTCATCAGCTGGTCCATCTCGTTGGCGAAGAAATGGTTCGCGGTCGGGATGGTCTTGTGCTCGATCGTGATGTGGCGCTGGGTGCGCAGCTTGTCGACCAGCTTCTGGGTGGCGATCGGCGTCACCACCTCGTCCGCCTCGCCCTGGACGATGATGCCGCTGGCGGGGCAGGGGGCGAGGAAGCTGAAATCGTACATGCTCGCCGGCGGCGCGATCGATATGAAGCCGCGCGCTTCCGGGCGGCGCATCAGCAGCTGCATGCCGATCCAGGCGCCGAAGCTGAAGCCGGCGATCCAGGTCGTCTCCGCCTCGGGATGGACGGACTGCACCCAGTCGAGCGCGGAGGCCGCATCGCTCAATTCGCCGATGCCGTTGTCGAACACGCCCTGGCTCTTGCCGACGCCGCGGAAATTGAAGCGCAGGGTCGCGAAGCCGCGCCGCACGAAGGTCTTGTAGAGCGCCAGCACGATCGCGTTGTTCATCGTGCCGCCGCCCTGCGGATGCGGGTGCAGGATCATCGCGACGGGCGCGCGCGGGCGGGGACCGGGGCTGAACCGGCCTTCGAGACGGCCCTCGGGGCCGGGAAAGATGACTTCGGGCATAACGTGATCGATCCGGACTATATGGTGCCGCTCGGGATGGTGGCGACCGTGCGACGCGCCCTATATAGGTGCTGGTTTCAAACCGCAACTTTTGCGAATCATTCGCAATAGGGGCCGCAAGCTTGGCGATTTGAATGTTGTACTTGGATTATCAGGCCACGACCCCGCTCGCGCCCGAGGCGCTGGAGGCGATGCTGCTTT
This sequence comes from Sphingomonas sp., assembly GCA_019635535.1. NCBI lineage: Bacteria > Pseudomonadati > Pseudomonadota > Alphaproteobacteria > Sphingomonadales > Sphingomonadaceae > Sphingomonas > Sphingomonas sp. The sequence continues at coordinate 1,557,421 of JAHBZH010000001.1, forward strand.
GGCTCGACGGTCCGGGCGGCGACGGCTTCGCCAATCCGGCCAGCCCGTATCGCGCCGGCCGCGCCGCGTCGGCGGCGGTCGAGGTGGCGCGCGATGCGGTCGCGGCGCTGCTCCCGCCGGGCGGCCAGGTCCATTTCACCTCCGGGGCGACGGAGGCGCTGAACTGGGCGCTGGCCTGCGGCGCGCGGATCGCGCCGGGCGGCCTGGCGGGCAGCGCGATCGAGCATCAGGCGGCGCTGCAATGCCTGGAAAGCCGGGGCGCGGCGCTCATTCCGGTCGGCGCGGACGGCCTGGTGCCGTCACCCGATGAGGCGAGCCTGCCGGAAAACGGCATCGTCGCGCTGATGCTGGTCAACAACGAGGTCGGGACGATCCAGCCGGTCGCGGACTATGCCGCCGCCGCGCACGCGAAAGGCAGCCTGCTGCTGTGCGACGCGGTGCAGGGCTATGGCCGGATGGCGATCCCGGCAGGTCCGGACCTGATCGCGATCAGCGCGCACAAGATTCATGGGCCCAAGGGCATCGGCGCCCTGTGGGTGCGCGACGGCGTGCGCCTGCCGCCCTTGCTGCTCGGCGGCGGGCAGGAGCATGGTATGCGTTCGGGCACGGTCTCGCCCGCTCTGGTCGCCGGCTTCGGTGCGGCGGCGCGGCTGGCGGCCGAGCGGATGGAGGAGGATGCGGCCCATGTCGTGCGGCTGTGGGAGATCGCGCTGGAGCTGCTGCCCGACTGGACGATCAATGGTTCCGCCACGCATCGCTATCGCGGCAATCTCAACATCCGGCGCGACGGGGTGAACGGCGTGCGGCTGCTGTCGGACGTGCGCGAGGTCGCCTTCAGCCTGGGCAGCGCCTGCGGCAGCGGCTCGGGCAAGACCAGCCATGTGCTGCGCGCCATGGGCCTGTCGGAAGCCGAGACCCATGCCAGCATCCGCCTCGGCTTCGGCCGCTACACGAGCGAAGCGGAGCTGCGCGAGGCGTTTGCCCTGCTCAACGACGCGGCGGAGCGCCAGCTTCGCTTCGCCGCATGACGCGGGTCCGCTTCATCTCGGCGGACGGCGTCACGGTGCAGGAGGTGGATGCGCCCGCCGGCGAGCGGCTGCTCGACATCGCCCAGCATGCCGGCCAGCCGCTGGAGGGCACGTGCGAGGGGCAGATGGCCTGCTCGACCTGCCACGTCATCGTCGAGGCGGAGGATTTCGCCAGGTTGCCGCGCGCCAGCGAGGAGGAGGAGGACATGCTGGACCTCGCCTCCCACGTCACGCGCCATTCGCGCCTGTCCTGCCAGATCTGGCTCACCGGGGAACTGGAGCGGATCACCGTTCGTATTCCCGGCGGGGTCCGCAACATGCAGGGGCGCTAGATGGGACGAGGGGGGCAAGGCGCGGGGATCGATCGCCGATCGGTGCTGCTCGGCGGCGCCGTGTTCCCGATCGCCGCCGTGTCCCACGCCCAGGACGTCGATCCGCTTGAGATCGAGGAAGCACTGGCCCGCCAGCGCGCGCGCCTCGGCTCCGGCGGCCGGCTCGGCGTAGCCGCCTGGGACGGCGGTAACCGACGGGTCGGCCTGGATGCGCACAGCCGCTACGCGATGTGCTCAACCTTCAAGCTGCCGCTCGCCGCCGCGATCCTCGCCGGCGCGGAGCTGGAGCGCTGGTCGCTTGCCGACGAGATCCAGTTCGATGAATATGACCTGCTCGATTACGCCCCCACCGTGCGCGCCGGTCTCGAGCGCGGGCGGATGTCGATCGAGGCCTTGTGCGCTGCCGCGATGCTGGTCAGCGACAACAGCGCCGCCAATCTGCTCCTCGCCCGGCTCGGCGGCCCGCGCGAGCTCACCGCCTTCCTGCGTCGTTGCGGCGATAGGGTGACGCGGCTCGACCGGATCGAGCCCGATCTCAACACCAATCTGCCCGGCGACGTGCGCGACACGACGACGCCCGGCGCGATGGTCGCTCTGATGTGGACCTTGCTGTTCGGCGAGGTTCTGGGCCGCTCCTCGCGGCTCAAGCTGGTGTCCTGGATGGCGCGCGCGACGACCGGGCGCGACCGGCTGCGCGCCGGCATCCCGGGCGACTGGCGCGTCGGCGACAAGACCGGCACCGGGGCCAACGGGGCCTATAACGACATCGCGTTCGCGCTGACGCCGCGCCGCGTGCCCGTGCTCATCGCCTGCTATGCCAGCGGCGGCGATGCCTCGGCAGACGAGCGCGCCGACATTCATGCCGAGGTAGGCAGGATCGTCGCCTCCGCCTTTTCCTGACCGGCTTGCATCATCGGCCCCGCGCCGCCATATGCGCGGCGGGAGTCGGGCGGACGGAGTTGTCGCCAACCCGGTCAGATCCGGAAGGAAGCAGCCGTAACGATTTCGCTCCGGGTCGTTCCGGCTCCCACCCATGAGCCGCCAAGCGCAGCGAAGCAGCGCGAAGAGCCGGCGAATGGCGGACGGCCTGCGTCCTGAGCGAAGCGAAGCGCGACAGGACCGACGGCGCGGCTTGGCCGCGACCCCCCCCGGAGAAGTACAGTGAGATTCCAGCTTTCGCTGGAATGACGCAGGCGCGGACCCTAGTTTGGGCGCGATGTCCGATTCTCCCCAGCCCTATCGCGTCCTCGCCCGCAAATATCGTCCGCAGGGCTTTGCCGAGCTGATCGGGCAGGAGGCGATGGTCCGGACGCTCGGTAATGCGATCAGGCGCGACCGGCTCGCCCACGCCTTCCTGCTTACCGGGGTGCGCGGGGTCGGCAAGACCTCGACGGCGCGGCTGATCGCCAAGGCGCTGAACTGCATCGGGCCGGACGGGCAGGGTGGCCCGACCATCGATCCGTGCGGCCAATGCGAGCCGTGCCGGGCGATCGCGGAAGGCCGGCATATCGACGTGGTCGAGATGGACGCCGCCAGCCATACCGGCGTCGACGACGTGCGCGAAATCATCGAGGCGGTGCGCTATGCCGCCGTCTCCGCGCGCTACAAGATCTACATCGTGGACGAGGTCCACATGCTGTCCAAGAACGCGTTCAACGCGCTGCTGAAAACGCTCGAGGAGCCGCCCGCCCACGTCAAGTTCCTGTTCGCCACGACCGAGGTGAACAAGGTCCCGATCACCGTCCTGTCGCGTTGTCAGCGCTTCGATCTGCGCCGTATCCCGGCCGACAGGCTCGCCGCGCATTTCGCTCATGTCGCGAAAGAAGAGGACGTGGAGATCGAGCCCGAGGCGCTGGCGCTGATCGCGCGGGCGGCGGAGGGTTCCGCGCGTGACGGCCTCTCCATGCTCGATCAGGCGATCGCGCACGGCGCCGGTGCGGTGACGGCGGCGCAGGTGCGCGAGATGCTGGGCCTGTCCGATCGCGGCGCGGTGCGCCGGCTGCTCGGCCTGGTCCTGGCCGGCGATGCGCCCGGCGCGCTGGCCGCGCTGGAGGAACAATACGATCTGGGCGTCGAGCCGGCGGCGGTGCTGCGCGGGCTGCTGGAGGCCGTCCACGGCATCACCCGCGCCAAGGTCGGTGGCGCGCTCGATCCGGCCCAGTCGGCGGAGGAGCGCGAGGCCTATGACGATTGGTCCGGCAAGCTCTCCTACGCCGCCATCCACCGCCTCTGGCAGTTGCTGCTGAAAGGCCTGGGCGAGATCCAGGCCGCGCCGTCGCCGCTGGAGGCCGCCGAAATGGCGCTGCTGCGCGTCATCCACGCCTCCGAGCTGCCCGATCCGGGCGAGCTGGCCGCGAAGCTGGCGCGCGGCGAGGCGGCCGCGCCGTCCGCGCCCGCCGCACCGAAAGGCGAAGAGCAGGGCGCCCTGCTCAAGCTGCCGGATAGCTTTCCGGCGCTGATCGACACGCTCGCCCACAATGGCAAGGCGCATGTCGCGCAGCAACTCCACGATTTCGTCGGCCTGATCGCCTATGCGCCGCCCGAGCTCGCCATCCGCCCCGTCAAGCCGCTGGCGAGCGATTTCGCGCGCGAGCTTGCCGCCGCGCTCAAATCGGTTACCGGGGCACTCTGGCAGGTCCGCATCGCGGACGAGCCGGCGGCGCGCTCCCTGCGCGATCAGGAGAAGGCGGACGAGCAGCGGGTGCGCCAGGAGGTGCTGGACTCGCCGGTCGTCCAGGCGGCGCTTGAAGCCTTTCCCGGCGCGGAGCTGGTCAGCCACCCGCCCGACGCAAAACAACGGAGTGCGTGATGCCCAATATGGACGACATCCTGAAGATGGCCCAGGAGGCCCAGGCCAAGCTGATGGAGGCCCAGAACAATCTCGACAAGATCGAGGTGGAGGGCGTCTCGGGCGGCGGCCTGGTGAAGATCAGGGCGTCGGCCAAGGGCCGGATCATCGCCGTGGACATCGACGAAAGCCTGCTCGCGCCCAGCGAAAAGCAGATGGTCGAGGATCTGATCGCCGCCGCGCTCAACGATGCGCGCGGGAAGGCCGACGCGGCGAGCGCGGAAGCGATGCAGAACGTCGCCGGCGGCCTGCCCCTCCCGCCGGGCTTCAAGATGCCGTTCTAGGGTCCGTAAACGCACCCGTCCAAGCCATCCCGCCGCACCACGCCCATCCGGGCCTGGATCATCCCGCCATAGCGCCGGGTGAAGCCGCGCGGGGCCACCGCCGCGCGGCGCTTGGGCAACGGCAGGACGGCGGCGATCCGCGCCGCCTCCTGCGGGCTGAGCCGCGACGCGTCATGGTTGAAATAGCGCATCGCCCCGGCATTGACGCCATAGGTGCCGATGCCGGTCTCGGCGACGTTGAGATAGACCTCCATGATCCGCTGCTTGCTCCACAGATGCTCGATCAGGAAGGTGAACCAGGCCTCCAGCCCCTTGCGGACATAGCCGCCGCCTTGCCACAGAAAGGCGTTCTTGGCGGTCTGCTGGCTGATCGTCGAGCCGCCGCGCAGCACGGAGCCGCCCGCCATGTTGCGCCGGAACGCGGCCTCGATCGCCTCGCGGTCGAAGCCCGAATGGCTGCAGAACTTGCCGTCCTCCCCGGCGATCGCGGCGCGCACCATGTTGCGGTCGATCCGCTCGATCGGCATCCACACCCGCGTCGCGCCATTGCCGCCGACCATGTCGGCAAGCTGCGTCGCCGTGACCGGCGGGTTCACGAAGCGATAGGCGAGCACCCACAGCAGGGAGCCGACAAGGAAGATCAGGACGGCCTTGATCAGCCATCCCGCCAGCCGGCCGAACCAGCCGCGCTTCCTCTTCCCCGCCCGCGCCATCGCAGGGTGATTAGCCGAGGTCGTGCCGAGAGGAAACTAGGCCGCCGGCAGCAGCCGCCGTTCGCCGGCCAGGTTCATCAGCGCCTTCTGGAGCTTCTCGAACGCGCGGACCTCGATCTGGCGGATGCGTTCGCGGCTCACGTCGTAAACCTGCGAAAGCTCCTCCAGCGTCTTGGGCTCGTCGGTCAGCCGCCGCTCGGTCAGGATGTGCCGCTCGCGCTCGTTCAGCGCCTCCAGCGCCTCGACGAGCAGATCGTGGCGCATCCGCGCCTCCTCGGCCTCGGCGACCCGCTCGTCCTGCAGCGGCTCGTTGTCGACCAGGAAATCCTGCCAGCTCCCCTCGCTGTCGTCGCGCAGGGGGACGTTCAGCGAGGTGTCGCCGCCCATCGCCATGCGGCGGTTCATCGAGATGACGTCCTCTTCGGTGACGCCGAGATCGGTGGCGATCTTGGTCACGTCCTCGGGCTTGAGGTCGCCGTCCTCGAACGCCTCGATGCGGTTCTTCATCCGGCGCAGGTTGAAGAACAGCTTCTTCTGCGCCGCCGTGGTACCCATCTTCACGAGTGACCAGGAGCGCAGGATATATTCCTGGATCGAGGCACGGATCCACCACATCGCATAGGTGGCGAGGCGGAAGCCCCGTTCCGGCTCGAACTTCTTCACGCCCTGCATCAGGCCGATATTGCCCTCGGAGATCAGCTCGGACGTGGGCAGGCCATAGCCGCGATAGCCCATCGCGATCTTCGCGACGAGCCTAAGGTGGGAATTGACCAGCTTGGCGGCGGCATCGGTGTCCTGATGCTCCGTCCAGCGCTTGGCCAGCATATATTCCTCTTCCGGCGTCAGGATCGGAAACTTCTTGATCTCCGAAAGATAGCGGTTGAGGCCTGCCTCGCCGCCGCTCGCGGGGATCGTCGCCGGAACATTGCGTCCTGCCATGGTGAACCAAACTCCCTGCATGCCGGGCTTCGTGCTGCCGTGCCGGCACCTGGCGTCTATACGGCAAGCGCCCCGAACAGTTCCTGAATATCAGATGGAAGGGCGCTTTGGAAGGATAGGTTTTCTTTAGAAACTGGATGGACGAAGCCGAGCCTTGCCGCGTGCAATGCCTGGCGATGAAAATCGAGCCTTTTCAATATCTCCCGATGCGACGGCCGGCCCCGGCCATAGACCGGATCGCCGACCAACGGGTGGCCGATCGAGGCCATGTGAACCCGCACCTGATGCGTCCGCCCGGTTTCCAGCCGGCATTCGATCATCGCGGCGTCCCTGAGCGGCGTGACGATTCGGTAATGCGTCACCGCCCGTTTGCCCCGCCCTTCGGCCTGCACCGCGATCTTCTTGCGGTTGGCGCTGGAGCGGGCGAGAGGGGCGTCCACCGTCCCGCGCGCCGGGATCGGCCGGCCCGACACGATCGCCGCATAAACCCGCTCGATGCTGTGCTTCGCGAACTGCGCGGCCAGCCCTTCATGCGCCACGTCGGTCTTGGCGACGACCAGCAGCCCGGACGTGTCCTTGTCGATCCGGTGGACGATCCCCGGCCGCGCCACCCCGCCGATGCCGCTGAGGCGGCCCGCGCAATGGTGGAGCAAAGCGTTGACCAAAGTCCCGTCCGGATTGCCCGCCGCCGGATGAACGACCATCCCCGCCGGCTTGTCGACGACCAGCAGATGATCGTCCTCGAACAGGATCTCCAGCGCGATGTCCTGCGCCTCGTTATGCGCCGGTGTCGGCGCCGGCACGGAAACTTCGTAGGTGGCGCCCGGCAGGGCCTTCACCGCCGGATCGCGGATCGCCTTGCCTTCGGGTCCGTTCACCGCGCCGCTGCTGATCAGCGCCTTCAAGCGCTCACGCGACATTGTGGGGACGGCCATCGCCAGCGCCCGGTCCAGCCGCATGTCCGCCGCGTCATCCGCCACGCGCGCCTGAATGATCGAAAACCCCCCGGACATTGGACTGTGAGATGGGGTTTCGGCGGCGGATTTCAAGGCGAGATGGGACGGCGTCGGGGTGCCATGAGCAATGACATGTCCTTCTTTCCCTCTCCCTTGAGGGAGAGGGTAGGGTGAGGGTGTCGGGCGTGTGGGGGCTGGATCTCGGCCGCCGTGCCCCCTCACCCCAGCCCTCTCCCCGCCGGGGAGAGGGAGAGATGGGCGAATGTCTATTTGACTTGGAGGCGCCAGCCCCGTTCTGCCTTTCCTTCCGACCTTCCCGCCCTTGCAACGCGGACTCGCAAGGCCCAATAGAGGTCGCATCATGCATAAGGATCAGGGCCCAGCGGAATGAAATCGCACGAATTCGCCAGTCTGCTGTGCTCGCGCCTGTGTCACGATCTCCTGTCCCCGGTCGGCGCGCTCAACAACGGGATCGAATTGCTCGCCGATGAGCATGATCCGGAAATGCGCGCCCGCTGCCTGGACCTGCTCGCCGAAAGCGCGCGCTCCAGCGCCAACAAGCTGAAGTTCTTCCGCCTCGCCTTCGGCGCCGCCGGCGGCTTCGGCGACGAGGTGGACACGCGCGAGGCGCGCGCCGCGATCGAGGGGCTGTTCGGCGGCGACGGCCGCATCCGGCTCGGCTGGATGGTGGACGAGCCGACGATGAGCAAGGCGGCGCTGAAGGTGCTGCTCAACGTTGTGCTGATCGCCGGGGATTCGCTGGTGCGCGGCGGCAGCCTCGATATCGGCGCGGAAAAGCATGAGGGCGGGCTCGACATCGTCGTGCGCGCCGAAGGCCCGCGCATCGTCCTCGATCCGGAGCTGCGCGACGTGCTGGTCGGCAAGACCGGCGAAGACGAAGTCGCCCCCCGCGCCGCCGCCGCCTGGCTGGCCCACGCCCTCGTCGAGGAAGGAAATGGCCGCCTCCAGGTCTCGGACGATCAGGACGGCATGCTGCTGATCGGGGCGAGCCTGCCGGCCTGAGGGCGTAGGCGCTTCCCCCAATGCGTCACCCCGGACTTGATCCGGGGTCCAGCTTCTTCTTCCAGGCGAACTTGATGCGATGCCCGTTATGGGTGGCTTTCTGCCATTCCTCACTTTGAGTCGAATGGTTTGATCGACACTGAAATCTCGGCTGCAACGACTTCACCGTCCACGCCGTAACTCTCCGGGAGATGCAGGACATAACCTTCCTCGCTCCGATCAACCCACAGACCAGACAGCACATTCTGGTGGTTCCACCCACTCAGTCTGAGAGAGGTGATACGCTTGAGAGAGTAGGTGACGAGAGCGTGTCGATCCTGACGATAGTGTCCTTGTTCAGTGGTATCGCTATTCGTTCGCCAAGCATGAACGCGGACGTAAGAAGCCTCCGGATCGCGCTGAAGTTCGATCGATACCACCTCCGCGTCGTGAAAGTTCGGCGAGTAACCAAACCAATCAATGACGGATTGCCAGCCCGGAATGGTGTCAATTTCTGTCATGCGATCCGGTTAAGCGCCGGGGACAGCGACCGCAAGCGAAGTCCGCAAGCGACGACCGCAACGGGTCGAAATCAGCCGTCCCGCCGGCTGCTTCCAATGTAGGAAATCCTCTGTCACGCTCGCCCCGAATCGGGGTTTTGGCTCCGGCTCATCGGCTCTTTGAACCGTCCGTTTCACGCGAAAAAATCTCGCGGCACACCATCGCGCATATGGGTGAAGATGCTGAAGTTGAGCGCCGCCGCGATCCGCCCGGAAACACCCTCGACCCCGACAACTTTGTCAACAAAACACTCTGCATGACGGACGAAAATATCGGCGGCTTTGCGCGGACCTCCGCTAATCCAGCGTCGTGCGATACCTTGCCAGCGCCAGCGCGGCGACGGCGCACATGAAGACCGCCAGCGCCAGCAGGCTCGGCGCCATGTCGGCGAAGCTCTGGCCCTTGAGCAAAGCGCCGCGCACCACGCGCAGGAAATGCGTCACCGGGATCAGCGTGCCGAGCCATTGCGCCCAGTCCGGCATGCCCCGGAACGGGAAGAGGAAACCGGACAGCAGGATCGAGGGCAGGAAGTAGAAGACCGAGAGCTGCATCGCCTGGAGCTGCGTGCGCGTGACCGTGGAGATCAGGAAGCCCAGCCCCAGCGAGCCGATGATGAAGAGCAGGATGCCGAGCGACAGGCCCGTCCAGCCGCCCGCCATCGGCACGCCGAACAGCAGCCGGCCGATGACGAGGATGAGCGCCGTCTGGATCAGCCCGACGATCACGAAGGGCGCGAGCTTGCCGACCATCACCTCGAGCGGCTGGACGGGCGTGGCGAGCAGGCTCTCCATCGTGCCGCGCTCGGTCTCCCGCGTGACGCCGATCGCGGTCATCATCACCAGGGTCAGCGTCAGCACGATGCCGAGCAGGCCGGGCACGATATTGTAGGCGGTGATGTTCTCCGGATTGTAGCGCCGGTGGATCACCACCTCGAAGGGCTGCGCCGCGTTCGCCGGCGGGGCGAGGGCGCCGGTCAGGTCGCGGCGCAGCGAGTCCTGCGGCAGCCGGGCGAGGGCGGCGAGGGCGCTACCCGTGGCGGTCGGATCGGTGGCATCGGCTTCGACCAGGATCTGGGCATTCTCGCCGCGCACCACGCGGCGGGTGAAGTCGCCCGGAATGGTGATCGCGAACTGGACCTCGCCGGTGCGCACCAGCGCGTCCAGCTCGGCCGGCGATCGGGCCTGGTGGGTGATGGAGAAATAGGAGCTGTTGGCGATGCCGGAGACGACCGAGCGCGCCATCACGCTGTTCTCCTGCACCAGCACGGCGGTCGGCAGGTGCCGGGGATCGGTGTTCACCGCATAGCCGAAGAGCAGCATCTGGATCACCGGCACGGCCAGGATCAGCGCATAGGTGATCCGGTCGCGCGACAGCTGGATGAACTCCTTTACCAGCACGGCGATCATCCGCTCCAGCGAAAAGGCCTGCTCGCCCCGGCGGCCCTCGGCGCTCACCGGAAATTGTCCTCGACGCCGCTCATCAGGTGGATGAACACGTCCTCCAGCGTCGGCTCTGTGCGGGTCCAGCGGAAGGGCGGGCGGTGATAGGGGGCCAGCGCCTGTTCCAGCGCCGCCGCGTCGCCGCCGCTGACATGGAGGGCGAGGCCGAACGGCGCCGCCATCTCGACGCCCGGCGCCTGCAGCAATTCGTGGGCGAGCCGGTCGACGCCCGGCCCTTCGCCGCGCCAGGTGGCCAGCTTCGCGGCGGCGATCACCTCGTCCGCCGTGCCGCGCGCCAGCAACTCGCCATAGGCGATATAGGCGATGTCGTGGCAGCGCTCAGCCTCGTCCATGTAGTGGGTCGAGACGAGCACGGTGAGGCCCTGGGCGGCGAGCGCGTGGATCTCGTCCCAGAAGGCCCGCCGCGCCTGCGGATCGACGCCCGCCGTCGGCTCGTCGAGGAGCAGCAATTGCGGCTGATGCAGGGTCGCGACGGCGAGCGCCAGCCGCTGCTTCCAGCCGCCCGACAGCGTTCCGGCCAGCTGCCGCCGCCGCTCCGCCAGCCCGAGCTGCTCCAGCGCCTCGGCGACCCGCTCGCCCCGCCGGTCGAGCCGCCGGATGCGCGCGGCGAATTGCAGATTCTCCTCGACGTTCAGGTCTTCGTAGAGCGAGAATTTCTGGGTCATGTAGCCGGTGCGGCGCTTGATCTCCCAGCTTTCGGAGATGATGTCGAAGCCGAGCGCCGTGCCGCTGCCGCTGTCCGGGGTCAGCAGGCCGCACAGCATCCGCAAGGTCGTCGTCTTGCCCGAGCCGTTCGGCCCCAGAAAGCCGGTGATCCGTCCTTCCTCGACCCGGATGGCGAAGTCCTTCACCACCCGCCGCCCGCCGAACGACTTGTCGAGGCCCGCGACGTCGATCGCGATCGTCACCGGATCCGCTCCACATCGACGGGAAGGCCGGGGATCAGGGCCGCGCCGTTCTCCGGTCGCGCCTCGACCATGAAGACCAGCCGGTCGCGCGAGTCCCGGCTGTAGATGACGGGCGGGGTGAATTCGGGGCGCGGGCTGACATAGGAGATTGTCGCCGACAGGTCCGCCGGGCAGCCGTCGCAGGCGAAACGGACACGGGTGCCGGGGCGATAGGCCGCGACCTCGCGCTCCGGCACGAAGAAGCGGACGAACACGCGGTCGTCGGGGATCAGCGCGACCACCGGCTGGTTGGCCGCCGCCCATTCGCCGCGCTGGAAGAAGACATCCTCGATCCGCCCGGCGGCGGGCGCGATGGGCGAAAGCGTGGCGAGCCGGGCGCCGGTCTCGGAGACGCGGGCGCGGGCCTGAGCGACGCGGGCGTCGGCGGCGCGGATCTGGTCGGTGCGCTGGCCCAGCTCGGCGACCTCGATGCGCCGACGCGCGGCGGCGAGATTGGACGCGGCATTCTGGTGATTGGCGCGCGCCTCGTCGAGCCGGACCCTTGCGTAGATGCCGCGCCGGACCAGCTCCTCGGCGCGGTTGAGCGCGATCCGCGCCTCGCGCTCGGCGCCGGCCGCCGCGTCGCGGCTGGCTTCCAGGACGGCAATCTCGGCCGGGCGTTGACCTTGCCGCGCATCCTCGGCCTGGGCGCTGGCGGCCGCGAGATCGGCGGCGGCCTGCTGCTGCTGCGCCTGCTGCTGATCCGGCTCGATCTGGAACAGCCGCGCGCCGGCCTTGACCCGCTGGCCGCGCCGGACGCCGATCTGCGTCACCTGGCCGGCGCTGGCGGCGGACAGATAGAGCGCCTCGCCCTCGATATAGCCGGAGAGGGTCGGCGCCGGCCGGAATTGCGGCGCGAGCGTCCGCCAGCCGAGAAACAGGATGGCGAGGCCGGCAAGGACCAGGATGATGATGCGCTGCGGCTTCACGATTGCGGCTCCTCGATGAGCAAGCCGCCGAGGATCGTCTCGGCATGCTGGCGGGCGATGGCGGGAAGGTCCGGATCGGCGCCGCCGATCGGTGTGAACGTCTCGCGCCACAGCACCCCGATCATCATCGGCCCGATGATCGAGAAAGCGTGGGTGCGCGGATCGCCGTGGCGGACCTCGCCCTTCGCCTGGGCGCGTTCGACCATGCCGGCGATCAGACCGACCGCCTGCTGGATCACATCGTCGTGCCAGACCTTGGCGAGCTCCGGAAAGTTGCGCGATTCCCCGATCACCATCTTGGCGACCGCGCCGACCGGAACCGTAGTCACCAGTTCGGCAAAACGTGGCAGGAAGGCGCGGATAATCGTCGCGAAGGGAAGGTCGGCCGCCTCCATCGCCGCGCGCACCGTTTCCAGGTTCGGCGCCACCACCTCGCGCACCACCGCCCGGAACATGTCCTCCTTGGTCGCGAAATAGAGATAAAGCGTGCCCTTCGACACGCCCGCCCGCCTGGCGATCTCTTCCATTCGCGCGCCGGCGAAGCCCCTTTCGGTGAACACGCTCAAGGCGGCGGCGATGATGTCGCCCGGCCGCGCATCCTTGCGACGGCGCCATTTCGGCTCGGCGGAATTGGCCATCTCATCGTCCTAGTAAATGACCAGTCAGTTATTAATTGATTCGCGGCCACCTGTCCAGCCGTCCGTTCCGGGCGGTAAACGGGTTGTTTACCAAGCGTCTCCATAACCGCCGGCGCGCAGACGGATGGATCCATGGACGACCTGATCAACGACTTCCTCGCGGAAACCCGCGACATGCTGCAGGCGCTTGCCGGGGCAATCGTCGCTTGGGAGGCGGAGCCGGGCGATCGCGACCGGCTCGACGAGATTTTCCGTTTCGTCCACACCGTGAAAGGCAATTGCGGCTTCTTCGACCTGCCGCGCCTCCAGCAGCTCAGCCATGCTGCCGAGGACGCGCTTGCCGACGTGCGCGCGGGTCGGCGTATCGCCGATGCCCAGCTTGTCAGCGCGGTGCTCGCCGTCATCGACCGGATCGGCGAGCTGGTGCTCGCGCTCGAGACCGGGGAATCCCTGGCCAGCGAGGACGACGAGCAGCTCATCGCCGCGCTGAGCGACGACGAGGATGACGGCCAGGTCGAACTGCCGGCACAGGAAGTCGTTACCGCCGTCGAGATCGCTTCCGTCGAAACCGATCGGCGCAAGTCGGTGCGCTCGATCCGGCTTGCCGTCGATCTGCTCGACCGGATGATGAACGGTGTCTCCGACGCGGTGCTGGCCCGCAACGAGCTGGCCCGTCGCCTGCGTGATGCACAGCGCGACGTCGCCATCGAGGCGGCGTTCGATCGCGTCTCCTCCTGCATCGCCGAGATTCGCGACGCGATCACCCGCACCCGGATGCAGCGCATCGACAATCTGTTCGGCGCGCTGCCCCGTATGGTGCGCGATCTGTCCTCCGAGCTGGGCAAGCAGGTCCGGCTCGAAGTGGATGGCGGCGACGTCGAACTCGATCGCGAGATGATCGAGATGATCCGCGATCCGCTGAGCCATATCGTGCGCAACGCGATCGATCATGGCATCGAGACGCCCGAGGCGCGGACCAAGGCCGGCAAGGACGCGGCGGGCACCTTGCGCGTCAGCGCGCGCCAGGCTGGAAACCAGATCCTGATCGAGGTGATGGACGACGGGCGCGGCATCGATGCCGAGGCGCTGGTCCGCAAAGCGATCGCCGCCGGCATCGTTTCGACCGATCGGGTCGAGAAGATGTCATTGGCCGACAAGACCGCGCTCATCTTCGCGCCGGGCCTCTCCACCGCCGGCACCGTCACGGCCATTTCCGGCCGCGGCGTCGGCATGGATGTGGTGCGCGCCAATATCGAGCGGATCGGCGGCGTCGTTGACATAGACTCGCGCAAGGGCAACGGCGTGCGCCTGATCATCCGCGTGCCGCTGACGCTCACCATCATCCCGGCGCTGACGGTCAGCGCGGGCGGGCAGATTTTCGCCATTCCGCGTTCGGCGATCGAGGAAATCCTGCGCGCCGCCGGCGATGCGGTGCGCGTCGATCGGGTCGGCGAGGCCGAGGTGGCGACGATCCGGGGGCGGCGTGTGCCGCTGGTGTCGCTGTCGCATCTGCTCCGAGTCAATGCCGTCGAGGCGCGCGACCAGCGGCTGATCCTGCTCAAGCCCGCCGGCGGCAGCGTCTACGCGCTCGCCGTCGATGCGGTGCACGATCATGAGGAGCTGGTGGTCAAGCCCGCCGCGCCCCTGGTCATGGCCGCCGGCCTCTATGCCGGCACGACACTGGCCGATGACGGCCGCCCGATCCTGCTGCTCGATCCCTCCGGCATGGCCAATCGCGCCGAGGTCGGGGATGACGAGCAGGAGGCCGAGCGCCGCGCCGGTGACGACGGCAATGCCGCCCGCGAAGACAGCCTGCTCCTGTTCCGCACCCTGGACGGGGCGCTGCGCGGCATGCCGGTGCCTCTGGTCGAGCGAATCGAGGACATTCCGGCCGCGGCGATCGGCTTCACCGCCGGTCGGCTGCGCGTATCGATCGGCGAGCGCATCCTGCCGCTGGTCGGTTGCGCCGCGCCGCCGGCCGAGGGCCTGCTGCGCGTGCTGCGGCTGACCGACGGGCGGAGCGAGATCGCCTACGGATTCGCCGAGGTGGTCGATATCCGTGCACTGGCGTTCGAGCTGCAGCCGCCGCCCGCGCCGGGCGAAGTCGCCGGCGTCGCGCTGATCGACGGTGCGCAGGTCGAGATCGTCGATCCTTATTGGCTGTTCGCAGCGTATGCCGGGGAGACGCAGGACGGCAGGGAGCCGCCGGTCTGCGCGCTGCCGCCGGGCGATCCGTGGATGGACAATATCCTGCGGCCGCTGATCGAGAGCCTGGGCTATCGGGTCGTCGCGGCCGCCGAGGGCGTGATCGCCGACATCGTCATCGCCAGCGCCGATGGAAAAAGCGAGTCCCCGGCCTGCACGGGCGAAGTGGTGCGGATCCGCGCCAATCCCGAGCTCGGCGGCGCCAACGACGACAGCATCTACCGCTACGACCGCGCCGCCCTGATCAACGCGCTGGCCCGGCATGCGAAGGAGAGCGCTCATGGCTGACCGTCTCGTCCTCATCGTCCGCCTCGCCGGCCGGCGGACCGCCTTTCCCGCCGCCGAAGTCGAAGCGGTCGTCGAGCTGGAAGGCCTCACGCCGGCGCCGCGCGCCGCGCCGCATGTCGCCGGACTTTCGGCACTGCGCAGCCGCGTGCTCACCGTGATCGACGGCCTGGCATCGCTTGAACTCGGCTGCGCCGTCGCGGAAGGGTTGATCGAGGCGATCGTCGTCAATTCCGGCGGCCATCCCTATGCGCTGCTGGTCGACGAGGTGGAGGATGTGGTGGAGGCCGCCGGAGCGCCTCAGCCGATGCGCGCGCCGATCGGCCCGGGGTGGGACCGGATCGCGATCGGCATGGTCGATGTCGGCGAGGATTTGCTGCTGCTCGTCGATCCGCACCTCATCATCGCCGGACCATCCGCGCAGGCGGCCTGAAATACTGCCGCCATCGATTTAATCTATGATTAGTTCTTGCCGTTATAGGGACATAGCCGCGGTCACGGAGCATGCACGAATGAAAAGCTGTCTTGTCGTCGACGATAGCAAGGTGATCCGCAAGGTCGCCCGCCATATCCTCGAAACGCTCGATTTCTCGGTCGAGGAAGCGGAGGATGGCCGGCAGGCGCTGAATCACTGCGAAGCGAGTATGCCCGACGTGATCCTGCTCGACTGGAACATGCCGGTGATGAGCGGCATGGAATTCCTGCGCGCGCTGCGCCAGTCGCCCGACATGGCGCAGCCCAAGGTGGTGTTCTGCACGACCGAGAATGATATCGGTCACATCCGCGCCGCGATCGCCGCCGGCGCCGACGAATATGTGATGAAGCCGTTCGACCGCGAAACCATCCACAGCAAGCTGCAGATCGTCGGCCTCGCGTGAACGCGCTCCCCGTGGCAGCGCGGCGGCGGGGTCCTGAAGACTCGGCCGAACCGCCCATTCGTCTGATGATCGTCGACGATTCGGCGGTCGTGCGGACGGTGCTGTCGCGGATGCTCTCCGCCGATCCGGAATTCGAGGTGGTGGCGCAGGCCGGCAATGCCGGCGAGGCGCTCGACGCGCTGAAGAGCGTGCGGGTCGATATCGTGCTGCTCGATGTTGAAATGCCCGGTGCCAGCGGCATCGACGCGCTGCCCGACATCATCCGCGCCGGCAAGGGCGCCCGCGTGCTGATCGTCTCCTCCATGGCGGAGGACGGAGCGGAGCTGGCGGTGCGCGCACTGGCCCAGGGCGCGGCCGACACGCTGCCCAAGCCGGGCGCGGCCTCGTCGGTCAACGGACGCTTCTCGCAGATTCTCGCGGACCGGATTCGTCGTATCGGCCGGGCGGGCACCGCCCAGCCCGCGCCCTCGGCGGAGCCCGCGCCCGCGATCCGGCTGCGCTCCATGCCGGATGCGCCATTGGGCTGCGTCGCGCTCGGCGCCTCGACCGGCGGGCTGCACGCGCTGGTCGCCTTTCTCGGCGCTTTGCCCAAAGAGATCGGTGCGCCGATCCTGGTGACGCAGCATCTGCCGGCGATCTTCATGCCCTATTTCGCTCGCCAGCTCGAAACCGCCTGCGGCCGCGAGGTGCGCGTCGCACGGGACGGGCAGGCGCTGGCCGACGCTATCGTGCTGGTCGCGCCGGGCGATGCCCATCTGTGCGTCGAGCGGATCGCGACCCAGGCGCGCGTCCGGCTGGACCGCCGCCGCGCACCGTCGGGCTGCTGCCCGTCGGTCGATCCGATGCTGGAGTCGGTCGCGGAGCTGTACGGTGCCGCCGGAATCGGTGTGATGCTGAGCGGCATGGGGCGCGACGGCCTGATCGGTGCGGGGCGGCTGGTCGAGGTCGGCGGTGCGATGCTTGTCCAGGACGAGGCCAGCTCGGCGATCTGGGGCATGCCGCGCGGCGTGGCGGAGGCTGGTCTCGCTTCGGCGGTGCTGGCGCCGGCCGCGCTGGCACGGCGGATCGGCTTGCGTGCGGAAGGCCGGCCATGGAGCTGAGCAACGCCTCGCAGCGCATCCTCGCCTCCATGCTCGAGGCGCGCAGCGGGCAGCAGCTTTCCTTCTCGCGGCGCTGGCGGATCGACAGCGCGCTCTCGTCGATCCTGCGGCGGCACGGCTTCGCCACGCTCGACCAGCTCGTCGCCCGCCTCGTCTCCAGCCGCGACAAGGCGCTGACCGACGAGGTGATCGAAGCCCTGCTCAACAACGAGACCTATTTCTTCCGCGACAAGCTGCCCTTCGATCTGCTGCTCGGCGGCCCGCTGACCCGGCTGGAGCAGGCGCGGGCGCGCGAGCGGCGGCTCGCCATCTGGTGCGCCGGCTGCTCGACGGGCCAGGAGGCCTATTCGCTGGCGATGAGCTTCGCCGACGAGCCGGCGCGCTGGGCGGGCTGGAAGATCGAGATCGTCGCCACCGATCTCTCCCGCTCGGCGATCCACAAGGCGCGCGAAGGCGCCTATTCGCAGTTCGAAGTGCAGCGCGGCTTGCCGGTGATGCAGATGGTCCGCTGGTTCGAGGAGCAGGGCGACGGCGAATGGCGGATCGATCGCAAGCTGCGCTCGGCGGTGCGCTTCGAGCCGGGCAATGTCACCGAGCCGGCACCCGCGCCGGGCCGCTTCGACATCATCCTGTGCCGCAACGTGCTGCTCTATTTCTCGCCCGACATGCGCCGGCTGGCGTTCAACCGGCTCGCCCAGGCGATCGCGCCGGACGGCACGCTGATGCTCGGCGCGGGCGAGACCGTGCTCGGCCAGACCGACCGCTTCGTCTCGGACAGCGATTTTCGCGGTCTTTATGTACCGGCGCCCGCCAGGGAAACGCCGCGCGCCCGCGTCGCCTAGATACGCACTGGATTGATCCACACTCCGTTCGCCCTGAGCCTGTCGAAGGGCTGTCCTTTCTTGAGGCAGAAAGGAAGGACAAGGCTTCGACAAGCTCAGCCCGAACGGAAGAAGTGATTCGCTCAAATCTCCAATGCTCCAGATACGCGCTCGGGCCCTTGACGGCGGCGCGCTTTTGGCGCCGGATGCGCGGGTGGACGGGATCATCGACTGCCCATCGCCCAATTTCGACGAACGGGGTCAGCCGATCTCGGTGATCGTCCTCCATTATACCGGCATGGAAAGCGCCGAGGCGGCGATCGCCCATCTGCGCGATCCGGACTCGCGCGTGTCGTGCCACTATCTGGTCGCGGAGGACGGGCAGGTGCTGCGCATGGTCGCCGAGGACAAGCGCGCCTGGCATGCCGGCAAGTCCTATTGGCGCGGCCATGGCGGCATCAACCACAGCTCGATCGGGATCGAGATCGTCAATCCCGGCCATGCCTGGGGCTACCGGCCCTTTCCGGACCAGCAGATCGACGCGCTGATCCCGCTGATCGCCGACATCAAGGAGCGCTACGGCATCACGCGCGGCAATATCGTCGGCCATTCCGACATCGCCCCGGCGCGCCGGCAGGATCCGGGCGAGCTCTTCCCCTGGGGCCGGTTGGCGCGCCACCGACTCGCGCTGCCGCGCCCGACCAAGAACCTGCTGGACCCGAACTGGACCGACAGCGGCTTCCTGCTGGCGCTGGAGCGGTTCGGCTATGACGTCACTGACGAACTGGCGGCGGTGGTCGCCTTCCAGCGCCGTTTCCGCCCGGAACTGATCGACGGCACCATCTGCGGCGAATGCCGCGCTATCCTGCTGGCGCTGCTGCTGCCCCGGCCGCAGGGGGACGATTAGCGAAGTTTCCGGTAGGCGCCGCGCACTCTGTTAAGTTGACAAAGTTGACAGGGTGGGGGGTGTTTTGACGGGGTATCGATGTCGGCATCGGGCCACGTTTTCAAAGAGCCGGCGAGCCGGGGCCGAAACCCCGAGTCGGGGGCAAGCGTGACAGAGCATTTCCTACATTGGAAGCGGGGGTGGACGTTCCGCTATCGAACCATTGCAGTCGTATGCCGCCCGTGAGATTTTGAGCGGATGCGGCTCGCCTTGCTCAGTTCTATAGCCTTGGTTTTGTCAGCCTGTTCGGACGGCACACCGCCAAGCGCATACAAACATTTCAGGGATCAATTCTGGGCAGCGACCGGTTTGCACGGCCCATGCTTTCGCACGATCGATGGGCGACCGGGCCGATTGCCCGATGCGGAATGCTACCGACTTGAAGAAGCTCAGCACTGGAGCGGTATTGCAGTAGTCGGCTTTGAAACCGGAAGCTTCTTTCCGGGAGCAGCCAGCTTGCCGAGTGTCGAAGAACGTAGCCGATATTGGATCGCACCGGAGCGGGAGAGCCTTCCCGAGAGTGTGCGAACCGAGTGCTATCAGGGGTGCACCTTGCGGCTAGACTTTATCGGGCGACGTACGGCGGTGAAGGGGGCTTACGGCCATATGGGACTGGCCGAGCACCTCCTTATAGTCGATCGCATTCTCGAAGCTACGATAGTGGAATAATGTCCGCTTCCTACCCATAGCGGCCACGCCCCGATCAGGGCTTACACGTAGCCCTCCGCATCGCTATATCCCCTTCCGCCAGAGGGCCGGGCGGCCGCGGCTCGCGCTTGCGCGGGGCGAGGAAAGTCCGGGCTCCATGGAACGGCGGTGCCGGGTAACGCCCGGCGGAGGCGACTCCAGGGAAAGTGCCACAGAAAGGACACCACCGCATTTCGATGCGGCCAGGTCGAAAGGGTGGGGTAAGAGCCCACCGCGCTTCCGGTAACGGCGGCGGCACGGCAAACCCCACCGGGAGCAAGACCGAATAGGGGCGGCATATGGGCTTCGTTCCGGCCCCGCCGCCCGGGTTGGTTGCTTGAGGCGGCGCGCGAGCGTCGTCCTAGAGGAATGGCCGCTCAGTCCCGCAAGGGACGGACAGAACCCGGCTTACAGGCCCTCTGGCATTTTCTTTCGACGGCGGGGTGGCCGGATGGCGCCCCATTTTCTATCTGGGGTCCATGGCGCGCAGCAGGCGGACGGACGATTGGGGCTTTCCCCGCTGGCGGAGCTACGGCTCCGGCCGGCAGGCCGAGCCCGTGCGCCTGTGCGACCGGCATGGCTGCGAGGAACCGGGCGACCGGCCCGCGCCCAAATCGCCGAACAGCCCGGAGCGCTGGTATTTCTGCGAGGCGCATGCCGCGGAATACAATCGCAACTGGAATTATTTCGAAGGGCTGACCGCGGAAGAGGCGGCGAAGCGCGCGGCCGACGAGCAGCGCGGCGCCGACGCCTTCGCCAGCGCCTCCCATTATGGCTGGGGCGGCCCGGGCGACGGCACCCGCAGCCGCGACGAGATGCGCGCGCTCGACGTGCTGGAGCTGGAGGCCGATGCCGGGTTCGAGGATGTGCGCGCCGCCTGGCGCCGGCTCGCCAAGGCCAATCATCCCGACGTGAAGCCCGGCGACGCCGAGGCGGCCGCCCGCTTCCAGGCGATCCAGGCCGCCTATGAGGTGCTGCGCAAGGCCGAGGAACGCCGCGCGGCGGCGTGACCATCCTCTTCCTATCGTCATTCCGGCGAAGGCCGGAATGACGGGAGGGGACTCAATCCGTGCCCATGAAGGCGGCGCTGACATGGGCGACGGGATCGTCCGGATCGCCGTCATGGGCGAGGCCGCGGGCGAAGCAGACGCTGCGCGTCACGCCATAGCATTCGGCGCGGCCGATGATCGTCCGGCCGGGAATGGCGGGACGCAGATAATCGACGCGAAGGTCCAGGGTCGCCTGCGGCCGGAACTTGCCGAGGCGGATCCAGATCGACAGGCTGGTCGCCATGTCCATCAGGCTGACGATCGGGCCCGATGCGACGATGCCGCTGTCGGGCATACCGACCAGGTGATCGGCATAAGGCAGCTTCAGCTCGACCCAGTCGGCGCCATGGGCGTGATAATCGATGCCGAGCGCGCCGCTATGGCCGAGCACGCGGACATAGGACATGAAGCGTTCGGGATCGAAGGCGGCGCCGGCCGTGCGCGGATCGCCCTCGCTCATGCGGCCAGCCGCCGGGCGGTGTCGCGGATCAGGGCGATCATGTTGGGAATGCCCTGCGTGCGGTTCGAGCTGAGCTGGTTGCCGAGATCGAAGCGGGCGAGCGCGGCGGCGATGTCCATATCGGCGATCTCCGCCGCCGCCCGGTCCTGCACGCCGAGCAGGATGAGCGCGACGATCCCCTTGGTGATCGCGGCATTGGAATCGGCGAGGAAATGGAGCCGCCCGTCCGCCTGCGGCACCGGATAGACCCAGACCGCCGCCGAGCAGCCGCGCACCAAGGTCGCGTCGGTCTTCAGCGCGTCCGGCATCGGCTCCAGCGCGCGGCCGAGATCGATCAGCAGCCGATAGCGATCGTCCGCCTCGAGCAATTCGTAATCGGCGAAAACCGCATCGAGGCTCTGGAAGGTCATGGCGCGCAGATAGGACGCGCCGGGCTGCGTGTCACGCCGGGAAAGGGCTCAATCCTCCGCGCCGTCCGCGATCGCTTCCAGGCGGCGGACGCGTTCCTTGAGATCGGCGAGCTCGATGCGTTGCGGCACCGACGCCCGCACGCTGACGCGCCCGCCCAGTTCCTGGCGCTTGAGCTCCAGCCAGCCCTGCCAGCCCTTCAGCGCCGCCGCCGCCGCGATGGCCACCGCGAAGGTGCCGGCGGCGGCGAGGACGAAGAGGGTGGCCGGGTCGCTCATCGCGTCGTTCCTAGCGGTCCCTCAGCTGTTCGATCTCGCGGGCGAGGCTGTTTTCCTTCTCGACCGTGATCCGCTCGAGCACCTGCAGCCGTTCGCGCAACTGCTTCACCTCCTCGCGCAGGCGATCCGCTTCGAGGCTGTCCGCGCCGTCCTGGCCCGATCCCCGGCGGTATTTCGCCCGCAAAACGCTCGCGACCATGACGATCATGACGATCATGATCACCATGATGTGACTGCTCTGCATGCTCTTCTCCTTCTTCGCGCCGGCGCGTCAGTTCAGCGGGGTGTCGCGCAGCCGCTCGATCTCGTCGGCCACGTCGATGCCCTTGTCGGTGACGATCCGCTCCAGCACCCGCACCCGCTGCTCCAGCCGCTCGGTATGGGCGGCATATTGCGCCGCTTTCTCGGCGGTGAGCCTGGCGTGCATTTCCACCATCTTTCGGCGGTGCTTCAGCCAGCTGTCGGTGATCCCCCAGATCATCATCGCCAGCATCGGCAGACCGATGACGATGAAGACGATCAATGCTTTCCAGCTGCCGTCCATGGCTTTCTCTCAATTCCGCTGGCCGCGCAGGGCCTCGATCTCGTGGGTGAGCCGGTGGCTGTCGTCCGTCACGATCCGTTCGACATTGCCGAGCCGGTCCTTGATCGAGCCCAGCTCGGCGCGCAGCTGCGCGTTCTCGGTCGACAGCAGCTTGAAGCGCTCGGCCGTCTCGGTCGTGACCCTGGGCTCGATCGCCTTGCCCCAGGAGGTTTCGAGCGGATAGCCGTGCTTGATCCGCAGCCAGGTGAGAAACACCCAGCCGGCGACGGCAACCAGGCCGATCAGCAGCCCAGCGCCGATAATCCAGGGCAGGTGAGGGGCAATCGCGTCCGCGGGGTCCATTATCCGTTTCTCCTCAGTTCACGCGATCGTCGCGCAAATCCTCGATCTCGGCGGCGAGATGCGCGCCCTTGTCCGTGGCGATCCGCTCGAGCACCCGCATGCGCTGCTCCAGCCGCTCGATGTGCGAGGCCTGCGCGGCGGCCTTGTCGGCGGCGAGCGACGCGGCATGGTCGAGCTGCCGCTCCTTGAGCTTGATCCATCTCTTGGCGATGTCGCCCAGGATGCCGGCGACGACCGGGATCCCGACCACGACGACGAAGAACAATACCCAGCTCGGCATCTGGCTCTCTCCCCCTCAACGCAGATTGTCGATCTCGCGCGCGGTGCGCTCGGCGGGATCGGTCGCGATCCGCTCCAGCACCGCGATCCGCTCCTCGAGCCGGCCGACCTGGCCCTTGAGCGAGGCATTTTCGTCCGACAGCAATTCGATCTGCCTCGCGGCGGCCGGGCTGTCGGACTTCTCGACCGTGCCGAAGAACTGGTCCTCGATCGGATAGCCATGCTTGGCGCGGATCCAGGTGGTCAGCACCCAGCCGGCCGTGCAGATGGCGATGATCATGATGACGAAGACGGGTCCGCCGAAATTCATGTCCTGTCCCCTTGTTACGCGTTCAGGTCAGCGCAGCTCTTCGATCTCGCGGGCGAGGCGGCTGTTGGAGCTGGTGACATAGGTTTCCATGTCGGCGAGGCGCCGGTCGATGTCGCGCAGCCGGCTGCGCACCTCGCGCGAGGTGCGGCGCGGATTGGCGCGCACGCCCTGCCAGAATTTCTGCTCCTCGCGGTTGCGGTCGTAGAGTTCGATCGGCTTGCGCGGCGCCATCCAGGCGGCGAGGAAGTAGATGATGAAGGTCATCGGCCCGAGCACGAAGAGCGAGGCGACGAAGCCGAGCCGGACGAGCGTCACGTCGATGCCGGTATAATCGGCGATCCCCGCGCAGACGCCGGACCATTTGGCGTTCTGCTTGTCGAGATAGAAGCGGGTGCGAGGCGAGGTCATCAGTTCCTCCTGGCGCTGGCGCGGTTGGAGCGGGATTCGGCGAGCAGGCGCTCGGAGCGGTCCTCGAGGGCGGCGTCGGCCGGATCGTAGGCGACGGCGCGCCAGTTCGGATTCTCGGCCTGGACGATCCGCTCGATCGTCACCATCCGCTCGTCCAGCCGGCGGGCGAGCTCGTGCATTTCGTCGAGCAGGTTCTCGTCCTCGGTGGTGAGCGTCGAGGCGGTCTTCCACTTGCTGACATAATGGAGGATGATCCACGGCAGCCCGATGAAGAGCATGCCGACGACACCGATCGGGACCAGGATGTCTTCCATCTGATCAGCCCTCCTTCTTCGCGGCTTCACCGCCGTTGCTGCGCTTGGCGAGGCTGGCCTTCAGCGCCTCCAGCTCGGCATCGACCTTGTCGGAATTGCGCAGCTCGGCGATCTCGTCGTCCAGCGTGCGGGGCGGGCCGCCCAGCGCGAGCGCGTCGGCATGGCCCTCGGCGAGATCGGCGTGGCGCTCCAGCACGTCGAAGCGCGAGAAGGCGTCGTCCACCTTGGGGCCGGAATGCAGCTCGCGCAGGCGGGCGCGGTTGTGGGCGCTTTCCATCCGGGTCATGATCGCGTTCTGCCGGGCGCGGGCCTCGCGCAGCTTGGTCTGCAGCTTGGCGATGTCGGCCTCGGAAGCGCGCAGCGCATCGTCGAGCACGTCGATCTCGGTCTTGAGCTGATCGGCCATGTCGGCGGCCTTCTGCTTCTCGAACAGGGCGGCCTTGGCGAGATCCTCGCGGTCCTTGCTCAATGCCAGCTCGGCCTTCTCGACCCAGCTGTCCTGGAGCCGGTTCAGCTTGTCGATCTGCCGGCGCATCTCCTTCTGGTCGGCGATCGTCCGGGCGGCGGAGGCGCGCACCTCGACGAGGGTCTCCTCCATCTCCAGGATGATCATGCGGATCATCTTGGCCGGGTCCTCGGCCTTGTCCAGAAGATCGGTGACGTTGGCGGCAATGATATCGCGCGTCCGCGAAAAGATACCCATGGGGAAAAGCTCCTTGATTACGAAAGGCCGCGTCGGGCGGCTGTCGCGGTCATGGCCGGGGAGGCTCATCCGGATGAGCTCCTCGGCCGCGACCGCCACCCGCTTGGGCTCAGCCATGCGCCCGTGTGTCCTGGGAAACAAGCTGGGCGAAAGCCGGCTGGCTGGCGCCGGCCGGCATGGCCGGGCCGACCGCGGCGGCAACCGAAAGGGTCGAGAGGACGAGCGCGCCAACCGCGGCGGTGGCGACCCGGGCGAAGCGGTCGAAATTGAACATATCCGGTCTCCTTGGGCTTTGGTTTTCGATCCCGTCCCGCCGACCATCCGGCGGTGACAGCTTCCGTTAAGCATGGGTCGTGCCAGGTCCGGAAAGCGTCAGAAATCTGCCAAAAACGACCGAAGTGACTTAGTCTGCTCAAACAATTATCTTGCCAAGTGTTGGCAAAATGCGCCAATAAGCGGGAGTGGAGCGCAACACGCATCTGGTCGGTCAATCCTCGTCCTTCCTCGACGCGGTCGAGCGGGCCAGCCGCGCCGCGCCGCTCGATCGTCCCGTCCTCGTCATCGGCGAGCGGGGCACCGGCAAGGAGCTGATCGCCGAGCGACTCCACCGTCTTTCCGCGCGCTGGGACGGTCCGCTCATTATCATGAATTGCGCCGCGCTGCCCGAGACTTTGATCGAGGCGGAGCTGTTCGGCCACGAAGCCGGCGCCTTCACCGGCGCGACCAAGGCGCGGCCCGGCCGGTTCGAGGAGGCGAGCAACGGCACGCTCTTCCTGGACGAGCTGGGCTCGCTCTCCAGCCCCGCGCAGGACCGCCTGCTGCGCGCCATCGAATATGGCGAGGTGACGCGGATCGGCGCCAGCCGGCCGATCGAGGTCGATGTCCGGATCGTCGCGGCCACCAACGAGCATCTGCCGCGCATGGTCGAGCAGAACCGGTTCCGCGCCGACCTGCTCGACCGGCTGAGCTTCGAGGTGGTGACGCTGCCGCCGCTGCGGCACCGGCACAGCGACATTCCCGTCCTCGCCGACCATTTCGGGCGGCGCATGGGGCTGGAGCTGGGCTGGGACGTCTGGCCCGCGTTCAGCGAGGAGGCGATGGCCCGGCTGCTCGCTCATGGCTGGCCCGGCAATGTCCGCGAATTGAGAAACGTGATCGAGCGCGCCGTCTATCGTTGGGAAGACCAGACCGTCCCGATCGACGAGATCCAGTTCGATCCGTTCGAAAGCCCCTGGGCGCCCATGGCTTCGGCCGCCGCGAACGAGAACAAGGCGGCCGTGCCGGTCGGCGCCGCGCCTGCCGCGGAAAGCGACGGCCTCGCCGCGGCCGCGGCGGCTGCCGTGCACGATCCCGCCGCCTGCGGCGATTATCGCCTCGCCATCGCCGAATATGAGAAGGCGATCCTCGCCGTGGCGCTGGAGAAATGCCGCTGGAACCAGCGTGCCGCCGCCGCCGCGCTCAGCCTCACCTACGACCAGCTCCGTCACGCGATGCGGCGGCACAAGCTGCAGGAAGGCTAGGGCCCCTCGGCCGGTGCGGCGCGCAGGCTTTCGAGATATTCGACGAAGCCCGGCGATGTCGAATAAGGCGGCAATCGCCGCGCGGCATCGATCGTCCGCTCAAGCGTCGGCAACAGGTCGCAGCCGCCAGCAAGCAGCCAGCGCAGATTGTTGTCCTGCCGGCTGATCCCCGTGACCGCCGTCTCCAGCCCGGGATTGCCGGCGGCCAGCCCGCCGATCAGCCGCCCGAAGGACTCGACATAGGTTCCGCAGAGTTCGGGCGTCACCGCCAGGTTGAGACCGCTCATCCATTCGAGCCGCTCCAGCCCGTCGGGGCGCGCCAGCAGGCGCATCGCGTCGGCCTGACGCGATGGCAGCCGCTGGATGCCCGCGCGCGCGCGCTCGCCGCGTTCGCCGCTCATCCCTCCGGCGGGGCGCGGCGGGCCTTCGTCGTAAATATATTCGAGCAATTGTTCGAGCCGGGTATCGCCCGATGCCAGCAGCGCGTCGAGCGCGGCATCGCGCCGCTGCTCCTCGGCATTGGCTTCGGCCCGGTCCGCCGCCACCTGGCCACGATAGTCCCGGCCGGCAAGCATGACCGAGGCGACCAGCACGACCGCGACCAGCCCGAAGCCGCTCGCCGCCATGATCCGGCGCCGGTCCGGCTCGCCGGCGCTGCTCCGCGCCCAGGCGGCGAAGCCCAAAGCGATGAGCGGCAGCAGGATCAGGGCAAGCACCGGCCCGACGCCGCGCCGGCCGGTCAGGCCGATCACGTTGAAGGCATCCAGGCTGGCATAGGCGCAAAGCAGCAGGAGCAGGGCGGCGCCGATCAGGACCGGCTGGGGCAGGCCGGCATCCTTCAGCGTCCACCAGCCGAACGCGCCGAGCAGCAGCCAGAGCGGAATCTCGAGCAGCATGATGATGCCCATGGCCACGCCGCCCTGGGGATCGTGCTGGCCTTGCGGCATCAGCCCGGCGAACAGGATGATCGCGTGGACGCACAGAGCGGCGGCCAGCAAGGCGAGCGCGCAGCCGTCGGGCTGCCGGGACGGTGGCGGGGCGGGTTCGTCTCCCGTCATGGCGTTGGCTCCCCGGCCGCGACCGTCCTCGCGACGATCGCGTCGATCTCCTCGGCATATCCCGGCGAGCGCCATTCGTCGGGCAGCATCCGTTCGGCGGCGGCGAGGTTGCGCAGCCGGGCGGAAAGATCGCAGCCCCGGCCCGCGAACCAGCGCATATTGTCCAGTTGATCGCGCAACGAGGCCGGCACCTGGCGCCAGTCGGGGCGCGCCGGATTGGCCTCGGCCAGCCGCGCATCGATCCGCGCGCGATAGGCGTCGCACAAGGAGCCGCGGGCATCGAGATCGAAGTCATGCAATCGATCGAGCAGGTGAAGCTCGACGCCGTCCTCCAGCATCCGCGCCGCGTCGGAGGTGCGCGAGGGCAGGGCGCGGATGGCGGTCAGCGCCTCCCAGGCATGTTCGCTGGAGAGGAATTCCATATAA
Organism: Sphingomonas sp.; assembly: GCA_019635535.1. Lineage (NCBI taxonomy): Bacteria > Pseudomonadati > Pseudomonadota > Alphaproteobacteria > Sphingomonadales > Sphingomonadaceae > Sphingomonas > Sphingomonas sp. Next base: position 1,585,079 of record JAHBZH010000001.1, read on the forward strand.
TCGCCCAGCCGCGATTCGGGGCCGAGCGCGCGGAAGCGGGCCTCGAAGGCGCGCTCAGCCTCAGCCTGGGACTGTTCATATTCGGCTTGCGCCTGCGCCATTTCGGCCGCGCGCTCGTCCGCGCCGGCCGTCCACTGCCACTGCCCGATCGCCGCCGGGAGCATGAAGGCGATCGCCGCCACGGCGAAGGCAACAAGCCCGGTCGTCGAGGCCGGGCTCTTCCGGCTCAGCATCCACAGGCCGAAGGCGACGGCGAGCGGCGGCAGGGCGTAAGGCGAAATGGCGAGCCAGTCCGGTCGCCGCGCCAGCGTGATCGCGGTCAGCGAGGCCGCCGCCGCCCCGATCAGCAGGAGGATGGCGCCGAGATAGATCATGGTGTCCGCCTTCGCCCGCGCGCAGGCGAGGATGATGAACAGGCTGAGCGGCACCCAGAGCAGCAGCATCGCCAGGAAGGCGAAGCCCTGGGCCATGCCGTTGCCCGCCGCATCGCTTTGGCCGAATTCGGAGATCGCGACGGCGGTGAACAGGTAAAGCGCCATGGCCGCCACGAGGCTGGCGATCAGCGCGCAGCCAAGGCCAGCGCTTGCTTGGCGCGTCTCCATCGCACCTCCCCCCAATGCGGCGGAGCGTTCCGCCGGGGGGGCCTTTTACTCCGGCAGGCGCGCTTTGGGAAATCCGTCCCACGCCGCGTCGTAATCCGGCTGGGCATGGTCCAGCGCGAAGCGGGTGGGGCGATAGGGCCAGCAGGTTTCGACCATGAAGGCGAGGGTGCCGTCGATCTTGTGGGGCTGAAGTTCCGCCTCGCTCGCCTTGCGCCAGCTCTCGGCGTCCGGGCCGTGGCCGGACATCAGGTTGTGGAGGCTCATCCCGCCCGGCGCGAAACCGTCGGCCTTCGCGTCATAGGCGCCGTGGATGAGGCCCATGCACTCGCTCATCACGTTGCGGTGGAACCAGGGCGGGCGGAACGTGTCCTCCGCCACCATCCAGCGCGGCGGGAAGATCACGAAATCGGCATTGGCGCGGCCCGGCGTCTCGGACGGGCTGGTGAGCACGGTGAAGATCGAGGGATCGGGATGGTCGTAGCTCACCGTCCCCATCGTGTTGAACAGGCGCAGATCATATTTGCAGGGCGTGAGATTGCCGTGCCAGGCGACGACATCGAGCGGGCTGTGGTCCAGCGTTGTCGTCCAGAGCGATCCGAGATTCTTCTGGATCAGCTCGACCGGGCCGTCCTTGTCCTCATAGGCGGCGACGGGCGTGAGGAAATCGCGCGGATTGGCGAGGCCGTTGGAGCCCAAAGGTCCCAATTCCGGCAGGCGGAACAAGGCGCCGTGATTTTCCGCGACATAGCCGCGCGCGGCGCCGTCCGGCAGCGCGACGCGGAAGCGCACGCCGCGCGGGATCAGGGCGATCTCGCCCGGCTCCACGTCGATCCGGCCCATCTCGGTGGCGACGGCGAGGCGGCCCTGCTCGGGGATCAGCAGCAATTCGCCGTCCGCGTCGAAGAAACAGCGGTGCATGTCGGCCGTCGCGCGATAGATATGGACGGCGACGCCGGTCAGCTCGTCGGGCGCGCGATTGCCCATCATGGTGACGAGGCCGTCGACGAAATCGGTCGGCGTCTCCGGCATGGCGAGGGGATCCCAGCGCAGCCGGTTGGGCGGCAGCGGGGCATCGGGCAGGCCGGGGGCGAAGAGCGGCGCGCCGCGATAGGGCGCGAACGGCGGATGCGCGGCGGACGGGCGCATCCGGTAGAGCCAGGAACGGCGATTTTCGTGGCGCGGCGCGGTGAAGGCGGTGCCGGACAGTTGCTCGGCATAGAGACCGAAGGCGGGGCGCTGGGGCGAATTGCGGCCCAGCGGCAGCGCGCCGGCCACCGCCTCGGTCGCGAAATGGTTGCCGAAGCCGGACATGTAGCCAGCAGACATGCGCGTCACTCTCCCGCTCTCGTGTCGCCGGAGGCCTACACCGATCGGCGCGCGGGTGCCAGATCGCCGAAGAAGAGCCGGAAGGCGCGGCGGGCCTGGCCTTCCAGCATCACGAAGCCGCCGACGGGGCGCAGGCCGTGCGCCCGCGCGGCGGTGAGGAAAGCCGTTTCGGGCGGGTTGTAGACCATGTCGAAGGCGATGGCGCTGGGCAGGGCGCAGGGAAGGGCGTCGAGCAAAGCGGGCGGCATCGGGCCGATATGGGCCATGCCGAGGCTGGAGGCGTTCACGATTCCCATGACGCCCGCCATCGCTTGCGGTGCCTGGTCGAAGCCGAAGGCGGCGAAGGGGGCGACCGCGCGCAGCGGCTCGGCCCGCTCTGGCGTGCGGGCGAGGAGGCGGATGTCGGCGGCGCCAAGCTGGGCGAGGGCGGCAAGGCCGGCCCGCGCCGCGCCGCCCGCGCCGATCATGGCGACTGATGCGCCCGCCAGATCGGCGCCATCGAGCGCGGTGGTCACGCCGTCCACATCGGTGTTGTAGCCGGTGAGGCCGTCCGCTTCCGGCACGATGCAGTTGACCGCGCCGATCTTCGTCGCCGCCGGATCGAGCCGGTCGAGATGCGGGATCACGGCCTGCTTGAGCGGGGCGGTGACGTTGCAGCCGCGCCAGGCCGGATCGCTGCGGCGACCGGCAAGGAAATCTTCTACTTCTTCACAGGTTACGCGCGTAGCCTTGTAATCGGCCTCAATGCCTGCCTCGGCCAGCCAGCCGCCGTGGATGGCGGGCGAGCGGGACTGGGCGACGGGATCGCCGATCACCTCGGCATAGGGCGTCATCGCGCGTCCAGGAAGGCGGCGGCGTCGGCGAGATCGACGTCGCGGTCGAGATAGGTTTGCCCGATGCCCCGCGCGAGCAGGAAGGGGACCTTGCCGCCCGACGCCTTCTTGTCGTGCGCCATATGCGCCGCCAGCGCGGCCCCGCTCGCGTCGATCCCCGCTTCGGCGAGGCTGGTCGCGAAGCCGCCGCCGGCGAGGTGGCGGGCCACCCGCTCGGCATCCTCCGTCGGGCACAGGCCGCGCGCGGCGGAGAAGCGGAAAGCGAGGACCATGCCGAGCGCCACCGCCTCGCCGTGCAGCAGGCGATCGGAAAAGCCGGTCTCCGCCTCCAGCGCATGGGCGAAGGTGTGGCCGAGATTGAGCAAAGCGCGCGTGCCTTTCGTCTCGCGCTCGTCGGCGGCGACGATGCGGGCCTTGGCCTTCACGCTGGTCTCGATCGCGTGGGTCCGCGCCGCGCCGTCGCCGGCGAGCAGGGCCGCGCCGTACGCCTCGCACCAGGCGAAGAAGGCCGGATCGTCGATCAGGCCGTATTTGACGACCTCGGCATAGCCGGCGCGGATATCGCGCGGTGGCAGGGTGTCGAGGCAATCGGGATCGATCAGCACCAAGGCCGGCTGGTGGAAGGCGCCGACGAGATTCTTGCCGGCGGGCACGTTGATCGCGGTCTTGCCGCCGACCGAGGAATCGACCTGGGCGAGCAGGGTGGTGGGCACCTGCACGAAGCCGCAGCCGCGCTTCAGGATCGACGCGGCGAAGCCGACCAGATCGCCGATCACGCCGCCGCCAAAGGCGAGGATATGATCGGAGCGTTCGACATTCAATTCCAACAGCTTGTCGAGCAGAGCCGAGAGCTGTTCCCAGCTCTTCGTGCTTTCGCCGGGGGGCAGGACGATCGGGACCAGCTCCGCGCCCGCAGCGAGCCTTGCGCCCTGCGCCGCCCAGACGTTCACGTCGCTGACCACGATCAGCCGCCCGCCGCGCACGAAGGGGGCGAGGGGCGCGGCGGCGCGGCCGAGCAGGCCCGGCTCGATCAGGATGGGATAGGACCGGTCGCCGAGCGCGACCTCGACCCGGCTCATCCGCGCTCCCCGCATTGGGCGCGGTCGAGCAGCTTGTGATCGGCCAGCACCAGCGCGACCATCGCCTCGACCACCGGCGCGCCGCGAATGCCGACGCAGGGATCGTGGCGGCCCCTGGTGACGATCTCGGTCTCGTTGCCGTCCCGATCGAGCGTGCGCACCGGGGTGAGGATCGACGAGGTCGGCTTGAAGGCGGCGCGCACGACGATCGGCTGACCGGTCGAGATGCCGCCCGCGACGCCGCCGGCATGGTTGGCGAGGAAGGCGGGCCTGCCGTCCGCGCCGGCGCGCATCTCGTCGGCATTCTCGCTGCCCGTCAAGCGGGCGGCAGCGAAACCGTCCCCGATCTCCACGCCCTTGACGGCGTTGATCGACATGAGCGCGGCGGCGAGATCGGCGTCGAGCTTGGCGTAAACCGGCGCGCCCCAGCCGGCGGGCACGCCGGTCGCCACGCATTCGACGACCGCGCCCAGCGAATCGCCGGATTTGCGGGCGGCGTCCACCAGGCCCTCCCAGCGCGCGGCGGCGGCGTGATCGGGGCAGAAGAAGGGATTGGCGTCGATCGCTTCCGGGTCGAACGCCGCCCGGTCGATCGCATCGCCGCCCAGCTCGACGACACAGGCGCGGATCGCCACCTCGGGAACGATCAGCCGCGCCGCCGCGCCCGCCGCGACCCGCGCCGCCGTCTCGCGCGCGCTGGAGCGGCCGCCGCCGCGATGGTCGCGCAGGCCGTATTTGGCGTCATAGGCGTAATCGGCATGGCCGGGTCGGTATGCGGCGGCGATGTCCGCATAGTCCTTCGATCGCTGGTCGACATTCTCGATCGTCAGGCTGATCGGCGTGCCGGTGGTGCGGCCCTCGAACGTGCCGGAGAGGATGCGGACCGCATCCGGCTCGCGGCGCTGCGTGGTGAAGCGCGACTGGCCGGGGCGGCGCCTGTCGAGATAGGGCTGGATGTCGGCTTCGGTGAGCGCGAGGCCCGGTGGGCAGCCGTCCACCAGCGCGCCGATCGCCGGGCCGTGGCTTTCGCCCCAGGTCGAGACGCGCAGCACCCGGCCGAAGCTGTTGACGCTCATGCCCCCGCCTCCTCGGCGCGGGCGAGCACGCAGAAGATGGTGTGATTGTCGTCGCGGTCGTGCACGTCGCGGTAGAGGATCTTGAGGCCATAGGCGTCGGCGGCGGCTTCGGAGGCGATCACGCCGGTCGTCGCATCGCCGGATTCCGCCAGTTGCTGTGCCGCGACGGCGGTATTCGACGCCTCGCTGGTGGCGACGTCCGCTTCCGCGATCCAGCGCCCGCACTGGCCGAGCGCGACCGGGTGGCTCGTCACGCGCGCGATGCGGTCCAGCGCGGCATCGGGCAGGCCGAGCAGGTGCATGCGGATCGGCAGCCGATGCCGCTCGACCACCAGCAGGCCGCTCTCCCGGATCAGCTCCTCGACGCCCGGCACCGGGCCGGCGATCGCATTGCGCAGGGGGACCATGCCGCGCGCTGCCTTGCCGGCGAGGACGGCCTTCACGACGCCGGTGAAGGTCGCGCGCGCCACCGGCGTCCATTCCGGCAGGAAAATGCGGCAGGCCTCCCAGCCGAACGCGCCGGGCGCCCCCTGATAAGCGATCTTCACCTCAAATCTCCGTCAGGCCTGCGCCCAGCGAATATAGCAGATCGGCGAAGCCGGGAAACGAGGTGGCGATCATGTCGGCGCGGTCCACCGACACCGGTGCGCGGGCGGCGAGGCCGAGGCCGAGGAAGCTCATCGCGATGCGATGATCGCCATGGGTGGCGACCGCGCCGCCGCCGGCCGGCGTGCCGCCGGTGACGCGCAGCGTATCGCCCTCGGCACTGGCCTGGACGCCGCAGGACGCGAGACCGGCGAGGATGGCGGCGAGCCGGTCGCTTTCCTTGACGCGCAGTTCGCCGAGGCCGTGCATCACCGTCTTGCCTTCGGCGAAGGCGGCGGCGACGGCGAGGATCGGATATTCGTCGATCATCGCCGGCGCGCGGGCGGCGGGGACGGTTATGCCGCGCAGAGTAGAGGCGCGGGCGGTGATGTCCGCCACTTCCTCGCCGCCGATCGTACGGCGGTTTTCGATGCGAAGGTCCGCGCTCATCTCGGTGAGCGTCTCGAACAGGCCGGCGCGCAGCGGATTGACCAGCACACCGTGCACGGTCACCTCGGAGCCCGGCACGATCAAAGCCGCGACCAGCGGGAAGGCGGCGGAGGAGGGGTCGCCGGGGACGTGGAGATCGGCCCCGCGCAGCGCCCGGTTCGCGCCGAGGCGGATGCGGCGGCCGTCGCCGTCGGCCTTCACTTCGATGTCGCAGCCGAAGGCGGCGAGCAGCTTCTCGCTATGGTCGCGGCTCGGGCGCGGCTCGACCACCGTCACCTCCGCATCGGTGCCGAGCCCGGCGAGCAGGATGGCGGATTTGACCTGGGCCGAGGCCGTCGCGTTCTCGAAGCGGATGCCGCCGAGCCCGCCGCCATGGACGGTGAGCGGCAGCCGGTCGCCGCCTTCGAACCACGCGCCCATCGCTTCGAGCGGCGCGGTCACGCGGCCCATCGGACGGCCGCGCAGGGACTCGTCGCCAGTGAAGGCCGCGCGAACCGCCCGGCCCGCGACCGCGCCGATCAGCAGCCGCGCCGCCGTTCCCGAATTGCCGCAATCGATCGGCGCGGACGGCGAACGCCAGGCGCCGCCGCGTACCCGCCAGAGTTCACCCATCTTCTCCACGTCGGCGCCGAGCGCGCGCACCGCCGCGGCGGTGGCCAGCACGTCGTCGCTTTCGAGCAGCCCTTCGATCCGCGTCTCGCCCGTTGCCATCGCGCCCAGGATCAGCGCGCGGTGCGAGATCGACTTGTCGCCGGGCACCACGATCCGGCCGCGCAGGGCACTCGCCGGGCCCGCGCGCAGCCCGTTCGCCGCCGCCATGATCGCGCTCATGCCGCGTTGGAGGCGCGGCGGGGCTCGTCCATCACCAGCCGCGCCACGTCGGCGGCGACGTCGATCGCCTGGGCCTGGTTGAGCCGGGGATCGCAATGGGTGAGGTAGCGCCGGGCGAGGTCTTCCTCGCCGAGCGGATTGCTGCCACCCAGACATTCGGTGACATGCGCGCCGGTCATCTCGAGATGGACGCCGCCCGGATGCACGCCCTCGGCGCGCGCCACGTCGAAGAAGGTCGCGATCTCGGCCAGGATGTCGGGCATCAGCCGGGTCTTGCGCCCCGCCTTGGTGACCGTGTTGCCGTGCATCGGATCGATCGACCAGACGATCTGGCGCCCGGCGTCGCGGGTCGCGCGCATCAGGGCGGGGAGCCGCCTGGCGGCCTCGCGCGCGCCGAAACGGCCGATCAGCACCAGCCGGCCGGGCCGATTGTCCGGATCGAGCCGTTCGATCAGCCGCAGCAATTCGTCCGCCTGGAGGCTCGGCCCGCATTTGAGGCCGATCGTGTTGGCGATGCCACGCGCATATTCGACATGGGCGCCGTCGAGCTGGCGGGTGCGATCGCCGATCCACAGCATATGCGCGGAGGTCGCCCACCAGGCCTCGCTCGCCGGGTCCCAGCGGGTCAGCGCCTGCTCGTAATGGAGCAGCAAAGCCTCGTGGCTGGTATGGACGAAAGCCGGGCGGGCCATGTCGCCGGGCGCGGCGCCATGATCGAAGCGCAGGCCGATCCGCTGACGCGCGCTGCGGTGCACTTCGGAGAGATCGGCATAGGCCGCCGCGCCATAGGCACGCAGCAGATCGACCGTCACCTTGGACTGGCGGTGCGCCTCCAGCATTCGCATCGGATCGGGCGCGCGGCTGGCGGGATCGAAATCCGGGCCGTTGACGATGTCGCCGCGATAGGCGGGGAGGGTGACGTCGCCGACCGTCTCGGTGTCGGACGAACGCGGCTTGGCGAACTGGCCGGCGATGCGGGCCACCGTCACCACCTCGCCCGCGCCGCCGGCGCGCAGCATCGCGGCCATTTCGAGCAGCAGGTTGAAGGTGACGCGCACCTTCTCGGCGCCGAATTCGGCGAAGGTCTCGGCGCAGTCGCCGCCCTGGAGCAGCATGGCGCGGCCCGCCGCCACCTCGGCGAGCGCGGCGGTCAGCGCGGCATTCTCGGCGATGGCGGTCAGCGGGGCGGCGGCGGCGAGGCAGGATTCGACGGTGGCGAGCGCGGCGGCATCGCCATAGGCCGGCAATTGCGCGGCCGGGCGGTCGCGCCACGATTGCGGGGTCCACTTCAACGTCATCGTCCCTGGCTTTGCCTCAACACGGGCTCTTCGGCCGCCATAGCCCCTTCGGACCGGCTGATGCAAAGACGCAGATGGCCGCACATGGCGAGCGGGCGGATATCCTCGCCCTCCGCCATGCGGCGCGCCAGCGTGGTCGCGCCGACGATCGGGAAGGTGACGCCCCGCGGCCGGCAATCGCCGGTCATCCGCCCGACCGCCAGCGCCGCCGCGCCGGTCGGGCCCTCGCCCAGCCAGTCGAAGATGACGAGCGCGCGGTCGTGGAACAGGTCCACCCACCAGCTGCTCAGCGGGTCGAGCTCGATCACCGCGATCGCCTCGCGGCTGCGGGCGCGGGCCAGCGCCTCCTCCGGTCCGCCGGCGACGACGATCGGCGCGGCGCAGCCGAAACGCTGTCGCACGACGTTGGTGACCGCCACCGGCTGGGCGCCGGCATGAAGCACGATCTCGGTCCGGCGCTGCGTCTGCAGGCTGACCGCCATCAGCTCGCGCCAGACGGCGGCGATGGCGGTGTCGGGCAGCGCATCGGTGCGTGCGGTCAGCCGTGCCACCACGTCGCGCTCGCGGTCGGGCCGGAGCAGCAGCGCGTTCAGGTGATCGTCCTGCTTGCGCGCGGCGATCGCCCGGGCGTGGGAGAGGCGGCGCTCGATCAGCGCCAGCAATTCGTCGTCGATCCGGTCGATCGCCGCGCGGAGGGACTGGAGGGTCGGCGTCGGTCGGGCACCGGCCGGAGCGGGCGCGAGGATATCGTGTCTGGGCATTATCGGTCTCTCGACGCGTCCTGGCCGGACCCGATGCGCGGGACCGCGGCCTGGCGGCGTTTCAGTTCGGATTTTCAGGTGAAAAAGCGATCCGCGTCCGGCACGCCCTCAGGCGTACCGGCCGATAAACGAGCCGACAAAAAAGAAGCGTGCGCCGACCTGCGAAGCGAGGGTGCTTATGTCCTGCCCTTTGCGCATGGCGATTGCTCCTGCCGACGGCACAATTCGCCGTCGCCTTAAGGGTGAGGCGTGCGGCCTGCCTTGTCAAGTCACGCGATTGAGAAGCGCGGAAATACGGCTGGGAGTGGAGGCCCGAGCCGGAATCGAACCGGCGTGCAAGGATTTGCAGTCCTCTGCGTAACCACTCCGCCATCGGGCCGCCGCCGGCGAGATGGTCGGCTTTGGCGGCGCTGTCAACCGGCCTTGCGGCGCGGCGCGGGGAGTCGCATTGTCCGGATGATGGAGGCCTTGCCGCTTCTGGCGCGCCGCGCGCTGCGGCCGGCGATCGATTTCGCGCTGCCGCCGCGCTGCCCGGGCTGCGGCGCGGTGACGGCCGAGCCGCACCGCTTCTGCATGACCTGCTGGTCCAGCCTGACCTTTCTCGGCGATCCGTGCTGCGCCCGCTGCGCGCTGCCCTTCGACTACGAACAGGGGCCGGACGCGCTGTGCGGCAACTGCCTCGCGCATCCGCCGCGCTTCGACCGGCTGCGCGCCGCCGTCGCTTATGGCGACATTCCGCGCCGGGTGGCGCTCAAGCTCAAATATGGCGGCCGGCCGGGCGTCGCCGAGACGGTGGCCGGGTTCATGGCGCGCCATGTCGAGGCGATGCCGGACGCGCTGCTCGTGCCGGTGCCGCTGCATCGCTGGCGGATCTGGCGGCGCGGCTACAATCAGGCGGCCTTGATCGCGCAGGCGCTGGCCCGGCGCACGGGAATCGCGGCGCGGCTGGACCTGATCGAGCGGGTGAAGCGCACGCCGCCGCTCAAGGGCATGAATGCCGCCCAGCGCCGCGACGCGCTGCGCGGCGCCTTTCGCGTGCCGCCGGAGCGCAAGGCGGAGGTGAAGGGCCGCGCCGTCATCCTGATCGACGATGTCTATACCAGCGGCGCGACCGCCAATGGCTGCGCGCGGACCCTGAAGCGCGCCGGGGCGGGCGAGGTGCGGGTGCTGGCCTGGGCGCGGGTGGTGCGCGGCGCCGAAGATTGACAAGCGGACCTCGCCGCCTCACTTCGAAGGGCATGGCCCGGATCGAAATCTACACCAAGTTTTTTTGCGGCTATTGCAAGAGCGCCAAGCGGCTGCTCGACGCCAAGGGCGCGGCTTACGAGGAATATGACATCACGATGGGCGGGCCGAAGCGCGCCGAGATGATCCAGCGCGCCAATGGCCGCGCCACCGTGCCGCAGATCTTCATCGACGACCGCCATATCGGCGGCAGCGACGATCTCCACGCGCTCGACGCGGCGGGCAAGCTCGATCCGCTGCTCGGCGACGCATGAGGATCGCGCTCTATCAGGCGCGGACCGGCATCGACCCGGCCGCCAATGGCCGCGCCCTGGTCGCGGCGGTGGAAGAGGCCGCGGCCGGCGACGCGGCGATGCTGTTCACGCCGGAAATGAGCGGCCTGCTCGACCGCGACCGCACGCGGGCGATGCGGCATCTCCATTTCGAGAGCGACGATCCGGTGCTGGCGCAGCTGCGCGCGGCGGCGGCGAAGGCGGGCATCTGGGTGCATGTCGGCTCGCTCGCCCTGCTCGACGCGGACGGCGACAGGCTGGTCAACCGCGGCTTCGTGATCGACGATGAGGGCGCGATCCGGGCGCGCTACGACAAGATCCACCTGTTCGACGTCGATCTGCCGACCGGGGAGAGCTGGCGGGAATCCGCCGCCTATCGCGGCGGCAGCCGCGCGGTCGTGGCCGATACGCCGGTCGGGGCGCTGGGCCTGTCGATCTGCTACGATCTGCGCTTTCCCGATCTCTACGCCGCGCTCACCAATCACGGCGCCACCATGCTCGCCATTCCCGCCGCCTTCACCGTGCCGACCGGCGAGGCGCACTGGCATGTGCTGATGCGCGCCCGGGCGATCGAGGCGGGCGTGTTCGTGATCGCCGCCGCCCAGGCCGGCCGGCACGCGGACGGGCGCGTCACCTACGGCCACAGCCTGGTCGTCGACCCCTGGGGCAAATTGCTGCTCGACATGGGCGGCGCGGCGACGGGCGTGGGGTTCGCGGACATCGATCCCGGCCAGGTCGAGGAAGTCCGCGCGCGCCTGCCCGCCTTGCTGCACCGCCGGCCGATTCCGCGCCCGGAGCGGTTCGCGTCATGATCGTGTTCGACCTTCGCTGCACAGCGCAGGGCCATGTCTTCGAAGGCTGGTTCGGCTCGTCGGAGGATTATGAGGCGCAGCGCGCGCGCGGCCTCGTCACCTGCCCGATCTGCAATACCGGCGAGGTGGAGAAGGCGCCGATGGCCCCCAATGTCGGCGCCAAGAGCAACAGCGCCCCCGATCCGGCGAGCGTGAAGAAGGCGCTGGCCGAGATGGCCGATCTCCAGAAACGGATGCTGGAGAAGAGCGACTTCGTCGGCGACCGCTTCCCCGACGAGGCCCGCGCCATCCATCTCGGCGAGGCCGCCGCGCGCGCCATCCACGGCCGTGCCACCCGCGAGGAAGCAAGAACCCTGGCCGACGAAGGCGTCCCGGTCGCGCCCTTGCCCTTTCCGGTGGTGGAGCCTGGCGAGGAGAATTGACCCGCCCGCCGCCTTGCGCCAAACCGCGCGCGACGCATCGGCCCCGTAGCTCAGCAGGATAGAGCGACTGATTCCTAATCAGTAGGCCAGAGGTTCGAATCCTCTCGGGGTCACCATTACGATCGAGGGCATGATGGCCGGCGACACCCACGAACCCGATCCGGCGAACGGCGATCTGGTCGACGAGCCCGGCAAGATCGCCGTGCCGGAAGATGTGCGGGAGGCGATCCGCGCGCTGATCCGCTGGGCGGGCGACGATCCCGACCGCGAAGGGCTGCTCGACACGCCCGCGCGCGTCGCCCGCGCCTGGCGCGAATATGCGAAGGGCTACGAGGAAGACCCGGCCCGCCATCTCAGCCGCACCTTCGAGGAAGTGGGCGGCTATGACGAGATCGTGCTGTTGAAGGACATCCCGTTCCAGTCGCATTGCGAGCATCATCTGGCGCCGATCATCGGCAAGGCGGCGATCGCCTATCTGCCCGGCGACAGGGTGGTCGGCATCTCCAAGCTCGCCCGGGTGCTGCACGGTTTCGCCCGGCGGCTCCAGGTGCAGGAGCGGCTGACCGCACAGGTCGCCGACTGCATCTGGGACAATCTCCACCCGCTCGGCGTCGCCGTGGTGATCGAGGCGAGCCATGCCTGCATGACCGCGCGCGGCGTGCGCACGCCCGGCGTGATGATGACGACCAGCCGGATGATGGGCGTCTTCCGCGACGACGAGCGCAGCCGGCGCGAAGTGCTCGCCCTGATGGGCTATTGAGCCGGGCCGGGGCGCGGGCATGAGCGGATCGGGCGAGACGGAGGGCATGCGGGCGCACACGCCGATCCGCCGCGTCGTGGCGGCGAGCATGATCGGCACGACGATCGAATGGTACGATTTCTTCCTCTACGGCGCCGCCGCCGCTTTGGTCTTCAACCGCCTCTTCTTCCCTGAATATGATCCGCTGACCGGCACCCTGCTCGCCTTCGGCACCTATGCGCTGGGCTTCATCGCGCGCCCCGTCGGCGGGATCGTCTTCGGTCATTATGGCGACCGGATCGGGCGCAAGAAGCTGCTGATGCTGAGCCTCGTCATGATGGGCGTGGCCACCGTGCTGATCGGCCTGCTGCCGACCTATGCCCAGATCGGCGTCTGGGCGCCGCTCGCGCTCATCTTCCTGCGGCTCGTGCAGGGCTTCGCGGTCGGCGGCGAATGGGGCGGGGCGGTGCTGATGGCGGCCGAGCATGGCGACGCCGCCCGGCGCGGCTTCTGGGCGAGCTGGCCGCAGGCGGGCGTGCCGGCGGGCAACCTGCTCGCCGCCGGCGTGCTGGCGCTGATGGCCGGCATCCAGGACGAGGCGGATTTCCTCGACTGGGGCTGGCGCATCCCGTTCCTGCTGTCGGCCTTCCTGGTCGTGGTCGGCTGGTATATCCGCAACCGCGTTACCGAGAGCCGGACCTTCGAGGACGCGCTGGCCGAGGCGGAGGCGCCGCCCAGGCTCCCCGCCATGGACGTGCTGCGCGAGCGGCCGCGCGCCGTCGTGCTCGGCGCGGGCCTGAGGATCGGCGAGAACATCTCCTATTATATCCTCACCGTCTTCTCGCTCACCTATCTGGTCGATGTCGCGGCGGAGACGCGCAGCCTGGCGCTGAACACGCTGCTGATAGGCGCGGCGGTGCAGTTCTTCGCCATCCCGCTCTTCGCCATCCTCTCCGACCGGATCGGGCGGCGCCCGGTCTATGCGTTCGGCGGGCTGGGACTCGCGGCCTGGAGCTTCGCCATGTTTCCCTTGCTGGGCAGCGGCAATGACGGGGCGATCGTGCTCGCTTTGGTCGTCGGCCTGGTCCTGCACGGCGCGATGTACGGGCCGCAGGCGGCCTTCATCACCGAATTGTTCCCGACGCGCATCCGCTACTCGGGCGTGTCGATGGCCTATCAGCTCACCGCCATCGTCGGCGGCTCGCTGGCGCCGATCGTCGCGCTGTGGCTCTACCGCGAATATGAAAGCTGGCTGCCGGTGGCCGTCTATGTCGGCGCGAGCTGCGCGATCAGCGGCGTCACGGCGCTGCTGGCACGCGAGACGAAGGGCGTCGAGCTGACCGCGATCCGCTAGGGTTTGATCCGGCAGCGTTGAAGCAGCACTCCGTTCGCCCTGAGCTTGTCGAAGGGCTGTTCTTCTTTTGAAGCCGAAGAGAAGGGCAGGGCTTCGACAAGCTCAGCCCGAACGGTGGAGGGATTCAAAGCAGGAGAATCCGACTCTAGGGTCCGGATCGCATCTCCATGTGCTCCCGCCTTCGCGGGAACACAATAAGAGAAAGGCCGCCGGTTCGATGGGAACCGGCGGCCTTCTCGTTCAGCGCGGAGGCGCGCGATCAGGCCTCTTCGGCCGTCTCGTTCTCCTCGCCGGCGGCCGGTGCCTCCTCGGCGGGGGTTTCCTCGGCCGGCTCCGGCGCGATCTCGCCCGGTTCGGCGTTCGGGTCGAACTCCTCGGTGAAGCCCGCGACGTCCTGTTCGAACATCTCGGCGATCACATCCTTGCCCTGCGCCTGGAGCTCGGCCTCTTCGGGCGAGCGGGCGACATTGACCTGGATGGTGACCGACACTTCCGGGTGGAGCGCGATCTTGACGTCGGTGAGGCCGATCGCCTTGATCGGCTTGTCGAGCACGATCTGGTTCTTGGCGACCTTGTGGCCGTCGGCTTCCAGCGCCTCGGCGAGATCGCGGGCGGAAACCGAACCGTAGAGCTGGCCGGTGTTGGAGGCCTGACGGATCAGCTGGATCTTGGTCCCGTCGATCTTCCTGGCGTCCTTTTCGGCGTCGGTGCGGCGCTCGGCGTTGCTGGCCTCGATCTTCTCGCGATTGGCTTCGAAGACCTTGCGGTTGGCCTCATTGGCGCGCAGCGCCTTGCCGCGGGGAAGGAGGAAGTTGCGGGCATAGCCGTTCTTCACCTTCACCACGTCGCCGATGGTGCCGAGCTTCTCGATGCGTTCGAGCAGGATAACGTCCATCGTCCTTGCTCCTTATTTCACGACATAGGGCAGCAGGCCGATATGGCGGGCGCGCTTGATCGCCCTGGCCAGCTCGCGCTGCTTCTTGGTGGAAACGGCCGTGATCCGGCTCGGGACGATCTTGCCGCGCTCGGACACGAAGCCCTGCAGCAGACGGACGTCCTTGTAATCGATGCGCGGCGCATCCTTGCCCGAAAAGGGGCAGGACTTGCGGCGGCGGAAGAATGGGCGTGCCATGTCTCTTGCTCCTGTCCCTTAGGCGTCGAATTCTTCGCGCGAACGGCGCGGGCGGTCCTCGCGGTCGCCACGCGGGCCGCGATCATCACGGTCTCCACGGGGGCCGCGATCGTCGCGGTCGCGCTTGTCGCGGTCGCCCCGGCGCATCATCACCGACGGACCCTGCTCATGCGCATCGACCTTGATGGTCATGTAGCGGATGACGTCCTCGTTGATCTGCGTCTGGCGCTCCAGCTCGGCGACGACCGGGGCCGGCGCCTCGAAATCGAGCGCGACATAATGGGCCTTGCGGTTCTTCGCGATGCGATAGGCGATGTTGCGAAGACCCCAGGTCTCGGTCTTCACGACCTTGCCGCCATTGTCCTCGATGATCTTGGTGGCGGTCTCCGCCAGCGCGTCCACCTGGGCCTGGGCCAGATCCTGACGCGCGAGAAACACATGCTCGTAGAGAGCCATGCCGTCGCATTCCTTCTTTTGGCCGATCGCTGACGCCGCCCGTTGCGGACGCCCCTCCGGCTGTCTTCTCAAACGTAAGCCGGGGCGGAAGGAAGTGCCTTCGCCCCGGATGCGAGCGCCTTTGACGGAAAGGGCCGGGAAAATCAAGCCCGCTTGCGCTCCGGGCGCGCGCTGGCCTACCAGCCCGCGCGAACAGGAGGACGTCCGATGCGCGCATTCATTTTTCCGGGGCAGGGGAGCCAGTCGGTCGGCATGGGCGCGGCGCTCGCCGAGGCCAGCGCCGCCGCGCGCGACGTGTTCGCGGAGGTGGACGAGGCGCTGGGGCAGCATCTCTTCCGGCTGATGGCGGAGGGGCCGGCGGAGGAACTGATGCTGACCGAAAATGCCCAGCCGGCGATCATGGCCAATGCCGTGGCGACGCTGCGCGCGTCGGGCATCGATCTTGGCGCCAAGGCGGATTTCGTCGCCGGCCACAGCCTGGGCGAATATTCGGCTTTGTGCGCGGCGGGGGCGTTCGATCTGGCGACGACGGCGCGGCTCTTGAAGCTGCGCGGGCGGGCGATGCAGGCGGCGGTGCCGGTGGGGGAGGGGGCGATGGCGGCGCTGCTCGGCGCCGATCTCGCCATCGCCCAGGCGATCGCCGAGGCGGCGGCGGAGGGCCCCGCGCCGGATGGCGCAAGCCGGCTGATCTGCACGGTCGCCAACGACAACGATCCGTCGCAGGTCGTGATCTCCGGCCACAAGGGGGCGATCGACCGGGCCATCGCCATCGCGAAGGACAAGGGCGCCAAGCGCGCCGTGCCGCTGCCCGTCTCCGCGCCGTTCCATTGCCCGCTGATGCGGCCCGCCGCCGATGCGATGGAAGCCGCTTTGGCCGACGCCACGCTCGCCGCGCCCGCGGTGCCGGTCTATGCCAATGTCACCGCCGCGCCGGCGCGCGATCCCGACGAAATCCGCAAGCTGCTGGTCGATCAGGTGACGGGCATGGTCCGCTGGCGCGAAAGCGTGCTGGCGATGTGGGAGGGGGGCGTGACCCATTTCGTCGAGTTCGGCGGCAAGGTGCTCGGCCCCATGGTCAAGCGCATCGCCCCCGACGCAATGGTGACGAGCGTCGTGACCCCGGACGACATCGACGCGCTGTTGAAGGAGATTTGATTTCCACGCGGAGACGCGGAGAAGGAAAAGAGACGCGGAGGAGGAATGCGGGATATCGATGAGATTAGCGGCGAGGTTCTCGATGTCGCCTTGCGATTGCATCGCGACCTTGGCCCCGGATTGCTTGAAAGTGTGTATGAAGCACTCTTGGCGAAGCGATTGGAGGATGCCGGCTTTGTCGTTGAGCGGCAGAAGTCGATTAGCGCAGAGTTCGAGACTGTTCGCTTCGAGGCCGCTTTTCGTGTTGACGTCCTTGTCGAAGGACGCCTGCTGGTCGAGGTCAAATCCGTTGAATGCTTGATGCCGGTCCACAGCAAGCAGCTGTTGACCTATTTGCGACTTTTGAAGCAGCCCGTCGGGCTGCTTCTGAATTTCGGAGGCGCAACACTGAAGGAAGGTGTTCGGCGCATCGTCAATGATTATAATCCCTCCGCGTCTCCCCTTCCTTCTCCGCGTCTCCGCGTGAACCAGATTCCTCCAGGAGCTTAATATGTTCGATCTTTCAGGAATGACCGCCCTCGTCACCGGCGCTTCGGGCGGGATCGGTTCAGCGGTGGCGAAGGGGCTGGCGGCACAGGGGGCGCGGCTGGCGGTGTCCGGGTCCAATGCGGAGAAGCTGGGGGCGTTTCGCGCCGAGCTGGGCGGCGATCATGTCGCTTTGGTCTGCGATCTCGGCGATGCCGCCGCGGTGGATGCGCTGGTGCCGCAGGCCGTCGAGGCGCTGGGTCAGATCGACATCCTCGTCAACAATGCCGGCGTCACGCGCGACAATCTCGCCATGCGGATGAAGGACGAGGAGTGGGACACGGTGATCCGCGTCAACCTCGAGGCCGCCTTCCGCCTCGCCCGCGCGGCGCTGAAGCCGATGATGCGCGCGCGCTTCGGGCGGATCATCTCCGTGACCTCGGTGGTCGGCGCGACGGGCAATCCGGGGCAGGCCAATTATGCCGCGTCGAAGGCGGGGCTGGTCGGCATGTCCAAGGCGCTGGCGCAGGAGGTCGCCTCGCGCGGCATCACCGTGAACTGCATCGCGCCGGGCTTCATCCGCTCGGCGATGACCGACGTGCTGCCGGACGCGCAGAAGGAGGCGCTGCTGGGCCGCATCCCGGTCGGCGATCTCGGCACCGGCGAGGATATCGCGGCAGCCGCCGTCTATCTGGCGAGCCGCGAGGCCGGCTATGTCACCGGGCAGACGCTGCATGTGAATGGCGGGATGGCGATGCTCTGAGCGCCCAGCCGGGGCGTTCGAGCAGGGCCAGAAGCGAGGCCGCCCACAGGCCGAGCGCGGCGAGGGCGATACCGGCGATCACGTCGACGAAATAGTGGCCGCCGTCGATCGGCGTGGCGAGCAAAGTGAGCGCCGCCAGCGCCATGCCGGGCCAGCGGATCGCGGCATGGGCGTGCGCGAAGCCCCAGGCGAAGATCGCGGCCAAAGCGGCGTGGTAGCTCGGAAATGTGATGATCCCCTCCATCGTCTCGAACGAGACGAAGCGCAATTCGCCCGAACGCAGCGCCAGCATATGTTCCTGATGGACGAAGGCGGCGGCGGGGTGGAGGTTCGGATAATCCTGCGGGCCAAGGCCGAGATGGACGAAATAGGCCATGGCCGGCATGAGGCCGGAGATCAGGATCGCCGCCGTGCCGGAGAGAATCGCGGCGATCACCACCATGCGCAGCTGCAGCAGCCTGCCCGCGAAGCCGAGCGCGAGGATCACCACGATCATCTGCGGCATCAGGCTGGCATAAGCGAGCCGCAGGGTCGTACCCAATGCGGCGCGCGCGTCGACGAAGTCGAGATAGGCGCGCCAGTCGAGCCCGAGCGCGAGATCCCAGCGATGAAAGCTCGCGTCCCAGAACGCGCCGCCGCGCGCCGCGACCATGTAGGAGAGGAGGATGCCGAGGCAGGTGAACAACACCATCTGTTGCAGCCCCACCACCATCGCGACGATGCGCGGTTCCGGCCGGCGATGGCGATAGACATAGGCCGCCGCCGCCAGGAGCGCGACGAACAGGCCCGGCGGCAGCAGGCTGCGCCAGTGCAGCGAAAAGGGGTCGTAAAGCTGGAGCGCGCCGATCGGCGCCAGCAAGGCGAGCGTCAGCAGCCAGCCGGCATCGTCGCTGCCATGGGTTTCGGGGCGGGTGTGCCGCGCGCGCATCGCGCCGCCATGGCACCGCCGCCGTAAAGACTTGGTGAAGCGTCGCGATCAAGCGGGCTTGTGCCCCGGCATCGGCGCTCTAATCTGGCCGCCGGACAGGGGGGACAGATGATCGTTGCGCATGTGATCGGGGCTCTCGCGCTGGCGATGCAGCCGGTGTCGCCGATGGCGGGGCTGGATTGCGCCCGGGAGGTCGTGAGCCCGGCGGAGCGCGAGGCGATGGCCGATGCGCTGTTGAACCGCGCCCCTTCGCCATTTCCGGAGGAAATGGGCCTGCGCCTGCGCGCCTGCGGCGAGCGCGCCGGACATGATGCCGGCACCGGCCGCGCCTTCATGATGGTGGCGTTCACAGCGCTTGCCGGCGAAGCGCTGCGCGGGCGTCTCGCCGCGCGCAATATCGACCCGGCGATCGTCGATGCCTGGTATGCCCGCCAGAACGGGACGACGCGGATCGAATATCCCGACGAGGCCGCGGCCGAGCGGATGTTGCTGGAGCTCCAAGCGGCCGGCGTGCCGATGGCGGCGCTGGACGAGCATGGCACGATGCTCGGCAACTATCTGGCAACGCTGATTATTCCGGAGCGGGTCGCGCGCGGTTTGCCGCCGCAATAGCCGCGCCACTTGCGCAAGCCCCATGCGAGGCGCTAGGGCGTGGGCAACGAATACGCCTCTAGGGAAAGGTTATATATGAGCGAGACCGCGGACCGCGTGAAGAAGATCGTCGTCGAGCATCTCGGCGTCGAGGCCGACAAGGTGACCGAAGAAGCGAGCTTCATCGACGATCTGGGCGCGGACAGCCTCGACATCGTCGAGCTGGTCATGGCGTTCGAGGAAGAGTTCGGGGTCGAGATTCCGGACGACGCCGCCGAGAAGATTTCGACGGTCAAGGACGCGATCGACTATATCGATTCGAACAAGGCCTGATCCGCGCTGGCCGTCCGCGCGAGCGCGGCGGCGGTGTGTGAGCCGCTTTGACTTGAAAACGGCTCCCCGCCGCTGGCTGGGGGGCCGTTTGTCTATCTTGGGAGTTTGAAATGCGCCGTGTCGTTGTCACCGGTCTCGGGCTTGTCACGCCGCTCGGCGGGGATGTCGAGACAAGCTGGAAGAATATCCTTGCCTCCAAGAGCGGCGCGGGGCCGATCACCAAGTTCGACGCCAGCGACCAGAAGTGCACGATCGCCTGCGAGGTGAAGCCGGCCGATCACGAATATGGCTTCGATCCGGGCAAGCGGGTCGATCACAAGATCCAGCGGCAGGTCGATCCCTTCATCGTCTACGGCCTCGACGCGGCCGGGCAGGCGCTGGAGGATGCGGGGCTGACCGAGATGGACGAGGCGACGCGGCTGCGCGCCGGCGTGTCGATCGGCTCGGGGATCGGCGGCCTGCCGGGGATCGAGAGCGAAAGCCTGCTGCTGGCCGAGAAGGGCCCGGGACGGGTCAGCCCGCATTTCGTCCACGGCCGGCTGATCAACCTGATCTCGGGCCAGGTGAGCATCAAATACGGCCTGATGGGGCCGAACCACGCCGTCGTCACCGCCTGCTCGACCGGCGCGCACTCGATCGGCGATGCGGCGCGGATGATCCGCGACGACGATGCCGACATCATGCTGGCCGGCGGCGCCGAGGCGACGATCTGCCCGATCGGCATTGCCGGCTTCGCGCAGGCGCGCGCGCTCAACATGACCTACAACGACCGGCCGGAACAGGCGAGCCGGCCCTATGACAAGGACCGCGACGGTTTCGTCATGGGCGAGGGCGCGGGCGTCGTCGTGCTCGAGGAATATGAGCATGCCAAGGCGCGCGGCGCGAAAATCTATGCCGAGGTGGTCGGCTACGGCCTGTCGGGCGACGCGCACCATGTGACGGCGCCGCATCCGGAAGGGTCCGGCGCCTACCGGTCGATGGAGATGGCGCTCAAGAAGGCGGGCATGGTTCCGGCCGACATCGACTATATCAACGCTCACGGCACCTCGACCATGGCCGACACGATCGAGCTGGGCGCGGTCCGCAGCCTGTTCGGCAACGCGATCGGCAAGGTCTCGATGAGCTCGACCAAGTCGGCGATCGGCCATTTGCTGGGCGGCGCCGGCGCGGTGGAAAGCATCTTCTGCATCCTCGCCATCCGCGACCAGGTCGTGCCGCCGACCCTCAACCTCGACAATCCGGACGAGGGCACCGAAGGCGTGGACCTGGTGCCGCATGTGGCGCGGCAGCGCGAGGTGAAGGCGGTGTTGAACAACAGCTTCGGCTTCGGCGGCACCAATGCCAGCCTTGTCATGAAGGCCGTCTAGCCCGATCTGGGCGTTATGAAGCGCGCGCTCATCCTGCTCGTCATCCTGCCGGCGCTGGCGATCATCGGCGCCGGCACGGCCTTCTGGATCCTGTGGGCCGGGCCGGGACCGTTCGAGGAACCCAGGACGATCATCGTCGCGCAGGGCGCCAGCGTCGCGCGGGTCGCGCAGCAACTCGAAAGCGAGGGGCTGATCCGGGGCAGCTCGACCATTTTCCGCGGTTTCGCGCGAATCTTCGGCTCGGCCGCGCCGATCCAGGCCGGCGAGTTCCAGCTGCGCGAGCGGATGAGCGCTTCGGCCATCCTCACCCACCTCCAATATGGCCGGCCGATCCAGCGGCTCGTGACCATTCCCGAAGGCATGCCTTCGGTGCTGGTCCACGAGCGGCTGATGCAGGTGCCCTATCTCACCGGTGAGATCGACGTGCCGCGCGAAGGTTCTGTGCTGCCCGACAGCTACAATTACCAGCGCGGCGAGACGCGCGCGGCGGTGCTGGCGCGGATGCAGCGGGCGATGCGCGACACGCTGGCGCGGCTCTGGGCGGAGCGCAGCGCCGACATCGCGGTGGCGAGCCCGGAAGCGGCGGTCATCCTCGCCTCGGTCGTGGAAAAGGAGACCGGCAAGCCCTCCGAACGGCGGCTGATCGCGGGCGTCTATACCAACCGTATCCGCCGGAACATGCCGCTTCAGGCCGACCCCACCGTGATCTATCCGATCACCCGGGGCCGACCGCTCGGCCGGCGCATCCTGCGCTCCGAACTCAACGCCAATAACGGCTACAACACCTATCGGCAGGCCGGCCTGCCGATCGGGCCAATCGCCAATCCGGGACGCGAATCGATCGCCGCCGTGCTCAATCCGGAGCGGACCAGCGCGCTCTTCTTCGTCGCCGACGGCACCGGCGGCCACGTCTTCGCCGACACCTACGAGCAGCACCGGGCGAATGTGGAGCGCTGGTACGCCATCCGCCGCGCGCGCGGCGAGATGTAGCTAGAGGTCCAGGCGCCGCCGCACGGTATCAGGCCCGTCGAACGAGGCGACGGGGGAGGCCGTGACCTTGCCCGCCTCGCGGCTGGCGTGGATCAGCATCAGATCGTCGATCATCAGCCCGGCCTTCTCGCCCGCGACGATGAGGTCGCCCCGGCGCAGCGACGCGCCGCCCGGGACCGGCTTGCCCAATGTGCGCTGAAGATCGACGAAGCGCGGCGCGGCGATGCCGGTGAGGCCGAGCGCGAGCTGGACGAGGCCGCCGGCGTCGATGCCTTCGGGCCCGCGCCCGCCGTCCAGCCAGGGGATGCCGATCAGCCGCTCGGCCACCGTCACCGGATCGGCCTCGGGATCGTCGATGCCGCGCAAATGGCTCATCGGCACGCAGCCATATTCGGTGGCGAGACAGGCGCCGTCCGGGTGGCCGTTCAGCCGCGCGCCCATCGGCAGGCCGGCCAGCACCGGCGCGGTGACGCGCGGATCGGGCGCGACCGGCGCCCATTTCTCGCACACGACATGGGTGGGCTGGACGGGATCGGCGAGCGCGATCGCCTCGACATAGCCGACCACCCGGTCGCCCGCGCACTGGCCCCAGGCCCAGCCGCCGGCATATTCGAGCACGGCGAAAGCCTCGCCGGGCAGCAATTCGCTCCGCGCCTCGGCGTCCGCGTCGGGGCTGGCGCGCACATAAGCGGGACGCGAGCCGCAGGCGCGGATCAGGGCGCGGGCATAATGGGGAGCGAGGATGCGGCCGGCGAGGATGATGTCGGCGATGTCGCCGCGATAGGCGTTGATCCTGGGATCGAGCCGAATGGAAGGGCCGGCGAGGGCGAAGCCGTCAGCCGCGCTGGAGAACGAGGCGTCGCTCGGGTCCGCTGTCGTTGTCGGCCGCGTTCCGTTCGAGGTTGCGCTGGAAGCTGTCAAGGAAGTCCTGTCCCGTGCTGGTCTTGGCGACGAAGACGTTGCGGCGGTCGTTTTCGTCGCGAACCCTGCGCAGATAGCCGAGCGAGCCGAGCGTGTTCAAGGCGCGCGTGATGACCGGCTTGGAAACACCCAGCGACTGCGCCAGGCCGCGCACCGTGTGCGGGCCGGACGTGAGATAGACCAGCATCATCAGCGCCATCTGGCGGTTGGTGAGATCGGGTTCGCCGGACCGCACATAATTTACCAGCGTGTTCATCCAGCTTCGCAGGGCTTGCTCGGCCACGACATCTGCTCCGGGAATTGTTGCGACGTTACGGAGACAAAACCAGCAAGCGGCGGTTTCGTTTCCCGATTCCGGCGATTTTCCCGCGATTCAGCCCGCCGATCAGGCCGGATAGCGCGTCCGCAGCATATCCCAGGCCGCGCGAAGCCCAAGGGCTTCGCCGCCCTTCGGCCGCCCCGGCTTGGCCGTCATGCGCCAGGCGAAAGTATCGAAATGCGCCCAGGCGACGGTTTCGGGCACGAACCTTCCCAGGAACAGGGCGGCCGTGATCGGCCCCGCCATCGGCGCCTCCGAGACATTGCCGAGATCGGCGATGTCGGATTTCAGCATCTCCTCATAGGGCTGCCATAGCGGCATCCGCCACAGCGGATCCGAAACGGTCGTGCCGGCCGCGAGCAGGTCGTCGGCCAGCGCGTCGTCATTGGCGAACATCGCCGGCAGGTCCGGCCCCAGCGCGACCCGCGCCGCGCCGGTCAGGGTCGCGAAATCGAGGATCAGCTCGGGCTCGCTCTCGACCGCGTCGGTCAGCGCGTCGGCGAGGATCAGGCGGCCTTCCGCGTCGGTATTGCCGACCTCGACGGTCAGGCCCTTGCGGCTCTTCAATATGTCGCCGGGGCGGAAGGCGGCGCCCGACACCGCATTCTCGACCGCCGGGATGAGCAGCTTCAGCCGGACCGGCAGCCGCGCGCGCATCACCAGTCGCGCCAGCGCCAGCGCGTGTGCCGCCCCGCCCATGTCCTTCTTCATCAGCCGCATAGCGGAGGCGGGCTTGAGATCGAGCCCGCCGGAATCGAAGCAGACGCCCTTGCCGACGATCGCGATCCTGGGGTGGCGCTGATCGCCCCAGTCCAGCGCGATCAGCCGCGGCGCGCGGGTCGGCGTCGCGGCAGCGCCCACCGCCGCGACCATCGGATAGCCTTCGTTCAGCGCATGATCGCGCACGATGCGGACCTGCGCGCCGCATTCGTCGGCCAGCGCCAGCGCCGCGATCTCCAGCTCCTCCGGGCCTAGATCGCCGGCGGGCGTGTTGACCAGATCGCGGACCAGGAAGACGGCCTCGGCGATCCGCGCCACCTCCTCGATCCGCGCCGGATCGTCGGTCAGCAGGACGCGCGGGCCCTTGGCGTCCTTCTTCTCCCTGTAGCGGTCGAAGCGATACTGGCCGAACAGCCAGCCGAGCATGGCCGGGCCGGGGCCGCCGGCGACGCGGTAGCGGCCCTCCGGCAGCGCCTCCGCCGCCCTGGCGAGGCACCAGGGGGTGAGCTCCGCGACATTGGCGACACCCAGTGCCGCGAACCATTCGTCCCGTTCGCCGGGCAGGACGGCGAGCTGATAACCCTCGCCCTTGAACCCCTGCGCCTCCGCCGCCCGCCGTGCCTTTTCCGGCAGCGTCTTAAGCCAGCTCTCGAAGCCCGCCTTGTCGACGAGCTGGAGCGATGTGGCGGGCTGGCCCTTGTCGGGCTGAAGGAGGGGGGAAAGGTCGGTCATCGCGCCGGATTAAGCATTTCCGGCGTGCGAAGCCAGAGAGAGCGGCACACAGGCCGCACTCGCGCCGGCCATCTGGGGGATTGTGCGCATGACGCGCGTGCCTATCTGCTAAGAGGCAAAAGGGGAGGGGCCATGATCGCCGGACTGCTGCTGGGCCTCATCCTGATGATGAAGCTGCTCCCCGACATTCCGGCGGCGAAGAGCCTGCATCACGCCTTCGTCGAGGCACCTCTGGCGAAGCTCGCCGAATGGGATCGGCGGCATGTCATCTATGGTGTCGTGGCGGTGTTTCTGGCGCTGTCCTGCGGTCAGTCACTGGTGATGCTCGGCGCCAGCGACATCCTGCTCGTCATGGCGTGGGACATCGCGCTCTACGTCGATGCCGCCATCGCCTCGTGGATGATCGCCGCGACGGCGCGGACCAAGGGATTCTGGCAATATCTGAAGCTGCGCGCAGTGCGCGTTTTCCGTGTGGCGCGCCCGCGCGCGCCCCGCCGCGCCAGGATCCACGCGCAGCGCCCCGCCAATGACAGTGATGGCGACGGGCGAAACCGGCGTTACGCGCTGGCCGCCTGACGATCAGGCGGGCACACCGAACAGATCGTGCTCGTCGGCGTCCTCGATCCGCACCGGCACGATCTCCCCCTGGGCCAGATGGCCGGCGTCGCGCAGGAAGACCTCGCCGTCGATGTCCGGCGCGTCGGCCTTGCTCCGGCCGGTCGCGCCGCCATTCTCGTCCACAGCGTCGATGATGACCTCCAGCGTGCGGCCGACCCTGGCGGCGAGCTTCGCGGCGGAGATGGCGGCGCTTTTCGCCATGAAGCGGGCGTAGCGCTCTTCCTTCACCTCTTCCGGCACGGCGCCGGGCAGGCCGTTCGCCGCCGCCCCCTTCACCGGCTCGAAGCGGAAGGCGCCGACGCGGTCGAGCTGGGCCTCGTCCAGCCACTCCAGCAGATAATCGAAATCCGCGTCCGTCTCGCCGGGGAAGCCGACGATGAAGGTGGAGCGGATCGCGATGTCCGGGCAGATGTCGCGCCAGCCCCGGATGCGCTCCAGCACCTTCGCCTCGTTGGCGGGGCGGCGCATCGCCTTGAGGACGCTGCGCGAGGCGTGCTGGAACGGGATGTCGAGATAGGGAAGGACCAACCCCTCAGCCATTAGCGGGATGACATTGTCGACATACGGATAGGGATAGACATAGTGGAGCCGCACCCAGGGCGCGATCCGGCCCAGCTCGCGGGCGAGATCGGTCATGTGCGGCACGATCTCGCGGCCCTGCCAGGCGCGCGGCTCCTTGCGGATGTCCACGCCGTAGGCCGAGGTGTCCTGGCTGATGACCAGCAATTCCTTCGTGCCGGCCGCGACCAGCTTTTCCGCTTCGCGCAGGATCGCGTCGGGCCGGCGGCTGACCAGATCGCCGCGCAGGCTCGGGATGATGCAGAAGGCGCAGCGATGATTGCAGCCCTCCGAAATCTTCAGATAGGAATAGTGGCGCGGGGTCAGCTTCAGGCCCGCGTCCGGCACCAGGTTCAGATAGGCGCTGGGCGGCATCGGCGCGGCGACATGGACGGCGCCGACCACCTCCTCATATTGATGCGCGCCGGTGACGGCGAGGACGTTGGGGAAGCGTTCGCGGATGACCTCCGCTTCCTTGCCCATGCAGCCAGTGACGATGACCCGGCCATTCTCCGCGATCGCTTCGCCGATCGCCTCCAGGCTCTCTTCCTTGGCGCTGTCGAGGAAGCCGCAGGTGTTGACCAGCACGACGTCCGCGTCCGCATAATCCGCGGACATGGCATAGCCGTCCGAGCGGAGCTTGGTCAGGATGCGCTCCGAATCGACGAGGTTCTTCGGGCAGCCGAGCGAAACCATGCCGATCTTGGGCGGGACGGGAAGTTCGAGTTCCATCGAAGGCGCGGCACATAGGCGCACTGGCGCGATTTTCCTAGTGCGCTTCGCCGGAAAAGCTCAGCCGTGCTGCGCCCGCCGGTCGATCACTTCATAATGGGCCGCGCGTTCGTCGAACCGCGAGAGCACGGCGCGGGCAGCGGCGGGGACATGGCTGATCTCATAATCCTCACCCATGAAGGTGATGATCGCGTCCAGATCGCGGAACCACATCAGGGTCTGGAATTCGACCTCGCCGTCCAGATCGCGGCGCATCAGATCGATATGGAGGAACCCGGGGATCCGCCGCGCCTCGATGCCGGGAATGACCTCGCCATGCACGATCGCCTGATAGGCATCGGCATTTTCCGGATTGGTCCAGCCGCGCCAGAGCCGGCAGATCATCGTGTTCGCCATCGCCGGGCACATAGTTTCGAACCGGGCGACATTCCAGTTCGACCGGCGGTGCTTTCCTTTACGCCGTGGCGAGTCCAAGATGGGCTGTGAAGGAGAAGGGGATGGCGCGGTTGAAGTTGCTGGTGGAACGGGGCGCTCTGCGCGACCAGTCGGAGGATTGGGGCGAGCTGGATTTCCTCGCTTTGCCGTCGCCGGCCGACCGGATCAGCGTCGAACGCGATGGCCAGATCAATTATCTGACCGTGTTGTGCGTCCATCATCAACCGGTTGCGCCGGGCGGCACGCCGGGCGCCATAGTCGTGGCGAAATGGACCGGAGCGGAATAGAGCCTTACGCGCCGTTCTTGGTCGCACGGGGCGGGCCGGACGGCAGCGGCAGGTCCGCCTCGGCCGCGGTCGCCGGCACGATTTCGACGATGCGGTCGCCGGTGCACAGCGATCTGGCGCCTTCCTCCCAGAAACCGATCGGCTTGCCGTCGCGATAGACGCGCACGCCGAGACCGGTGGCGAGCTCGGCCAGCGATTTCCCGCATTCATGCGCCTTCACTTCGCGCTCGGCGAGATGGACGCGGCCGTGGGCGGAGGCGAGATCGGCGATATAATCGGAAATGTTGGGGCCATGCGCCGAGCCGGCGAGCAGCAGCCCGGCGAAGCTGACCGGATTGATCACCGTCGTCGCGCCGGCGGCCCGGGCGGGCAGTTCGTTGTCCTCGGCCCGCACCGCGACGGTGATGCGCAGATCGGGCGCGAGATGGCGCGCGGTCAGGCATATCAGGATCGAGGTGTCGTCGCGTCCGGCGGAGATGATCAATGTGCGCGCCTGCCGGATGCGCACCGCGCTGAGCGTCTTGTCCCGGGTGGCATCGGCCTGCAGCACCGCGCAGCCCAGCGATTCGGCGCGCTGCAGCGCGTCGGAGCTCGCATCGATCACGACGATCTTGCCGGGATCGGTGCCGCGCACGATGAGCTCGTCCACCGCCTCCGATCCGCTGGTTCCAAATCCCGCGACCACGATATGATCGCCCAGTTTTCGCTGCAAACGCGCCATGATCCACCTGTCCCAGCTTCGCCGGATTACGAACGTATAGGCCGTGCCGATGAAGATCAGCACGAAGAAGATGCGGATCGGCGTCACCACCAGCGCATCGAACATGCGCGTGCGATCGGTGACCGGGACGATGTCGCCATAGCCGGTCGTGGTGATGCTGATCATCGTGAAATAGACCACGTCGAGAAACCTGACATGGCCGTCCAGTTGATCGACCAGCCCGTCGCGTTCGAACCAGTGGACCGCGATCGCGAAGAAGAGCAGGCCGAGCACGACGCCGATGCGGATCGCGATCGAGGCCCAGCCGCTGATCGCGGCCTTGCGCCGTAGCAGCGTCTCGTTGGGTCCGCCGACGGGAACCGTCATCGCCCGTAAAGCTCCGCCAGCCCCGCCAGCGAGGCGTCGTGCGTCAGGTCGAGGTGGAGCGGCGTCACCGTCACATAGCCGTCGGCGATCGCTTCCAGATCGGTGCTGTGGGCGGGGGTCTGAACGATGGGGCCGAGCCCGAACCAGTAATAATTGTAGCCGCGCGGATCGGTGCGTTGGACGATGCGGGTGCGGCCATAGTCGCGGATGCCCTGGCGCACGACCCGAACGCCCTTCACCGCGCTGGCCGGCAACGCGGGGAAGTTGACGTTGACCAGGGTGCGCGGCGCCAGCGTCGCGCCGATCAGCGGCTTCAGCACCTCGTCGGCCCAGGCCTCGGCGGCGGCGAAGGGGACGGTGTCGCCCATGCCTTCCCTTGCATAGCTTTGCGACAGCGCGATCGACGGGATGCCGGCCAGCGCTCCTTCCATCGCGGCGGAGACGGTACCCGAATAGGTGACGTCCTCGCCCAGATTGGCGCCGCGATTGACGCCGGAGAGGATCAGGTCCGGCGGCGTGTCCTTCAGGATATGGGCCAGGCCCATCATCACCGCGTCGGTCGGCGTGCCGGTGACGCTGAAGCGCCGTTCGCCATGCTTGCGCAGCCGCACCGGCTGGGTCAGCGTCAGCGAATGGCCGGCGCCGGATTGCTCCTCGGCCGGCGCCACGATCCAGATGTCCTCGGAAAATTCCCGGGCGATCCGCTCCAGGACCGCCAGGCCCGGCGCGTTCACGCCGTCATCGTTGGTGAGCAGGATACGCATCGCGCATCGCTATGCCGGGACGCCGCGGCGCGGGCAACCGCCCGCGCGCTTTCGCCTTCGGAAAACAAAAGACCCCGCCCAAGGGGACAAGGGCGGGGTCATATTCGCGCGGCGGCAGCCAGCTCAGACCGCGCGTTTTGCAAGCCTCCGGCGCGCCACCAGGGCGGCCGCGGCCGCGCCGAACAGCAGCACCATCGGCGGCGCCGGCACCGGCGTGCCGCCGCTCGAGCTCGACGAGGAGCCGCCGCTGGACGACGATGACGACGAGGAACTGGTCGAAGACGAGCTCGACGAGGAGCCGGAGCTGTTTCCCGAGCTGCTCGACGTGCTGCCCGAGGAACCGAAGCTGCTGGAGCCGCCGGTCGCGCCCGAGCTCGACCCGCTGCTGCTCGACGACGAGGACGACGAGGAGCTGGACGAGGAGGAGCCGCTGCTGCCCGATGCGCTGCTGCCGGAGCTGCCCGAAGAACCGGATGAGCCCGACGAGCCGCTGCTGCCGTGACTGGAGCTGCCGTGACCGGGCTTGCCGCCGGTCGAGCCGCCGGAGCTGGATGAGGACGAGCTCGACGAGGAGGAACTGGAGCTGCTCGAGCTGGACGACGAGGACGAGCTGCCGCCGGTCGAGGTCGAAGTCGAACCGCCCGACGTGGAGGTCGAGCCGCCCGAGGTCGAGGTCGAGCCGCCCGAGGTCGAGGTCGAGCCGCCCGACGTGGAGGTCGAGCTGCCGCCCGACGAGGTCGAGACGGTGATCGTGGTCGTGCCGCCGGACGACGTGCTGCCGCCAAAGAAGCCGCCCGAGAAGAAGCCGCCGAAACCGCCGCCGAAGCCGCCCGAACCGCCGATCACGATCGGCACGCCGCCGCCGCTGCTCGTCACCACCGGCGGGGGCGGAGGCGGGGGCGGTGCGAAGACCGGCGCGACGGTGTTGTTGATGACGGGCGGTGCCGCCGGCGCGACGCAGGTGACGCGCCGCACGGTGCGGCGCACCTGGCGCTGCCTGGGCGGGGTTGCCCGGGCGCGGGCGGGCTTGGCCTTGGCCTGCTTGACGATCGCCGGGCGGGCCGGCGGGTTCTCGGCGACATGGACGGCGCCGCCGCCGACCACCGCGCCGCCGACGGTGCAGGCGCACAGTTTCGCGAGGGCCATACGTACCGACATAACCAGCATCCCGTTCCTGGCCGGCGGGCGGCGGGTCGCATGATCCCTGTTGCCCGTTCGCGCGCCGGCGTGGCGATGGGCGAGCAGATGCAGAGCCTTGGGAGCGGCGCAAGCGCGTTGGCCGTTTGCGGGCCCGATTCTGGTCCGCGGCGCCGCTTCCGTCCCATTCATGCACAGCTTCGCGCTCCGGATGAATGTCGGGCGGGGCCGGCGCGCGCCGACAGGGCGGTCGATTCGGGTCCATGGCGCCGATTCGCGGCCTCCCACCGGGCATCGTGGCGGCATGCCCGCGTAACGATGTCGGATTCTCGCCCCGTTTGAGTGACTTGTGCGGCCCTTGCGGCGAAGCTATAGGCGCGCTGGGGCGGGCTGTTAACGATTGTGTCAGGTGCGCATGTGCATGCCCCATATCGAACCCTCGGCCCCGGCCGGGCGGCGAAGAGTGGAGGGGTAATGGCTACGCTTCACAGTGACGCTTTCGATTTCGAATCCAGTGGCGGCTATCGTCCGACCGCCAACGAAGACTTCATGAATCCCGATCAGCTCGCTTATTTCCGCGCCAAGCTGCTTGGCTGGAAGGATGCCATCGTGCGGGAATCGCGCGAGACGATGGCCGAGCTCGCCAATGGCCCGATCCAGGAAGCCGATCTCACCGATCGCGCCTCGAGCGAAACCGACTGGGGCATCCACCTGCGCACCCGCGATCGCCAGCGCAAGCTGATCTCCAAGATCGACGCGGCGCTGAAGCGGATCGAGCTGGGCGAATATGGCTTTTGCGAAGTCACCGGCGAGCCGATCAGCCTCGCCCGGCTGGAAGCCCGCCCGATCGCGACGATGACGGTGGAGGCGCAGGAGCGCCACGAGAAGAACGAGCGGATTTCGCGAGACGACTAGATTCCGCTTCGGCGAAACCGAACAACAAGTCATGCAACGAAAAACGCCCCGGGATTCCGGGGCGTTTTTCGAATGGATCGGGGCTGGATGGTCCCCGAACGCGGGGCGCCCGGTCAATGAAGTCCGGCGATCTCTTCCTTGATCCTGAGCTTTTCCTTCTTGAGTCGGTTGAGCGTCGCCGCGTCGGGCATGGGCCGTTGGGTTTCTTCGCTGATCTGGGCTTCGAGCCCCGCGTGCCTGGCCTGGAGTGCCGAAACGTGCGCCTGGTGCATACCCGTCTCCTCTACCTGATAAGGGCGACTTATCTAAGCACGTTGCGGCGCGCTTGTCTCCCCGATTCCGGCCCGTCCATCGGATATGTACGGCGCCTCGCCGAAGGTCTATCCTTGCCGGGTTAAGGATGGATGTGGAGCGAGGGCAGCCGATGGAAGGAAACGGTTCGGACACGCAACATCCCGGCGCTGAGGATCCGGCATCGCGACTCGCGGCCCTGCGCCTCGAGCACCGGGATCTCGACAATGCGATCGATGCGTTGCGCGGCATGGCGTCGCCCGATCAGCTGCAGATCGCGCGACTCAAGAAACGCAAGCTCCGGCTCAAGGACGAGATCGCGTTGCTGGAGGATCTGAGGGTTCCGGACATCATCGCCTGATCGCCGTTCGTGGGGCGCAACGGGTCGTCCGTCGAAAAACCGCGCGGGAACGCGCGCACGAGGTGTAGGGTTCGCGTCGTTCCATTGGATTGATGGAGGTCGCCATGCTGAAAAGATCACTTTTCCTGGCCGGAGGGGCGATGCTCGCCGCCGGCGCGGCTCATGCCCAGAGCATTACGGTGCTCGGCACCAATGCCGATGCGATGGCCTGCTATCGCGCCGCCGATTCGGAATTGCGGCGGCCGGACGCGGTGCGGATTTGCGGCGCCGCGCTCGCCAGCCGCGATCTTAACGACCGCGATCGGATGGCGACGTTCGTGAACCGGGGCATCGTCCAGTTCCGGCTGGACAACCAGAATGCCGCGATCGCCGATTTCGACGCCGCGCTGACGATCGAGCCGGGGCAGCCGGACGCGCTGATCAACCGGGGCATCGCGATGATCGCCGGCGGCGCAGATCTCGGCGCGGCGACGGCGACGATCGAACAAGGCTTGGCGGGCCGTCCGCAGCGGCCCTGGGTCGGCTATTACGGATTGGCCGTCGCGCATGAGCTGGCCGGCCGCGACGCGCAGGCCTATCGCGATTATCGGCGTGCGCGGGACATGAGGCCGGGCTGGAGCCCCGCCGAGCTGGCTCTGTCGCGATTCACCGTGCGCGGCTTCTGATCCGCGCCCGGTAATTTCCGTCCGATCCCCGGCCAGTTTCGGGACAGGGCCGGGGACGGCCGCGCGAACCGGTTTTTCGCAATTCCCGCCGCCGCCGGGCTGTGGCAGGTATCGGCCATGGCGGAACTCACTCCCAAGCTGATCGACGGCCTCTATGTCGAGGCGATGGTGCTGGCCGACGAGGCCCGCGCCTATTTCGATCGCACGGCCCGCGACGACCGGCTGACGCTCGATCCCGGCGATCGGGTCGGCTTTTCCTGCGAATCGCTGAAGGTGACGACGCGGCTGATGCACGTCATCGCCTGGCTGCTCACCCAGCGCGCCGTCGCCGCCGGCGAGCTGTCGCGGATCGAGGCCGGGCAATCCGAACGGCGACTCGGCGAGGCGTCGGACAGCGATGCCGATCTGGTCCGCCGCCTGCCCGAACACGCGGTCGATCTCATCCGCGCCAGCGAAGAACTCTACGATCGCGTGCGCCGCCTCGACAACAGCGCCTTCGCCGCCCCGGCGGGCAGCCCGGTGCGCAGCCTCTTGAGCCGGCTGGAGCGTTCGCTCTAGAGCGAACGCATGTCCGAGACTCCGAAGACCTCCATTTTCATCGCCGGCGACGGCGTCGAGCTGGCCTGGCACGAGCTGGGCACGGGCCGGCCGCTGGTGCTGATCCACGGCTATGTCTCGAACGCCCAGGTCAACTGGCTGCGCTACGGCCATGCCCGCCTGCTCGCCGATGCGGGCTTTCGGGTGATCATGCCGGACCTGCGCGGCCACGGGCGGAGCGGCAAGCCGCACGATCCGGCGCATTATCCGCCCGATCGGCTCGCCGATGACGGCTTCGATCTCGTCGCCCATCTCGGCCTCGCCGACTATGATCTCGCCGGTTATTCGCTCGGCGGGCGCACGGCGGTGCGAATGCTGGCGCGCGGCGCGTCGCCGGGCCGGGCGGTGCTGTGCGGCATGGGCCTGGACGGCATTCTGAACACGCACGGCCGCGGCGGCTATTTCCGCAACGTGCTGACCCATCTCGGCAGCTTTCAGCGCGGCACGTCGGAATGGATGACCGAGGCGTTCCTGAAGACCACCGGCGGCGATCCAGACGCCCTGCTCCTTGTCCTCGACACCTTCGTCGACACCAGCCGGGCGGAGCTGGCCGCGATCGACCTGCCGGTGCTGGTCGTCACCGGCGCCGAGGACGACGACAACGGCTCGGGCGCAGCGCTGGCCGAGGCGATCCCGGGCGCGCGCTTCGAGGAGATTCCCGGCAATCATATGAGCGCCGTGATGAAGCCCGAACTGGGCCGCGCGATCGCCGATTTTCTGGAGCGTTGACCGGGAACCGGAGCAGGTTCAGAAGCGTCGTCATTCAACGTCTTGGTTGAGGATGCCCCCATGAAAAGCTCCGCTTCCGCGCTCGCCATCGCGCTGTGCGCCGGTCTCGCCGTGGTCGGCTGCGCCGCCGCCACCGCCGCCAGCCAGTCCGGCGCCAACACGCCCGCCACCTACCGCAAGGCCGCGCCGCCCACCGCCGCCGACGCCCGCGCCTTCGTCGAGCGGGCCGAGCGCGAGTTGGGCGAGTTCGGCGTGATCAATGCCCGCGCCCAGTGGGTGAATTCGACCTACATCACCCAGGACACCGACGCGCTCGCCGCCTATTTCGGCACGATCGACACCGAGATGCGCGTGCGTCTCGCCAACGATGCGGCGCGCTATGCGAACGCCTCCGGGCTCGATGCCGAAACGCGGCGCAAGCTCGACATGCTGCGTGCCAGCCTGACCCTGCCGGCGCCGACCACGCAGGGCGCGGCGGCGGAGCTCAACCGCATCTCCACCGATCTTTCCTCCCAATATGGCCGGGGCCGCGGCACGATGGCCGGCGAGACGCTGACCGGCAACGAGATCGAGGCGCGGATGGGCACGGTCCGCGATCCCGCCCAGCTGCGCGAGATGTGGACGAGCTGGAACGACAATGTCGGCTCGCCCATGCGACCCCAATATGCCCGGATGACCGAGATCGCCAACGAAGGCGCGCGCGCGCTCGGCTTCGCCGACACGGGCGCGATGTGGCGCTCCAAATATGACATGAGCCCGGACGAATTCGCGGCGCTGACCGAGCGTCTGTGGACCGAAGTGCGGCCGCTCTACGAGCAGATCCACTGCTTCGCCCGTGCCGGCCTCAACCGCGCCTATGGCAATGACGTGCAGCCCGCCACCGGCCCGATCCGCGCCGATCTGCTCGGCAATCTGTGGGCGCAGGAATGGGGCAATATCTACGACGTGGTCGCGCCCCGGGGCGCGAGCGGGCAGGCGCCCTACGATCTCACCCGCCTGCTCGAACAGGCGAACTATACGCCGGAGCGGATCGTCCGGCAGGGCGAGAGCTTCTTCTCCTCGCTGGGCTTCGCGCCGCTGCCCGAGACCTTCTGGGAGCGCTCGATGATCACCCAGCCGCGCGACCGCGAGGTGATCTGCCATGCCTCCGCCTGGGATGTCGATAATGTCGAGGATCTGCGCATCAAGATGTGCACGCGCGTGAACGCCGACGATTTCGTCACCGTCCATCACGAGCTGGGCCACAATTACTACCAGCGCGCCTACAACCGGCAGCCCTATCTCTACCTCGACAGCGCCAATGACGGCTTCCACGAGGCGATCGGCGACATGATCGCGCTGTCGGTGACGCCGGAATATCTCGTCGAGATCGGCCTCTTGCAGCGCAACCAGATGCCGAACGAGTCGCAGGACCGCGCGCTGCTGCTGCGCCAGGCGCTCGACAAGATCGCCTTCCTGCCTTTCGGCCTGCTCGTCGATCGCTATCGCTGGGGCATCTTCTCCGGCCAGATTCCGGCGGGCGAGTATCAGGCGGCGTGGGATCGGATGCGGCTGCAATATCAGGGCATCGTCCCGCCCAGCCCGCGCAGCGAGGAGAATTTCGACGCCGGCGCCAAATATCATGTGCCGGCGAGCGTGCCCTACACCCGTTATTTCCTCGCCCGCATCCTCCAGTTCCAGTTCTACAAGGCGGCCTGCGACATCGCCGGCTGGCGGGGGCCGCTCCACCGCTGCTCCTTCTACGGCAATCGCGAGGTCGGCCGGCGGCTGAACGAGATGCTGGAAATGGGCGCCTCGCGGCCCTGGCCGGAGGCGCTGGAAGCCTTCACCGGCAGCCGTGAGATGTCGGCCGAGCCGATGGTCGA
Organism: Sphingomonas sp.; assembly: GCA_019635535.1. Classification (NCBI taxonomy): domain Bacteria; kingdom Pseudomonadati; phylum Pseudomonadota; class Alphaproteobacteria; order Sphingomonadales; family Sphingomonadaceae; genus Sphingomonas; species Sphingomonas sp. The sequence goes on from JAHBZH010000001.1 coordinate 1,620,677, forward strand.
ATATTTCCGCCCGCTGCTCGGCTGGCTGGAGGAGCAGAACCGGGGCCGGCAATGCGGCTGGTAGGCGCCGCCCTTGTCGCGGCGGCCGCCTTTGGCGCGGCTACGGGATCGTTGCGTGCGCAGCCGGTCAGCGCCGCGCCGCTCGCGCCCGGCGAAGTCCTGCTCGAAATGAGCGTCACGGGGACGAGCCGGGTCCGCGCCGAGAGCGCACGCATCCTGGTGACGGTAAACGCCCGCGGCGCATCGCCGGTGGAGGCACGCACAGCCGTGGAGGCCATGGTTCAGCAGGTTGTCGGCATCGCCGAATCGGCTGGCGTCGCGGCGGCGGACATCCGTCCGGCGCGTCGTTCGGGTCCGGTTGGTTTTGTCGGCAACGAGGCCTTTCCCGATGATGAGACGCAATTGGCCATGATCGCGGCGCAGGCGCAGCAGGGGAGAAACTTCGCCTCGCGGGTGCTGGAGGTCGTGATCCGTGCGCCCGAGCGCGCCGATAGGGTCCGCGCGGCGCTGGAGGAGGCGGGCGTGGGCATGGTGTCGGCACCGATATATCGGGCCGATGACGAGGGCGCGGCCCGCCGTGCGGCCCGTGCCGATGCCCTGGCGAAGGCGCGCGCCGACGCCGAGGCTTATGCGGCTTCTATCGGGATGCGGGTCGCGCGCATCGTCCGGATCAGTGAGCGGATGGGCGCCGAAGGCGTCGGCTGGACTGTGTTCGCGACCATGATGCGGCAGGCCGCCGGAAATGAAGCCGTCGAGGGCAGCGAGGTGGAAACGCAGGTCCATCTGGCGGTCGATTTCGCGCTGGCCGCGCGATAGCCGCAGCTCGCCGGATCGAAGCGAGCGCTGAATTGACGGCACGAGGGGCGGCCGCCATGGACACATCGCCTCGTCATTGGAGATCGTTCATGCGGGCCGCTTTCGCCGCGCTTATCCTGCTTTCCGCCGTACCGGCCGTCGCCCAGGTCGCGGCCGGGCGGTTCAATCCGGCCGCGCCGGAGAATCGGCAGGTCGTGGCGGCCTTCACCTATGCCAGCGTCGAAAGCGTGCTGACCCAGATCGGCGCGCGCTTCGAGCGGCGCGGCACGGCGGAGCGCCCGGCGCTCGCCGTCACCTTCCCGAACAACCGCCAGGCGGCGATCCTGTTCGGCAGCTGCGAGGCGCAGGGTTGCAAGGCGATCAGCATCCAGTCGGTCTGGACCCGGCCGGAGGCGCTGCCGCCCGAACGGCTGGCCGCCGGCATCCAGACCTTCAATCAGCGCTACGCCTTCTCGCGCGGCTTCGTCACGCAGGACGGCCGCCCGGCGCTGCAACGTTACCTCACCGCCGATTACGGCTTCATCCGCGGCAATCTCGCGGTGAACCTGCTCGTCTTCGCCAATCAGGCCGAGCGGTTCGCGGTCGAGGTGCTGCGGCCGGCGCCGGCAAGCGCGCCGACCCGGCCACAGCCCTGAGCGCGCTTACAGGTGCTCGATCAGATAGTCGGCGCTTGATACGCTGAACGCACCCGGCTCCTCGACGTTCAGCTCCTTGACGGTGCCGTCCTCGACGATCGCCGACCAGCGCTGGCCGCGTTCGCCCATGCCGAACTTGCTGGCGTCCATGGTGAGGCCGATCGCGCGGGCGAAATCGCCATTGCCGTCGGCCAGCATCGTCACCTTGCCGTCGGCGCCGGCCTGCTTGCCCCAGGCGCCCATCACGAAGGCGTCGTTGACCGCGACGCAGGCGATCTCGTCCACGCCCTTGCCCTTGATCTCGCCGGCTTTCTCGACGAAGCCGGGCAAATGACGCGCCGAGCAGGTCGGGGTGAAGGCGCCGGGCACGGAGAAGAGCGCGACCTTGCGGCCGGCGAAATAGGAATCGGTATCGACCGGCTCCGGGCCGTCCGTCGTCGCCTTGATGAGCGTGCTGCTGGGAATGCGGTCGCCGACCTGGATCGTCATCTCTTGTCTCCTTGTGCCTCGGGCTATGGGCCGGTGCCTTAGCAAGCCGGTTGGCCTTGAGATAGGGGCGCGGGGCTGGGCCGCAACCGGTCGGCGGACTATATCGGTCGGATGGACGCACCCCGTTTCATGACCGGCCAGTTGCTGCTCGCCATGCCGGGCATCGGCGATCCGCGTTTCGAAAAGGCGGTGATCGCGATGTGCGTCCATGACGAGGAGGGCGCGCTCGGCATCGGGCTGGGGCGGGTCATCCCCCGGCTGGGCCTGCACGCGCTGTTGAAGCAGCTCGACATTGAACCCGGCGAAGCGCCCGACGTCGCCATCCACCATGGCGGCCCGGTCGAGCCGCAACGCGGCTTCGTCCTGCACAGCGCCGATTGGGGCGGGGAGGATTCGGTCCAGGTCGCGGACCGCTGGGTGCTCTCCGCCACGCTCGATATCCTGAAGGCGATTGCGGCGGGGAAGGGGCCGTCGCGCTGGGTCGTGGCGCTGGGCTATGCCGGCTGGGGCCCCGGCCAGCTCGACGACGAGCTGGCCCGTCACGGCTGGTTCGTCACGCCGGGCGACGATCGCCTGCTCTACGATTGCCATGTGGAGTCGCGTTGGGCGGAGGCGTTTCGCGGCGCTGGCATCGATCCGCGCCTGCTCGCCGCGGAATCGGGCACGGCCTGAACTTTTTTCGGCCGGGATGTCACATCGCCCGGCCCTGTTTCGTCTTGAGTGCATGCGCAATCCCAAGATGAAAGGATTTGAGATGAACCCGAGACTGAACCCCTTCGAAGCCGCCCGCAAGGCGATGGGGAGCTGGCTGACCTACAGCCAGAACGCCGCGGCCGACGGGCTGGAGACGCGCCTCGTCCATCTGGTCAAGATTCGCGCCTCGCAGCTCAACGGCTGCGCCAACTGCCTCAACATGCACACCCAGGAAGCCCGCAAGGACGGCGAAAGCGAGCAGCGCCTCCATGTGCTCGCCGCTTGGCACGACGCGCCCTTCTTCTCCGATCGCGAGCGGGCCGCCTTGGCCTGGACGGACGCGCTGACCCTGCTGCCGCTCAAGGGCGCGCCGGACGATGCGACTTACGCCCGGCTCGCCGCCCAGTTCAGCGAGGAGGAGCAGGTGAAGCTCACCTTGGTGATCAACGCGATCAACGGCTGGAACCGCCTCGCGACCGGCTTCCGGTTGTTCCAGCCGGATATCGCGGCCGCCAGGGCGGGCGCAGCGGTGGCATGACCGCCGGCACGGACGCCTCCGGGGATGCCGCGGCGAGCTTCGCGCCGCTGCGGCCCGTCCTCTCGCGCATCGCCTATCGGATGCTCGGCTCGCTCGCCGACGCCGAGGACGCGGTCCAGGAGGCGTTCGTGCGCTGGCTCAGGACCGATCGCGACGCCGTCCGCAATCCCGAGGCGTTCCTGCGCCGCATGGTGACGCGCCTCTGCCTCGATCAGCTCAAGTCCGCCGCCCGCCGCCGCGAGCTCTATGTCGGATCCTGGCTGCCCGAGCCGGTGGTCGAGGCGGAGGAGGCGCCCGGCACCGACGAGGAGGTGACGTTGCCCTTGTTGATGGCGCTCGATCGCCTGTCGCCCCTGGAGCGCGCCGCCTTCCTGCTCCACGACGTCTTCGACGTGCCGTTCGAGGAGATCGCCGCGACATTGGAGCGCACGCCCGAAGCGTGCCGCCAGCTCGCCGCCCGGGCGCGCGGCCATGTCCGCGCCAGCCGCCCGCGCTTTCCGGTGCCGAAGGAACGCGGACTGGAGATCGCCGCCGCCTTCTTCCGCGCCTCGCGGGAAGGGGACATGGCGGCGCTGAAAGACATGCTGGCCGAGGACGTGGCGGTCTATTCCGACGGCGGCGGCAAGCGGGTGGCCGCCTGGCGCCCCTTCTTCGGCATCGAGGAGGTGACGAAGGTGTTCGCCGCCATCGCCCGGCTGCTCAGGCGCGGCCGTTACACCCTGATCGGCTATCGCACGATCAACGGCCTGCCGGGTTTCGTCACGCGCGAAGCGGACGGCATCCTCCAGACCACCGCCTTGCTGATCGAGGACGGCCGCATCGCCGGCATCTATGTCGTGCGCAATCCGGACAAGCTGCGGCATCTGGAACCCGAGGCGGGTTGAAATCCGAGCATATAAAGATATCTTTATATTTGCATCCGCGTCGCGCTCCGGCTAGGGGCGGCGCGAGGTCGCCCGTGCGCGGCCCTTTGGCTTTTCAGGAGATTGTGACGTGGCGACCCAGGCCCAGACTTCGTTCGACGATTATGTGATCCGCGACATTTCCCTCGCCGATTTCGGCCGCAAGGAGATCGAGATCGCCGAAACCGAGATGCCCGGCCTGATGGCGCTGCGCGAGGAATTCGGTTCCTCGAAGCCGCTGACCGGCGCCCGCATCACCGGCTCGCTGCACATGACGATCCAGACCGCCGTGCTGATCGAGACGCTGGTCGAGCTGGGCGCGGAAATCCGCTGGGCGTCCTGCAACATCTTTTCGACCCAGGATCATGCCGCCGCCGCCATCGCCGCGCGGGGCATCCCGGTCTTCGCCGTGAAGGGCGAGACGCTCGAGGAATATTGGGATTACGTCACCCGCATCTTCGATTGGGGGCAGGACGAGACCTGCAACATGATCCTCGACGACGGCGGCGACGCCACCATGTTCGCGCTCTGGGGCGCGCGGGCCGAAGCCGGTGAGGCTTTGTTCACGCCGGCCAACGAGGAAGAGGAGGTCTTCGTCGCGACGCTGAACCGCTTCCTGAAGGAGCGTCCGGGCTATCTCACGAAGACCGTCGCGGCGATCAAGGGCGTCTCCGAGGAGACCACCACCGGCGTCCACCGCCTCTACGATCTCGCCAGGCAGGGCAAGCTCCCGTTCCCGGCGATCAACGTCAACGACAGCGTCACCAAGTCGAAGTTCGACAATCTCTACGGCTGCAAGGAATCGCTGGTCGACGCGATCCGTCGCGCCACCGACGTCATGCTGGCCGGCAAGGTCGCCTGCGTCGCCGGCTTCGGCGATGTCGGCAAGGGCAGCGCCGCCTCGCTCCGCAACGGCGGCGCCCGCGTCCTCGTGACCGAAGTCGATCCGATCTGCGCGCTGCAGGCGGCGATGGAAGGCTATGAGGTCGTGACGATGGAGGAGGCCGCCCCGCGCGCCGACATCTTCGTCACCGCGACCGGCAATATGGACGTCATCACGCTCGATCACATGCGCGCGATGAAGAACATGGCGATCGTCTCCAACATCGGCCATTTCGACAGCGAGATCCAGATCGCCGGCCTCGCCAACATGAAGTGGACCGAGATCAAGCCGCAGGTGGACGAGGTCGAATTCCCGGACGGCAAGAGGATCATCGTGCTGGCCAAGGGCCGCCTCGTGAACCTGGGCTGCGCCACCGGCCATCCCAGCTTCGTGATGAGCTCGTCCTTCACCAACCAGGTGCTGGCGCAGATCGAGCTGTGGACGAAGGCCGAGACCTACAAGAACGAGGTCTATGTCCTGCCCAAGCATCTCGACGAGAAGGTCGCTGCGCTGCATCTCGACAAGCTCGGCGTGAAGCTCAGCAAGCTCAGCCAGCGCCAGGCCGACTATATCGGCGTGCCGGCCGAAGGTCCGTTCAAGCCGGATCATTATCGCTACTGATTTCCTTCCGGCGCGGCTCCGGCCGCGCCGACGCGGGAGATGGCCTTTGACCTCGCCATGGCCTTGCGCCAGAACGCGGGCCAATTGCTTGCGAGGGACGGATGCAACTCAGTCTCCAGGATGCGGAGCGGCTGGCGCGCAACGGCGCGGCGGCGTTGCAGGCGGGCAGGGCGATCGAGGCGCGGCGGGATTTCGAGCAGGTCTCCGCCGCGGGCCTCGCCAATGCCCAGATCTGGCTGCTGATGGCGCATGCCTGCCGCCTCCTGGACGATGCCGCCGGAATGGAAACGGCGGCGGACGAAGCGCTGCGCCTCGATCCGCGCAATGTGCGGGCGCTGATCCTGAAGGGGGATTGCCGGTACAGGGCGGACGACATGCGCGCGGCGTCGAGCTTCTATATCGCCGCTGCCAAAGCCGCCGGCGAGAGCGCCTCCCTGCCGCCGGACCTCGGAACCGAGCTGGCGCGCGCCGATCGGATCTCGCGCGAGATCGCCCGGGGCTATCGCCGGCAGCTTGAGGCGCATCTGGACGGGGCTGGCTTCGGCGAAGGCACGCGCAGCCCCCGCTTCGAGGAATCGCTCGCCATCCTGTGCGAGGAGAAACAGGTCTATCTCCAGAAGCCGTCCGCTTATTATTTCCCGCGCCTGCCGCAGATCCAGTTCTACGAGCGGGAAGCCTTTCCCTGGGTTGCGGCGATCGAAGCCGCGGCGCAGGACATGCGGTCCGAGCTCGCGGCCGCGCTTGCCGAGGACGGGTTGTTCACGCCGTACCTGAAGGCGCGAGAGAACCGGCCGAGCAACGATTTTCACGGCCTGCTCGACAATCCGGACTGGAGCACGCTCTATCTGTGGGAGAATGGCGGCCCGGTCGAACGCAATGTCGCGCGTTTCCCGAAGACCTATGCGGCGGTCCGGCAGGCGCCGCTGCCCTTCATCACGACCCGCGCGCCGTCCATCTTGTTCTCGATGCTGAAGGCCGGTGCGCGCATCCAGCCGCATCACGGCATGATCAACACCCGGCTGATCTGCCACCTGCCGCTGATCGTTCCCGAAGGCTGCGGCTTCCGGGTCGGCAACGAGGCGCGGCAGTGGGAGGTGGGCAAGCTGCTCATCTTCGACGACACGATCGAGCATGAAGCGTGGAACGACAGTGACGAGGATCGCGTGATCCTGATCTTCGATGTCTGGCGCCCGGAGCTGACCGAAGACGAATGTCGCGCCGTCACCGCGATCTTTGAGGCGATCGACGGCGTCTGAAACGCTTTCGGCAATGCTGGCCGGGTCGCCGCGGCGAAGGTCGCGGTTTCGTTCGTGCCGCTTTCGTCGTCGTTCGCGCACGGGAAATGCGGAGGGCCGCGGCCCGCCTGAATGTGGCATTAATGTAACAGATCGGAAGTTAGTGCGTCCACAGGCGCACTTCGGATTGCTTTTCACATCAGGGCTGCGATGCTCCGAAGGCTAAAGTATTTGCTTGGGGGATACATATATGCGCCGCACCCACGCCCGAATTCTGGGTACCGCCTCTCTTTTCGCACTGGCTCTGACGAGCTTTCCGGCCGCCGCCTACGCGCAGGACACGGACGAGGATCCGCCCGCTGCCGAGGAAACCCAAAGCCAGTCTGAACAGACCGGCTCCGGCGGCACCATCGTCATCACCGGTTCGCGCATCGTGCGCCCGAACCTGGATTCGACCGTTCCGATCACTTCGGTGAGCGCCGAGGACGTGATGAGCACCGGCGACGTCTCGCTGGGCGATCAGCTCAACGAGCTGCCCTCGCTGCGTAACACGTTCAGCACCGGCAACTCGACGCGCTTCATCGGCACGGCCGGCCTCAGCCTGCTCGATCTGCGCGGCCTCGGCACGGAGCGCACGCTGGTCCTGGTGAACAACCGGCGGCATGTGACCGCGTCGCCCGGCGGCTATTCGGTCGACGTCAACACGATCCCGATCGATCTGCTCGAGCGGATCGACATCATCACGGGCGGCAACTCGGCCATTTACGGTTCGGACGCCGTGGCCGGCGTCGTGAACTTCATCACGCGCCGCGATTTCGACGGCATCCGCGTGCGTGCGCAGTCCGGCATTTCCGAGGAAGGCGATCGCGCGACGCATTTCGTGTCGGCCACCGGCGGCCACAATTTCGATTCCGGTCGCGGCAACATCGCCGTCTCGCTGGAATATGCCAAGACGGACCCGCTCTACTTCGTCCAGCGCGACAACATCACCGGCGCCTATTCGGGCCGTTGTCAGTTCAACCTGGTCCAGAACACGGCGGGCGAGCCGGCGTCGGGCGCCAACGGGCCCGATCAGGAGTTTCTCTGCGGCGTCCGCAACAACGCCATTTCCGACGGCGGCACGATCGGCACCTTCGCCAACGGCAACGCGCTGCGCTTCGGGAGTGACGGCAATCTCTTCATCGACGTGCCGGATCGTTTCATCGGTTCCTTCACCGGCAACGTCATCGGCGGCGACGGCTCGACGCTGCGCAACACCGGCCAGCTGGCCGCGGGTGTCACGCGCTACACGGCGAACCTGCTGGCCAATTACGAGGTCACGCCGGCCTTCCGCATGTTCCTGGAGGCCAAGTTCGTCCGCGTCGAGACCATCCAGGAAGGGCAGCCGAGCTTCTGGCAGGGCAGCGTCCCCGCCTTTTTCGGCGGCGGCTCGAACATCCGCTGCAACAACCCGTTCCTGACCGCCTCGTCGCTGGCGACCTTGCAGTCGTTCGGCATCTGCACCAACGTTGCGGCGGGCACGTTCAACATGTCGCGCTTCAACGTCGATTTCGGCGGTCGCGGCGAGCTGGGGCAGCGCGACACCTATCGGTTCGTCGGCGGCTTCGACGGCGAGTTCCTCGACAACTGGCGCTACGAGATTTCGGTGAATTACGGCCGGCTCGAAACCGAACTGGATTCGCTGAACAACCTCGTCCTGTTCGATCTCGCCGGCAATCCGGACGGCTTCCTGCTCGCGCTCGATGCCGTGCGCAATTCCGCGGGGCAGATCGTCTGCCGCGTCAACGAGATCACGGTCACGCGGCCGGACTGCGTGCCGATCAACGTGTTCGGCTGGGGCGCCCCCAGCCAGGCCGCGTTGGACTTCGTCAACACGACGGCGTTCCGCGAGCAGCGCGCGACACAGTTGCAGCTGCTGGGCTTCGTGTCGGGCAATTCCGGACGCTGGTTCGAGCTGCCCGGCGGACCGATCGGCTTCGCGCTCGGCGTCGAATATCGGCGGGAAACCGCGTTCGCGCGCTGGGACGACCTGACGGCGAGCGGCGGCACCTTCCTCAACGCCATCCAGCCCTTCACGCCGCCGGCGGAAGAGGTGCTGGAAGCGTTCGGCGAGCTTCGGCTGCCGATCCTGCGCGATCTTCCCTTCGCGCATGAGCTGACCATCGAGGGCGCGGGCCGCGTGTCCAATTACGAGCTGGGCAGCACGGGGACGGTGTGGGCCTACAATATCGGCGGCATCTGGTCGCCCGTGAGCGATATCCGCTTCCGCGCGAACTATTCGACTTCGGTGCGCGCCCCGACGCTGGGCGATCTGTACTCGCCGCAGTCGCAGAATTTCGCGTTCATCGCGGATCCGTGCGATTCCCAGAACATCGGCAACGGTCCCAATCGCGCGGCGAACTGCGCGGCGGCCGGCGTTCCGGCGACGACCAACGCGGCCCTGGCGGCGATCTGCGCGAGCAGCCCGTTCCCGGTGGCCGTGGGCGATCCGTTCGTGAACTGCACGGCGCGGGCGTTCTCCACGTCCTTCCTCCAGGGCGGCAACGACACGCTGACGGAAGAGCGCTCGAAGAGCCTCACCATCGGCGGCGTCCTGCAGCCGCGCTGGATCCCGGGTCTGGCGATCACGGTCGATTATTATGACATTTCGATCGACAACCTGATTTCCACCCTGACCGCGCAGACGATCATCAACCAGTGCTATGACGCGCCGGGCGGCATCAACAATCCCTTCTGCGCGATCGTCTTCCGCGATCCGGCGACGGGCCTGTTCGATTCGACCGTCGCGACCATCGCGGGACCGGTGAACTTCGCGGCGTTCGATGCGCGCGGCATCGATTTCGATGTCAGCTACCGGCGGACCTTCTCCAACGGTCATCGGCTGAGCATCCGCGCGATCGCGACCCGCATCCTCGAGCTGACGGCGTATCTGAGCCCGAGCGATCCGACGTTCGGCAACCGGTTCCGCAGCGAGGTGGGCGATGCGAGCTGGCAGGCGTCGCTCCGCGTCGGCTACGAAATGGGGCCGATCGAGATGAACTATCAGCTCCGTTATATCGGCCGCCAGACGATCGGCACCTACGAGCAATATTTCGAGTTCCAGGGCCGTCCGCCGACGAACGCCGATGCCACCGCGGAAATCTGGTATCCGGACGTGTTCTATCACAACATCCGCCTGGGCTACCGGATCAACGAGCGGTTCACTTTCTATGGCGGCGTCGACAATATCGGCAATCGCCAGCCCCCGCTCGGCCTGCTCGGCACTGCCGGCGGCGATCCGTTCGATACGATCGGCCGGTTCTTCTACGCCGGCGTGAACATCAACTTCCGCTAAGCCGCGGACGTTTCGCAACCATTCGGGGCGGGCCTTCGGGTCCGCCCCTTTTTTTGATTTTCCGGGCCGCGCACGATCGGCTTCCGAAAGCCGGAAGCGGCGGGTAGACAGGGCATATGCCGCCCACACCGCCTGCCGCGCCGCGCTGCCCGTGATCGCGCTTTCGACGCTCACCGCGATCGCGATCGCGATCGGTACTGGCGCCTGGCTGGCCCTGGCGCTGTGGGCGACGCTGCGTGCCCGGACGCGCGCGGCGCGGGCGGAGGCGGTGCTCGCGGACAATCGCCGGCTCGCCGCCCTGCTCGGCGCCGGGGCCGCGCTGCCCTTGCTGATCGACGCCGACGGGCGGCTCGACGGCTCCGATCGCCTCGCCGGCGCGCTTGGCCTCGATGTCTTGCCGGAGACGTGGCGCGATCTCGCCGCGCCCGGCGGCCCCTGGTCGGCCGAGGACGCCGCCTTGCTCGAAGCCGGGATCGCCGCGGCGGCGGTCGGCGACCGGTTCGGCGCGACGCTGCGACCGCAGGGCGGGCAGCGGACCTTCCGGATCGAGGCCGGCCCGGCCCCCGCCGGCTGCCCGGTCGGCGCGGCCCTGCTCTGGTTTCACGACGTCACCGAAGCCGAAGGGCAGGGCGCCGTGCTGCGCGCCCGGCTGGAGCGGCGCACGGCCGCGCTGGAGGCGCTCTCCCGCCTGATCGAGGTCGCCCCCTTTCCGGTCTGGCATCGCGGGCCGGACCTGACGCTCGCCATGGTCAATTCCGCCTATGTGTCCGCGGTCGAGGCGCAGGACGCCGCCGCCGTGGTGCGCCAGGGCGTCGAGCTGATCGACGAGGCGGACGGGCAGAGCCCGCGCCTCGACGCCGCCGAGGTGCGCGACCGGCAGCAATCGGCCCACCGCACCGTCCCCGTCACCATCGCCGGCCAGCGCCGGATGATGCGCGTCGTCGAGGTGCCGCTGGGCGATGCCGGGGTCGCCGGCTATGCGATCGACGTCGAGGATCAGGAGGAGGCGCGCGCCGAGCTGGTCCGCTTCGTGCGCGCCCAGCGCGACATGCTGGACCGGCTGTCCGCCGGCGTCGCCCAGTTCGGCCGCGACCGCGGCCTGATCTTCTTCAACCAGCCCTTCGCCCGCCTCTTCTCGCTGCCCGCCGATTTTCTCGCCGACCGGCCGGAATTCGATCGGGTGATCGACGCGATGCGCGAGGCCGGCAAGCTGCCCGAGGTGCGCGATTTCCCCGAATGGAAGGCGGAGCGGCGCGAGTGGTTCATCAGCGGCCCGGGCGCCGACGAGGAGGACTGGCTGCTGCCCGGCGGCAAGCATCTGCGCGTCGTCGCCCAGCCGCTCCCCGACGGCGGCCTGCTCACCATCTTCGAGGATCGCACCGAGCAGATCCAGCTCGCCTCGGCGCGCGACACCTTGCTGCGCGTCCGCTCCGCCACCTTCGACAATCTGTTCGAGGCGATCGCCGTCTTCTCCTCGGACGGGCGCCTCAGCCTGTGGAACAATCGCTTCCGCGAGCTGTGGGGCTTCGAGGAGGCGGTGCTCGCCGCCCATCCGCGCATCGATGCGATCACCCCGCATCTCGCCGCGCGGCTCAAGCGCGCCAACCATGCCGGGCTTGTGCGCGAGCTGGTGCGCAGCGCCACCCAGGAGCGTAAGCAGCGTTCCGGCCGGGTCGGGCTGATCGACGGGCGCGAGTTCGAGTTCGCCTCGGTGCCGCTGCCGGACGGCAACGCGCTCTTCATCATGCTCGACATCACCGACAGCCGGAAGGTCGAGGCCGCCCTGCGCGAGCGCACCGACGCGCTGGAGGAGGCGGACCGGCTGAAGACCGCCTTCGTCTCCAACATGAGCTACGAGCTGCGCACGCCACTGACCTCGATCGGCGGCTTTGCCGAGATGCTGGCGGCGGGCTATGCCGGCGCGCTGCCGGACCAGGCGACGGACTATGTCGCGGCGATCCTCGACAGCGTCGCGCGCCTGGGCGTGCTGATCGACAATGTGCTCGATCTCACCCAGAGCGACATGGGCAGCCTGCTGCTCGCCGAGGACGAGGTCGATCTCGCCGCCTTGTGCGAGGAGACGGCGGCGGCGGCGCGCGATCAGGCGAAGAGGAAGAAGATCGGCCTCGTCGCCGATATCGATCCGGGCGTCGGCATCGTCACCGGCGACATCCGCCGGCTCGGCCAGGCGCTCGGCAATCTGGTCGACAATGCGCTGCGTTACACGGACGAGGGCGGCCAGGTGGAGCTGCGCGCGGAGGGGGATGCGCGGGAGGCGCGTCTCATCGTCGCCGACAATGGCCGGGGCATCGCGCCCGCCGATCAGGCGCGCGTCTTCGATCGCTTCCACCGCACCGCGGACGGCCGCACCGAGGATGCCGCCGCGGTCGGGCTCGGCCTGCCGCTCGCCCGTCAGTTCGTCGAGGCGCATGGCGGCGAGATCGCGCTGACATCGACGCCGGGGAAGGGCACCGTCATCACCATCCGCCTGCCGCGCACCACCAGCCAGCAGGCCGATTATTCCGCAGGGGACGAAGCGGAGTGAAAAACCCCGGCCATTTCCGTCATTCCGGCGAAGGCCGGAATCCATCTTCTCCCTTTCCTCTGCGTCTCTGCGTCTCTGCGCGCATTAAGAATTGGTTCGCGCAGAGACGCAGAGATCGCAGAGAAGAAAGGTGGATTCCGGCCTTCGCCGGAATGACGGTTGTCGGCTTCGCTCCGGCCCGCGACCTGCGATGATCCCGCTCCCGATCCCCGAAGCCACCGAAGCCTTCGGCGCCTCGCTCGCACCCCTGCTGCGCCCCGGCGACGTGATCGCGCTTTTCGGGCCGCTCGGTGCGGGCAAGACGACGCTGGCGCGGGGGCTGCTGCGCGGGCTGGGCCATGAGGGCGACGTGCCGAGCCCGACCTTCGCCATCGTCCAGCCCTACGATCCGCCGACCGTGCGCCTGCCCGTCGCGCATGTCGATCTCTACCGGATCGAGCGGCCGGAGGAGGTGGAGGAGCTGGGCTTGGATGATCACCTCGCCGTCGGCGCGCTGCTGATCGAATGGCCGGAGCGGTTGCCCCGGCTCTGGCCGCAAACGCTTCGGCTGACATTGACGGCTGCTGGCGCCGCGCGCGCCTTGACAGCCGGGGTGCCGCCCGCTTGGGGAACGCGGTGGCCGCCGAGATGATTCCCCCGGAATATGCGCCTGCCTTTCTCGCCGCCTGCGGCTGGGGAGGCGCCGAGATTCGCCCGCTCACCGGCGATGCCAGCTTCCGCCGCTATTTCCGCGTTCACAAAGGCGGAGAGACCGCCGTCCTGATGGACGCGCCGCCGCCGCACGAGGATCCGCGCCCGTTCGTCGCGGTCGCCGAATGGCTGTGCGGGGCGGGCCTGTCCGCGCCGGCCATCCTCGGGCGAGATCTCGATCGGGGCATGCTGCTGCTCGACGATTTCGGCGATGCGCGGTTGCGCGAAACGGCGGATGCCGCGCCGGAGCGGGAGGCGGAGCTCTACACGCTCGCCGTCGATCTGCTCGCCCATCTCCATGCCCGCCCGCCTATGCCGGGGCTCAAGCCGCACGGGCTCGATCTGTGGCTGGCGGAGATCAGCCTGTTCCTCGATTGGTATTGCCCGGCACTGGGTCTTGAAGTGGACCGCGACGGCTGGGACGCCGCCTGGCGCGATGTGCTTGTGCCGGTCGCGCAGGACGGGCTCGGCCCGGTGATGGTGCTGCGCGATTTTCATGCGGAAAATGTCATGCTGGTCGCCGGGCGCGGCGGGCTGCGCCATTTCGGCCTGCTCGATTTCCAGGACGCGGTGACCGGCCATCCGGCCTACGATCTCGTCTCCGTGCTGGAGGATGCGCGGCGCGATGTTTCCCCCCACATCGAACGGGACATGATCGATCTCTATATGAAGAAAATGGGGCAGGGCGCTGATTTTGAACGCGCTTATTGGGCGCTGGCGGCGCAGCGCAACACCCGCATCATCGGCGTCTTCACCCGCTTGTGGAAGCGCGACGGCAAGCCGCATTATGGCGGGTTCCAGCCGCGCATGTGGGGCCTGCTGGAGCGCGATCTGACGCATCCCGCGCTTGCGCCCGTGCGGGCCTGGTTCGATACGAACGTGCCCGCTGCGGCGCGTGCCGCCGCTTGGGCGAAGGGGCTGCCGGCATGAGCCGCTACAGGAAGCCGCTGGCGCTGCGGCCCGATCCGGGCATCGCCGTGCCCGCGACCGCCATGGTGCTCGCCGCCGGGCTGGGCAAGCGCATGCGCCCCTTGACCGCGACCCGGCCCAAGCCGCTGGTCGAGGTCGCCGGCAGGGCGCTGATCGATCATGCGCTGGACCGGCTGCGCGCGGCGGGCGTGGCGAAGGCGGTGGTCAATGTCCATTACCTGCCCGGCGCGATCGAAGCCCATCTGAAAAATCGCGTGAAAGACATTGAAATCGCGATATCGGATGAGCGCAAGAAATTGCTCGAAACGGGCGGCGGTCTGGTCAAGGCGCTGCCGCTGATCGATGCCGATCCCTTCCTGGTCGTCAATTCGGACAATCTGTGGGTGGACGGGCCGGTGGATGCGCTGAAGCTGCTCGCTTCCGCCTGGGACGATGCGAAGATGGACGCGCTGCTGCTGCTCGTCCCGCTCGCCCGCGCCAATTGCCATGCCGGGCGCGGCGATTTCCACATGAGCGCGACGGGCAAGCTGCGCCGCCGCAAGCCGCACGGCGTCGCCCCCTTCGTCTATACCGGCATCCAGATCGTCTCGAAGCGGCTGTTCGAAGGCGAAGTGCCGGAAGGGCCGTTCAGCACCAACCTCCTCTGGGACCGCGCGATCGCGGCCGGCCGCTGCTACGGCGCCGTCCATCAGGGTCTGTGGTTCGATGTCGGCCGCCCCGAAAGCATCCGCCGGACCGAGGACATGCTGCGCGAAGGCTGAGTCGCCGCCGATTGACCGCCGCCCGTTTCGGGCGCAGCTTCGCCCTGTCGGGGGATGGGGGCGGCATGCTGAACAGGCTTCGTTTGAATCCGCGCAGGATCATGCTGGGCGGAGCGGGACTGGCGGGCGCGGTGGCGCTGCTGGTCCTTTATCTCGGTTATCGCCACGATCTGTACATCGACCGGATCGTCGCGGAGGGCCGGCTGGCGCAGGGCGAATATCTGGGCCGCAGATATGGCAGCTGCTCGAGCGGAGAGGGCTGCGAATCCGACGAGATCCAGGTGTCCTACCAGGTGGACGGTGTCGCCTACCGAACCTCGATGTTCGTCACGCCGGGGCACCGCTCCGAAGCGATCTTCCAGCCGGAGGTCATCCGCATGCCCCGGCTGGGCGAGGAGCGCCTCTTTCAGGTCGTCTACCTGCCCTCCGACCCGTCCGTCGCCCGGCTGCGCGCGGACATCTCCAAATCCGACATCGCGGTCTACGGAACGGCGGGCATGTTCCTCCTCGTCTCGCTGGTCTTCGCGGCCGTCGCCCTGTTCGCCTTGCCCCGGGAGGAGGGCGGACACTAATTCCCCTCCCTGCAAGGGAGGGGTTAGGGGTGGGTGCGAGCGCAGCGAGCCATTGACGAAGCCGCGGGAGCGCCTTCGGCGCCACCCACCCCCGGCCCCTCCCTTGCAGGGAGGGGAGGAACGTCCGCAACGGGTCGATTCCCGACTGGCCGTTTTAAGGCCGCAAAGCCCGCGCAATAGCCGCGTTTTCCTTAGGGGCGGCTCCTTGCCTGCTTGTCGATCAGCACGGCCTGTTGCCATTGGCTGGGCGCCTTGTCGGTGCGGTGAATGCAGCCCGCCCAGCAGCAAGGCCGCTTCTTGCCCTCCAGCAGCTCCTCGCAGGTCCGCGCGATGCGGCGTTGCCGCGTCTGTGCCTGTTTCGCGTCCTCAACCCAGCAGATGAACTCGTTCCGGCCGAGCGGCGTGAGCTTTTCCCAAAGCGTCAGCAGGTCCGGATCGGCCCGAATCGCGGCTTGCAGGTCCTCGCCCGCCTCGTGGACCGTGCCATGCGAAAAGGCGCTCGTCACCAAACCTCCTGCCATGCTCATATGGGCCGAATGCCGCGATGCCCCGAAAATGGCACCTTGGAAGCTGGCACTTGGGAGAAGGAATGTCCATCACGGGTCGAAAGCGAACCCCGCGGCCCGCTGGCAATGTAGGAAATCCTCTGTCACGCTCGCCCCCTGACTCGGGGCCTCGGCTCCGGCTCGCCGGCTCTTTGAACCATTCGGTCCCTGACTTTCGCGTTTCGAACCGCCACCGCGAAACCGCGTTCTTGGACTTACTTTTGACTAACTTTTGGACGCGAGCGCCTTGGCTTCGACGCTCGACTTCCGCGCGCGTGCGTTTAGTCTCGCCGCCGTGACACCGGCCGTCTTCACCATTCCGCTGCATCGCGCCTTCGCCGATGCGCTCGCGGCCGGGCTGATCGCGCGCTACGGCAGGGAGAAGACCGGCCTCGCGCGCGGGCTGCTGCTGTTGCCGAACAGCCGGGCGGTGCGCGCGGTGCAGGACGCCTTCGTGCGGCGGGCGGGCGGCGGGCTGCTGCTGCCGAGACTGGTGCCGGTCGGCGATCCGGAGCTGGACGAGCGGATCGGCGGTGCGTTGGAGCCGCTCGACGGCGCCGAACCGATCCCGCCCGCCATCGACCCCACCCAGCGGCTGATGCTGCTCGCCCGGCTGGTTCAGCGCCACCATGCGCCCGACGCCGCCGAGGCGCTGCGCCTCGCCGGCGATCTCGCCCGCACGCTCGATCAGCTTATCGTCGAGGAGGTCGATCCGCAGCGTCTGCGCCGCTTCGGCGAGGAGAGCGCCGAGCTGTCCGAACATTGGCAGGTCTCGCTCGACCGGCTTGGCGCGATCCTCGACGATTGGCCGCGCCTCCTCGCGGCGCGCGGCCGGATCGATCTGGCCGAGCGGCGCAACCGGCTGATCGACGCGCTCGCCCGGCGCTGGCGCGATGCGCCGCCCGCCGGCTTCGTCTGCGCCGCCGGGATCACCGCCGGAGCGCGGCCGGTCGGGCGCCTGCTGCGCACCGTGTCGCGGCTGCCCGAGGGGATGGTGGTGCTCCCCGGCCTCGATCTCGCCATGCCGGACGCGGAATGGGACGCGCTCGGCCCGCACGATCCGGACCCGGAGACCGGTCATCGTCCGCGGTCGATCGAGACCCATCCGCAATTCCACTTGAAGCTGCTGCTCGACCGGATGGATATCGGGCGCGCCGAGGTGGCGTCCTGGCGCTGGGGCGGCGGGCGCGATGCGCCGGCGGCGCGCAGCCGCGCCGTCGCCAATGCGATGGCGCCGCCCGCCTTCACCGAGAAATGGCAGGAGCTGCGCCCCGCCGATCGCCGCCTGACCGGCGTGCGCGGTCTGGAGCTGGCCGATCCGGCCGAGGAGGCGCAGGCGATCGCGCTGGCGCTGCGCGAGGCGCTGGAGGCGCCCGGCCGCACCGCCGCTCTGGTGACGCCGGACCGGGCGCTCGCCGCGCGCGTCGCCGCCCATCTGAAACGCTGGGGCATCGAAGCGGACGACAGCGCCGGCCGCCCGCTTTCGCAGACGCCGCCCGGCACGCTGCTGCTCGCGCTCGCCAATGCCGCCGCCGAGCGCTTCGCGCCGGTGCCGCTGCTGGCGCTGCTCAAGCATCCCCTGATCAAGGCGGGGGAGGAACGGCTGGCCTGGCTCGATGGCGCCCGCAAGGTCGATCTCGCTTTGCGCGGCCCGCGCCCCGCCGCCGGGTTGGGCGGGCTGGACTTGCATCTGAAAGGCGAGGCGATCCGCTGGTGGGGCGAACAGGCGGTGCCATTGCTGCGCCCGCTCGAAGCCGCCTTTGCGGGGGAGACGAGCCTGACCGCCTTGCTCGCCGCGATCCGCGAGACGGCGCAGGCGTTAGGCGGCGACGGGGTCTGGTCCGGTCCGGCGGGACGTGCGGCCGCCGATCTGCTGGCGGCGCTGGAGGATGCGGCGGGCGAGGGACCGGAGGCGGTCACGTCCGCCGCCTTGCCGGCGATGCTGGAGGGGCTGCTCGCCGCGCAGGCGGTGCGTCCGCCCTACGGCGCCCATCCGCGCCTGTTCATCTGGGGCCTGATCGAGGCGCGCCTCCAGCAGGCCGACCTGACGATCCTGGCCGGGCTCAACGAGGGCGTCTGGCCGGCCTTGCCCGCGCCCGATCCCTGGCTTGCGCCCCGGCTGCGCGCCGAGCTCGGCCTACCGTCGCTGGAGCATCGCATCGGCCTTGCCGCCCACGATTTCGCCGCCGGGCTGGGCGCGCCGCGCGTGCTCGTCACCCGCGCCCGGCGCGATGCCCGCGCGCCCGCCATCGCCTCGCGCTTCTGGCTGCGGCTGGAAGCGATGACCGGCGGCATCACCCGCGCGCCGGAGCTGGCCCGCTGGGCGCGGGCGCTCGACAAGCCTGCCGAGTACAAGCCGGCCCGGCGGCCGGCGCCTGCACCGGACGATCGGCCCCTCGAAATCTCCGTCACCGAAGTCGATCGCCTGAAGGCCGATCCCTTCGCTTTCTACGCCCGCCGCATCCTCGGCTTGTGCGCGCTCGACGAGGTCGATGCCGACCCCACTGCCGCCTGGCGCGGCACCGCGGTCCACAAGATCCTCGAGGAGTGGATGCGCGACGACGATTGCGATCCGGCGGCATTGCGGGGGCGGGCCGAAGCCTTCCTCGCCGGCGCAGAGGCGCATCCGCTGATGCGGGCACTGTGGCAGCCCCGGCTGATGGAGGCGATCGACTTCATCGCCGCCGAGGTCGCCGCCAATCGCGCCGTCGGACGCACCCCGCTCGGCGCCGAGGTCCGGGGTGCCGTCGACATTGCCGGCGTGCGCCTGCGCGGCACGGCCGACCGGATCGACCGGCTGACCGATGGCCGCCTCGCCATCGTCGATTACAAGACCGGCCAGCCGCCGTCGAACAAGGCGGTGGCGGAGGGCTATTCGCTCCAGCTCGGCTTGATCGGCCTGATCGCCGAGCGCGGCGGCTTCGACGGGATCGAGGGCGCGGCGGCGGTGTTCGAATATTGGAGCCTGGCGCGCAAGGCCGGCCGGATCGGTTTCGTCGCCAGCCCGACGGGCGCGCGCGCGGGCCTCGACGCGGACGGCTTCACCGCGCTCGCCGCGGACAATTTCACCAAGGCCGCCGGCATGTGGCTGACCGGTAGCGAGCCCTTCACCGCCAAGCTCCACCCCGAGCATGCGCCTTATGAGGAATATGATCAGTTGATGCGGTTGGACGAATGGTATGGCCGCGAGGAAGAAGGGTGAGGACGCTCAGCGCAGGGCCGTCCAGATGCCGTAGCCGCTGGTGATGACGAGCACGATCGCGACCATGAAAAGCAGCGGCCGCGCCGGCACTTTCTTGGCGACATAGCCGCCGAGCGGGGCGGCGAGCATGCCGCCGATCAGCAGACCGACCATCGCCATGGTGAAGGCTTCCCAGCCCAATGCGACGAAGAAGGTCGCCGAGATGGTGGCGGAGATGAAGAATTCGGCGGTGTTGACGGTGCCGATCACCTTACGGGGATGCGCGCCCTGGGCGAGCAGGTTGGAGGTCACGACCGGCCCCCAGCCGCCGCCGCCCGCCGCGTCGAGGAAGCCGCCCGCAAGCCCGAGCGGCTCGACGATGCGCGGCTTCTTCTCGCGGTGGGCGTGGCGCAAAGCGCGCCACAGCAGATAGAACCCGACCCCGGCGAGATAGGCCAGCACGAACGGCCGCGCCTGTTCGGCCGGCACGCTGGCGAGCACATAGGCGCCCAATATGCCGCCGATCACGCCGGGAATGACGATCCGGCGGAACAGACGCCAGTTCACATTCTTGTGCAGCGTGTGGCTGATGCCGGAAGCGCCGGTGGTGAAGACCTCGACGGCATGGACGCTCGCCGAGGCTGCCGCTGGCGGCACGCCGAGGCTGATCAGCAAAGTCGAGGAGATCACGCCGAAGGCCATGCCGAGCGCGCCATCGACGAGCTGCGCAGCGAATCCGACCAGGACGAAAGGCAGGACGCCGGCCAGGGTGGCGGCGGAAAGATCTAACACATAGGGCTCCCGGTCGAACGACGGCTTGGCGCGACTCCGACATAATGCGTCGGGCAGAAGGTGCAAAATCCCCGCCCGATTGCACGCTTTCACCGCAGCCAGCACGAAATCTTAGGAAAACGTAAACCTTTCCCACCGGAAAATAACGCGCCCGCGCGGATTGTTCCGACTCATCGCGGGCTTGTCGGGAGTGCGCGCCCTGTTGGATACGGTCTATTCGTTGTCCGGAGACGTGCCGCTCGTGGAAGTGTCCACGGACGGAGTGGATGAATCCGTCCTCCAGCCGGGCGCGGTCGTCATCGGCAGCATTCGCCAGGTCTGCCTGATCCGCAAGATCAGCGCGGGCGGCGCGGTGCTGCATGTCGATACGCCGGTCGAGGAAGGCCGCCGGATGGAGCTGGAGCTGGACACCGGCGAGCATCTTGACGGCACGGTGCTGTGGTGCCGCGGTCTCGAGCTTGGCCTGCGTTTCGACGCGCCGATCGATATCCTGCCGATCCTCGCCCGCGCTTTGGTCAGCCAGCCCGGGGAGCGGCGGCGGATGCCGCGCGTCGAGATCGCCTGTCCGGCTCTGCTGGAAGGCGACGAACGCACCGAGCTGGTCACCACCCGCGACATCGCGCAGGGCGGCGCCAAGATCGACACTCCCCATCCGCTGGCCATCGACGAGAAGGTAACGTTGACGCCGGAAGGGCTGCGCCCGCTCGCTGGAACAGTGCGGTGGGTCAATGGTTGCACGGCTGGCATCGTCTTCCATCCGGAGCTGGCCTGGCAGGAAATGATTCCGTGGCTGCGCGCGCGCCGCCATGTGCCGCCCGCGGATTTTCATGCGCCGCCGCCAGAGCCTTCGGCCGAACCCAATGCTGCGCTGCCCCGGTCCGAAGAAAGCCTGCAGATCAACCTGCCGGCGCGCGTGCGTGAGGGCACGCGGCGCTGGGCGATCGACGTGACCACGCTGACCTCACGGACGGTCGAATTCGATTCGTTCGTGCCGCTGCGGCACGGCACCTTGCTGTGGATCGTGCTGCCCGGCCTGGAAGGCTGGCCCGCCCGCATCGTCGGGATCGACGGCTATCGCTTCACCTGCGAGTTCACCCAGCCGCTTCATCCGGCGGTCCTCGAGCGCATCCTGGCGGTCGCGTCCATGGAAACGCGCGCGCGCGCCTGACATGGCGCCTCGCGCTGGCCTTGTTTTCCTCATTCTCGCCAGCCTGATCGCGTCGGCCTGCCAGACACCGGTTCCGGCACCGCCCGACGCGGTCGCCGCGCCGCCGGAGGCTGACAATTGGCGGCGGGAGATTCGACCTGCGGATGCGGAACTGCTGGACCGGCTCTCAGATGCCTGGCGCGACGGGCTTGGCGAAGCGCGTGAACGGGGCTTCGGCCGTCAGATCGACGCGGAAGGCGCATTGCTCGTGGCCGGTGGCGGTTTGCCGCGCGCGGCGCTGCCGCCGGGCAGCTATCGCTGCCGATTGATTCGCCTTGGCGCGGGGGTGCGCCGCGCGGCCTTTACCGCCTATCCCGCCTATTTCTGCCATGTCGGGGCCGAGGATGCGCTGCTCGCCTTCACCAAGCAGACGGGATCGGAACGTCCCGCCGGCTATATCTGGGCGGACGGCGACATGCGCGGCGTCTTTCTGGGCGCGCTGGTTCAGGGCACCGAGACCGAGGTGCGCGCCTATGGCCAGGACACGGCGCGGGATCTTGTCGGCGTCGTCGAACGGGTGGGACCGTTCCGCTACCGCCTCATCATGCCCTGGCCGCGCAACGGTGCAAAGGCCGACGTGCTCGAGCTGGTGCCGGTCGTGGCGGACACGCCCTAATTCTTGCCGCCCCTGTCACCCTTGCGGGCGCGATTGGCGTAGAGCAAAGCCGCGACCAGCGCCGCCGAGCCGACACCGATCGCCGCTCCGGTGACGATCTGGCGTGTGCGCTTCGTGCCCGCCGCCTTATCGGCCCGAGCCTTGGCGGCGGCCGCCTCCTCCAGGATGCTCGGAGTTTCGTCTTCTGGCTCGGTGGAATCGCTCGACATCGTTCCTCGCTTCACTGGATCATCGAACCCGAACTCTAGCCCGGTCGATGCGCAAAAGGGAAGCGGGTGCCGGCGAAACATCGCCCAGCAAGGCCGAGCCGTGCTGGCAGAGACGGTCTAGCGGTTCGCGCGTCCGCGTCCGCAGCGCGCCGGGTCCGCCCAGCTGCCACCGTCGCTGTCGGTGATGCCGCCGCAATTGCTGCCCCTGCGTCCCCGGCCGTTGCCGGCGGGATCGGCATTGCCGCCACTGTCGCCGTCGGTGAGCCCGGTCCGGTGCCGGCCGCCGCCTCGACCATTGCCGACAGGGTCGGCATAGCGCCCGGTGTCGTTGTCGGTGACGCCGGAGCCGCGGCGTCCGCGCCCATTGCCGACGGGGTCGGCATAACGGCCGGTGTCGTTGTCGGTGACACCGGAGCCGCGCCGCCCGCGCCCACGTCCGACCGGGTCGGCATAGCGTCCGGTGTCGTTGTCGGTGACGCCGGAGCCGCGCCGCCCGCGCCCACGCCCGATCGGGTCGGCATAGGCGCCCACGTCATTGTCGGTCACCTGGAGCGCATGGGCGGGTTCGCCCAATATGGTCATCGCGGCGCTTCCGGCGATCGCGCCGCCGGCGACCTGACCGAGAAACGAACGCCGGCTGAGCTTGCGCGTCGGTTTCATGGTGACTCCCCCTTCACCTGTCCGGCGCGCTGCTTCGAAACGGGCAGCCATGCGAGCTCGAAGACGGCCGGAGGAAGCGAGACTAGATCAAGCACAAGGGCTGTCAAGCAGCGCAATGCGCGCATGAATGGGCTAAGGCTGTCTCATCATGGCCGACACCGGATTCGCCTTGTTCGATACGCCGCTGGGCGCGTGCGGCATTGCATGGGCCCCGGACGGGTTGATCGGCACATTGCTGTCCGAGCGGGACCCGGCCGCGACCCGCGCGCGGCTGTCGCGATGCTTCGAGGGACTGGCCGAAGCGGAGCCCACCGACGCGGTCAGGGCCGCCATGCGCGACATCGCCGCGCATCTCGGCGGCGCGCGCGTCGATTATGTCGACGTCACGCTCGATTTCGGTCGGGTCGGCGCGTGGGAAGCGGCAGTCTATCGCGCGGCGCGCGCCATTCCGTTCGGCGAAACGCGCACCTATGGCGCGCTTGCCGCGGTGCTCGACGAGCCAGGTGCGGCGCAGGCGGTAGGGCAGGCGCTGGGGCGCAATCCGTGGCCGATCATCGTGCCATGTCATCGCATCATCGCTGCCGACGGGCGCACCGGCGGCTTTTCCGCGCCGGGTGGGGCAGCGACCAAGCTCAGGCTGTTGGAGATAGAAGGCGCACTGGCGGCTGACCGGTTGCCGCTCTTTGCGCCGCGCGACTAATCGGGCTGGCTGCCCCGTGGAAGGGTGAAGCGGAAGATGGCCCCGCCTTCGTCGCGCGTCGCCCCGGCCAGCGTGCCGCCATGCGCTTCCACGATCGTCCGGCTGATCGACAGGCCGACGCCCATCCCGTCTTCCTTGCCGCTGCAGAACGGTGTGAACAGCCTGTCTTCCATCTTAATGCTCAGGCCCGGCCCGGTGTCCTCCACCGCGACCTCAACATTGCCGCCGGATGGTGCGGTCGAGATCACGATGCGTCGCTCATCGACATGCCCCATGGCTTCGATCGCATTCTTGATGAGGTTGATCAGCACCTGCTGGATCTGCACCGCGTCGGCCTTGACCCATTTCGCGTAGCGATCGAGGCGAAACTGGATTTCGACGCCCTCGCGTTGGGCGTGGGGCAGAACCAGCACGGAAACGTCGGCGATGATCGACTGGATATCGTGCGAGGCGGTTTCGGCGCGCCCTTTGGCGACGAAATCGCGCGCCGCGTCAGCACGTCGGTCGCGCGCTGGTTGGAGCGTGCCGCGGCGTCGATCGCCTGGCGCGCCTCTCGCGTCTCTGCCGCAGGAAGCGCGGTGATCAAGCGGCGGGCGCTGGCGAGATAATTGGACACGACGGCGAGCGGCTGGCTGAGTTCGTGCGCGAGTGTCGCCGCCATCGCACCCATCGCGCTAAGCCGGGAGGCATGGATGAGCTCGCTTTCGGTGCGCCGCAATTCCTCCTCGGTCGCCTTACGGCCGCTGACGTCGCGATAGAAGATGGCGAGCCTGTCGCGGCTCGGAAAGGCGCGCATCTCGAGCCATGCCGTCCGGCCGTCCGGCCAGGCGTAGCGATGCTCGAACGACACCGGTTTCTGGTCGAGCATAGCCTGGCGCCAAAGCTCGCCGAGCGTACTGTTGGCGAGATCGGGCCAGGATTCCCAGATCGTCGTTCCGATGATCTGGGATGCGGGACGCCCCTCGATCCGTTCGCCCTCGGCATTCATTGCGAGAACACGGAAATCGCCGTCGACCAACACGAAACCTTCGCTGATCAGCTGAAGCATTTCGTGCGCTTGATCGTTCGGCATCCGGCTCACCCTCGCGGCAAAACTGATCTAGATTACAGTCTCTGCGTCCATGCAAATCTTTCTCTGGTTCACAAAAAAGATTAATTAAAAATTTAATTTATTAATTTCAGTGTCTTGTGTGTTGACATTAATGCGTGGTTCGGAGTTCCTCGTCATCAGGGCCGTGCGCATCGCGCTTCATGCGACAATAAGCTCGCGCCGGGCAAAAGTCATGTACGGCGATTGTGCTTCGGAACGAAGTGATGCGACAAGGCGGGATGGCCCGACGCCTCGCTCCGTTCGTGCCGCTGGGCGGCGATCAGCTGCGCGCTTCACATCCGCGCGACCATGCCGCGCTGTCCGCTTCGGCGGGCACCGGCAAGACGCATGTGCTGACCGCGCGGGTGCTGCGGTTGCTGCTCGCCGGAGCCGATCCCGACTCGATTCTGTGCCTCACCTTCACCAAGGCAGGCGCCGCCGAGATGGCCGAGCGCATCCATGCCCGGCTGGCATATTGGGTGCGCCTCGACGACGCGAGGCTGCGTAAGGAACTGTATGCGCTCAGCGAGCCGAACGATCCGGAAATGCTGGCCCGCGCCCGCACCCTGTTCGCCCGTGTGCTCGATGCGACTGGCGGGGGTCTGCGCATCCAGACCATCCATGCCTTCGCGCAGAGTCTGCTGGGTGCCTTTCCCGCCGAGGCGGGCCTCACGCCCGGCTTCCGCCCGCTGGAGGGCCGGGAGGAGCAATTGCTCGCCCGCTCGACGCTTGCCGATCTGCTGGTCCGCGCCGAAAAGGGGAGCGATCTTGGTTTGATCGCCGACCTGCAGGCCCTGAGTCTCCGGATGGGAGAGGGCGGGGCGGAGGGATTCGTAAAGGCATGTGCCCGCGCGCCCGAGGCGATGGAAACGCTCGGCCCGCGAGAAGGAATCGAGGCGCGGCTGCGCCATGTCTTCGATCTGCCGTTGGGCGACATCGAGGAAGCGATCGCCGCCGGCTGTGCCGACGACGCGTTCGACATGGCGCTGGTCGGCGCGATCGGCGCGGCCAATCGCGGCTGGGCAACGGCGACCGGCCTGGCCGCTTGCGACGCCATTGCCGCCTGGCGCGCGCGCGATGCCTCGGGCCGAGCCGAGACGCTGGACGAACTGGCGCTGGTGGTGCTGACCAAGGCGGGAGAGCCCCGCAAGGCAAGTTCGGGGCTCCTCAAGGCCGAGCCGGACTATGAGGCGCTCGCCGCACGGCTCGCCGATAACTGCGCGCTGCTGCTGTCGCTGCGCATGCGCGGCGCGATGGTGGCCGTGCTGGCGGCGGGGCTGCGCGCCGGGCAGGCCTTCGCCGTCGCTTACGCCGACGCCAAGCGCGCGGCGGGCGCCGTGGATTTCGACGATCTGATCCGCATCGCCCAGGCCTTGCTGGATATGCCCGGCATGGGCGAATGGGTGCGCTACAAGCTCGACCAGCGCACCGATCATATCCTGGTCGACGAGGCGCAGGACACCAATGCGCGGCAATGGGCGATCGTCGAGGCTTTGGTCGCCGAATTCTTCGCCGGGGAGGGCGCGCGCGGGCGGCTGCGCACGCTCTTCACGGTCGGCGATTTCAAGCAGGCGATCTTCGGCTTCCAGGGCACCAATCCGCGCGAGTTCGAGCGCGCGCGGGCCTATTTCCAGGCCAAGGCGCGGCTGATCCGCGACGCGGCGGAGGAGGCCGGGCTGCCCGAACGGGAGCTGCCGCCGGATTTCCTCGACTTGTCGATGGACATGAGCTTCCGCTCCTCGCCCGAAATCCTGCGCGTGACCGATCGGGTGATCGCCGATCTCGGCCATGAGGCGTTCGGCCTCGTCAAGCGGCCCAATCCCCATGAAAGCCGCCATCGCGACCGGCCCGGATCGGTGACCTTGTGGGCGCCCTATACCGTCGAGGGCGATGAGGAGCTGGGCGAGGAGGGCTGGGTGGCGGAGGCGACCCGCGCTTATGCCGGCAAGCTCGCCCGGCAGGTGAAGGCCTGGCTCGACGCGCCCTTCCACCTCGAGAGCCGGAAGCGGCCGCTCCGTGCGGAGGACATATTGATCCTGGTGCGCCGGCGCGGCGATCTCGCCGCTTTGCTGGTCGCGCGGCTCCATGCGGAGGGCGTGCCGGTGGCGGGCGTCGACCGGCTGCTGCTCTCGGCCCCGCTGGCGGTGCGCGATCTGCTTGCCGCCGCGCGCTTCGCCGTCCAGCCGCTCGACGATCTCAATCTCGCCGCTCTGCTCGTCTCGCCGCTGATCGGCTGGAGCCAAGACGAGCTGCACGCCGTCGCCGCCGGGCGGGAGGGGGAGGCCTTGTGGCCGCGCCTGCGCCGGCATGAAGCGGCGTCGCCGGATACGCTCGCGGCGCTGCACGCCATGCTGGCGATGGTCGATTTCGCCAGCCCGCACGGCTTCTTCGAGGCCCTGCTGTCCGGCCCGCTCGGCGGGCGGCGCAAATTGCTCGAACGGCTCGGCGCGGAAGCGCGCGACCCGATCGAGGAATTGCTGTCGGCGGCGCTGGAATTCGAAGGGAAGGGGGCCTCGCTCCAGGCCTTTCTCGACTGGTTCGCGCGCGGCGATGTCGAGATCGTGCGCGATCCTTCGGGGCCGCAGGGCGCGGTCCGGGTGATGACCGTGCATGGCTCGAAGGGGCTGCAATCGCCGGTGCTGATCCTCGCCGACGCTTGCGCCGATCCGGATCGCAAGGGCGCGGGCGCCGGTCTCGCCGCGCTGGCGCTGGAAGAGGGCGGGCCCGCCATCCCGGTCTTTCGCCCGCGCAAGGAGGAGCTGGCCGAGCCGCTCGCTTCGCAGGTCGCCGCGCAGGGCGCGCGCGAGCGGGAGGAGCATTGGCGGCTGCTCTATGTCGCGCTGACCCGCGCCGAAGAGCGGCTCTATGTCGGCGGGGCCTTGACGCTGCGCGACCGCGACGGCGCGCCGCGGGAAAGTTGGCACCGGGTGGTGGAAAACGCGCTGACGGGGCTTGGCGAGGATTGGACGGAATCGGCGCGCTGGGGCCGGGAAATGACGCTCGGTTCCGTGCCCGCGCCGCGTGGCGCCACCTTGCCACCACGCGCCGCCGATGCGGCGTTGCCGGATTGGGCACGCCGTCCGGCGCGGGTCGAAGCGCGCCCGCCGCGCCCGCTCGCGCCCTCGGCGATCGGGGCGGACGATGCCGCCGATCCGCCGCCAGGACCGGAACTGCGCGCCACCGCCGAGCGCGGACGGCTGCTCCACCGCCTGTTCGAGCGGTTGCCCGGGGTCGCGCCCGAAGATCGTCGCGCGCGTGCCGATGCCTGGCTGGCCGGCGCGACGGGAATCGCCGATCCCGCTGTCCGCGCCGCCCTGATCGACGATGCCTGCCGGGTGATCGAAGACCCCGCTTTCGCCGATCTCTTCTCACCCGAGGCGTTGGCCGAGGCGCCGGTCGCGGCGGTCATCGCGGACGGTATCGTCGTCGCCGGCACCGCCGACCGGCTGCGCATCACCGACGAGGAAGTGCTGGTCGCCGATTTCAAGACCGGGCGCCGTGCACCGATCCGCATCGCGGACATTCCTCCGGCGCATCTCCGGCAAATGGCCGCCTATCGTGCTGCGCTGCGCGTTGTCTTTCCCGATCGTCCGGTCCGCACGGCCCTGCTCTACACGAGCGGTCCGAAGCTCCACGGGTTGGACGACGCGTTGCTCGACGCTCATGCGCCCCAGGGCGGTTGAGCCGGCGCGTGCGGCACCCTACATCCGGTACGAACTCTGTCAGGAGACACGCATCATGGCCACCAAGACCGTCACCGATTCCTCCTTCCAGAACGATGTGCTGGGTGCCGACGGGCCCGTTCTGGTCGATTTCTGGGCGGAATGGTGCGGCCCGTGCCGGATGATCGCCCCCGCGCTTGAGGAATTGAGCGAGGAGCTGGGCGAGAAGGTCACGATCGCCAAGCTCAACATCGACGAGAATCCGGATGCGCCAGCCAAATATGGCGTGCGCGGTATTCCCACGATGATCCTGTTCAAGAATGGGGAGCCGGCCGCGACCAAGGTCGGCGCGGAGCCCAAGAGCCGCATCCAGGGCTGGCTGGAAGCCGCGCTCTAGCCGAACGGGCCGGGGGAGCGTTGTCGTGATCCGCTTGCTCATCACGCTGGCCGCGATCACGCCCGCGTCGGCGTCCACGGCGACGGAGGTGCCGGTGCAAATGGTGGAAAGCCGCCCCGAAGTGAGGGCACCGCGGCTGCTTTCGATTCCGTCACCCGACAGATTCTATCCGCACTCGGCAATTGCGGCCAGGCTGGAGGGGCTGACGATATTGCGGTGCCGTCTACCGGTCGATGGTATATTGGCCGACTGCGTCGTGCATCGAAGCTCCGGCGTTGAATCGCTCGACGCGGCGGCCTTGTGGCTGACGAATTACGCACGTTATTCGCCGATGATCGAGAGCGGCGTCGAGCGCGAAACCGTGGTGAACTTGCCGATCCGCTGGAAGCTGGCGGAATAACCGGAAGGGCTTCACGACCTTTTGAGCCGCTTTGGCATGGACGTTCGCGCGTCGCGACACTATGTCGCACGCCGATGGAGCTTCTGCTTGCCCTTCTGTCGCTGCTGACCGTGGCCACCGGCGCCCGCGCGCCGGAGGCGAGCGCGCATGCGGCCGCGGCGCAGGTCGATACGCTCCGCGCGCTCGCGCCGCGCCCGGCCGGCGTCGCGCTGCCCGCGCCGCGCCCGGCGACGCCGGCCGAAGCGCCGCGCGCGCCGGATCAGCCCGCGCCGGCCTTGGTGCTGAAGCCCGCCGTTCCGATTTATGCGGACCGCCTGATCGAATGAGGCCCGGCCGCCTTGGCGCGGCCATTTTTCCCTTAGCCTCGTTCAATCCGGCCCGATGGCCGGCATCACCCTATCAAGTCAGGATCACTGCTATGTTCGGCGGATTTGCCAAGTCCATCTTCGGATCGTCCAACGATCGCTACGTGAAGTCGCTGCGCAAGGTCGTTCAGAAGGTCAACGATTTAGAGCCCGCTATCCAGGCGATGAGCGACGACGAGATCAAGGCGCAGACCGCCCGCTTCCGCGAGCGGCTCGCCGCCGGCGCCTCGCTCGACGACATCCTGCCCGAAGCCTTCGCGACCGTCCGCGAGGCGGCGTGGCGGGTGCTCGGCCAGCGCCATTACGATGTGCAGATCATCGGCGGCATGGTGCTGCACCGGGGCGAGATCGCCGAGATGCGCACCGGCGAGGGCAAGACCCTGGTCGGCACGCTCGCCGTCTACCTGAACGCGCTGGAGGGGAAGGGCGTCCATGTCGTCACCGTGAACGACTATCTCGCCCGCCGCGACGCGGACTGGATGGGGCAGATCTATCGCTGGCTCGGCCTCACGGTCGGCGTGATCGTCCCCAATCTCACCGATCCGCAGCGCCACGACGCCTATC
This sequence comes from Sphingomonas sp., assembly GCA_019635535.1. NCBI lineage: Bacteria > Pseudomonadati > Pseudomonadota > Alphaproteobacteria > Sphingomonadales > Sphingomonadaceae > Sphingomonas > Sphingomonas sp. The sequence goes on from JAHBZH010000001.1 coordinate 1,650,709, forward strand.
ATGCCGACATCACCTATGGCACCAACAACGAGTTCGGCTTCGATTATCTGCGCGACAACATGAAATACGACCGCGCCCAGATGGTGCAGCGGCCGTTCAACTTCGCGATCGTCGACGAGGTGGACTCGATCCTGATCGACGAGGCGCGCACGCCGCTCATCATCTCCGGCCCGACCGAGGACAAGTCCGAACTCTACATGGCGCTCGACCAGATCGTGAAGGCGACGCCGGCCGACGATTATGAATATGACGAAAAGGACAAGCGCGTCCTGCTGACCGAGGAGGGCACCGAACGGATGGAGCGGCTGCTCGAGGCGGAAGGGCTGCTGGTCGGATCGAATCTCTACGATTTCGAGAACACCCAGGTCGTCCACCATCTCAACCAGGCACTGCGCGCCAACGTCGCCTACAAGCGCGACATCGATTATATCGTGAAGGAAGGAAAGGTCGTCATCATCGATCCGTTCACCGGACGCATGATGGATGGGCGGCGCTGGTCGGAAGGTCTGCACCAGGCGGTCGAGGCCAAGGAAGGCGCCGACATCGAGCCGGAGAACCAGACCCTCGCCTCGATCACTTTCCAGAACTATTTCCGTATGTATCCGAAGCTTTCCGGCATGACCGGCACGGCGGCGACCGAGGCCGCCGAATTCTTCGACATCTACAAGATGAACGTCGTCACCATCCCGACCCACAAGCCGGTGCTGCGCAAGGACGACGACGACGAATTCTACAAGAATCAGGAAGACAAGTTCGCCGCCATCGTCGAGGCGATCAAGGAAAAGCAGAAGATCGGCCAGCCGATCCTGGTCGGCACCGTTTCGATCGAGAAGTCCGAGCTGCTGTCGGACTATCTCAAGAAGGCCAAGGTGAAGCACGAGGTGTTGAACGCCCGCTATCACGAGCAGGAAGCGCATATCGTCGCGCAGGCCGGCCGCTACGGCGCCGTCACCATCGCGACCAACATGGCCGGCCGCGGCACCGACATCCAGCTGGGCGGCAATATCGAATTCCGCATCGCCGACGAGCTTGGCGGCATGGAGGAGGGTCCGGCCCGCGAGAAGGCGGAGGAAAAGATCCGCCGCGAGATCGTGGAGGAGCGCGAACGCGTGATCGCCGCCGGCGGCCTGTTCGTGCTCGGCACCGAGCGGCACGAAAGCCGGCGCATCGACAACCAGTTGCGCGGCCGTTCAGGCCGCCAGGGCGATCCGGGCCTCAGCCGCTTCTACCTGTCGCTCGACGACGATCTGCTGCGCATCTTCGGTCCGCAAACCATGTTCGCCCGGCTGATGAACAAGAATCTCGCCGACGGCGAAGCGATCATCTCGCCCTGGATTTCCAAGGCGATCGAAACCGCGCAGAAGAAGGTCGAGGCGCGCAACTACGACATCCGCAAGCAGGTCGTGGAATATGACGACGTGATGAACGACCAGCGCAAGGTCATCTACGAGCAACGCGCCGACATCATGGATTCAGCGACGGTCGGCGATGTCGTGATCGACATGCGCTCCGAAACGGTGAACGGCCTGATCGGCGAGGCGATTCCGCCCAATTCCTATCCCGAGCAATGGGATCTGGAGATGCTGAAGGAGCGGGTCGAGGCCGTGTTCCAGCTTACGCCGCCTTTCGACGACTGGGTGAAGGAAGACGAGGTCGATCCGGAGATTTTCGTCGAGCGGGTCCAGGGGCTGGCCGACGCGCAGATTGCCGAGAAGCTGGCGCAGATTCCCGAGGAGGACTGGATCCGCTTCGAGAAGGATGTGCTGTTGCGCGCGCTCGATCATCACTGGAAGGAGCATCTCGCGATGCTCGACGCGCTGCGCCAGGTCGTCCATCTGCGCGCCTATGCCCAGCGCAAGCCGATCGACGAATACAAACACGAGGCGTTCCGGATGTTCGAGCGGATGCTGGCCGCGATCCGCGAGGACGTGACCTCGACCTTGGCGCGCGCGCGGGTGGCGCCACCGGTCGATCTGCCGGAAATGCCCGACATCTTCACATCTCATATCGATCCGTTTTCGGGCGACGACGACACGGCCGACATCGATGCCGGGACCGGCGCGATCCTGTCGCGTCTGCCGCCGTTGCAGATGCCGCAGCAGGCGCTGGCCGCGGTCGGAGCGGGTCCCGGCGAGATCGCGCCGCCGGCGAGCCGCAACGCGCCCTGCCCGTGCGGTTCGGGGCGCAAGTACAAGCACTGCCACGGCGCGACCGCCTGAACAGGACTCCCCGCCGCTCTTCCGACGGCGGAGATCGTCCTATCGCTGATCAGCGCCGCGGATCGTCGGCGGGATCGACATAGGCGATACCGCCCGGGCCGATCGTGTTGAGCTGGATCACGGTTTCCTCGTCCGTATAGCCGTAATGCGCCATGCCCGGCGGCACGGCGAAGAAGCCGCCGGCGGCGAGCGGCGTCGTTCGCGCCCTGTCTCCGTCCTCGCCCAGGCCGAGATGGAAGGTGCCGGAAATGACCGTGACGATCTCGTGGCGCTCGTGGCGATGCGGCGGCAACCGGTAGCCGGCGGGCAGCTTCATCCGCAGCACGAACATCTCCGGCGCGCCGGGATTGCCGTACAGCACCGAGACGCGTGGGCCAGGCGGTAGCGAGGGCGGGCTGGATCGGAACGGGACGTCGTGGCCGTGCAGCACCACCGGGTCTTCGGCGATGGCGGCCGCAGGCCAGGCCGTCGCGGCGCACAGGGCAATCAAGGCAATTCGCAAGATCCTTCTCCCGCAATTGTCGATGAGCCCGTCGCTCGCCTAGGCGCTGGGGGCAGGCAGGGCAAGTTCGGCGGCTGCCATCCGGCGCGCCCGTGCTTCATTCGAATTGCGGGATAGTGGCTCCCCGGGACGGATTCGAACCATCGGCCGTCCGATTAACAGTCGGATGCTCTACCGCTGAGCTACCGGGGAACATAGTCGAGGCGGGGCCTATAGCAGCGGCATTTCGGAACATGCAAGGCGCTTCGCGGCCTTTTTCACACCGCGAACTGCTCCATCGCGATCCGCTCGTCGAGCGCGTGCTCGGGATCGAAGAGCAGGTTGAGCGCATGATCGCGATCGATGCACACCTCGATCGTCGAAACGTCGCGCACTTCGATCTGGTCGGCGACGGCGAGGACGGGGCGCTTCACCGGATCGAGCACGCGAAAGACGATCCTGAGATCGTCGGCGATCAGAGCGCCACGCCAGCGGCGGGGGCGGAAGGGGCTGATCGGCGTGAGTGCGACCAGTTTCGAATGGAGCGGGAGGATCGGGCCCTGCGCGGAGAGATTGTAGGCGGTGGAGCCGGCCGGCGTCGCGACCAGCACGCCGTCGCAGATCAGCTCCGGCAGCACGACGCGGCCATTCACGGAGACCTCGATCCAAGCCGTCTGGCGGGTTTCGCGGAGCAGCGAGACCTCGTTGATCGCGTTGTGGCGGACGACCTGGCCGTCCACGCCGGTCGCGGTCATTTCCAGCGGCGCGACCGAGAAGGACCTGGCCCGCGCCAGCCGCTCGTCCAGCGCTTCGATCCGCCATTCGTTCATCAGGAAGCCGACCGTGCCGCGATTCATCCCGAAAACCGGACAGACCTTGCCGCGCGCCAGCATCTCGTGGAGCGTCTGGAGCATGAAGCCGTCGCCGCCCAAGGCGACAATCAGCTCCGCTTCTTCCGGCGGCACGAAGGCATAGCGTTCGCGCAGCATCGCATCGGCGGCCTGCGCCGCCTCGGCATGGGAGGCGACCAACGCCATCGGCTTGTGGGCGGGCCCGGACATGCCTCTGACTAGGGCGTGGCCGCGCGATCCGTCAATGTGCCAAGCCGGGAACGCCGCCGGCGCGGGGTGATTGGCGCGGCCCGAACGACGGGTTAGGCTTGCCGCATGGGGGCGCCGCTCTTCATTCTCTCGTTCCGCCATCGCGACGAGCTGACCCGGCTCGTCGAGAAAGGCGGCTGGCAGCCGATCGCGGCGCGGCGGACGGACAATGCCGAGGCGCGGTTCGTTGCTTCCGGCGCGAGCGTGGCGCTGGTCGATGCGCGCGGCGCGCTGGCCGAGGGGCTGGAGGCGGTGCGCGCCATCGCCGACGCCGCCGAGGCCAATGCCGCCGCCCTGCTCGTCCTGGTCTCGCGCACCGACGGGGCGGCGCTGGACGAGCTGCACCGGCTCGGCGCGACCCATTTCCTGATCAGCCCCTTCACCGACGCGACGTTGTTGCAGGCCATCCAGTTCGCGCGGCGCCATGCCGAGCGGACGGGCGGCGCGCGGCCGATGACGCGGACCGGCGAGAGCGAGGCGGCCTCGTGGCGCTGGCGGCCGGGATCGCGCAGCGTCGAGCTTTCCCCCGCGCTGGCCCGTAAGGTCGGGCTGGGCGAGACGGACGGGCGGCGGATCAGCCTGATGGAGCTGTTCCGCAAGCTGGACGGCGAGGGCCGCCGCGCCGCGCGCGAGGCGATCGACCGGGTACTGGCCACCGGCGAGGCGACCGCCTTCGCGCATCAGGACGCCGAAGCGGAGGGCGGACGGCTCGCCCACCATGTCCGGGTGCTGCCGGAGGGCGAGATCGCCGGGCGGGCGGAGACGATCGGGCAAGGCGGCGGCGCGCGGCGCGATCCGCTGACCGGGCTGGCCGACGGCCGCGCGGCGCGGGCCTGGATCGCCGAGCGGACCGGCGCGCCGGTCGTGGCGCTGCTCCTCTCGGTCAACCGCTACGACGCGATCAACGCCGCTTTCGGGCGCGAGACCGGCGATGCGGTGCTGCAGGCGGTGGCGCGGCGGATCGAGCGGCATCTGAAGGACGACGGGCGGCCCCGGCTGGTGGCGCGGATGGCGGGCGCGGAGTTCGCCGTGCTGCTCGCCCCGCCCGCGACCCTGGGCGATGGCCGCTTCCTCGCCGGCGCGCTGGTCGAGGCGATCGGCCGGCCCTTCGCGAGCGGCGACCATGTCGTCGCACTGGGCGGACGGGCCGGCGTCGCGGTGTCGCAGGCGGGCGACGACGCGGCGGCCCTGCTGCGCCGGGCCAGCGCCGCCTTGGCCGAGGCGAAGGGCGCGGACAGCGCGCCGGTGCGGGTGCTGGAGGAGGGCGAGGAAAGCGCCGCGGCGCGCGACGACCGGCTCGAGGTCGATCTGCGCCGCGCGCTCGCCCGCGACGAGATCGAGATCCGCTTCCAGCCGCAGGTGGCGGTGGCGAGCGGCGAGATCGTCGGGGCCGAGGCGCTCGCCCGCTGGATTCACCCCGATCATGGCGAGCTGGGCGCCAACATCCTGTTCGGCGTCGCCGAACGCTCCGACTATCTGGTCCAGCTCTCCGACCATGTGCAGAGGAAGGCGGTGCGGGAAGCGGCGGCCTGGCCGGCGGCGCTGGCGGGCCTGCGCCTGGCGGTCAACATCACCTCGGCCGACATATTGCGCCCCGGCTTCGCGGACCAGTTCGTGGCCCTGGTCCACGAGGCGGGCTTCGATCCCGCCCGGCTGACCGTCGAGGTGACGGAGACGGGCCTCATTGAGGATCTGGGCGGCGCGGCCGGCCTCCTCGCCGGGCTGCGCCAGGGCGGCCTTCGGGTCGCGATCGACGATTTCGGCACCGGCTATTCGAACCTTGCCTATCTGAAGGCCCTGCCGCTCGACTATCTCAAGATCGACAAGCGCCTCGTCCAGGACATCGCCGGATCGACCCGCGACCGGATCGTGGTCAGGAGCGTGATCGACATGGCCCGCTCGCTGGGCCTCGACGTGGTCGCGGAGGGCGTTGAGACCGAGGAGCAACTGGGCTTGCTCGCGCAGGAAGGCTGCACCCTCTACCAGGGCTTCCTGTGCGCCCCGCCGGTGAGCGCGGAGACGCTGGCGGAGCTGGTTGGCGGCCAAAAGTTAGTCAAAAGTTAGTCCAAGAACGGGGTGGGGCGGGCGCGAAACTTCGGCATCTTCACCGATATGCGCGATGGTGGGCCGCAGGATTTTTTGCGTGGAACGGACGGTTTCAAAGAGCCGGTGAGCCGGGGGCAAGACCCCGAGTCGGGGGTGAGCGTGACAGAGGATTTCCTACATTGGAAGCGGCGGGCGGCGCCTTCTCTCAGCCCGTTGCGGATACTCGCTGATTTCTTTAAAGTCGTCTGATGAAATGGATCGCCGCTTTGCTCGGACTGGTATGCATTGGTGGCTTGCTTTACTTATTTTTAGTTCGCGATCGAAGTTTTCAGAGCTACGACGGCGCTCAAGTCGGGATGCCCATTGGCCCTGCCCTGCGTGAACTGGAACATGCAGGCTGGACACGGCTGGCGATTGGCTCAAATGAGATTAAGCAGAGCGATTGCACGGGGACCGAAAAATACTCGTTGGTTCAGCTTAGAAGCCCTGATTATCTTGTCACGATTTCATCAGACAGCGAATGCAATGTCTCGGAAATCAGCCGATCACTGCGGAATATGGAACTGTGACCGGACTCGTCGCTAGTCATATCGAATGACTGCGTTCCACCCACTAGGGACAGGTAGAGAAGGAACTTCTCCCTCTCCAATCGTCGCCCCGGACTTGATCCGGGGTCCAGCTTTTCTTGTTATCGGCTTCAAAGAAGCTGGATGCCGGATCAAGTCCGGCATGACGGGCTTGGGCTTGCGAAGTTGTCCCTCCACCAGCCTTCGCCTTCGGCTACGGCTGGTCCCCCTCCCCGAGAAATCTCGGGGAGGATAATCGCGTATCGGGAAAGGCGGTCACCCCAAAATCTTCGCCAGGCCCTTCGACAATTGCATGGCGCCGTTGAGGCGGGCTTCGGCGCTCGGCCAGTCGCGGGTGATGACGAGCTTGCTGTCGGGGCGGAGGCGGGCGGTGCCTTTCAGGCGTTCGACATAAGCGAGCAGGCCCGGCAGGTCCGGGAAGCCGTCTTCGTGGAAGTGGACGAGGGCGCCCTTGGGGCCGACGTCCAGCTTCGCGACCATCGCCTTGCGGCAGTTCATCTTGATCTCGATGATCTTGAGCAGGTTCGCCGTCTCCTCGGGCAGCTTGCCGAAGCGGTCGATCAGCTCGGCGGCGAAGGGGTCGATGTCGGCGGGGGTCTCCAGCTCGTTCATGCGGCGGTAGAGGCCCATGCGAAGGTCGAGATCGGGGACATAAGCGTCCGGGATGAGGATCGGCGCGTCGACGGTGATCTGCGGCGAGAAGGGCTCGGCGCGCTTCTCCAGCCCGCCCGCCCTGGCCGCGAGGATCGCGTCCTCCAGCATCGACTGGTAGAGTTCGAAGCCGACCTCCTTGATATGGCCGGACTGCTCGTCGCCGAGCAAATTGCCCGCGCCGCGTATGTCGAGATCGTGGGTGGCGAGCTGGAAGCCCGCGCCGAGCCCCTCGAGGCTGGCGAGCACCTTCAGGCGCTTGTCGGCGGTTTCGGTGGTGATGCGATCGGCGGGCGTCGTGAAATAGGCGTAGGCGCGGGTCTTGGCCCGGCCGACGCGGCCCCGGAGCTGATAGAGCTGGGCGAGGCCGAAGCGGTCGGCGCGGTGGACGATCAGCGTGTTGGCGCTGGGAATGTCGAGCCCGCTCTCGACGATGGTGGTGGAGAGCAGCACCTCATATTTCCGGTCGTAGAAGGCGCTCATCCGCTCCTCGATCTCGGTCGCGGACATCTGGCCGTGGGCGGTGACGGCGCGGACCTCCGGCACCTCCTCGCGCAGGAAGCGCTCGATGTCCGGCAGGTCCGCGATGCGGGGCACGACGAAGAAGGACTGGCCGCCGCGATAATGTTCGCGCAGCAGCGCCTCGCGGATCACCACGCCGTCCCACGGCATGACATAGGTGCGCACCGCGAGGCGATCGACCGGCGGGGTCTGGATCACGCTCAATTCGCGCAGGCCCGACATCGCCATTTGCAGCGTGCGCGGGATGGGAGTCGCGGTCAGCGTGAGGACGTGAACATCGGTGCGCAGCGATTTCAGCTTTTCCTTGTGGACGACGCCGAAACGCTGCTCCTCATCGACGATGACGAGGCCGAGATTCCTGAACTCCACGCCCTTGGCCAGCACCGCATGGGTGCCGATCACGATGTCGATCCTGCCCGCCTTCAGCCCCTCGCGGGTCGCGGCGGCCTCTTTTGCCGGAACGAGACGGGAGAGGCGGCCGATCTCGATCGGGAAGCCCTGGAAGCGTTCGCGGAAATTCTGGACATGCTGGCGGGCGAGGAGGGTGGTGGGCGCGACCAACGCGACCTGCATCCCCGCCATCGCCGCGACGAAGGCGGCGCGCAGCGCGACCTCGGTCTTGCCGAAGCCGACATCGCCGCAGACGAGCCGGTCCATCGGCTTGCCCGCGCCGAGGTCCGCGATCACATCGTCGATCGCGCGGTCCTGATCCTCCGTCTCCTCATAAGGGAAGCGATCGGCGAAGGCGGCATAGCCGGTATCGGGCGCCGCCACCGCCCCGGTGCGCAGCGCGCGTTCCGCGGCGGTCTTGATGAGCTCGTTCGCGATTTCGCGGATGCGCTCCTTCATCCGCGCCTTGCGCCGCTGCCACGCCTCGCCGCCCAAGCGGTCGAGGGTCACGCCCTCGCTCTCGTTGCCGTAGCGCGAGAGGATGTCGATATTCTCGACCGGCACGTAGAGCTTGTCGCCGCCGGCATAAGTGAGCGCGACGCAATCGTGCGGCGCCTTCTGCACCGGGATCTGGGTCAGCCCCTCATAGCGGCCGATGCCGTGATCGGCATGGACGACGAGATCGCCGGGGGTGAGGGTGACGAGCTCGTCGAGAAAGGCCTGGCTGCTCTTCTTGCGGCGGCGGCGGACGAGGCGGTCGCCGAGCATGTCCTGCTCGGTGAGCAGGGCGACGTCGGATGTGGTGAAGCCGTGATCGAGCTGGATGACGGCGAGGGCGACGGGGGCAGTTCCTCCCCGGAACGGGGAGGGGGACCGCGAAGCGGTGGAGGGGCCGGAGGCGTCGACCCCTCCACCATCCTTCGGATGGTCCCCCTCCCCGTTCCGGGGAGGATTTGAAGAGGCGCCCAGCGCCTGCTGCCAGGTCTCCACCTCGACCGCATTTGCCAACCCATGATCGGCGAGCAGGCCCTTCAGGCGCTCGCGCGAGCCCTGGGTGTAGGAGGCCAGGACGATCTTCTTGCCCGCGCGCCGCAGCTCGGCGACATGATCGGCGACGGCTTCGTAGACGTTCGCGTTCCGGGCGCGCTCGGGGGCGAAATCGCGGGCGGGATCGACCTCGAAATCGAGGACGCGGGCGCTTGTCGGTTCGTGGAAGGGCGTGACGAGATGGGCCGGGCGGTCGGCGACCAGCGTTTCCCATTCGTCGCGGCCGAGATAGAGCGCGTCGGGGGCGAGCGGGCGATAGCTGCCGGGATCGGACGACAAGGCGCGTTCGCGATTGGCATGATAGTCGGCGATCGCTTCGAACCGCGCCTCGGCCGCGCCGCTGTCGCCGGGGTCGCGGACGATCAGGTCGTCCGGCCCAAGATGATCGAACAGGGTGGCGAGGCGCTCCTCGAACAAGGGCAGCCAGTGATCGAGGCCGGCGATGCGGCGGCCTTCGGAGATGGCCTGATAGAGCGGATCGCCGGTCGCGGTGGCGCCGAACAATTCGCGATAGCCCGAGCGGAAGCGCTTGATGCTGTCCGCGTCGAGCAGGGTTTCGGAGGCGGGGAGCAGGGTGAAGCCGTCGATCCGCGCGATGCTGCGCTGGCTGGCGGGATCGAAGCTGCGCACGCTTTCGATCTCGTCGCCGAAGAAATCGAGGCGGAGCGCGGTCTCCTCGCCCGCCGGGAAGAGATCGACCAGGCCGCCGCGCACCGCGAACTCGCCGGGATCGCGGACCGTCTCGGTGCGGCTGTAGCCGTTGGCGGCGAGCAGGGCGGCGAGGCGGTCGCGGTCGATCCGCTCGCCGGGCGCGAGACGGGCGACGAGCTGGCGGATGCGGAACGGGCTCAAGGTGCGCTGGAGCGCGGCGTTGACGGTGGTGACGAGGAGCTGGGGCTTGGTGGACGGACGCTGAAGCGCGTGGAGGGTGGCGAGGCGTTCCGAGGTGGCGCGCAGCGAGGGCGAGGCGCGATCGTAGGGCAGGCAATCCCAGGCCGGGAAGACGAGCGTCTCCAGCTCCGGCGCGAAATGTTGCGCGGCATCGGCGAGCGCGCGCATCGCCGCCTCGTCCGGCGCGATGAACACGGCGCGCGCGCCTTTTGATTTTCCGGGCGCGGCGCGCGCGAGATCGGCGGCGAGCCAGGGCAGGAAGCCGGCGGGGATGCCGGCCAGCGTCATCGGCTGCGCGGCGGCGAGGATTTTGTGGAGGTCGGTCATGTTCTTGCCGTCATTGCGAGGAGCGTAAGCGACGAAGCAATCCAGTGGGCTTCGGAGGTTCCACTGGATTGCTTCGCTCCGCTCGCAATGACGAGGAGTGGAATGCGAGCATCACGGCAGCCGGATGTAATCGAGGGCCTGGAGGCGCTTCATCATCTCGCCTTGCCGGCGCTCCGGCACGGGCGCGGTGCGCATCGCCCAGGCGAGGATGTCGACATCCTGCTCCTCCAGCAGCGCCTCGAACTCGTCCAGCTCGGCGTCGGACCAGCCGGCATGGTGGGCGTCGAAGAAGCCGCCGACCAGCATGTCGGCCTCGCGCACGCCGCGATGCCAGGCGCGGAATTTCAGGCGTTTGAGGCGAGTGTCGCGATCCATATTTTCCATAGCCGATTGGCCGGCGGGCTTTGCGGAGCCAGCCGGCGTTGATAGTCAGGTCAGATAGCCATGCGCCCGGACATCCTCAACCCGCTGTTCGCCGAAGTGGAGGTGCTGAAAGGCATCGGGCCGGCGCTCGCCAAGCCGCTACACCGGCTGAAACTGGACCGGGTGGTGGACGTGCTGTTCCACCTGCCGGCGGGCTGGATCAACCGCAAGAAGGTGGCGCGGCTCGACGAGGCGGACGTGGGCCGGGTCATCACGATCGCGCTGACGGCGGTCGATTACCGGCAGAGCGGGGGGCGGGGGCCGTTTCGCGTCCATGCGACCGATGCGGGCGGGGACTACGTCACGCTCACCTATTTCCACAATCCCGGCTGGGCGAGGAAGCAATTGCCGCTGGGCGAGGCGCGGATCGTGTCCGGCAAGCTCGACCGCTACGGGCAGGATTTGCAGATGGTCCATCCGGACCATGTGCTGCCGGTGGGCGAGGGGGCGGCGATCCCGGAGCGCGAGCCGGTCTATCCGCTGTCCGAGGGACTGACCAATCACCGGCTGGGCGATCTCGCCGGGCAGGCGCTGGCACGGGTGCCGGAGCTGGCGGAGTGGATCGAGCCGAGTTTGAAGGCGCAGCGCGGCTGGCCCGATTGGGCCGAGGCGCTGGCGACGGCGCATCGCGATCCCGCGGCCGCTGCGGCGCGTGCGCGCCTCGCCTATGACGAGGTGTTCGCGAACCAGCTCGCGCTGACCCTGGTGCGGGCCTCCTCGCGTAGGCGGCGCGGGGTGCCGCTCCATGGCGACGGGCGGCTGCGCGAGATGCTGGACCTGCCTTATGCGCCGACCGGGGCGCAGCGGCGGGCGGTGGCGGAGATCGAAGGGGACCTGCAGCAGGAGACGCCGATGGTGCGGCTGCTGCAGGGCGATGTCGGGTCCGGCAAGACCCTGGTGGCGCTGATGGCGATGCTGGCGGCGGTCGAGGCGGGGGCGCAGGCGGCGTTGCTGGCGCCGACCGAGATCCTGGCGCGGCAACATCACGAGAACCTCTCGCGGCTGCTGGCGGGGTTGCCGGTGAACGTCGCGATCCTGACCGGGCGGGACAAGGGGCGCGCACGCGAATCCTGCCTGATGGGGCTGGCCGATGGGTCGATCCATATCCTGATCGGCACGCATGCGATCTTCCAGGAAAAGGTCGCCTATAAGCGGCTCGGACTGGCGGTGGTGGACGAGCAGCACCGCTTCGGCGTGGCGCAGCGGATGATGCTGGCGGGCAAGGCGGAGCGTCCGCCGCATCTGCTGGTGATGACCGCGACGCCGATCCCGCGCACGCTGACCCTCACCCATTATGGCGAGATGGACGTGAGCCGGCTCGACGAGATGCCGCCGGGGCGCATGGCCGTAGAGACCCGGGTGATGAACGAGGAGCGGCTAAGCGAGGTGGTGGACGGCCTCGGCCGCCATATCGCGGCGGGGCGGCAGGCTTATTGGGTGTGCCCTTTGGTCGAGGAAAGCGAGGCTCAGACTCCTTTTGGGGACCTCGCCGCCGCCGAGGAGCGGGCGCGGGTGCTGTCCATGCGCTTTCCCGGGCAGGTGGGCGTCGTCCACGGCCGGATGAAGGGGCCGGAGAAGGACGCGGTGATGGAGGCCTTCGCGGGCGGCCGCCTCGCCGTTTTGGTCGCGACCACGGTGATCGAGGTCGGCGTCGATGTGCCGAACGCGACCCTGATGATCGTCGAACATGCCGACCGCTTCGGGCTGGCGCAGCTCCACCAGCTCCGGGGACGGGTCGGGCGCGGCGACCAGCGCAGCGTCTGCCTGCTGCTGCGCGGCGGCGCGCTCAGCGAGACGGCGCGGGCGCGCCTCGCCCTGATGCGCGAGACCAATGACGGCTTTCGCATCGCCGAGGAGGATCTGCGGCTGCGCGGGGCGGGCGAGATATTGGGCACGCGCCAGTCGGGCGAGGAGCAGTTCCGCGTGGCCAGCCCCGAACAGGTCGCCGAACTGGCCCCCGCCGCGACGGACGATGCGCGATTGCTGGTCGATCGCGACGGCGGGCTGGAGGGCGAGCGGGGCCGGGCGGCGCGGGTGCTGCTCTACCTGATGGAGCGCGACGCGGCGGTGGGCTTGCTGCGCGGCGGGTAAGTCCTCCCCGTTCCGGGGAGGATCAGGCTTTCAGCAGGCCGTGCTTCTTCTTGCCGGCGGAGATGCGGACGTCGCCGGTCACTTCGATCGTGACGTCCTCGCCCGCCGTTTCGCCGTCGATGCGGGCGCCGCCCTGCTCGATCAGGCGGCGGGCCTCCTTCTTGGAGGCGACGAGGCCGAGGCCGACGAGGGCATCGACCAGGCTGATCCCGCCCAGCACGCGCAGGGTGGGGAGGTCGGCGCCGGCCGTGCCCTCCTCGAAGGTCAGCCTCGCGGTTTCGGCGGCGGCCTTCGCGGCATCCAAGCCGTGCAGCATGGCGGTGGCGGCGTCGGCGAGGGCCTTCTTGGCCTCGTTGATCTCGGCGCCGTCCAGCACCGCCAGCCGGGCGATCTCGTCGAGCGGCAGATCGGTGAACAGCTTCAGGAAGCGGCCGACATCGGCATCCTGCGTGTTCCGCCAGAACTGCCAGTAATCATAGGGGGCGAGCTGGTCCGCGTTGAGCCAGATCGCGCCTTTCTCGGTCTTGCCCATCTTGCCGCCGTCGGCGGTGGTGATGAGCGGGGTGGTGATGCCGAACACCTCGACGCCGTCCATCCGCCGGGTCAGCTCGATGCCGTTGACGATATTGCCCCATTGATCGGAGCCGCCCATCTGCAGCCGGCAGGCGGCGCGGCGGGAGAGCTCGCGGAAATCGTAGCCCTGCAGGATCATGTAGTTGAATTCGAGGAAGCTCAGCGACTGCTCGCGGTCGAGCCGGAGCTTCACGCTGTCGAAGCTGAGCATCCGGTTGACCGAGAAATGCTGCCCGACCTCGCGCAGGAAGGGGATATATTCGAGCTTGTCGAGCCAGTCGGCATTGTCGAGCATGACGGCGTCGGTGGGCCCGTCGCCGAAGGTCAGGAAGCTTTCGAAGACCCGCTTGATCGAGGCGATGTTGGCGTTGATCGCCTCGGGCGTGAGCATCCGCCGCGCCTCGTCCTTGAAGCTCGGATCGCCGATCTTCGACGTGCCGCCGCCCATCAGCACGATCGGCTTGTGCCCGGCCTGCTGGAGCCGACGCAGCATCATGATCTGCACCAGGGAGCCGACATGGAGCGACGGCGCGGTCGCGTCGAAGCCGATATAGCCGGGCACGATCTCCTTCGCCGCGAGCGCGTCGAGCGCCGCCGCGTCGGTCATCTGATGGACATAACCTCGCGCGGAGAGCAGGTTCAGCAGATCGGATTTGTATTCGGTCATGGCGGGAGCGTGCTTAGCGACACGCACCCTTCACGTCATCCCCGCGCACGCGGGGATCCCGCTTCTTTCTTGCGGCGGCCGATAAGGGAAGGTTAGCTGGATTCCCGCGTTCGCGGGAATGACGGGAGGATATGGTCGTCATCCTGCATCTGGAAGCCGAGACGCCATGAACATGATGCTGAAGCTTGTTCCGCATCCGGGTTTCCCGCCGAAGCGGATAACCGGCGTGGGAGTCCAGTTGGCTTGGGACCAGCAAGGTACGCTCTGGCTGGAATATTGCGTGCATGGTGCCGAGGCGTTGGCGTTGCCGCCCGAGGCCGATCCACGCCGCGCTGACGGGTTGTGGAAGACGACATGCTTTGAACTCTTCTGCACGAAGCCTGATATGGCGGGCTATTATGAGTTCAACTTTTCGCCGTCGTTCGAGTGGGCTGCCTATGCTTTCGAAGGCTATCGAACAGGGATGCAGGAACTCTCCGCGGAAGATCCGGAAATCCAAATGTCTTCAACGGGCAAACATTTCTTCCTCGCCGCCGAACCCTGGCCGCCCGAACTGCTGCGGGGTGCAACCAGGCTCGCGCCCACCGCCGTGATCGAGGAAACCGACGGCACCAAATCCTATTGGGCGCTCGCCCATCCCGATCCGGAGAGGCCGGATTTCCATCATCCCGGCGGATTTATACACGAACTGCCGCCCTCGGATTGAATTCGTCATTGCGAGGAGCGGAGCGACGCGGCAATCCAGACCTTCGTTCCGCCCACCACTGGATTGCTTCGCTGCGCTCGCAATGACGACATCTCTCACATTCGGCATCGACCGGCTGCTCGCCGATCCCGGACTGCGCAAGCCGCTCGAAGGCAAGCGCGTCGCGCTGCTCGCGCACCCCGCTTCGGTGACGGCGGACCTGACGCATAGCCTGGACGCCCTGGTCGCGGTGGGGCTGAATGTCTCCGCCCTGTTCGGGCCGCAGCATGGCGTGCGCGGCGATCTTCAGGACAATATGATGGAATCGCCGGATTATACCGATCCGACCTACGGCATGCCGGTGTTCAGCCTCTATGGCGAGGTGCGCCGGCCGCGCGGGCAGTGGATGGGCACGTTCGACGTGCTGCTGGTCGACCTGCAGGACGTGGGCTGCCGCATCTACACCTTCGTGACGACCCTGCTCTACGTGCTGGAGGCGGCGGCCGAGCATGGCAAGACGGTGTGGGTGCTGGATCGGCCCAATCCGGCGGGGCGGCCGATCGAAGGGCTGACTTTGCGGCCGGGCTGGGAGAGCTTCGTCGGGGCGGGGCCGATGCCGATGCGGCACGGGATGACGCTCGGCGAACTGGGGCATTGGTTCATCGATCATTTCAAGCTGGACGTGGAGTATCACGTCGTCGCGATGGAGGGTTGGCGGTCCAATGAAGCGCCGGGCTTCGGCTGGCCGCCGGAGCGGGTGTGGATCAATCCCAGCCCCAATGCCGCGAACGTCAACATGGCGCGCGCCTATGCCGGCACGGTGATGCTGGAGGGCACGAATTTGAGCGAGGGCCGGGGGACGACCCGGCCGCTCGAATTGTTCGGCGCGCCGGACATCGACGCGCGGGCGGTGATCGCGAAGATGCGGGAGCTGGCGCCGCACTGGCTGGCGGGCGGTGCGTTGCGCGACATGTGGTTCCAGCCGACCTTCCACAAGCATGTCGGCGAATTGTGCGCCGGCATCTTCATCCATGCCGAGGGGCCGGGCTACGATCATGCGGCGTTCCGGCCCTGGCGGCTCCAGGCGCTCGGCTTCAAGGCGATCCGCGCGCTCCGGCCGGATTACGAATTGTGGCGCGATTTCCCTTACGAATATGAGTTCGGCAAGCTCGCCATCGACGTCATCAACGGTTCGCCGCTCTTGCGCGAATGGGTGGACGACGACGGCGCCACGCCCGCCGACCTCGACGCGCTGACCGTGCCGGACGAACAGGCATGGGACGAGGTCCGGCGGCCCTTCCTGCTCTACTGACGGCTGGAATTCGGCCGATGCGGATGGAACACCCCCCGTTCGCCCTGAGCCTGTCGAAGGGCTGTCCTTTCTTTTTGTGTCTGAAAAGAAAGGACAGGGCTTCGACAAGCTCAGGGCGAACGGTGTTTTGATTCAGGTCAACCGAATCTAGACCGGCAGCGCCATCAACGGCGCCAGCCATGCGGCGCCGCGCGCCAGCGCCTCGCGGCTCAGCCCGAACTGCTCCAGCGTGTAAAGATGCCCGTGATGCGCCCGCGCGCCGGCGACATAGGCCGCCATGCGCGCGCGAACCTGGGGAGTCAGTTCCATGCCCAGGAAGGCATAGACGCGCGCCATCTCGCTTTCCCAGCATGCGTCCATCGCCTCGCAGGCGATGTCGAGCTGCGGCACGTCCGGCCGCGCGGCGCGGGCGGCGGCGGTGCGTTCCCGCCGCAGTCGCGTCTTGCGCAGCCATTCGCGGCCGATCCATCCGCGGTCGGCGCTGTCCGACTGGATGCGCATCTGGTGCCAGACGAGCGAGGCGGAGGAGGCGACCACCCGCTCGGTATCGCGATCGAGGCAGAGCAGCCGCGCGTCGGGGAAGGCCGCGAGCAGGGACGGCAGGTCCTGCATGAATTGCGGGGCCTTCAGCACCCAGGGGCGGTCCGCCGGTTCCCTGCGCGCCCAGCCGATCGTCTGGAGCAAAGCGCGGAATTCGCGGTAGAGCCAGTCCGTGTCGGCCTCTTCCCACCAGCGGGTGAAGGCGGGCACGCGCCATTGCGCCTCGAACTGGGCGGAGCCGAAGGAGAAGCCGAACAGGCCGAATTCCTCGTCCGGGTCCTTCGCCTTCATCGGGTGGATGGCGGCGACATCCGGGTTGAAGAGTTTCAGCGCCGCGATGCTGGCGCTGGTCCTGATCGCGCGGCCCGGCGCGGGGACCGGGTGCAGCGATTCATAAAGCCGCGTATGGGCGAGTCGCGGATCGCAGGCGAGCAGGCGCTGCAGCCGGGTCGTGCCGGAACGCATCGGCCCGAGGATCACGATCGGCGCGGGGATCGGCCGGGCGAGGATTTCGGGGCGCTTTTCCCACAGCCGGACGGCGCGGATGCGCGCGCGCAGGGCATCGACGATCTGCCCGTGCGCCATGGCGAGACCGAGCGGATTGAGATCGGCCTCCTCGCGCAGCGACCGGACGAGCAATTCGAACGGCGCGCGCCATTCCCGTGCGCGACCTAGCGCCGCGCGTGGCTTGCCCCTCAGCGCCGTCGCCTCGAACAGAGCCGGCTCCAGCCGCGGGCGCGGCAGCACCTTCGCCTCCCACGCCCGGGCCAGGCCGCGATTGGCGAGATTGGCGGCGCGCGACGGCGCGTCGGAAGAGCGCGTTCTCGATTCAGCCGGTGCCGCCGTCATCGCATCCCCTGTTCGCGCATAATCTTGCATGAAAGGGGGAGGGAATCGCAAGATCGTTGCGCGGAGAAAGGGATGAAGGGTCAGTTCTTCCGGCTCAAAGTCCGCATCGCGTCGTCGAGGCCGGCCAGCGTGAGCGGGTACATGCGGTCCTGCATGAGCTGGCGGACCACGCCGATCGAGCTGGTATAGCCCCAATATTTCTCCGCGACCGGATTGAGCCAGACGGCGGCGGGGTAGGTGTTGGTCATCCGCTGGAGCCAGACGGCGCCCGCCTCCTCGTTGAAATGCTCGACCGAGCCGCCCGGATGGGTGATCTCGTAGGGGCTCATCGAGGCGTCGCCGACGAAGACCAGTTTGTAGTCGTGGCCGAATTTATGAAGCACGTCCCACAGCGGCGTGCGCTCGGTGAAGCGGCGGCGATTGTCCTTCCACACCGCCTCGTAAGGGCAATTGTGGAAATAGAAGAATTCGAGATTCTTGAACTCGGCCGTCGCCGCGCTGAACAGTTCCTCGACCAGCCTGATATGCGGGTCCATCGAGCCGCCCACGTCGAGGAAAAGCAGCAGCTTCACCGCGTTGTGCCGCTCCGGGCGCATCCGGATGTCGAGCCAGCCGCGCCGGGCGGTGCCGTCGATCGTCGCGTCCAGGTCCAGCTCGTCGGCCGCGCCGTCGCGGGCGAAGCGGCGCAGGCGGCGGAGCGCCACCTTGATGTTGCGGGTGCCGAGCTCGACCTCGTTGTCGAGGTTGCGGAACTCGCGCTTGTCCCAGACCTTGATCGCCCGCTTGTTGCGGCTCTCCCCGCCGATCCGCACGCCTTCGGGATTGAAGCCCGAATTGCCGTAGGGACTGGTGCCGCCGGTGCCGATCCATTTGGAGCCGCCCTGGTGGCGCCCCTGCTGCTCCTCGAGCCGCTTCTTCAGCGTCTCCATGATCTCCTCCCAGGAGCCGAGCGACTCGATCTCTTCCATCTGCTCCGGGGTCAGATAGAGCTCGGCGACCGCCTTCAGCCACTCCTCCGGGATCGGCGCCTCTTCGGTGCCGTAACTCGCCTCCAGCCCCTTGAAGACCTTGCCGAACACCTGGTCGAAGCGATCGAGCAGGCCCTCGTCCTTCACGAAGGTGGCGCGCGCCAGATAATAGAAATCCTCCGGCCGCGCGGCGATCACTTCGGCGTCCAGCGCCTCCAGCAAAGTCAGATGCTCTTTCAGGGAGGCGGGAATCCCCGCGGCGCGCAGCTCGTCGACGAAGGAGAAGAACATGGGCAACGCTTCTAACGCAGACCCGCGCGCGGGTCACCAGACCGCTAACGCCACGACAGCCCGCCGAATATGAGGATCAGCAGGATCAGCCCAGAGCCTATCGCCGGCAAGACGACCGGCATCAGGATCACCGCAGCAAGGACGGTATTTCCGAGCCTGTGCACGGCGACTGAAACCGCGATAATGCCCCAGGCCAGCGGAACGAAGAAGAAGGGAAGGCTGGCATCGTAATACCCCATAGCCCACGCAAGAATGCCGCCGCCCGCCTCCCCCCACAATGTGAAGAAGGTCAGCACGGCAGCGGCGATGACGGCGATACCCAGAACGATGCGATAGGTCATGGCCACAGCCCTGATCGAGATCGTTCCGCCGCGATAACAAAACAAATCGCTCGCGCCCAGCAGCGTATCGGCAAAGCCGTGGTTAACGTCCTTTCAACCAATTCGCCTTAGCCAGTCCGCACGCGAGATTAGAGGGGATTACGGGGTGGCGAGCAGCGCGGTTGAACGGACGGACGGCGAGGCGATCAGCGCGGTCGCGCGCAATTGCGGCAGCCTGGCGATCGAATGCAGCGACGTGGCCGGCTATGTCGCCGGCGTCAACGAGCGCATCTCCGCCAATCTGAAGATGCTGGACGCGCTCGAGGAGGTCACGACCCGTTTGCTCGCCGACCAGGCCACCGTCGCCGATTCCACCGACGAGGCGCGGGTGCTGGCCGAGCAGGCGCGCGGCAAGCTCGATCAGGGGCGCGGTGCGATCGAGGACACGATCCGCGTCTTTTCCGGCCTCACCGACCTGGTCGTCCAGCTGGGCGACCGCATGGCCGGCTTCGCCGAGGCGATGACAAAGGTCCGCACCGTCTCCGCCGCGATCGAGACGATCGCCAACAAGACCAACATGCTGGCCCTCAACGCCACGATCGAGGCGGCCCGCGCCGGCGAGGCGGGGCGCTCCTTCGCGGTCGTCGCCGCCGAGGTGAAGAAGCTCGCCCACGACACGCGTGCGGCGACCAGCGAGATCGCCGGCACCGTCGCGTCATTGACCCGCGAGGCCGAGGCGGTGTCCGCCGAGGTCAAGGCCGGGGTCGACAAGAGCCGGGTGGCGCAGAGCGCTTTCTCCCGGATCAACGACACGGTGCGCGACGTCGCCGAGATCGTCGCTTTGGTCGATCGTCAGACCGACGGCATCGCCCAGTCGACCAGCCACATCCAGGCCAGCGTCGACAGCGTGAAGAGCGGCCTGTCGCTGTTCGCCGCCGACGCGCGCGAAAATGGCGGGCAGCTGCGCCAGACCCAGGACCGGCTGAGCAAGCTCGAGCTCATGTCCAACGACATGTTGGACCGGCTCGCCAGCTCCGGCGTCCATATCGACGACACGCCGTTCATCGAGTACGCGCAAAAGGCGATGCGCGAGATCCGCGAGATCGTCGAGCGCGGCATCCGCAAGAATGAGATCGACATCGAGTCGGTCTTCGATTTCGATTACAAGCCGATGGCCGGCACCAATCCGGTGCAGTACGAAACCGGCTTTTGCGAATTCGCCGATGCCTGGGTCCGCCCGGTGCTCGACCGGCTGATGGGCGAGGAGCCGCGGCTGATCGCCACCGCGATCACCGACATCAACGGCTATCTGCCCACCCACATCTCCGACCGTTCGCAGCCGCAGCGGCCCGACGATCCGGAATGGAATGCCGAGCATTGCCGGAACCGGCGCAACTTCATCGACGACGTCACCCGCCGTGCCATCGCCAGCGAGAAGGAGGCGATGCTCGCCACCTACGGCATGGACCTCGGCCAGGGCCGCTATCTGCCGGTCAAGAACGTCTTCGTGCCGCTCCATTTCGGCGGCCGCCGCTGGGGCAATTTCGAGCTCGCCTACCGCGACGACGCCGCTAGCTGACCCGTCAGGCGGCGAACACCAGCATCGCGCCGCACACCACCAGCATCATCGCCACCACCGGTCCGATGAAGCGCAGCCATGCACCGTAGCCGATGCCCAGCATGGCGAGGGACGGCAGGATCAGCCCGGAAGGCGTGATCAGGTTCATTAGGCTGTGGCCGAACAGATAGGCGCTGACCAGCGCCGAGCCGGACACGCCCACCCCGATCGCGACCGGCGCGAGCAGCGGCATGGTCAGCACCGCCATGCCGGACTGGGAGGAAATGGCGAGGCAGAAGACGAAGAAGAACCCCATCGCGCCGATCAGGAACAGGCCGGGCGAGGTTCCGGCGAGCAGGTTGCTCGCCCAGTCGATGATCGTCGCATCGACATGGCTGTTCTCCAGCACCACCGTCACCGCACGCGCCAGCCCCACGACCATGCCGACGCCGAGCAGGTCGCGGGCGCCCTTCAGGAAGGTCTCGATCCGGTCGCCGGCGGGTTGCAGCGCGCCGATCACGATCGCGGCGCCCAGAAACAAGGCGGTCATCTCTGCGAACCACCAGCCGAGCTGCGATACGCCGTAGATCATCGTCGCGAAGGTCGCGGCGAACAGGATGAGGAGCAGCCGGGTGCGCCCGGCCAGCGGCGGCGGCGGCCCGTCATGGAGCTCGGCCATGGCCGGCGCGGCGGCGTCCGGCGGCGCCAGGGATCGCGCCGGATCGCGCCGCACGATCCGGGTGTAGCGCAGCGTCCAGGCCAGCAGCAAAGCGACCGCGACGAACCAGGCGAAGCTGCGCAGCACCAGCCCGTCCGTCCAGTTCACGCCCGCGATGGCGCTGGCGATGATGGTCGAGAAGGGGTTGGTCATGCTGCCGACGATGCCGATCTGCGATCCGCCGTAGATGACGGCGAGCGGCACCATCCGGTCATAGCCGGCGGCGAGGAAGACGGGAGCGAGCAGGGGGTAGAAAGCGAATGTCTCCTCGGCCATGCCGAAGCTCGCGCCGCCCATCGCCATCAGCACCGTCACGATCACGATCAGCCAGTGCTCGCGGCCGCGGAAGCGGTGAGCCAGGGCGGCCAGCCCGGCGTCGAACGCGCCGGTGCGGTTGAACAGGGCGATGAAGCCGCCGATGACCAGCACGAAGAAGATGACGTCGGCCGCGCCGACCATGCCCGCGACGGGTGCCGTCAGGATCGCCAGCGGCCCGGCCGGGCTCGGATCGATCCGCCGGTAGCTGCCGGGAACGGGCACGGGCCGCGAGGCGCTGCCGTCGGTGAAATTCTGCAGGGGCGTGCGGACGCCCAGCGCGTCGAGCGTGGCCTGCGTCGCGGGGAGCCGTCGCTCGGCATCGCCGGCTTTGAGGACGAAGGCGGAGCCGGCCTTGTCGTAGCTCAGCTTGCTGTGATCGCCGGCCGGGATCAGCCATGTCGCCGCCGCGGTGATCGCGATGATCGCGAACAGCAAGGCATAGACGGACGGCGCACGACGAAAGATCGACACGGCAAGCCCCCGCAGGCGGCCCGTCACCGGGGACGCAGGTGCGCCCGCCGCTTTGATTGCCGCTGATTCCCCCGCCGGCTCATGAAGGCGAGCCGCGCGCGCAGCATGACATCCTGTTCGTTCCCGGGCAACGCCCCATCGAGTGGCGGATCGTTCTGGAGTGTCTCGCAGCGAGCGGCAGCGCCTAGATGGTGTCGTCCTTTGACGAGGGAACGGCCTCGTGCACATTGATGTTCGCATCGCCGCCGACGACCCGGTCGATCACGGCGCGTATGCGCTGGCTTCCCTGATCGCCGCCGGCAAGGATGTCGCCGATCTGCGCGTCCGTGGGCACGCCGTCGAACGCGCCGAGCAGCAGCGTGCGGCCGATGCGGTGATCGAACAGGACGAAGCGGCCCGCCTGGTTGGTCTGCACCACCTCCAGCAACCGCCCCGAATCCGAAATGGGAACAATCAGGACGCTGCGCTTGCGGGCTCCGTCCGCTGGCATCAGCGATCGCAGGACCGGAAAGCGCATGTCGCCGGCACGGACCAGGCTGGACAGGCACCAGGCGGGCCCGAAGCGGGGGGTGAGCAAAGCGGGACCGTCGGATTCGCGGGCATCGTCGTCATTCTCGGCGACCCCGATTATCGCCTCTTCCGTAGCGATGAGGGCGTCGCTCGCCAGCAGGGAGGCGCGGGGGGCGGGCGACGCCTCGCCGCAGGCTTGCGGCACCAGCGGCTCCGGCGGACGCGCCTGGCCCGCGAAGCGCAGGCCGTCGAGCAGCGCGTTCATCGCCCGATCGACCTCGGCCCGGCGTGCCTCCGGACCGGACACCCGCAATTTGACGATCCACTGGCCGACCTTGAGAAAGGCGGCGCTGCTCGCCAGGCTGCCGCGAAAATTGGCATAATCGATGCGGATCGCGCTGTCCGCCTGGCCGCCGGCGGACACGACAGTCTGGCCGATTACGCGGGGTGCGCTCTCGGCGATGTAATGAATGAAATAATCGGTGGTGAAGGCGGTCAGCCCGGCATGAGCCAGGTTCGGCGTGTAGACGTAAAGCGTCGCGAAGACCTGCCGGTCCGCGCTCTGGTAGCGCACGGCGCTGTCCAGCCCGGACGCATAATCCTGCCCCTCGGTCGCCCGGTCGAAGCGCAATCCGCCGATCCGGTCCGGCGCGCTGATCGACGCGGCGGTGAAATGGACCCGTCCCTGGGCGCGTGTGACCGTTCCGGACGCCGCATCGCGCACCTGCGCGCCGGCGGGGACGGAGATGAGGAAAGCGGCCAGAGCCAGCGACAGCGATCTGAACACCTTGGTCCCCCCGAAATTGCCGCGCCAGCCTAGGGTCCGTACTCAATAGGCGCAACGGTCGTGACGGAGTGGATTTCGGGTCAGGGCAAGGAGCGAGGAGGGAGCGATGCTATCGCATCGTGACCGACGAGCGACGCGGCTCTGGCGCGAAAGCCGCCCGCGGCCTGCTCCGGACGATCACGGCCATTGCGCCTATTGAGTACGGACCCTAAGTGAACGCGGATCGGGGAGCAAGCAGCGGCAAGTCTATCCCTGGCGCCGGCTCATGAAGGCCAGCCGCTCGAACAGCATCACGTCCTGCTCGTTCTTGAGCAATGCACCGTGGAGCGGGGGGATCGCCTTGCTCGGGTCCTGCGATTGCAGGACGTCGAGCGGCAGATCCTCGTGCAGCAGCAGCTTCAGCCAGTCGATCAGCTCGCTGGTCGACGGCTTCTTCTTGAGCCCCGGCACCTCGCGGACGGAATAGAAGATGTCCATCGCCTTCTGGACCAGGATGGTCTGGATGCCGGGGAAGTGGACGTCGATGATCGCCTGCATCGTCTCCCGGTCCGGGAACTTGATATAGTGGAAGAAGCAGCGGCGCAGGAAGGCGTCCGGCAGCTCCTTCTCGTTGTTCGAGGTGATGACGACGACCGGGCGCTCCTTCGCCACGATCGTCTCGTGCGTCTCGTAGACGTCGAACGACATGCGATCCAGCTCCTGGAGCAGATCGTTCGGAAACTCGATATCGGCCTTGTCGATCTCGTCGATCAGCAGGACGGGCAGCTGGGGCGAGGTGAACGCCTCCCAGAGCTTGCCCTGCTTGATATAATTGCGGATGTCGTGGACCCGTTCGTCGCCGAGCTGCCCGTCGCGGAGGCGCGCGACAGCGTCATATTCGTACAGGCCCTGATGGGCCTTGGTGGTGGATTTGACGTGCCATTCGATCAGCGGCGCATCGAGCGCGGCGGCGATCTCGTGCGCCAGCACCGTCTTGCCCGTCCCCGGCTCGCCCTTCACCAGCAAGGGCCGGCGCAGCGTCACCGCCGCATTGACCGCGACCTTGAGATCCTCGGTGGCGACATAGGAGGAAGTGCCTTCGAAACGCATGCGGGGCCCTTTACGCGAACGTCAATGTCGCGGAGGCTTAAGCATGGCGGGGAGGAGGGCGCAAGGGCGCGCCGGAGATCAGCTCCCCCGCCGCGCCTGTTCCCTGGCTTCGAGCAAATCCCATAGCCCGTGATGCTGCAGCGCGAGCTGCTGGGCGCCGAACATGATGGCGCGCTCGATCGCTGGGGTGGCGCCGCAACTGTCGGCGATGCCGGACAGCGTTTCGGCGTCGCCCAGGCCGTAGGGGGGCGCATCGACGCCGAAGCGGCGGGCGGCGGCGTCGAGCAGGCGGCGCACCGCGATCCAGTCCGCCGCGAAGGCCAAGCCGGCGCCGAGCGCGCAGCCGCGCCGGTCGGACTGGGCAAGGGTGGAAAGAGCAGAGCGCACGCCGATCACCGCCGTCTCGCTCTCAGTGCCGCCGGGCGTACCGGGGGCGGCGCCGGCGGCGACGGCGAGGCGGGTCAGCCAGGCGCGCTCCACCGCGACCGCGTCGCAGGCGGCATCGAGCCACTCTTTCGCCGCCGGCTCGATCGAGCGCAGCGCGGCGAGCTCGACGATCCCGGGATGGCGGCCATGCAGCGCGCACAGGAAATGGATGGCGTCGGCGAGGTTGCGCGCCGAGTCCTGCCCCGTCAGCAGCGCGTCGCTTCCGACATAGGCATGGGCGGCGCTGCCATGCTCGGCGACGCGCGCGAACAGCAACGAACCGGTGCGTGCCGAACCTGTTTTCGCGACCGAAACCGATGCCATTCTTGTCCTCCGCGACGCCCTTTCCGGCGGCCCTTGCGCGAGGGTCTAGCGCAAGGGCCGTAAAGAGGAGGTAAAGCCGGCGCCCGGAAGGTTGCGGCGGACAGCATCAGGCCGCGATCGGCAGCGGCTCGGCGGCGATTTCTGCCGGGGTCTGCGTTTCATCCGGCTGTGCGGCTTCGGACACGGCCGCGCGGCGCGGATTCGGCATGACCAGCCGCGTGAACAGCACGATCACGCCCAGGCCGAGATAGATGCCGATCATCGCGAGCGGGTTCCAGATCAGACCGGCGCCCAGCGCGGCGCGCAGCCAGTTCGGATTGAAGCCGAGATCCTCGCCCAGGCCTTCGCAGACGCCCAGCAGGGTGTCGTCGCGGGTGAAGAGATTGCCGTCCTCGGTCTGCATTGCATTTTCCTTCGACATTGCGGGCCAGCGCCCGACGGGGGATGCCGAAGCTTCAGCACGGGGCGTGCCAAAAGAGAAAAATCGTTGATTTCCAGCTAGATGATGATTTCGCCATCACGCGGTGCGGCTAATTGCGGGGCAAGAACCGCCAAATGTTGGGATTGCCCGCCGGTTCGGGCGGCGCGGGCTGTCCGCTTCCGGACGGCCCTATCCGCTTCCGGACGGGCGGCGCCTCCCTCCCATGCAAAAGCCCCGGCGCCGGTGAAGGCGTCGGGGCTCCTGAATGCGTCCTCGGGAAACCCGTGGAAGCTTCATGACAGTCGATTTTTACATCGTCTGGTCGAGCATCAACGGGCAAAGCGCGGAAAGGTTCCCGTTCGCGGCCTGCTCGCGCCGGGGCGGGCGGTCGAGTTGTAAATCGGCGCTTCTTTCCCTATATCAAGCTTGCTGACGTCGCCTGCGAGCGAGACCGACGCCTTCGGGCTTCCATTTCCTTTCGAGCTTCACCGGCCCCGCCGCGCCGTTCGCGCGCGGGCAATTTTGCATGCGAAAGGGCCCGACATGGCCATTGGAACCGTCAAATTCTTCAACGAAGGTCGTGGCTACGGCTTCATCACCAACGAGGATGGCGGCAAGGACGCCTTCGTCCACATCTCCGCCGTGGAGCGCGCCGGCATGGCTTCGATCCGCGAAGGGCAGAGGCTCAGCTACGAACTTGAGGCTGGGCGCGACGGCAAGGTCGCCGCGGTCAATCTCGCGGCGGCCGAATAGGGCGTGGCGAAGGAAGAGCTGATGGTCATGGAGGGGTTGATCGACGAGATCTACCCCGACGGCCGCTTCGGCGTGATGCTCGACAACGAGCATCGCATCATCGCCTACACCGCCGGCAAGATGCGGCGTTTCCGCATCAAATCGGTGGTCGGCGACCGCGTCCATGTCGAGATGACGCCCTACGACCTGTCGAAAGGCAGGATCGTCTACCGCGAAAAGACGCCCGGCCAGAGCACAAGCGGGCCGAGACGGCGGACATTCCGCCGCTGACCGCTTTATGATTTTCCACAATGAAACGAATGAAATGATCGAAACGATTACCAAGAAATCCAAGCGACCCAAACTCTATTTGCCATTGGCGCTGTGTGCGCCGAAGCCCGCGGCTTTGCCGTTCCGGCTGCCGGCCGGCGAATTGCGACGTCTGGTCGCGGCGATGGTCGACTAGGATTGCCGAATACCGGCGCCCTCCGCCGCAAGTTTGCCAGGAGCGCGCGACAGATGGATTGAGGCGGATACGCGCCTGAAGCAGCCTTACTGGTCGAGGAACGACCGCATCTTCCGCGACCGCGACGGATGCTTCAGCTTCCTGAGTGCCTTCGCCTCGATCTGACGGATGCGTTCGCGGGTGACGCTGAACTGCTGGCCGACTTCCTCCAGCGTGTGATCGGTGTTCATGCCGATGCCGAAACGCATGCGCAGCACGCGCTCCTCGCGCGGAGTGAGTGACGCCAGCACGCGGGTCACGGTCTCCTTGAGGTTCGCTTGGATCGCCGCGTCCACGGGGATGACGGCGTTCTTGTCCTCGATGAAATCGCCGAGATGGCTGTCCTCCTCGTCGCCGATCGGCGTTTCGAGGGAGATCGGCTCCTTGGCGATCTTCATCACCTTGCGGACCTTCTCCAGCGGCATGGAGAGGCGCTCGGCCAGTTCCTCCGGGGTCGGCTCGCGACCGATCTCGTGCAGGATCTGCCGGCTGGTGCGGACCAGCTTGTTGATCGTCTCGATCATGTGGACCGGGATGCGGATCGTCCTTGCCTGGTCTGCGATGCTGCGGGTGATCGCCTGGCGGATCCACCAGGTCGCATAGGTCGAGAACTTGTAGCCGCGTCGATATTCGAATTTGTCGACCGCTTTCATCAGGCCGATATTGCCCTCCTGGATCAGGTCCAGGAACTGCAGCCCGCGGTTCGTGTATTTCTTGGCGATCGAGATGACGAGGCGCAGGTTCGCCTCGACCATCTCCTTCTTGGCGATGCGCGCCTCGCGCTCGCCCTTCTGGACCTGGTTCACGATGCGGCGGAATTCGCCCAGGCTCATGCCGGTCGCCTGGCTGATCTCGCTGATCTCCGTGCGGATGCGCTCGATCGCGGCGCTCTCATTCTCGCAGAAGGCTGCCCATTTCTTGTCGAGGGAGCAGACGCGCTCCGCCCAGTTCTCGTCCAGCTCGTGCCCCATATAGGCGTCGAGGAACGCCTTGCGCGGCACCTTGTGGCGCTCGGCGAGGCGCAGCATCTGGCCGCCAAGCGTCGTCAGCCGGCGATTGTAGCTGTAGAGCTGGTCGACCAGATATTCGATCTTGGCGCCGTGAAACTGGACGCTCTCCACCTCGGCGGTGAGCTGTTCGGAGAGCTTCTGGTATTTCTTCTCGTCGGAGGCCGGGAAATCCTGACCGGCGTTCATCGCCTCCATCCGGGTGATCTGGAGCCTGGCGAATTTCTTGTAGAGGCCGGTGATCGCCGCGAACTTGTCGAGCGCGGCGGGCTTCAGCGTCTCTTCCATCTGGGCCAGCGAGAGGGTGTTGTCCTCGTCCTCCTCCTCGGTCGGGCGCGGCGTGCGGCGCTCGACGAGGCTCTCCTCTTCGTCCTCGTTTTCGGCCGGGGCCTCCTCCGGCTCCTCTTCCTCCTTGAAGGAGGGGCCGGCGGTCTTCTCGGAAATGTCGCCGCCTTCATCCTCGGCCGCCTCGACCTGCTCGGGCGTCGGGCCCTTGGAGAGCATCGCCTCCAGGTCCAGGATCTCGCGCAGCTGCATCTGGCCTTCGTCGAGCGCGTTCGACCAGGCGATGATCGCGTTGAAGGTGATCGGGCTTTCGCACAGGCCCCAGATCATCGTGTCGCGGCCGGCCTCGATCCGCTTGGCAATGGCGATCTCGCCCTCGCGGCTGAGCAACTCGACGGCGCCCATCTCGCGCAGATACATGCGCACCGGATCGTCGGTGCGATCGACGGTTTCCTTCTTCTTCTCCAGCACGAAGGTCTCGCCCGCGCCGTCGACCTCCTCGACGCCGCTGTCGGCCTCCTGCTGCTGATCCTCCTCGTCCCCCTCGTCGCTCTCGACGATGTTGACGCCCATCTCTGAGAGCGCCGAGGTGATGTCCTCGATCTGATCGGTGGACATGCCGCCGACCACCTCGTTGAGCTCGTCATAGGTGATGACGCCGCGCTTCTTGGCACGGGCGATCAGCTTCTTGATGTCGGCTTCGTTGAGATCGATCAGGGGCGCGTCGCCGCCTTCGGTCTTCTCTTCGGTTTCCGCGGTGTTGGTCTTCGCCATTCGAACGCCTTTTATACCTGTTGGGGGCCTTAGTCCCCATCCCCCTCGATCAGTGTCGCCAGCCGCCTGTCCGCCTCATCCCGCGCCGCGCGCAGCCTTTGCTGCTCCAACAACGCGGCTTCGTCGGTTCTTTCTCCCAACCTTGCCGTCGCCGCCGCCAGCGCCGCCTCGATCTCCGGGCGCTCCGCGAGCGTCTTGATCAACAGCGCCAAGTCCCTGCAAGCGCGATCAGCGGGAGCATCCCGTCGGGTGAAAGAGAAGCGAAGTCTGCGTCCGAGGCGCAACGCCTCGAGCCGAGCCGACACACCCCTGGCCGCCAATATGGTATCAAGGGCCTCCCGATCAAGCGCGGCGTGCGTCATCGCCGCTTCGAGCAGGATCTCGCGCACCGCCGCCGCGTCATCCTCGACCATCGGCAGCTTGAGCAAAGCGTCCGCATGTTCGCCGATCAGCGCCGGGTAAAGGATCAGGCCCTGCAGCACCGCGCGCACCAGTTTCGGGTCCACGCCCGTCCGCGAAACCTGCTTCGCGCCCGCCGAAACCGGGCGGATGGGAACGAAGGGGCCGCGCCGGTCGAAACGCTGCCCGGCGCCGCGTTCCGCCCGGCGCGGGGTCAGCATGTCGAAGCGGGAGAGGAATTCCGCGCGATACTGATCGCGCACGTCCGGATCGCCGATCGCCGAGACATGGTCCATTAGCCGCCGCCGCAGCCCCGCGCGGCGTTCCGGCGTGGTCAGCGGCTCGGCCTCGACCTCGTGCCGCCAGAGGCGATCGACCAGGGGTTCGGGCGCTTGCAGAAGAGTTTCCAGCGCCGCACGACCGCCGGCGCGGATCAGATCGTCCGGGTCCTGGCCCGCGGGCAAGGTAACGAAGGCGAGCGAGCGTTCCGGCCCGAGCTGCGGCAAGGCACGGACCGCCGCCTTGGCCGCCGCGCGCTGCCCCGCTGCATCGCCGTCGAAGCAGAGGATGGGGGCGGGGGAGAGCCGCCAGAGCAGGCCGAGCTGCGCCTCGGTCATCGCCGTGCCGAGCGGGGCGACGGTCTCGCTTATCCCGGCCTGGTCGAGCGCGATCACGTCCATCTGGCCTT
Organism: Sphingomonas sp.; assembly: GCA_019635535.1. Classification (NCBI taxonomy): domain Bacteria; kingdom Pseudomonadati; phylum Pseudomonadota; class Alphaproteobacteria; order Sphingomonadales; family Sphingomonadaceae; genus Sphingomonas; species Sphingomonas sp. The sequence continues at coordinate 1,680,701 of JAHBZH010000001.1, forward strand.
CGACGACGATCACCCGCTTCGCCTCCCGGCTGGCCGGCGCGGCCTTGTCGTAGTTGAACAGGGTGCGGCCCTTGTCGAACAGGGGCGTGTCCGGCGAGTTCAGATATTTGGGTTCGCCGGGGCCGAGGATGCGGGCGGAAAAGGCGATCACCCGGCCGCGCGGATCGCGGATCGGGAAGGTGATGCGGCCGCGGAAACGGTCATAGGGCCCGCGGTTGCCGTCGTCGGGCGCGATGAGCAGGCCGGCCTCGACCAGCTTGTCGTTGCCGATCTGCTTGAGCGCGGATTTGAGCCGCCCGCGATTGTCCGGCGCGAAACCGAAGCCGAAGCGGGCCAGCGTCTTGGCGTCGATGCCGCGCTTGCCGAGATAGTCGCGCGCCGCCGCGCCCTCGATCCCGCCCAGTTGTTCGGCGAACCAGGCCTGGGCCGCGTCCATCACGCCATAGAGCCCCGCCGCCCGCTCCGCCTTGGCCTGGGCGCGCGGATCGGGGGCGGGGACGTCCATGCCCGCCGTGGCGGCCAGGTCCTTCACGGCGTCGATGAAGGTGAGGCCGCGCTGGTCGGTCATCCAGGAGATGGCGTCGCCATGCGCCTGACAGCCGAAGCAATGGTAGAAGCCCTTCTCGTCATTGACGTAGAAGCTCGGTGTCTTCTCGTTGTGGAACGGGCAGCAGGCCTTGAACTCGCGGCCCGCCTTGGTGAGCTTGAGCGTGCGGGAGATGAGCGCGGAAAGCTGGGTGCGGGCGCGCAGTTCGTCGAGGAATTGAGGAGAAAGGCTCATGGGGTGAGCCTTTCGAACGAAATGGGGGAGAGGGTCATCTTTCTTCGTCCCACTCCGTGCCAGCGCCCCTCGACTTCGCTCGGGACGAGCGAAGTGGTTGTACTTGCCCCACCCCCAACCCCTCCCGCAAGCGGGAGGGGAGTTCTCTATGACAGCCGCGCCTTCACCGCCGCGCTCGCCTTACTCATGTCGAGCTGGCCGGCGTGGCGTTCCCTCAGCAGGGCCATGACGCGGCCCATGTCCTTGACGCTCGCGGCGCCCGTCTCGGCGACGATCGCGTCGAGGGCGGCGGCCAGTTCGGCCTCGTCCATCTGGCGGGGCAGGAAGCGCTCGATCACCGCGACTTCGGCCGATTCGGCGGCGGCGAGCTCGGCGCGGCCGCCTTTTTCGTACATCTCGATCGATTCGCGGCGCTGCTTGATCATCTTCTGGAGGACTTCCGTGACCAGCACGTCGTCCGCCAGCGGGTTGGCGGAGCCGCGCAATTCGATGTCGCGATTCTTGATCGCGGCCTGGATCAGGCGGATCGTGCCGGTCGATGCCTTGTCGCCGCCCTTCATGGCATCGATTTGGGCCTGCTTGATGTCGTCGCGAATCATTGAATGTCTCGATTGGCGTTTTCGGGAAACCGTTCGTCTAACCGCCTGGCCCGGCTTTTAACAGGATTGACGCGTCGCCCGCGCGGCCTTAGCGGCTGGGTCTTAGCGACATCGCCAACCCACGCTTACGGAGTGCCCGCCGCATGGCCGACGCCATCCCCTCGCCCGCGCCTGAAGGAGCGACGGGCGTATTGGTTCTGGCCGACGGTACGACGATCTGGGGGAGGGGATTCGGCGCCGAGGGCGAGGCGGTGGGGGAGCTGTGCTTCAACACCGCGATGACCGGCTATCAGGAGATCATGACCGATCCCAGCTACGCCGCGCAGATCGTCACCTTCACCTTCCCGCATATCGGCAATGTCGGCGCGAATTACGAGGACGTGGAGGCGGACAATCCCCACGCGCTCGGCTGCGTGGTGCGGCAGGACGTGACCGCGCCGAGCAATTTCCGCAGCCTCCAGACCTTCGTCGAATGGATGCGCGCGAACGGGCGGATCGGGCTGAGCGGCGTGGACACGCGGGCGCTGACCCGGCTGATCCGCACGCAGGGCGCGCCCAATGCGGTGATCGCCCATCGCGCGGACGGGAAGTTCGATCTGGAGGCGCTGAAGGCGAAGGCGCGGGACTGGCCGGGGCTGGAAGGCATGGACCTCGCCAAGGAGGTGACGACCCGGCAGACGCATCGGTGGTCAGGCGGGCTGTGGCGGCTGGGCGAGGGTTATGCCGAGGCGCGGGACGATGAGGGGCGGCCCCATGTCATCGCGATCGATTATGGCGCCAAGCGCAACATCTTCCGCAATCTGGCGGCGGCCGGGGCGCGCGTGACCGTGCTGCCCGCCACGGCCAGCTTCGACGAGGTGATGGCGCACGAACCCGACGGCTTCTTCCTGTCCAACGGACCGGGCGATCCGGCGGCGACGGGGGACTATGCCGTGCCGGTGATCCGCAAGATGCTGGAAACGGGCAAGCCGCTGTTCGGCATCTGCCTGGGGCATCAGCTCCTCGGCCTCGCCGTCGGTGCGCGCACCGCGAAGATGCACCAGGGCCATCGCGGCGCGAACCATCCGGTGAAGCGGATCGAGGACGGCCGGGTCGAGATCACCAGCATGAACCACGGCTTCGCGGTCGAGGCGGAGAGCCTGCCCGACAATGTGCGCCAGACGCATGTGAGCCTGTTCGACGGGAGCAATTGCGGGATCGAGCTTACGGATCGCCCGGCGTTCAGCGTGCAATATCACCCGGAGGCGAGCCCGGGGCCGCAGGACAGCACGTATCTGTTCGGGAAGTTTGTGGGGATGATGAAGCTAGGAGATCATGAGTGATCTGGTTTTTTCTCGCGCTCACCGTCTTCACTCTCGGCTCGATGATAGAGTTTAGGACGAGAGGATACCCACCTCTTCGCCCAATGCCGGGCACGGACGCTGTCTGGAAGGTCATTGGTTCGATATCGGGTGTGTGGCTGATTGTCTTATTTGTGTGGGCGCTGTTTGTGTTTACGTGGTGGACAGTGCCGCTCTTGTTCATCGGTGCGGCGACACTTCAAGGGTTCTTCTATCCTCGTGCAAGCCGAGCTGCTGCTGCGCCGCTTCTTTCTATGATTTTCATGATCGTGGCTGGCGCACTTGCCGCGCTGATCCTCTACAATTTGCAGGCAGTTGCTCACTAATGCCCAAACGCACCGACATCTCCTCCATCCTCGTCATCGGCGCCGGTCCCATTGTGATCGGGCAGGCGGCGGAGTTCGATTATTCGGGCAGCCAGGCGCTGAAGGCGCTTAGGCAAGAGGGCTATCGCGTCATCGTCGTCAATTCGAACCCGGCGACGATCATGACCGACCCCGAGCTGGCCGACGCCACCTATGTCGAGCCGATCACGCCCGAATATGTGGCCAGGATCATCGAGAAGGAGCGGCCCGACGCGGTGCTGCCGACGATGGGCGGGCAGACGGGTCTGAACACGGCCTTGGCGCTGTTCAAGGACGGCACGCTGGCGAAATATGGCGTCAAGATGATCGGGGCCGATGCCGAGGCGATCGAGAAGGCCGAGGACCGGCTGAAATTCCGCGAGGCGATGGACAGGATCGGGCTGGACTCCGCCCGCTCCGCCATCGCGCATACGGTCGAGGAGGCGCTGGCGGGGCTGGAAAAGACCGGGCTTCCCGCCATTATCCGGCCGAGCTTCACTTTGGGCGGGACGGGCGGCGGCGTCGCTTACAATCGCGAGGAGTTCATCGCCATCGTCACCGGCGGGCTGGAGGCTTCGCCGACCAACGAGGTGCTGATCGAGGAATCGCTGCTCGGCTGGAAGGAATATGAGATGGAGGTGGTCCGCGACCGCGCGGACAATGCCATCATCATCTGCTCGATCGAGAATGTGGATCCGATGGGCATCCATACGGGCGATTCCATCACCGTCGCGCCGGCGCTGACGCTGACCGACAAGGAATATCAGATCATGCGCAATGCGAGCATCGCTTGCCTGCGCGAAATCGGTGTCGAAACAGGCGGTTCCAACGTCCAGTTCGCGGTGAATCCGAAGGATGGGCGCCTCGTCGTCATCGAGATGAACCCGCGCGTGTCGCGCTCCTCGGCGCTGGCGTCGAAAGCGACGGGCTTCCCGATCGCCAAGGTCGCGGCGAAGCTGGCGGTGGGCTACACGCTGGACGAGATCGACAACGACATCACCGGCGTCACCCCGGCCTCGTTCGAGCCGACCATCGATTATGTCGTGACCAAGATCCCGCGCTTCACCTTCGAAAAGTTCAAGGAGAGCGAGGCGTTGCTGTCCACGGCGATGAAGTCCGTCGGCGAGGTGATGGCGATCGGCCGCAACATCCACGAGAGCTTGCAGAAGGCGCTGCGCGGGCTGGAGACGGGGCTGATCGGCTTCGACGGCGTGCGCCAGCTGTACGGCGCGCCCAAGGCGGAGATCGAGGCGGCGCTGGCCGTGCCCTCGCCGGACCGGCTGCTGGTCGCCGCCCAGGCGCTGCGCGAGGGGCTGAGCGTGACGGAAGTCCATGCCATCGCCAAATACGATCCCTGGTTCCTGGAGCGTATTCAGGAGATCGTCGAGGCCGAGGAAGGCGTGTGTCGCGACGGGCTGCCGGGCACGGCCGAGGGCCTCAGGCGCCTCAAGCAGATGGGCTTTTCCGACCGGCGGCTGGCCGAGCTCAATCTCAAATCGGCCAATGTCGCGGGCGGGGCGGTGAAGACGCGCACCCGCGGTCACGGCCTGATCCACGATGCGGTGAAGGGCATGATCGGCGCGACCACCGAGGAGGAGGTGCGCCGGCTGCGCCACAAGCTGGGCGTGCGGCCGGTCTTCAAGCGGATCGACACCTGCGCCGCCGAGTTCGAAGCGAAGACGCCTTACATGTATTCGACCTACGAAAGCCCGACCTTCGGCGAGCCGGAATGCGAGGCGATGCCGTCGGACCGGCGCAAGGTCGTGATCCTGGGCGGCGGGCCGAACCGGATCGGGCAGGGGATCGAGTTCGATTATTGCTGCGTCCACGCCGCTTATGCGCTGAAGGAGGCCGGGCTCGAAACCGTGATGATCAATTGCAATCCGGAGACGGTGAGCACCGATTACGACACGTCCGACCGTCTCTATTTCGAGCCGCTGACCGAAGAGGACGTGCTGGAAATCCTGCATGTCGAGCAGTTGCGCGGCGAACTGGCGGGCGTCATCGTTCAGTTCGGCGGGCAGACGCCGCTGAAACTGGCGGCGGCGTTGGAAAAGGCCGGGATTCCGATCCTCGGCACCTCGCCCGACGCGATCGATCTGGCCGAAGACCGGGAGCGCTTCGCGGCCCTGGTCGACCGGCTGGGCCTGAAGCAGCCGCGCAACGGCATCGCGCGCAGCCGCGACGAGGCGCTGAAGGTGGCGGAGCGGATCGGCTATCCGGTGCTGACCCGGCCCTCCTACGTGCTCGGCGGGCGGGCGATGGAGATCGTCGATTCGGCGGAGCAGCTCGACAATTATATCCACACCGCCGTGCAGGTGTCCGGCGACAGCCCGGTGCTGATCGACCAGTATCTGCGCGACGCGATCGAGGTGGATGTGGATGCCCTGTGCGACGGCACGGATGTGACGATCGCCGGCGTGATGCAGCATATCGAGGAGGCCGGGGTCCATTCGGGCGACAGCGCCTGCTCGCTGCCGCCTTACAGCCTGTCCCCGGAGATCGTCGCCGAGATCGAGCGGCAGGCGGCGGAACTGGCCCGGGCGCTGGGCGTGGTCGGGCTGATGAACGGCCAGTTCGCGGTGAAGGATGGGGAAGTGTATCTCATCGAGGTCAATCCGCGCGCCAGCCGCACAGTGCCCTTCGTCGCCAAGGCGGTGGGCGCGCCGGTCGCCAAGATCGCGGCGCGGGTGATGGCGGGCGAGAAGCTGGCCGATCTGCCGCCGATCCGCCGCGACGTGCGCCATATCGCGGTCAAGGAAGCTGTCTTCCCGTTCGCGCGCTTCCCGGGCGTCGATCCGGTGCTCTCGCCGGAAATGAAGTCTACCGGAGAAGTCATGGGAATCGATGGCGATTTCGCTACCGCTTTCCTCAAATCGCAGCAGGGCGGGGGCGTCGAACTGCCGGACGGCGGCACGCTGTTCGTGTCGGTCAAGGACAGCGACAAGCCGGCCATACTGGCGGCGGTGCGCGACCTGATCGGGCTTGGCTTCGACGCGATCGCGACCGGCGGCACCGCCGACTATCTCGATCAGCAGGGCGTCGCGGTCGAGCGGGTCAACAAGGTCGCCCAGGGGCGCCCGCACATCGTCGACCGGATCAAGGACGGCGGGGTCGCGATGATCTTCAACACCACCGAAGGCTGGCAGAGCCACAAGGATTCCGCGTCGATCCGCGCCTCGGCCGTGCAGCAGAAAATTCCCTATTTCACCACCGCGGCGTCGAGCGCGGCGGTGGTGCGCTCCATCGCGGCGCGGCGGGCGCGCGGCCTTGAAGTGCGCGCCTTGCAGGACTATTATTCAGCCTCCGAAGCATGATCCTGAACAAATTGGTTGGGCTTCAGGCGATCCTCCTGCCGAGGGACGCCCAAACGGGGTTTTGACGAAAGGCATTGCGAATGGCGACGGTCGAAAAGCTGCCCATGCTGGCCGAAGGCTATGAGAAGCTGCAGAACGACGTGCGCCACCTGAAAATGGTGGAGCGCCCCGCGATCATCGATGCGATCGAGGAAGCGCGCGCCCATGGCGACCTTTCCGAGAATGCCGAATATCACGCCGCCAAGGAGCGCCAAGGCCAGATCGAGGCGCAGATCGCCGACATCGACGATCGGTTGAGCCGCGCGATGGTGATCGATCCGACCACCCTGTCGGGCGACAAGGTGGTGTTCGGCGCGACCGTTCATCTGCTCGACGAGAACGACAACAAGATCAAATATCAGATCGTCGGCGAGACCGAGGCGGACGCCAAGGTCGGACGGATCAGCTATGCCTCGCCGCTCGGCCGGGCGCTGATCGGCCGCTCCAAGGGCGAGGAGGTGGAATTCTCCGCGCCGTCCGGCGACAAATATTTCGAGATCGCCAAGATCGAATTCAAATAGGGACGGGACGCGGACCCGTCATGCGACCGCCGGAAAGCTGGGCCAAGGCGCCGTTCACCCTGTGGATGTCGCTGGCGGTCTTGGCGGCCTGGTTCGTGGCGTGGATGCTCGCGCTCGACGGCTGGGCGGCCGTATGGGGCGGCTTCATCCCCGCGCGGTTCAGCGGCGCGGTGGCAGAGCCCGGGCTGGCGCTGGCTCCGGCCTGGCTGACGCCGTTCACCGCGACCTTCGTCCACGCCAATATCGTCCATCTCGGCTTCAATCTGCTGGTGCTGGTCTTCTGCGGGCGGCCGACGGAGAGCGTGGTCGGGACAAAGGGGTTCATCCTCCTCTATCTGCTCGGCGCCTATGCGGCCGCCGCGGCGCACTGGCTGATCCAGCCGGACGACATGGTGCCGATGATCGGCGCGAGCGGGGCGATCTCGGCGGTGCTGGGTGCCTATGCGATGCTGTTCGGGCGCAATCGGGTGAAGGTCGCCAGTCCGCGTCTGGCGTTGTGGCTCAACGCCTTGTGGCTGATGGCTGCGTGGGTGGTCTTGCAGATCGTCATCGGCATCAGCTTCGCGAGCGGCGGCATCCACGTCGCCATCGCCGCCCATATCGGCGGATTCCTGGTCGGCCTGCTGCTCGCCTATCCGCTGCTTCTGCTCAAATACCGGAAGGCCTGATCGCGATCAGGCGCTGTCGGGCTCCAGCAACCGGTGCAGGTGGACGACGACATATTTCATCTCGGCATCGTCCACGGTGCGCTGCGCCTTGCCGCGCCAGGCTTCCACGGCGCTGGCATGGTCCGGATAGAGGCCGACCATGTCGATGGTCGATAGATCGAAATCGAGGCCGCGCGGATCCTTGACCCGGCCGCCGAACACGAAATGCAGCTTGCTCATGGCGCGCTCGCCTAGGCGGGAACGGGCCGGGGCGCAAGTCGCGGCGCCGCCGCGCTCAGTCCTTGGTCCCGATCGTTTCGCCGACGGCGCGGACGACCTTGCCGATGCCTTCGTCGGCGCGGGCGCGGCCGGCGTCGATGCCCTTGCGGGCCGCCTCGCGCGCGCCGTCGACCAGCTTGCGGCCCGCATCGCCGAGCAGCTCCCGCTCGCGGCGCGTGCCGGGGACCAATGCGCCGAGCACGGCGCCGATCGCCAGTCCGCCCAGCACTGCGGCGACCGGATAGACGGCGAGCTGGGCGCTGACGTCGCTGGTGCGGTCGCGCGCGGCCTCATAGGCCGAAACGGTGCGCTCCCGCGCGCTGTCCAGCGCTCGGCCGGCGCGGCCGCGCGCCGCGTCCTCCGTCCGCTCGTCCTGCTTTTTCCTCGCCGCCATCGACACGCTCCTTGCTTCCAGCGCTCAACGTTGCGCTTCAGGATTCGTTGCTCTCATCCCGCCTGTCGGAGATAAGGCGCTTCGCCGCTCTTGTAAGAGGGCCGCGCGCCAGGAAGAGCGCCAGCGCGCCGATCCCGGCGGAAACGGCGACCGGCCGTGCCTTCACCGCCTCCACCGCTTCATCGGCGAGATCGGCGCCCTTGGCCTTGACCCCGTCCCACGCCTCGCCGGCAAGGCTGTTCGGATGAAGGCGCGCGCGCGTCGCGGCCAGGGTCGCATCCAGCCGGGCGCGCGCCCTCACCGCATCGCGCCGCGCCTGCTCGATGCCTTCCAAAGTCATGGCGGCGTCTCGCCGCGTTCGATCGCGTCCCGCTCGCCTTCGTCGCGGCCGAGGCCCTTGATCCCGTCCCAGCCATAATGGGCGAGCAGATAGCCGCCGATCGCCAGCGGCAGGCCAACGATGAATGCGGCGAAGAGCGGACCGATCTGCTGGGCGAGGGCGACCATCGCGCCGATCACCACCGCCGTCATCGCCGCGAACAGCAGGAACCAGCCGATCGCCAGCGCCACCAGCGCCCGCCGGGCGCGTGTCGCGCGATAGGCGACGATCGCCTTGGCGACGGCGATCTCCGCCTCCGCATAGGTCCGGCCGTCCTCGACCAACCGGGCGATCAGCTCGCCGATCGTCTCCCCGTCCGGGCCCGGTTGCTCTCCCCCGTCCGTCAACGATCAGGCCCCGTCATTGTCCGCTTCGGGGCGGCCCACCTCGCCGGCCTCCTCGATCCCGGTGCGCAGCACCCGCATCAGCGCGAAGCCGACCACGGCCGCCGCGGCGATCGCGATGACCGGACTCTTGCGGACGATGTCGCGCGTCTCCGCGACGATATCGTCAACGCTCTTGTCGCGGACCTTGCCGGCGAAGGAGGAGACGGCGCCGGCCGCGCGGTGGGCGTAATCGCCATATTCGCCGCCGAGCCGCTCGTCGATCGAGCGGGCGGCATCGTCGATCACCCCGCCCAGCTCCTCGAGCAGGTTGGCGCCCTTGCCCTTGCCGTCATCGGCATAGGCGCGCAGCCGTTCGCCGGCCTGGCCCCGCAGCGTGGAGACCTGATCCTTCACCTGGCGAACCAGCTTGTCGGTCGACTCGCGCGCGTTTTCGCCAGCGGCGCGGTCTGAGCCTTCGGACAGCTCGAGGTCGTGACGGGGCATGATATTTCCTCCACTCGCTTGCACAAAAGCCTGTCCTTCGAGAACACCCGCTTGGGCCTTGCGTTCCGGCGGCGGACAGGAAAGTTGCATGTGTCCCAAGCCAGAGATAATCGGCCGGCACGCTTTTTCCATATCCCATGCGAGGCCGTAACGAAATGACCGCCATCATTCACCTGCACGCCCGCCAGATCCTCGACAGCCGCGGCAACCCGACGGTGGAGGTCGATGCGCTGCTGGAGGACGGCAGCCTGGGCCGCGCGGCGGTGCCGTCGGGCGCCTCGACCGGCGCGCACGAGGCGGTCGAGAAGCGCGACGGCGACAAGAGCCGCTGGCTCGGCAAGGGCGTGAGCGCGGCGGTGGACGCGGTGAACGGCGAGATTGCCGCCGCCCTGACCGGCCTGGAGGCCGAGGACCAGGGCGAGATCGACGCGGCCCTGATCGAGCTGGACGGGACCGAGAACAAGTCGCGGCTCGGCGCCAACGCGATCCTCGGCGTCAGCCTCGCGGCGGCGCGAGCGGCGGCGGACGCGCGCGGCCTGCCGCTCTACCGCTATGTCGGCGGGGTTTCGGCGAACGTGCTGCCGGTGCCGATGATGAACATCCTGAACGGCGGCGCCCATGCCGACAATCCGATCGATTTCCAGGAATTCATGGTGATGCCGGTCGGCGCGGAGAACTTTTCCGAGGCTTTGCGCTGCGGCGCGGAGATCTTCCACACGCTGAAGAAGAAGCTGCACGATGCCGGCCTCTCGACGGCGGTCGGCGACGAGGGCGGCTTCGCGCCCAACCTCGCCTCGGCCCGCGACGCGCTCGACTTCATCATGCGTTCGGTCGAGGAGGCCGGCTACCGGCCCGGCGACGACGTGGTGCTGGCGCTCGATTGCGCCGCGACGGAATTTTTCAGGGACGGCGCCTATCGGATGGACGGCGAGGGGATGACGCTTTCGCCCGTCGAGATGGCCGAATATCTGTCGGCGCTCACCCGCGACTATCCGATCCGGTCGATCGAGGACGGGATGGGCGAGGACGATCTGGCGGGCTGGAAGGCGATCACCGATCTGGTCGGCGACAAGATCCAGCTCGTCGGCGACGATCTGTTCGTCACCAATCCGAAGCGGCTGGCCATGGGCATCGAACAGGGCCTCGCCAATTCGATCCTGATCAAGGTCAACCAGATCGGCACGCTGACCGAGACGCTCGACGCGGTGAACATGGCGCATCGCGCGCGCTACACCGCCGTCATGTCGCACCGTTCGGGCGAGACCGAGGACACGACCATCGCGGACCTCGCCGTCGCAACCAATTGCGGGCAGATCAAGACCGGCAGTCTGGCGCGCTCCGACCGGCTGGCGAAATACAACCAGCTCCTGCGCATCGAGGAGGAACTGGGCGAGGTCGCGCATTATGCGGGACGAGGGGTTTTAGCGGCCGGTTGAGAGCCCGGAATCGGACTGGCGGATTTTTTCGGCTTCGGCCTCAAATCGCTTGATTCGGCGCGATTTTACTGATTCTGTGCCCATACGATGACGTCAAGACGTACCCCCTTGCAACTGATGAAGCGCGCAGCCCTGCCGGCCGTGGGATTGCTCGTCATCGCCAATTTCGTCGGCTATGCATTGGTGGGTGACAACGGTGTGTTGTCGTGGGGCGATTATCGCCGGGCCAAGGCGGAAAAGGCGATCCATCTCGCCGAGCTGCAGGCGGAGCGTGCGCGGCTTCAGCACCGCGCCGAATTGCTCGATCCGCGCAACGCCGATCCCGATCTGGCCGACGAGCTGGTCCGGCGCGAGCTCGGCCTCGTCCGTCCCGACGAGGTGATCATCGACCTGCGCGAGGCGCCGGACGCGCCGCCTCAGGCGCGGCCCGCTTCCCGGCGCTGACACGGCATGATACCCCTCGGAAGGGGGTGTCATGATCCCGATATTGAGCTTGCTGATCGCCGCCGCAGCGCCAGATCCCGCCGTCATCAGGCTGTCGCCGGTGGACGAATGTGCCGCCGATCTCTCTTTCGCCGCGTTCCGCGAGAAGCTGCGCGACGCGATCTCCCGCCGCGATGCCGGCTATCTGCTGGGGGTGACGGCCGACGACGCCACGATCAGCTTCGGCGGCCTTGAGGGCCCCGCCGGACTGGCCGAGCATTGGCGGCTCGACGGGGCCGGCGACAGCGAGCTTTGGGACGTGCTGGAGGCCACATTGGCGCTCGGCTGTGCGGTCGATTCCCGAGGCGTGCGCGTTTCGCCCTCATTCTTTCTCCAGGCCGGGGAAGACGACTGGTTCGAGACGTTCCTCGCGATCACTCCAGATGCGCCGCTGCTTTCCGCGCCGCGGCCCGATGCCGAGGTGATCGCGCGGCTCGACTGGGACGTGTTGACCTGGCTCGGTGAGGATGAAGGCATGTTCCACATGCGGCTGGCGGATGGCCGGACGGGTTATGTCGAGCCCGCTTATGTGCGCAACCTGATCGCTCATCGCGCGGGCTTCGCGCGGCGCGACGGGCACTGGCGGATGGTCTTCTTCGTCGCCGGCGACTGACCGGCCCCGTTGCGCCCCGCCGCGTTTGCGGCCATAGCAGCGCCATCGTCTGAACGAGAGGAAAGGGCCGGACGCCAGTGGCCAGGGCAGCATCGACGGGACGCGCTACAAGCAAGAGCGCGCAAGCCAGCAAGACTCCCGGAGCCGCGCCGCCCACGCCGAACCGCGAGCGCCCGCCCGAGCCCGTCCGCTACAAGGCGGACAAGGACGAGCTGCTCGATTTCTACAAGCAGATGCTGCTCATCCGCCGCTTCGAGGAGCGGGCGGGGCAGCTTTACGGGCTGGGGCTGATCGGCGGCTTCTGCCACCTCTATATCGGCCAGGAAGCGGTCGCCGTCGGCCTGCAATCGGCGCTCGAGGTCGGCAAGGACAGCGTGATCACCGGCTATCGCGATCATGGCCACATGCTCGCCTACGGCATCGACCCGAACGTGATCATGGCCGAGCTGACCGGCCGCGAGGCGGGGATCAGCCGGGGCAAGGGCGGATCGATGCACATGTTCAGCGTCGAGCACCGTTTCTACGGCGGCCACGGCATCGTCGGCGCGCAGGTGAGCCTCGGCACCGGTCTCGCCTTCAAGCACAAATATTCGGGCGACGGCGGCATCGCCATGGCCTATTTCGGCGACGGCGCGGCCAATCAGGGTCAGGTCTATGAAAGCTTCAACATGGCGGAGCTGTGGAAGCTCCCGATCATCTTCGTGATCGAGAACAACCAATACGCCATGGGCACCAGCGTCAACCGCTCGTCGGCCGAGGACCAGCTCTACCGGCGCGGCGAGAGCTTCCGCATTCCCGGCATCCAGGTCGACGGCATGGACGTGCTGGCGGTGCGCGGCGCGGCCGAGACGGCGGTCGCATGGGTGCGCTCAGGCAAGGGGCCGGTGCTGCTGGAGCTCAAGACCTACCGCTATCGCGGCCACTCCATGTCCGATCCCGCCAAGTACCGCTCGCGCGAGGAGGTGCAGGCGGTGCGCGACAAGTCCGACCCGATCGAGGCGGTGAAGCGCGAGCTGGAGAAGGCGGGCGCCAAGGAGGACGAGCTCAAGGCGATCGACACCGAGATCAAGAAGATCGTCGTCGAAGCGGCCGACTTCGCCGAACAGGCGGCGCTGCCCGATCCGTCCGAACTCTATACCGACGTGCTGGTAGGCAGCTACTGATGGCCATCGAACTCAAAATGCCCGCGCTTTCCCCGACCATGGAGGAAGGCACTCTCGCCAAATGGCTGGTGAAGGAGGGCGACACCGTTTCCTCCGGCGATATCCTGGCGGAGATCGAGACCGACAAGGCGACGATGGAGTTCGAGGCGGTCGATGAGGGGACGATCGCGAAGATCGTGATCGCCGAGGGCACGGACGGCGTGAAGGTGGGCGAGGTGATCGCGCTGATCGCCGGGGAAGGCGAGGATGCTTCCGCCGCCGAAACGTCCGCGCCGAAGGAGGAGGCGAAGGTCGAAGCGCCCGCGCCGGAATCCGACAAGCCGCAGGCCGCCGAGAGCGGCACCGCGCAGCTCGTGAAGCCGGCGCGGATCGAGGTGGCCGATCCGGACCTTCCCGAAGGCACCGAGATGGTGAAGACCACGGTCCGCGAGGCTTTGCGCGATGCGATGGCCGAAGAGATGCGGGCCGACGATCGCGTCTTCGTGATGGGCGAGGAGGTCGCCGAATATCAGGGCGCCTACAAGGTGACGCAGGGATTGCTGGAGGAGTTCGGCGACCGGCGCGTCATCGACACGCCGATCACCGAATATGGCTTCGCCGGGGTCGGCTCCGGCGCGGCGATGGCGGGGCTGAAGCCGATCATCGAGTTCATGACCTTCAACTTCGCCATGCAGGCGATCGACCATGTCATCAATTCGGCGGCCAAGACCAATTACATGTCGGGCGGCCAGATGCGCTGCCCGATCGTGTTCCGCGGCCCCAATGGCGCGGCGAGCCGGGTGGCGGCGCAGCACAGCCAGAATTACGGGCCGTGGTATGCCGCCGTGCCGGGCCTGATCGTAATCGCCCCCTACAGCGCGGCGGACGCCAAGGGGCTGCTGAAGGCCGCGATCCGGTCCGAGGATCCGGTCGTGTTCCTGGAGAACGAGCTGCTCTACGGCCACAGCTTCGACGTGCCCAAGCTCGACGATTATGTCCTGCCGATCGGCAAGGCGCGGGTGGCGCGCGAGGGGAAGGACGTAACGCTCGTCTCCTATTCGATCGGCGTCGGTGTCGCGCTGGAAGCGGCCGAGACGCTGGCCGGCGAGGGGATCGACGCCGAGGTGATCGACCTGCGCACGCTGCGCCCGCTCGATACCGAGACGATGCTGAAGAGCCTCGCCAAGACCAACCGGATGGTGGTGGTCGAGGAAGGCTGGCCGGTCTGCTCGATCGCGTCGGAGATCATGGCGGTGGCGATGGAGGACGGGTTCGACGATCTCGACGCTCCGGTGCTGCGTGTCACCAACGAGGATGTGCCGCTGCCTTATGCCGCGAACCTGGAGAAGCTGGCCCTGATCAAGGCGGCGGATGTGGTCGCGGCGGCGAAGAAGGTCAGTTACAGGTAGTTCTCGTCTCCGCGCGAACCCAAAGAAAAGGTGGACCCCGGCCTGCGCCGGGGTGACGATGAGAGCATGGCGGAGCCCGATCCCGAACGCGTGCTGGCGCTGACTTATGTGCCGGCGGCGCGGCGGCCCGCGCTTGAGGCGTTGTGGCGGCTCGATGCGGCGTTCGCATCGGTGCTGGCGACGGGGCGCGAGCCGATGGTGACGCGCATCCGTCTCGCCTGGTGGCGCGAGGCGCTGGAGCGGCTCGATGGCGCGCCGCCGCCGGCCGAGCCTTTGCTGGAGGCGCTGGCCGCCCATGTCCTGTCGGCCGGAGTGACGGGTGCCGAGCTTTCGGCGATGGCGGACGGCTGGGATGCGATCGTCGGCGCGGAGGCGCCGGACCGCGAAGCGCTCGACCTGTATGCCACCGCGCGCGGGGCCACGCTTTTTGGGTTGTCGGCCCGCCTGCTCGGTGTCGAAGCGGAGGTCGGCCCGGCCGGCCAGGTCTGGGCGCTGATCGATCTGGCACGGCACAGCGCGCGTTTCGAAGAGGCGATGGCGGCGATGACGGCGGCGCGGGCAAGATATGCCCAGGTGCGCTGGCCTGCCGCCCTGCGCCCGCTCGGGATGCTGGCGGTTCTCGCGGCGCGTGACTTGCGCGATGATGTGCCCGGCAAACAGGGTGGGCCATCACGACTATTGAGAATGATATGGCATCGGTTGTCGGGAAGATGATTTCTTCCGCTTTTTCTTGATCGTGACTTTGACTCCTGTGCGAATTGACTTATCTGTTTCGTATAGGGGAGAATCATGCTGCGATTCTTATGCGGAGCCAGCGCGGCTTTGTTGCTGGTGTTGGCTGGCTTCTTTGCCTGGAAGGGCATGGCGCGGAGAGAGGTCAGCCCGCTCCCGCCGCCGCCGGCTGCCGTGGAGACACCGGGCGACGAGACCGCGCCGCCGCCCCCGCCCGCCGCCGATGCGCGCACCAAGGAACAGCGCCGCTTCGATCGCGCCGACCGCGACAAGGACGGGCGGATCACGCTGAACGAATTGTACGAGCCGCGCCGCAAGGCTTTCGCCCGGCTCGACACGAACGGCGACGGGCGGCTGTCGTTCGAGGAATGGGCGGTGCGCACCCGCGAGAAATTCCAGGGCGCGGACGCCAATCGCGACGGCGCCCTGAACCGCACCGAATATGCGACCACCGCGCCGCGCGCCCGCCCCCCGGCGAGGCAGAAGGGCTGTGCCTGCTAGGCTGAAGCGAGCCAGTCGGTCAGATCCGCGCGTGCTCGGTCCGTATAGCGTTTCTTGCGTTCGGCCTTCTTCGATCGGCCTTCGACCGGAGGGAACAGGCCGAAATTGACGTTCATCGGCTGGTAGTTTTCCGCCTCGGCGCCGCCGGTGATGTGGCCGAGCAGGGCGCCCAATGCCGTGGTCGGCGGGGGCGGGACGAGTGCCTTGCCGGCCAGCTCGGCCGCAGCGAAGCGGCCGGCGAGGAGGCCGATCGCGGCGCTTTCGACATAGCCTTCGCAGCCCGTGATCTGGCCGGCGAAGCGGATATGGGGCGCGGATTTGAGCCGCAGCGTCCCGTCCAGCAGCTTCGGCGACTGGATGAAGGTGTTGCGGTGGAGGCCGCCGAGCCGGGCGAACTCGGCCTGTTCGAGACCGGGGATGGTACGGAACAGGCGGACCTGCTCGGCATGCTTCAACTTGGTCTGGAAGCCGACCATGTTCCACAAAGTGCCCAGCGCATTGTCCTGACGGAGCTGGACGACCGCATTGGGCCAGCGTCCGGTGCGCGGATCGTCGAGACCGACCGGTTTCATGGGGCCGTAGCGCAAGGTGTCCACCCCACGCTCGGCCATCACCTCGATCGGCATGCAGCCCTCGAAATAGGGCGTGTCCTTTTCCCAATCCTTGAATTCGGTCTTCTCGCCGTCGATCAGGCCCTGGTGGAAAGCGAGATATTGCTCCCTGGTCATCGGGCAGTTGATGTAGTCGGCCTCGCCCTTGTCCCAGCGGCTGGCCTTCCAGCAGATGTCCATGTCGATCGTGTCGTGGTGGACGATGGGGGCGATGGCGTCGAAGAAGGCGAGGGCGTCGGCGCCGGTCGCGCCGCCGATCGATTCGGCGAGCTTCGCGGCGGTGAGCGGGCCGGTGGCGACGATGGCGAGGCCGGCGGCGGGAAGGGCGTCCACCCGCTCGCGGACGATCTCGACATTGGGATGGGCGGCGAGCTTCGCCGTCACCGCTTCGGAGAAGCCGTCCCGGTCCACCGCCAGCGCCGAGCCCGCCGGCACCTTGTGCTCGTCCGCTGTCGCCATGATGATCGAGCCCAAGGCGCGCATCTCGGCATGGAGCAGGCCGACCGCATTGCTCTCGGCATCGTCGGAGCGGAAGCTGTTGGAGCAGACCAGCTCGGCGAGGCCGTCGGTGTGGTGGGCCGGCGTCGTGTCGCCGCTGCCGCGCATTTCGGAAAGGCGGACCTTCACGCCGGCCTCGGCGAGCTGCCATGCGGCTTCGGACCCGGCGAGTCCGCCGCCGATGATATGAACCTGGTGAGACATGAGTGCCTTCCAACCACAATCGTCATTCCCGCGAAAGCGGGAATCCAGCTAAGCTTCTTCGCGAACGGCGCTGAGAAGGCGGAGAACAAAAGCTGGTTTCCCGCGTTCGCGGGAATGACGGAAGAGGTATGGAGTCATGCTCGATCATGTCGGTTTCGCGGTCGCGGACGCGGAGCGGTCGCGCGCCTTCTACGAAAAGGCCCTGGCGCCGCTCGGCGTCGCGCTGGTCATGACCGTCCCGGCGGAGGAGAATGGCAGCGGCGGCACCGCGCATGGCTTCGGCACGCCGGGCGACCCCTTCTTCTGGATCGGCGACAATGAGAAAGTGGGCGAGGGAACGCATGTCGCCTTCCGGGCGGAGACGCGCGAGGCGGTGGACGCCTTTCACGAGGCGGCCCTGGCGGCGGGCGGGCGCGACCATGGCGCGCCGGGGCTTCGCCCGCATTACGGTCCGGATTATTATGCCGCCTTCGTGCTCGACCCGGACGGGTTGAATATCGAGGCGGTCTGCCACAGGAGCATCGAGGATGACCGCGCGGCGCATCTACACCATCGGCTATGAGGGCAGTACGCAGGACGAGGTGATCGCGGCGCTGAGGGCAGCTGGCGTGGAGCGGGTGATCGACGTGCGGGCGGTGCCGCTGTCGCGCAAGCCGGGCTTCTCGAAGAATGTGCTGGCGGCGGGGCTGAAGGAGGCCGGGATCGACTATGTGCTACTGAAGGCGCTCGGCACGCCGCCGGAGGGCCGGGAGGCGGCGCGCAAGCACCGGTTCGAGGAGATGGCGCGGGTCTATGCCGCGCAGCTCGAAACGCCCGAGGCCGGGGAAGCGGCGGCACGGATGGCCGCGCTTGCCGAGGAAAAGCCCTCGGCCCTGATCTGCTTCGAGCGCGATCCGGCGCACTGCCACCGGACCCTGCTGCGCGAGGCGGTGATGCCGGGGGCGGAGGCGGTGGATATTTATCCCTGACCGTCCCATCGGAATTGCGATCGGCAGATCAGCGCACAGATCGCCGAGGTTAGAATCAAGGCGACGGCGAACGGCGCGCCTTCGTCGAAACCTGCTGTCAGTGCGGCGATGCCGGCACCGCTCAGGCCCCCAACGATCGCCCAAGCCATCGTATCGCGGGCGGTCTCGCTGAATTCGCCGGCTGCGCTCATCAAGTGGGCGCCGATCAGAATGGGAAAGAATGCCAGCACGACGCCGCCGAGCAAGGACAGGAACAGCACAGGAATGGCGACCAAGGCGAATCCCAGTGAGAAGGGTACGATCGCCGGAACGGAGGCGACATAATTCGAAAGAATCGCGATTCCAACGAACAGGGGGCCGGCGGGCACCGAGGCGATGATCGCGGCGGCCAAAGGCGATCCGACAGTTTTCATCTCATTCTCCCCGCGCAATCGTGGGGCACGGGCGCCGCGAGGGCGCCCGTGTCCGAAGGTTCACATGGCGGCCGCGCCGACGCTGTCGCGGTCGATCAGCCAGTCGTTCACCTTGCGGCCGAAGCGGGCGATGGCGGACATGTTGAAGAAGTGCATGCCGCCCAGCACGAGCACCGCGAGGCCGACCTTCGAGCTGAGGAAACGGATCGCTTCAGGCCAGGTGGTCGGCTCGTTGCCGATGCTGAGCGTCAGGGTGATGAAACCGATATTGACGAGGTAGAAACCGACCACGAGCAGGTGGTTGGTCGATTTCGCCAGCACCTCGTTGTGGCCGAAGCATTGGACCAGAAACACCTCGCCATTGCGCGACAGGGTGCGGGCGACCCAGATCGTGATGCCGATCGCAATGATCAGATAAAGCGCGTAGGAAATCTCGACCATCATTCATTCCTTTCTGTCCGTAATTTCTGAAAAAACAGAAACTTTCAGGCGTGAGTCAGGGCGGTCGGCGTGTCATCGGTTCAGTCCTTGGATCGGGCGACTTTGCCGGGGGAAACGAAGCGGGCGACTTTGCCGCCGAGCTTCATCAGCAGGACCAGGGTCGGCTTGGGAAGACCGCGCACCTGCTCGTACCAATTGCCGAGGGTGGAGATGAATTCGTGCATCCGGACGATCCGCTCGCGCACATGCGGCGGCGCGCTTTCATCCTGTTTCAGCCGCTCGGCGAGTTCGGCGAGGAGGGCGATCGTGGGATCGACTTCGCGCCGTTTGCGCTCCGCGACGATCCGCATCAGCATGTCCCACAGATCGCTCTCCGCGACGAAATGGTCGCGCCGGTCGCCCTCGACATGGACCCGCCGGACGATGCCGTAGCCCTGCAATTCCTTCAGGCCGGTGGAGACGTTCGAACGCGCGAGCTTTAGCTGGTCGACGATCTCGTCGGCGGGCAGCGGAGTATTGGAGAGATAGAGGAAGGCGTGGATCTGCGACACCGACCGGTTGACGCCCCATTGCGTGCCCATTTCTCCCCAATGGAGAATGAAGGCCTTGGCATCGGGGTGGTCGAGCAGCGACATATCCGTCCTTTCTGTATTTTCAGAAATAACGGATAATCATGAGTAGAGTCAAGCGGCGTCCGCCAAGCGCCGCTTGAATGGAGAAGCTAGCCTTCCGACCCTGCTTCCGGCGCGTCCCGAATTTCCTCCGAAATATCGCCGCTATCTTCCCCGTCGCTCTCGTCGATGCGCGCGGCGCTGACGACATGCTCGCCGTCGGCGACGTCGAACAGGCGGACGCCGGCGCTGTTGCGGCCGATGACGCGGGTGTCGCCGACATTCATGCGGATCAGCTTGGCCTGATCGGTGACCAGCATGAGCTGCTCGCCGTCATGCGCGGGGAAGCTGGCGACGACCGGGCCGTTGCGGCCGAGATTGTCGATATTGGTGATGCCCTGGCCGCCGCGATTGGTGCGGCGATATTCGAAGGCGGAGCTGCGCTTGCCATAGCCATTGGCGCAGACGGTGAGGATGAACTCCTCGGCCGCGGCGAATTCGGCGACCCGCTCGGGCGTCAATGTCGCCTCGCGCTCGCCTTCCTTCCACGGCGCGGCCTTGAGATAGGCCTCCCGCTCCTCGGTATTGGCATCGAAGGCGCGCAGGATCGACAGCGAGATCACCTCGTCGTCGCCCTTCAGCGTGATGCCGCGCACGCCGGTCGACTGGCGGCTCTGGAATTCGCGCACGTCGGTCGCGGCGAAGCGGATCGCCTTGCCCTGGCGGGTGGCGAGAAGGACATCCTCCCCCTCGGTCAGCAAAGCGACGCCGATAAGCTTGTCGCCTTCGCCATGCTGGGCGACGCTGTCGTCGAAGCGGATCGCGAACTTGCCATTCGACGGCACGTTGGTGAAGGAATCCATCGAATTGCGCCGCACGCCGCCGAGCGCGGTGGCGAAGACGACGTGGAGCTTGCCCCATTCCGCCTCGTCCTCCGGCAGCGGCAGCACGGTGGAGATGGTCTCGCCCTCGGCCAGCGGGAGCAGGTTCACCATCGGCCGGCCGCGCGCCTGGGGCGCGCCTTCGGGCAGGCGCCAGACCTTCAGACGATAGACCTTGCCGTGGGTCGAGAAGAACAGGACCGGATTGTGGGTGGAGGTCACGAACAAATTGGTGATCGCGTCCTCGTCCTTCGTCGCCATACCGGCCCGGCCCTTGCCGCCGCGGCGCTGGGCGCGGAAGGTTTCGAGCGGGGTGCGCTTGATGTAGCCGCCGAGCGTGACGGTCACGACCATGTCCTCGCGCTCGATCAGATCCTCGTCGTCGATGCCGTCGGCGGCGGGGGCGATCTCGGTGACGCGTGGGGTGGCATAGGCCGCCGCGATCTCGTCGAACTCCTCGCGCATCACCGCGTAGAGCTTCACCCGGTCGCCGAGGATTTCGAGCAGGCCGGTGATCGAAGTGGCGAGCTCGCGCAGTTCGCCGGCGATCTCGTCGCGGCCCAATGCGGTCAGGCGATGCAGGCGCAGCTCCAGGATCGCGCGGACCTGGAGGTCGGAGAGGCGATAGGAACTGCCTGCCACCTCGGTCTCGATCGCCTCGACCAGGCGGATATAGGGTGCGATCTCGGCGATCGGCCATTCGCGGGCGAGCAGGGCGGCGCGCGCCTCGGCGGGGGAGGCGGAGCCGCGGATGATGCGCACCACCTCGTCGAGATTGGTGACGGCGATGACGAGGCCGAGCAACAGGTGCGCCCGGTCGCGCGCCTTGGCGAGCTCGAACTTGGCGCGGCGGGTGATGACCTCCTCGCGGAAGCTGACGAAGCTGGCGATGATGTCGCGCAGGTTCAGCGTCTCCGGCCGGCCGCCGCGGATCGCGAGCATGTTGGCCGGGAAGGAGGATTGGGCCGGAGTATGCCGCCAGAGCTGGTTCAGCACCACCTCGGGCGTGGCGTCGCGCTTCAGGTCGATGACGATGCGCACGCCGTGGCGGTTCGATTCGTCGCGGATGTCGCTGACGCCCTCGATACGCTTGTCCTTGGCGGCCTCGGCGATGCGCTCGACCAGGCCGGACTTGCCGACCTGGAAGGGAATGGAGGTGAGCACGATCGAGCGGCGGTCGCCCCGGCCTTCCTCGATCTCGTGGCGGGCGCGCATCATGATCGAGCCGCGCCCGGTCTGATAGGCGCTGCGGGCGCCGGCCTGGCCGAGGATCAGCGGCCTGGTCGGGAAATCCGGGGCCGGGACATGCTCCATCAGCCCTTCGACGGTGATGGCGGGATCGTCCATATAGGCCTTGCAGGCGCTGATCACCTCGCCGAGATTGTGCGGCGGGATGTTGGTCGCCATGCCGACCGCGATGCCGCCCGCGCCGTTGACCAGCAGGTTCGGGAAGCGCGCGGGCAGGACCTGCGGCTCCTCGCGCGAGGCGTCGTAGTTCGGCGTGAAATCGACCGTGTCCTTATCGAGATCGTCGAGCAGGGTCATCGCGACCCGGTTGAGCCGCGCCTCGGTGTAGCGCATCGAGGCGGGCGGATCGGGATCCATCGAGCCGAAATTGCCCTGGCCGTCGATCAGCGGCACGCGCAGCGACCAGTCCTGGGTCATGCGGGCAAGCGCGTCGTAGATCGCGCTGTCGCCGTGCGGATGGTAATTGCCCATCACATCGCCGACGATCTTGGCCGACTTGCGATAGGCGCGCCCGGCGACGAAGCCGCCTTCCTGGCAGGCGTAGAGGATGCGCCGGTGGACCGGCTTCAGCCCGTCGCGCACGTCCGGCAGCGCGCGCGCGACGATCACCGACATCGCGTAATCGAGATAGGACGTCTTCATCTCGTCGACGATGGAGACGGGGGAAATATCGGAAGGTTCGATGGTCGGCGGTACGCTGGCCAAGTTTCGGGTTCCTGGATCGGTGGGACATGGGTAAGGCGCGTCACGCGCCAGCGAAGGGCGACCCTAGCCGATGGCACCGGTGGACGCCACCCCGCGCGTGCGCGCGTGCGCGCGAGGAGATTCGGCAGCCCAGCCCTTCCCCGGATCGCCAGCCGCCTGTTTTTCCCGGGCTTTTCGCCTTGGCGCGGTTCAAGCCGGGTTCATTGCCCGCCCCCTAGCAAGCCCGGGCCGATAACGGTAGAAGCCGGCCCCCGAGGCAAGCGTCCGGCGGGGATTCGCGCGGGTGAAAACGCACTGTTCGAGGAGAGCCCACCGATGACCGTTTCGAGGATCGCGCTGGCCACCCTGCTTGCCGCTTCCGCCGCGCTGGTCCCGCCCGCCGTCAATGCGCAGAGCCATGCGTTCACGGTGACGCAACAGGAAAATGCCGCGCTCCAGGCGCTCCAGACCGCTGCCGCCGGCGCCGACCGGGCCGCGCAGGACGCCGCTCTGGCCGCGGCGCGCGCCGTCGCGCAGAGCGCCTCGGCACGTTATGCCGTCGCCAATTACCAGTTCCAGATCGGCCGCACGCGCGGCGACGGGCAGATGCAGAACCAGGCGATCGACGCCCTGGTCGCCAGCGGCGTTCCGCAGGGCGCGGAGCTGGCCAGCCTGCTCGCCGCCCAGGCCAGCCGCACCTACAGCGCCAACGATTTCCAGGGGACGGACCGGCTGCTTGCCCGGGTCGTCGAATTGCAGCCTAACAATGCCGCGGCCATCGCCGATTATGCACAATACAAGGCGCGGATTGGCGATCGCGCGGCGGCGGTGGCCTTGTTCCAGCGTGCGATCGAGGCGCAGCAGGCCGGCGGCCAGGCGGCGCCGGAAAGCTGGCACCAGCGCGGCCTGGCGCTGGCCTTCGACGGGCGGCTCGCGCCGCAGGCGCTCGCGCTCGCGCGCGGGCTGGTCGCGGCCTATCCGACCCGATCCAACTGGCGCGATGCCCTGTACGTCTATCGCCAGCTCGCCGCCGGCGATCCGGCGCTGGAGCTGGACATTCGGCGCCTCGCGCGCGCCAGCGGCGGTGTCGCGGGCGAACGCGACATATTGGAGACGGTGCGGGCGTTCGACAGTGCCGGCATGCCGGGCGAGGCGAAGGCGCTGCTCGACGAGGCGGTGTCGCGCACCATGCTCGACGCCAGCGAGGCGCAGGTGCGTCAGCTCGTCACCAGCACCACGCGCACCGCGACCCAGGCGCGCGCCGGCCTCGCCCGCGCGCGCACGCAGGCTCTGGCCGCCGAAACCGGCGCCGCCGCGCTGGCCGCCGGCGACGCGCATTACGGCTTCGGCCAATATGCCGAGGCCGCCGAACTCTATCGCGCCGCATTGCAGAAGGGCGGTGGGGATCCGAATCTCGTCAACACGCGCCTGGCCGCCGCGCTCGCGCTGGCCGGCCAGCGCGCCGAGGCCGAGGCCGCGCTGGTCGCGATCACCGGCCCGCGTGCCGAGCTGGCGGGCTTCTGGACCACCTGGCTCGCCCGCCCGCCCGCATGATGGGACGGAACCGGAATGATCGCAGCGCGTAGCTTCGCGCATAAGGAGATTGCCGCAAATGAAAATGCCGAAAACCACGATCGCAGTCGCGGCCGCGCTTGTCGCGGCTGGGGCCTTCGTCCAGTTCTCCGCCGACGCTCAAGGCCTCAAGATGCGCGACCGCGAAAAGCAAGAGCGCGGCAAGGCGCAGGGGCAGCCCCGGCTTCCCAACACGACGCGCGCGGAAAACGAGGCGATTCTGCCGCTGTATCAAGCCGTTCAGGCGCAGGACTGGACGGCGGCACGCGCCGCGGTCCCGGCCGCGCAGGCCGGCGCCGAATCCCCGGCGAACCGCTATCTGGTCGGCCAGCTCATGCTGAACACGGGGCGTGGCGCGGAGGACGCGCGGCTTCAGGCGCAGGCTGTCGATCAGATGGTCGCCAGCGGCGGGGCGCCGGCGGAGCAGATCGGCACTTTGCTCAATGTCCAGGCAGATCTTGCGATCCAGGCCCAGAACTGGGCGGCGGCGGAAGCGCCGCTGACGCGGTTGCTCGCGAGCGATCCCAACAATGTCCAGCGGATCACGACGCTTGCCCAGGTCAAGCTGCGGCTCAACCGTGGCGACGAGGCGCAGGCCTTGTTCCAGCGCGCGCTGGATGCCTCGACCGCTAGCGGCCAGGCCGCGCCGGAGGACCTGTATCGCCGGCTGCTCGCGACGGCCTATGAAGCGCGGCAGCCGCGACAGTCGATCGATCTGTCGCGTCAGCTCGTGCGGGCCTATCCGAACACGACCAATTGGCGCGATGCTTTGCTCATCTATCGCCAGCTCAGCAATATCGACGGCGCGCTGGATCTGGATTCCCGCCGCCTGATGCGGGTTGTGGGCGCTCTGGAGAGCGAAGCCGATTATGTCGAGTTTGCCGATCAGCTCAGCCGCGCCGGCCTGCCGGGCGAAGTGAAGGCGGTGCTCGACGACGGTGTGGCGCGTGGCAAGCTGCCTGCGGGCGGCCCGCATGCCGAGTTGCTGACGCGTGCCAACGGCCTCGTCGCGGAAGATCGCGCGGGGCTCGCCGGCCAGCGTGCCGCCGCGCTTGCCAGCGCCGAGGTCCGCCCAGTCCTGGGCCTTGCCGACGCTCTCGCGAGTTACGGACAGTTTGCCGAAGCGGCCGAACTCTATCGCGCCGCGCTGGGCAAGTCGGGCGCGGACGCCAATCTCATCAATACCCGGCTCGGCGCCGCGCTGGCGCAAGCGGGGCAGCGTGCCGAGGCCGAAGCGGCGTTCCGGGCGATCAGCGGTCCGCGGGCCGAGCTGGCCGCGTTCTGGCTGCTCTGGCTGGAGCGTCGCCCCGGCTGATCGGCGCTTCCCGGCCCGTCGCAAATCGGGACGGGCCGGATTGCGCTCTTCCCCCGCTCTCGCGGTCCGGCTACTTCCGATGACGGCCGACAAGAGCGGATGGGGTATGCGTTACGACGACAGGATCGCGACGGTGCTGGCGCAGCCGGCCGACCGGCCGGACCGGATTGCGGCGCATTGGCGGCAGCTCGTCGATCTGCTTGCGCAGGGGCAGGGCGATTCGGAAGAAACGCTGTCGCGGCGCGCCTTCGCTTTCCTGCGTGAACGGCGTGGCGCGGTCGATCCGGCCCTGCGCCGCCGCGTCGCCGAAACGCTTGCGGGCCGCCGTGTCGCGCCCGATCTGGTCGCCTGTTTCGCCGAGGACAGCCCCGCCATCGCTGCGCCGCTGATCGCTGGCGCGCGGCTGACGACGGACGAATGGCTGGCGTTGCTGCCCAGGCTAGCGCCGCCCGCCCGCGCCCTGCTTCGCCATCGGCGGGATCTTCCCGCCGAAATCGTCCAGGCACTGGCCGCGTTCGGCCCCAGCGATTTCGCGCTTGAAGGTGGCATTGCGATGGCGCCCGCCGCCCAGGACCGCGGCGATTCGCAGATTCGCGAACTGGTGGCGCGGATCGAAGCCTATCGGCGTCAAAAGGAAGCGATGCCCCCGCCCCCCGTCGTTCCCGCATCCCCCGCCGCGATTGACCAGTTTCGCTGGGAATCGACCGCCGACGGCACGATCCGCTGGATCGACGGCGCACCGCGCGGTGCGCTGATCGGACAGACGATCGCAACGATCGCCGGTCCCGGCCAATATGGCGTGGACGGACAGGCTGCAGGTGCGTTCGAGAAGCGCGCACCGTTCCGCGACGCCCGTTTCCGAGTGGCGGGGGAGGGATCGGCGGCCGGCGACTGGCGCATTTCGGGCGTACCCTTCTTCGAACCCGCGCGCGGGAGCTTCTTGGGCTATCGCGGCACCGCGCGACGGCCCCGGCTGGACGAGATCGCCAGCAGCCCGGCGGCCGGCGGTGTGTTCGGCACGCATTTTCCCGCCGACGCGCTGCGCCAGCTCATTCATGAGCTGCGCACGCCGCTGAACGCCATCATCGGCTTTTCGGAAATGATCGAGGGCCAGTATCTCGGCCCGGCCGCCACCAGCTATCGCGGTCGTGCCGCCGATATCATGAGCCAGGCGCGACGGTTGCTTTCGGCGGTGGACGATCTCGACACGGCGGCGCGGATCGAATCGCACCGGCTCGACATCGACGACAGCGCCGTCGACGCCGCCGCGTTGCTCAACCGGCTGCATGAATCCTATGCACGGGTGGCCGCCGCCCGCAGCGCTCGCCTCGCGCTCGACATCGCGCCGGACCTGCCGCTCGCATCCGTCGCCCCGGCTGCGGCCGAGCGGATGATCGCCCGCCTGCTCGCCGCCACGATCGGTCTGGCGAGAGAAGGCGAGGAGATCGCCACGGCGCTGGTGCCGGCCGCGCGTGGGGAACGGATCGTGCTGCGCCTGTCGCTCGATCGCCCCGGGGCGATCGCGGATATCGCGGAAACCGAGCTGCTCGATCCCGGCTACAGCCCCGATGGCGACTGGCCGGCCGCGCCGGTGCTGGGGCTCGGTTTCGCGCTCAGGCTGGTGCGCAACCTTGCCGAAGCAGTGGGCGGCGCGCTCGACATCGGCGCGGCACGCATTGCGCTCGATCTGCCGGCGCTGATCGAGGAGCCGGCCGATGCCGAAGGCGCAGGCGGCGCCTGATCCGGCGTGAAATGGTCGGGGAGACAGGATTCGAACCTGCGACCCTCTGCTCCCAAAGCAGATGCGCTACCAGGCTGCGCTACTCCCCGATCATCGGACCAAAGTGGTACTTTGGCCCGGGGCAGGAAGGAAGCAGAAAGGGCGCCCTTCGCTTCCCTCGATCGAAGTGTCGTTTCGATCGAAACTTCTGGTGGGCCCGGCAGGATTCGAACCTGCAACCAAGCCGTTATGAGCGGCCGGCTCTACCGTTGAGCTACAGGCCCGTCCCGAAGCCGGCGCCGCGATAGCCGAGCGGGCAGCGCAACGCCAGCCCACGCCCGTCTTCAGCGCGGGCCGGGGTGCTCGATCGCTTCCGGCGCGTTGGCGACGGCGGCCAGCATCGCCGTCCAGGCGGCGACCTGCTGGCGCAGCTGTTCGGGATCGACCTTGTCGAGCGTGTCGTCCGGCGTGTGATGATAATCGAAATAGCGGCTGCCGTCCGGAGAAAGGTCGATGGCGGCGAAGCCGGCGCGCGCCCAGGCGCCGAGATCCGCGCCGGCGCCGGCGGGCTGGCGGCCGCGCACGATGCCGAGCGGAGCGATCAGGGCGGCGACGCGATCGGCAAGCGCGGCATTGGCGGGCGCCAGATTGAACTGCGCGCGCCAGACCCGGTCCGCGCCGAAATCGGATTCGGCGACCAGCACGACATCGCCCGCCGCGCTGTGCCGCGCGAAATAGGCCGCGCCGCCATGCACGCCGGTCTCCTCCGCGCCGAACAGGACGACGCGGATCGTGCGGCGCGGCTGGCCGGAGCGCATGATCCGGTGCGCGGCCGCGGTGGTGATGGCGACGCCGGCCGCATTGTCGAAGGCACCGGTGCCCAGATCCCAGCTGTCGAGATGGCCGCCGATCAGGATCACGCCGGCGTCGGGATCGCTGCCCGGCACTTCGGCGACGACATTGCCGGACTGGCCCCGCCGTTCGCGCGGCGTCAGCGTCAGGCGCAGCTGGACCGGCTGGCCGCGCGTGAAGATGCGCGCGAGCTGATCCGCGTCCGGATTGGCCAAAGCGGCGGCGGGGATGGCGCGCACGCCTTCGGGCCAGTTGGTGCCGCCGACATGGGGATTGCGGTGATTGTCCGTGCCGATCGAGCGGATGACGGCGCCGACCGCGCCCTTGGCGGAGGCGACGGCGGGGCCGCGAAAGCGCGCCTGGCCATATTGGCCGTAGCTCGATCCGTCCTGGGTGCGGCTCATGTCGTGATCGATGAAGACGATCCGTCCCTGCACGATCGCGTCCGGGGCGGCCTCCAGATCGGCGAGGCTGTCGAAACGGACGACCTGCGCCTCCAGACCGCCGCGCGGCGTGGCGGCACTGTTGCCGAGCGCGGCGAGCACCAGCGGCTGCGGGAAGGGGGCGATGATCTCGGCCCGTTCCTCGCCCCGCTCCCAGACGGGCAGATCGAACGGCTCGACCCGGACATTGGAAAAGCCGAGCGCGGTGAGGCGCGCCACCGCCCACGCGCGCGCGCGCGCTTCGGCCTCGGTACCGGCGAGACGCGGGCCGATCTCCGTAGTCAGCCCCTCCATGAGCTCCCAGGCGAGATCGTCCCGCAACGCCTGATCGCGCAGCGTCGCGGCCGGATCGGGCGCGGGCGGCGGAGGGATGGCGGCGGCGGGCGTGAGCGAGAGGGTGGCGGCGAGCGCGAGCGTAAGAAGCTTTTTCATGTGGCAAGGCTTAGGACGTGGCCCGCCCCTTGCCAATGGTCGCTCCGACGAAGGCGGTCAGGGCGCCGACGAAGGCGCGTCGCTGCCGCGCAGGTGCAGGTCCAGCCAGCGGTTCATCTCCCATAGCGCGTGGCCGACCGACTCTCGCGCCCGATAGCCGTGCGCTTCCAGCGGCAGGACGACATAGCGGGTCGTGGCGCCATTGCCCTTGAGCGCCGCGTAGAAGCGTTCGGTCTGGACCGGGTAGGTGCCTGTATTGTCGTCCGCCTCGCCGTGGATGAGCAGGATCGGCTCGTTGATCCGCCGGACATGGGTGAAGGGGCTCATCTCCGTATAGGTCTCGATCGCCTCCCAATAGCTGCGCTGCTCGGCCTGGAAGCCGAAGGGCGTGAGCGTGCGGTTATAGGCGCCGGAGCGGGCGATGCCGGTGCGGAAGATGTCGCTGTGGGCGAGCAGGTTGGCGGTCATGAACGCGCCGTAGCTGTGGCCGCCGACCGCGATCCGGTCGCGGCTGGCGACGCCGCGCGCCACCACGGCGTCCGCTGCGGCCTGGGCCGAGGCGACGAGTTGCTCCACATATGTGTCGTTGGGCTCGGCGCCGTCGCGGCCGACGATCGGCATGGTCGGATTGTCGAGGATCGCATAGCCCTGGGTGAGCAGGAAGAGATGGCTGGAGCCGCCCGGCCGCACGAAGCGGTTGGCGGTGTCGACCACCTGGCTGGCGACGGCCGCGTCGGTGAACTCGTTGGGATAGGCCCACATCAGCAAGGGCAAAGGCCCGTCGCGCGCCGCGTCATAGCCGGCGGGGAGATAAAGCGTGCCGCTCAATTGCACGCCGTCGGCGCGGGTGTAAGTGATCAGCTCGCGCTGCGCGTCGGCGAATTGCGGCGCGGGATCGGGGAAGCGGGTGAGCTGGATCGGTTCGCCGCCGCCGATCGTCCGCAGGAAAAGGTTGGACGGATCGGTCCGGCTCTCGCGCGCCGTCAGCAGGCGTTCGCCACTTTCGTCGGCCAGTGCGACGACCGATTCATGCCAGGGCATCTCGCTGCGCCACAGGATGCGCGATTCGCCGTTGCCGAGGTTCATCCGGGCGAGGAAGGGTAAGGCGCCTTCCCGGGTCGCGCCGGGCGCGGTGAGGAAGATGCCGCTGCCGTCCGGCGTGAAGTGGAGCACGCGGTGGCCGGTGGGCGTTGGGCGCGTCACCGGCGCGCCGGGATCATTGTAGCGGTCCTGGAAATTGCGCTGGAGCAGCAGGCGCAGCTCGCCGGGCCGCGAGGGATCGGCGGCATGACGCGTCTCGCGCCGGTCGTTCCACCAGCGTGAGAAGATCAGCGCGAAATCGTCCCGGCCCCAGGCGATGCCGGCATAGCGATCGGCGAGGTTGGCGAGGATTTGCGGGGCTCCGGTGAACGGCGCGTCGAGCGTATAGATGCGGTCGCGCACCGCCGCCTCCCGGCGGATGTCGCCGCCGTCCTGCGCTTCGGCCCAGGCAAGTGTCGCCGGCCGGTCGGCGCGCCAATGGACGTTGCGCGGGCCGGGCGCCACCGCGTCGAACTGGGTGGGGATGTCGTCGCGCAGCGGCAGGTCCGCGACGCGATGCGTCACGCGGCCGTCGAGATCGGTCACGAAGATTTCGGTCGGGAACAGGGCCGCCGGCACGACATAGGAGAAGGGTCGCTTCACCCGGGTCTGCAGGATGTGCCGTCCGTCCGGCGACAGCGTCGCGCCCATCACCAGCCCCGGCGCGCCGATCGTGCGCGCGCGGCCGCCGTCGACCGGCACAAGCGCGAGCTGGCTGGTGAAATAATGATCGAACAGCGCCTCATCATTCCGGTTGGCGAGCAGGTCCTGATAGGTGCGCACCGGCGCGGCGCGGCCGGCATTTTCCTGGACGATCGGGCCCGACGGCGCCGTCGCGTCCGCCGGGGCGGAACCGCGTCCGGTCGGGACGAGGCGGACCAGGATGGCGCGGCTGTCCGGCGTCCAGTCGATCCCGGTGCCGAATGCGGCGTTGACCTGCGGCCCCGTCAGCCGGCGCGCGCGGCCGGTCGCGACCTCGGCAACCCACAATTCGAGGCCGCCTTCCGCGCCGCGCAGCATGGCGAGGCGCGATCCGTCCGGCGACCAGCTCGGCGCCAGAAAGCGGAAGCTCGCGGGCAAAGCGACGTCGCGGGTCTGGCGGGTGGCAAGGTCCTGGAAGGACAAAGCGGTCAGCCAGCCGACCCGGCTGTTCGCCGGGCCGTTGTTGCGCGGATTGATCCGGTAGCCGGCGAGGTGGAGCTGCGGCTCGGCCAGCTCGGCGATCGGCGGCAGATTTGAGCGGCCGAGCAGCGCGATATGGGCGCGCGTCGGACTGATCGAGGCGGTCGGCGTCGGCGGCGCGTCGAGAATCTGCGCGATCGGCGCGGGCGGATCGCGATAGGGTTCTGCGGCGTCCTCGGTCTGGGCATGGGCGGGAAAGGCGATGGCGAGCGCGGCGAGCGCGAGCAGGGTCCGTTTCATGATCGCAACGCTATTGATCCCCACCGGGTTTGCCAATCCCGGGCCGGGGCACTAGGTAAGCCGCAATTCCGCCGACATCACCATTTTCGGAGAGCAGCGACCCATGGCCGCCCAGTACGCCTTCGTCATGAAGGACATGACCAAGACCTTTCCCGGCGCCCCGAAGCCGGTGCTGAACAACATCAACCTGCAATTCTATCAGGGCGCGAAGATCGGCATCGTCGGCCCCAACGGCGCCGGCAAATCGACGCTGATGAAGATCATGGCGGGGATCGACAAGGAATTCACCGGCGAGGCCTGGCCGGGCGAGAACATCACCGTCGGTTATCTCCCGCAGGAGCCGCAGCTCGATCCCAGCAAGACCGTGCTGGAGAATGTCAGGGACGGCGCGCGCGAGACAGCCGACATGGTTGAGCGCTTCAACGAGATCAGCGCATTGATGTGTGAGCCGGACGCCGATTTCGATGCGCTCGGCGCTGAGATGAGCGAGCTTCAGGACAAGATCGACGCGGTCGATGGCTGGACGCTCGACAACCAGCTCGAGCTCGCGATGGAAGCGCTGCGCTGTCCGCCGTCGGACGCGTCCGTCGCCAATCTTTCGGGCGGCGAGAAGCGCCGGATCGCGCTTACCCGGCTGCTGATCCAGAAACCGTCGATCCTGCTGCTCGACGAGCCGACCAACCATCTCGACGCGGAGAGCGTCCAGTGGCTGGAGAGTCATCTCAAGGAATATCCGGGCGCGGTGCTGATGATCACCCACGACCGCTATTTCCTCGACAATGTCGTCGACTGGATTCTCGAGCTCGATCGCGGAAAGTACTTCCCCTACGAAGGCAATTATTCGACCTATCTGGAGAAGAAGGCCAAGCGGCTCGAGCAGGAGGACCGCGAGGAATCGGGTCGCCAGAAGGCGATCAAGGACGAGCTCGAATGGATTCGGCAGGGCGCCAGGGGCCGCCAGACCAAGTCCAAGGCCCGTATCGCCCGGTTCGAGGAGCTGGTCGAAGCGCAGGAGAGCCGCACGCCGGGCAAGGCGCAGATCGTCATCCAGGTGCCCGAGCGCCTCGGCGGCAAGGTCATCGAGGTGAACAACATCTCGAAGGCCTATGGCGACAAATTGCTGTTCGACAATCTGTCCTTCACCCTGCCGCCCGGCGGCATCGTCGGCGTGATCGGCCCGAACGGCGCCGGCAAATCGACCCTGTTCAAGATCATCACCGGCGTCGAGCAGCCCGACAGCGGCACCGTCGATATCGGCCACACCGTTCACCTGGGCTATGTCGACCAGAGCCGCGATCACCTCAACGACAAGAACAACGTCTGGGAGGAGATTTCGGACGGGCTCGATTACATGAAGGTCAACGGCCACGACCAGTCGACCCGCGCCTATGTCGGTGCGTTCAACTTCAAGGGCCCGGACCAGCAGAAGAATGTCGGCAAGCTGTCTGGCGGCGAGCGCAACCGCGTCAACATCGCCAAGATGCTGAAGCGCGGCGGCAATGTCCTGCTGCTCGACGAGCCGACCAACGATCTCGACGTCGAAACGCTGGGCGCGCTCGAGGAAGCGATCGAAAATTTCGCGGGCTGCGCCGTGGTCATCAGTCACGACCGCTTCTTCCTCGACCGCCTAGCGACCCACATCCTCGCCTTCGAGGGCGACAGCCACGTCGAATGGTTCGAAGGCAATTTCGAAGCTTATGAGGAAGACAAGATTCGGCGGTTGGGGCCCGAGGCGGAGCGTCCGCACCGTGTGACGTATCGAAAGCTGACGCGGTAGCGGTACGCTAAGCAGCCTTATTTCGGGTTCTTAGAGCTTTCATAGATGACATGATAAGTTCTTCAACTGCACGAAAATACGCTTCGATCTGGTCTATCGGGACACCTGCTGCTGTCGCTGAAACGTGTCGAGTATCGTGTAAGTCTCCTATCAGGATCAATTCATGCGTAAGGGCATTTCTTGTTTTAAAGAGATCGTCGAGAGCACTCTCACACTCTGACGGCATCGAGAAATTTGGCATGTAGAATTGTATCATCTCTTCAAAACGTTTGACTCTCCTTTCGTTTGGAATTGATCGCTCCCAACTCCTCACTGACCTTCGTACGTCTCGTGGATCCCGAATATCCTTCGGCTTGCGTCCACTTAAAATACGAGTCACTTCGCCTGTGTCATCGAGATAGCGCTTATAGGTCGCTATCAGTGTTTCGACGTAGTTTTCTGCCAAATCCGCTAAGCAAATGATCGTACGACGCTTTACGGTTTCAAAATCGAGCTTGCGTTCCCTAGAAGAAACATCTTCGTATGTTTTGATGTCTGCATACCATTTTTGAAGAGTCTTCTTAGTATGGTCATCCAAGGTCTTCGCTGGCCCGGCCCAAGCCAGAAGGAAAAGTCCCTCTAGATTCGAAGCCATATATATCGAGCGGATGCAGAGAAAATGATGCATCCGTTCATTGGTCACCAAATCGATAGCTCGAGCCATGGCCCGCTGCAAAGCGTTGACCAAGTCCAGAGCTATTTTTTCCTCGCCACGAGTCGTCACCCAACCGATTCAACGGCTGACTATGGAACATGTCAAGAACAAAAATGGCTGGATGGCGTGATCATAGCCGTTCAAAGGAACGGATTCTCGATCCGAACGCCGTTCACCACCTGTTCGTGGTTGAGATCCTCCGAATAAAGGAGGTCGCAGCCCTGTGCCTTGGCGGCGGCGATGATCGCGCTGTCCCAGTAGGACAATTTGTGGCGCCGGCGGATGTCCACGGCATCGACGAACAGCGCCAGCGTCATATCCTGCACCGGCCGGCGGCAGAGCAAATCGATATAATCGAAGATCGCCGCGTCGGTCAGCGCGCGGCGGGCGCCGCCGCGCGTCGCATTGACGAAGAATTCCTGCAAAACCTGCACCGAGCAGGACCAGTCCATCCGCGCGATCAAATTTTCGGCGATGCGCTGCTTGCGCTTCTCGTCGGGATGAATGCCGATGGCATAGAGCAGGATATTGGTGTCGAGGAACGGGCGCGGCATCAATGGCGACGATCGTGAACCTCATCGCGCGACAGGCGATCCGCGGCACGGAAGCCGGCGGGCACCTGCTTGCGCAACTCTTTCAGCCGTGCGCGGACATCGGCCTCCGAAAGTCCTTCTTCATTGCGTTCGGCCTCCGCAACTAGCAATTCCCGTACCAGCGCCGACAGGGATGTGCCGAGCTCCGCCGCGCGGATGCGGGCGCGGCGATGGGTTTCGTCGTCGAGGCTGATGGTGACGTTCTTCATGCGATTCACAATATCACAGTTTCACGGAAACACAAAGATACGAAGGCCGCGCCGCCGCCGGCCTTGGTTGTCAAATGGCGGGCAGAGTCTAGGGTTCGGCCAAACCGACATCAGGGGAGATTCGCATGCGCCGTCGCACGTTCATCGCCGCCGCGCCTTTGGCGGCGGCCGGGCTTGCCGTGAAGGCGGGGGCGCAGGCGTCCGGTCCGGCATCGGTGCCGCGCTACCAGCCGGCGGGCGAGGAGAGCTTCGCGCGTCCCGATGTCCATGCCGGCGACCGGCCGCTGGGGGCCACCTTCGCCTCGCGCTCGGCGGTCTATGGCCGCAGCGGCGCGGCGGGGACGGCGCATCCGCTGGCGACGCAGGCGGGGATCGACATATTGAAGGCGGGCGGATCGGCGGTGGACGCGGCGATCGCGATCAACGCCTGCCTCGGCCTGCTCGAGCCCACCGCTTGCGGCATCGGCGGCGACATCTACGCGCTGCTTTGGGATCCGGGCGAGCGCAAGGTCGTGGGCCTCGCCGGCTCCGGCCGCTCGCCGCGCGGGCTCAGCCTCGACACAGTGCGCGGCCGGGCGCGGAGCGACGGGACGCTGCCGCCTTATGGCGCGGTCACCGTCTCTGTGCCGGGCGCGGTGGACGGCTGGTGGACGCTGCATCAGCGCTATGGGCGGCTGCCCTGGGTGGACCTGTTCCAGCCCGCCATCGCCCATGCCGAGGAAGGCGCGCCGGTGCCCGACGTGGTGAGCTTCTACCTGCGCCGCGCCATGGCCAATTTCGTCCGCCGGTCGAGCGAGATCGAGGAGATCGACAATGCCCGCGCCGTCTGGGGCGAGGGGGCCGGGATCGGCCAGGTTTTCCGCAATCCGCAACTGGCGCACACCTACCGGCTGATCGCCGAGGGCGGTCGCGACGCCTTTTACGACGGCGAGATCGCGCGCACGATCGACGCCTATTTCCGCCGCATCGGCGGCTGGCTGACGCGCGAGGACATGGCGGCGCACCGCTCCCAATGGTCCGAACCTTTGACCACCGATTATCGCGGCGTCACCGTCCACGCGATCGGCGCCAACACGCAGGGCGCGGCGACGCTGCAACTGCTCAACATGATCGAGCATTTCGACCTGCGCGCCGAAGGCTTCCAGTCGGCCCGCGCCATCCATCTCCAAGCCGAGGCCAAGCGCCTCGCCTATGAGGACCGGGCGCGTCATTATGCCGATCCGGATTTCGCGAACACGCCGTTCGACTGGCTGGTGTCCAAGGACTATGCCGCCCAGCGCGCGCGGCTGATCAGCCCGAACCGGATCAATCCGGACGTCCAGCCGGGCAACGCGCCGGGCCGGGGCGACACCACCTATTTCTCCTGCGCCGATCGCTGGGGCATGATGGTGTCGATGATCCAGTCCAATTTCCGCGGCATGGGCTCCGGTCTGGTCGCCGACGGGCTCGGCTTCATGTTCCAGGACCGGGGCCAGCTCTTCTCGTTGCAGGACGGGCATCCCAACATCTACGCGCCGGGCAAGCGCCCCTTCCAGACGATCATCCCCGGCTTCGCGACGAAGGACGGCGCGCCCTGGCTCTCCTTCGGCGTGATGGGCGGCGACATGCAGCCGCAGGGGCAGGCGCAGATCATCGTCAACCGCGTCGATTACGGCCTCGACGTGCAGGCGGCGGGCGATTCCCCGCGCTGGCACCATGAGGGGTCGTCGGAGCGGATGGGCGAGGATTCGCCCGGCCTCGGCCCGCTCGGGCGACTCAATTTGGAAACCGGCGTGCCGGCGGCGACGCGGCAGGCGCTGGCCGACATAGGCTGGCCGGTGGGCGTCGAGGGCGGCTACGGGCGCTATCAGTGCGTCGAGCACCGGATGAGCGGCGCGGAGCGCGTCTATGCCGCCGGCAGCGAGATGCGGGCGGACGGTTGCGCGCTCGCTTACTGAAGCGGGTAATCGTAGCGCAGGAAGCCCTTGAAGCGCGCGACCCGGTCGTAGAGCATGCGCGCCGTCAGATTATCTTCCTTGGTCAGCCAGTAGCAGGCCGCCGCGCCCCGCTCGCGCGCGGCAGTGCCGACTGCGTCGATCAGCGCCCGCGCCACGCCCTTGCCACGCTGGTCCGGCGCGGTGAACAGGTCCTGCAGATAGCAGGTCTCGCCGCGCCAGCTGTGCGGATGGAAGAGATAATGCGTGAATCCCGCCATGCGCCCGTCGATCCGCGCGCCGAGGCCAAGCACCTTATCACCCGCCATCAGCAACGCCCAGGTCCGCGCATAATCCTCGTCCGGAATGGGATCGGCGTAGAAGTCCTTGTAGCCGCGCGCCAGCGCCTCCCATTCGGCCCGGTCGTCCGCCCGCAACGGCGCGATGTCGACCATGGTCAGCGCAGCCGCTTCACATAGGCGGCGCCGCCCTCGCGCCGTTCGACCTGGAAATTGGGGATGGCCTCGATCATCTCGGCCAGCCGCGAGAAGCCGTAGCTGCGCGCGTCGAAGGAGGAGCGGTTGCCGGCCAGCTTGCCGACTTCGGAAAGGCTGGCGAAGCCGCGCTCGTCCCGCTTGGCGTTGCGCCAGGCTTCGCCGAGCACCTGGACCACGGCAGGGTCGATCTCGTTATGCTTGTTCGCCGCCGTCTCGGCCGGTTGCTCGCCGCGCGGCAAGGCGGAGACGTCGATGAAGCGGGTGCAGGCCTGGCGGAAGCTTTCCGGCGTCTTGGTGGTGCCGAAACCGTAGACCGGTACGCCGTCCTGGCGGATGCGCATCGCCAGCGGCATGAAATCGCTGTCGCTCGACATGATGCCGAAGCCCTGCACATGGCCGCGATAGAGAAGATCCATCGCGTCGATCACCATCTTCATGTCGGTCGCGCTCTTGCCCTTGGTCACGTCGAACTGCTGCTGCGGCTCGATCGCGTGGCGGTGCGTCATCGCTGCCCAGCCCTTCAATGCGGGCTTCTGCCAGTTCCCGTAGGCGCGCCGCACATTCACCGTGCCGAGCTCGGCCAGCACGGTCAGCACCGGATCGAGCGAATCGGGCGAGGCATTGTCCGCGTCGATCAGCAGCGCGACGTTGCGCGCCCGGTTCGAATTGTCGTCGGCCATCCGATACTCCTGCGTCGCGCCGAGCGATAGCATAGCCATGCGGCAAGTCGAGTTCGCCCGACCGCCTGCACGGTGCATGTGGCGTGAAAACATCGTAGGAGGACGGTCCCCTTGACGAGGATTTCATATTGGCCCTGGCCGCCCTGATCGCCGCCTATCACGACTCCGCCGAGCCAAGCGTGCTTCGCGCGACGCTGCCGCTGGCCGGTCGAGCGGTGGTCGAACGACAGGCGCGGCTCGCTTATGCCGCTGGGGCGACGCGGATCGTCGTACTGGTCGAACGGATGCCGCCGGGCCTCGCGGCCGCGCTGGACCGACTGCGGCGCGAGCGCGTGCCGGTCGAGATCGCGCGCGGCGCGGAAGAGGCGGCGGAACTTGTCGACCCCGACGACCGGTTGCTGCTGATCGCGGACGGCGCCATCGCCGACGGCAGCCAGCTGCGGCGGCTGGCGGAGGGGGAGGGATCGGCGGTTCTCACCGTGCCCGACAGCCTGTTCGGCGAGCTTTACGAGCGGATCGACGGCAGCTCGCGCTGGAGCGGGCTGGCGGCAACGGATGGCGCGATGCTGCGCGACACCGCCGCGATGCTGCGCGACTGGGATCTGCAATCGACGCTGCTACGCCGCGTGCTGCAGGCCGATGCCAGGCATCTCGCCGCCGATGCGCCGGTCGCGATCGTGGATTCGATGGACGATATCGCCGTCGCCGAACGGCAGATCCTGGAAGGCGCGCGGACGACCGAAGGCGGCTGGGCGGCGCGGATGTTGGCACCGCTGGAGCGCGGCGCCACGTTTCTCGTCATGGGCGCACCCGTCCGATCGGCGGCGGCGGGATATGCGAGCGCCGCGCTGATCGGGCTGGGCGCCGCCGCGATCGGCTGGGGCTGGCTGTGGACCGGGTTCGCCGCATTGCTGCTCTCGACGCCGCTGGAAGGGATCGCGCTCAGACTCGCGCGGCTCAGGATGCAGCCGGGCGCGCGGGAAAGCTGGTGGCGGGCGGTGCTGTCGCCCTTGTCCGGCGGAGCGCTCGTCGCGCTCTCCTATCAGCTTGCCGCCACGCATGGCTGGGGAATGATCCTGCTGGCTTTCGTCACGCTTGCCTTTCTGATCGCGGCATCGGTCGAAACGGAGGGAAGAAGCCCGCGCGGGAGCATGATGCTGGCGGAACGAATTGGCATGACCTGGCTGATGCTCCCCTTCGCCATTTTCGGCGCTTGGCATGCCGGCTTGGCCGCCCTGCTCGCCTATGCCGCCGGAACCTTTTTCTGGGTCCAGCGCGAGGCCCATCGCAAGCCTCCCGCACCGCTTCAGGATTAGCAGCGCTTTAACCCTGTCCGCGCTAGACATTTTCGATGGCCGAGCCCGGAGCGACGACGCAGGGAAAACGGAGCGACGCCGCGCGCCTGTTGCTGGCCGCGGCGCGCGAGCGCTTTGCCGTGGCCGCGACCGATCTGCTGCTGCCAGATCGCGCCCGGCTGACCGAATGGCAACGGCTCACCGCCTCCTCCCTGCTCAGCCGCCTCGTCGTCTCGATCGAGGACGACTTGCGGACGCGCCTCGCCCGGCGCTTTGCGGATCAGGACGCGCTCCATGCCGCTCTGTCCTCCGCCCATGTCCCGATTGCCCTGCCGATCCTGGAACGCGCCCAGGCGCTGCGCGATGCCGAGCTGACCACGATCCTGGTCCGCCGGGTCGAGGAGCACCGTTTCTGGCAGGCCGGCGCACCGGGCGGCGCCGACGATTATCTCTTCCAACTCGTGCGCGATGTCGACGAGGCGCTGGCCGCCGAAGCGATGGAGCTGGTCATCGCGCGCAGCCGCCGTTTCGACCGGTTCCAGGAACCGGTGCTCGCTCAGGTCGAGCTGCCCGCCGAGATGCAGCACAAGCTGGTCTGGATCGTCGCCGCCGCCCTGCGGCACTACATCGTCCAGCACCATCACGCGCTGGCCGTGGATGCCGCCGTCGAGGAGGCGGCGAGCGCCGCGATCGCCGGCTATGACGAGGGCGCCACGCTGGAGGCGCGGGCGCTGCAGCTCGTCCGCCACATGCACAGGACCGGGCGGCTCGACGGCGACGCGCTGGCGCGGATGATCGAAGGCGGCATGCTGCCCGTCTTTCTCGCCGGCCTCGCCACCCTGTGCGGCCTCGATCTGGCCGCCGCCTGGGAAGTGCTGTCCGATCCGCGCGGACGGGGTCCCGCCTTGCTGCTGCGCGGCGGCGGCGTGGACCGGCAGGACGCCGCGCGCATCCTGCTCGCGCTCAATGCGCGTGGGCCGTTGCTGTCCGGCGCGGAGGGCGATGCCGCCGCGTCGCAGCTCGAGCTTTACGACACGATGGACCGGCCTTCCGCGCAGGAGGTTCTGCGGCTGTGGCAGGCACATCCCGCCTATCGCGCCAGCGTCGCGCGCCTGTCCACCCGGGCGCGGACGGGAGAGGCGGCATGAGCGCCGATGCGGACGAGCGGCCGGTCACCGGCCGCGTCGATGCCGACGGGCGGCTGATCGCGGCCGATCCGCCGCTCGCCGCCTTGCACGAGCGCGCCGGCGGACGCGAAGGCGGTCCGCTATCGGTGCCGCAGATCGCCGCGCTGGCGCGGCTGGCCCGGCGGCTCGGCATCACCGTCTCGCGCGCCGCCATCGCCGCCGACGGCGATCACGACATCGACCTGTGGGTCCGCGCCGCGCCGGAAGGCGACGAGATCGCCCTGTCGATCACCGGCTGGGCCGAACGCGCAGCGCAGTCCGGAGCGCCGGCCATCGCACCGGTACGAGAGGCGGATTTCGATCGCGCCCAGGCGGACTGGACCTGGGAAACGGACGACACGCTGCGGCTGACCGCGCTGCCGGCGGCGGCCGCCACGGCGATCGGACGCCCGGCGGCCGAACTGGTCGGCAAGCAGCTCACCCGGCTGTTTCGTTTTCTGGAAGGCGCGGACGGCTCGCTTCCTATTCTCGCCGCGCTTGCGGGCCATACGCGCTTCGACGGCCAGGTCGCGGAGCTGCGGGCCGGGCGCAAGGGGCGCTACCGCCTGTCCGGCGTGCCGCTGATCGACGGCATGGGCCGCTTCGCGGGCTTTCGCGGCACTGCTTTCAGCCTGCGCGCCGGAGAGGAAGAGACGCCGGTAGCGCCGCCGCCGGATAACAAGGCGTTCGGCGAGCGACTGGACGCCGCCTTGCGCGCGCCGCTCGCCGATATCGTCGACAATGCCGAGCGGCTGCGCGCTCAGCCCGACGGGCCGCTGCGCAGCGACTATGCCGGCTATGCCGACGACATCGCGACCGCAGGGCGCCATCTGCTCGCTCTCGTCGGTGATCTGGTCGATCTCCAGGCCATCGAGCGCACCGATTTTACGCCCGAGGCGGAGGCGATCGACCTGGCCGATATCGCCCGACGTGCCGCCGGGCTGCTCGCCGTGCGCGCCGCCGACACCAAGGTGCGGATCGACGCGCCGGATGCGGACGAAATGCAGCCGGCCACCGGCGATTTCACCCGCACGCTCCAGATCCTCGTCAACCTGATCGGCAATGCGGTGCGTTACACACCGGAAGGTGGGCAGGTCTGGGTTCGGGTCGAACGGGAGGGCGATCTCGCCTTGGTCGTCGTCGCCGACCAGGGCAAGGGCATCGCGCCGGAGGATCAGGAGCGCATCTTCGGCAAGTTCGAGCGGGTGGACCCGACGGAACCGGGCGGCACCGGCCTCGGCCTCTACATCGCGCGGCGTCTCGCCCGGGCGATGGGCGGCGACCTCGGCGTGGACAGCGCGCCGGGGCAGGGCGCGCGCTTCACGCTGACATTGCCCGCAAGCTAGCCGAGCCTATCTTTCGTTCTGCGGCAGGCCGTCCGTGATATCGTAATAATCGCCTTTCTCGGCGACGAAGATATGCAGGGCGAGCTTCGTGTCCGTTGGCGCATCGAACGCGCCCATCGCGACCGCGATCTTCTCCCGTCCGGCCGCGTCCCAGAACAGCGACGAGCCGCATTGCGCGCAAAAGCCGCGCCGGACGCGCTCCGACGACTGGAACCAGGTCAGCTTGTCCGCGTCGTCTGCGATGGTCAGCGCATCGCGCGCGACGTCCGTCGAAATCCAGTAATGACCGGATTGGCGGCGGCACTGCCGGCAATGACAGGCAATGGAGGGAGGCAAAGCGTGCGCGACGGTGAACGCAACCGCGCCGCAGAGACAGCTGCCCCGGTGCATCGGATCAGCGCTTCTCCACCGGCACGAATTCGCGCTGGGCGGGGCCGGTATAAAGCTGGCGCGGGCGTCCGATCTTCTGCTCCGGATCGGCGATCATCTCGTTCCACTGCGCGACCCAGCCAACGGTGCGGGCGAGCGCGAAGAGGGCGGTGAACATCGTCGTCGGGAAGCCGATCGCATTGAGGATCACGCCCGAATAGAAATCGACGTTCGGATAGAGCTTCTTCTCGATGAAATAATCGTCGCTGAGCGCGATCCGCTCGAGCTCGCGGGCGGTGTCGAGGACGGGATCGGAGATGCCGAGATCGTCGAGCACCTCGGTCGCCGTCTTCTGCATAACCTTCGCGCGCGGATCGAAATTCTTGTAGACCCGGTGGCCGAAGCCCATCAGGCGGAACGGATCCTCCTTGTCCTTCGCGCGGGCGATATATTCCGGAATCCGCTCCGGCCGGCCGATTTCGCGCAACATGTTGAGCGCGGCCTCGTTCGCGCCGCCATGGGCCGGACCCCACAGGCAGGCGATGCCGGCGGCGATGCAGGCGAAGGGATTGGCACCCGAGGAGCCGGCGAGGCGCACCGTCGAGGTGGACGCGTTCTGCTCGTGATCGGCGTGAAGGATGAAGATGCGCCGCATCGCATTCTCGATCACCGGATTGACATCATAAGGCTCGGCCGGGACGCCGAAGGTCATGCGCAGGAAATTGCCGGTGTAGCTGAGGTCGTTCTGCGGATACATGAACGGCTGGCCGATCGAATATTTGTAGGCCATCGCCGCGATCGTCGGCATCTTCGCGATCAACCGGTGCGAGGCGATGATCCGCTGCTTGGGATCGGTGATGTCGGTCGAATCGTGGTAGAAGGCGGAAAGCGCGCCGACCACGCCGCACATGATCGCCATCGGATGCGCGTCGCGCCGGAAGCCGCGATAGAAGGTCGCGAGCTGCTCGTGCAGCATGGTGTGGCGGGTGATCGTATGGGTGAAATCGTCGAGCTCGCCCTGGTTCGGTAATTCGCCGTAGAGCAGAAGATAGGCGACTTCCATGAAGCGGGCATGTTCGGCCAGATCGTCGATCGCATAGCCGCGATGGAGCAGGATGCCGGCATCGCCGTCGATATAGGTGATTTCCGAGCGGCAGGAGGCCGTCGAGGTGAAGCCGGGATCGTAGGTGAAGACGTCGGCCTGGCCGTAAAGCTTGCGGATGTCGACGACGTCGGGACCGACCGTTCCGGACATGACCGGCGTGTCGAAGCTCTTGTCGCCGATCGTGAAGCTGGCCTTGTCCGCCATGGTCTATTCCTTCCCCATTTGGTCGGCGATCCGCGCGAGGCTTTCGTCCCGCCCGAGCAGCGCCAATACGTCGAATATGCCCGGCGATGTCGCCCGGCCGGTCAGCGCCGCCCGCAAGGGCTGCGCCACCTGGCCCAGCTTCACGCCTTCGGCCTCGGCAACCTCCCGCACCGCCTGCTCCGTCGCCTCGGCCGTCCAGTCCCCCAATGCGGCGAGCGCGGCATGGACGAGGGCGAGCAGGTCCCGCGCCGCGCCTTCTAGCAAAGCGGTGGCCTTCTCGTCCATGACCAGCGGACGCGGCTTGAACAGGAAGAGAGCGCCATCCGTCAACTCGTTGAGATCCTTGGCGCGCGGCGTCAGCTGCGGCATCGCCGCGGCGAGCAGATCGATGTCGCTGGCGTCGAGTCCGCGGCCCAGCGCGCCTTCGATCCTGTGATCGACCAAGGTGGCGAGCCGGCGCGGATCGGCCTCGCGCAGATAATGGCCGTTCAGATTTTCCAGCTTCTTCATGTCGAAGCGCGAGGGCGAACGTCCCACCTGCGGAAGATCGAACCAGCGCACGGCATCTTCGCGGGCGATGATCTCCTCGTCGCCATGCCCCCAGCCGAGCCGCAGCAGATAGTTGAACACGGATTCGGGCAACATGCCGAGCTCGTCGCGATAGGTTTCGACGCCCAGCGCACCGTGGCGTTTGGAGAGCTTGGCGCCGTCCGATCCGTGGATCAGCGGAACATGGGCATAGGT
Source organism: Sphingomonas sp. (assembly GCA_019635535.1). Taxonomy (NCBI): domain Bacteria; kingdom Pseudomonadati; phylum Pseudomonadota; class Alphaproteobacteria; order Sphingomonadales; family Sphingomonadaceae; genus Sphingomonas; species Sphingomonas sp. Next base: position 1,724,474 of record JAHBZH010000001.1, read on the forward strand.
CGGCTCCGGCCAGCCCATGGCCCGGATGATGCCGAGCTGGCGGAAGGCGTTGTTGAGATGATCATCGCCCCGGATGATGTGGGTGACGCCCATGTCGTGATCGTCGACGACGACGGCGAGCATGTAGGTCGGTGTGCCGTCCGAGCGGAGCAGCACGAAATCGTCGATCTCGGCATTCTGGACGGTGACTTCGCCCTGCACCTGGTCGTGGACCGTGGCGGCGCCCTCGCGCGGCGCGCACAGGCGGACGACGAAGGGCTGGTCCTCCGGCCCGTCGTCGCGGTCGCGCCAGGGGCTGTCGATCCGGAACGGGCGCCGCGCCGCCTGCGCGGCCTCGCGCTGGGCGGCCAGCTCCTCGGCGGTCATCCAGCAGCGATAGGCGTGGCCGGCGGCGAGAAGCTGGTGCGCGACCTCGGCATGGCGCTCCGCGAATTTCGACTGGAAATACGCATCGTCGTCCCAGTCGAGGCCGAGCCATTTCATGCCGTCCAGGATCGCGTCGATCGCCGCCTGGGTGGAGCGCGCCTTGTCGGTGTCCTCGATCCGCAGCAGGAATTTGCCGCCATGACGGCGCGCGTAGAGCCAGTTGAACAAGGCGGTGCGCGCGCCGCCGATATGTAGGAAGCCGGTGGGCGAGGGCGCGAACCGGGTGACGATGGTGCTTGCGCTCACGCGGCGCTTCTCCAAGGATGGGCCGCATGGCGACCGGGGAAGGAGCGGCCCCTAGCATAGCCGATGCGCCGCGACCAAGGGCGCGCGCATTCCCATGGCCGCGCCCGGGCGGCTGGCTCGAATCCCGTTTCGACGCCGAGCGCGACCAATTGCCGCTCTGGCTGCCGGTGGGGATGCTCGCGGGCATCTCCTTCTGGTTCTGGCTGCCCACCGAATCCGGGCGAATCGCCTATATCATCGCGGCCGTCGCCGTGGCGCTCGGGCTGGCCGCCACGGCGGGCGCGAGCCGCTGGGGCCGGGCGACGGCGATCTTCGCGCTCGCCACGGCGGTTGGCGCCGCCCTGATCTGGTGGCAGGCGGAGCGGGTCGCCGCGCCCCGGCTGGAGCGGCCCGGCCTGATGACCTTCACCGCCACGGTCGAGGCCGTCCAGGCGCTCGCCGCGCCGCGCCCGGCCACCCGCCTCGTGGTCGCGCCGGAGGGCGAGGGCATGCCGGCCCGGCTGCGGGTGACGATCCGCGAGGGGCAGGAGCCGGCGGGTCTCGCGCCGGGCGCCCGGGTGCAAATCCGCGCCTGGATGATGCCGCCGGCGCCGATGGCCGTGCCGGGCGGCTATGATTTCGAGCGCGCCGCCTGGTTCCAGCGGATCGGCGGGACCGGGCGGGCGCTGGAGGTGCGCGTCGTCGCCCCGCCCGCCGCGCGCGGCTGGCAGGCCCGCTTGGCCGACTGGCGCCAGCGGCTCGCCGCCCATATCCGCGCGCGGCTCGACGGGGCGGGGCAGGGCGGCATCGCCGCCGCGCTCGCCACCGGCGACCAGCTCGGCATTCCCGAGGCGGATGCGGAGGCGATGCGCCGCTCCGGTCTCGCCCATCTGCTCTCGGTCAGCGGCCTGCACCTGACCGCCGTGGTGGGCGCGGCGATGCTGCTGACGCTGAAGCTGTTGGCGCTGAGCCCGGCGCTGGCGCTGCGGCTGCGCCTCGTGCTGATCGCGGCCGCCGTCGGGGCGCTGGCGGGGATCGCCTATACCTTGCTGACCGGCTCGGAGGTGCCGACGGTGCGCTCGTGCATCGCGGCCCTGCTGGTGCTCACCGGCATCGCGCTCGGCCGCGATGCACTCACCTTGCGGCTGGTCGCGACCGGGGCGCTGGTCGTGCTGTTCCTCTGGCCGGAATCGGCGGTGGGGGCGAGCTTTCAGATGAGCTTCGCGGCGATGGTGGCGATCGTCGCGCTGCACGAGCATCCGCGCATCCAGGCCCTGCTCTCGCGCCGCGACGAAGGCGGGCTGGCCAAGACGGGGCGCGTCCTGCTCGGCCTCGCCCTGACCGGCCTCGCGGTCGAGCTGGCGTTGACGCCGATCGCCCTGTTCCATTTCCACAAGGCGGGACTCTACGGCGCCGCTGCCAATGTGATCGCCATTCCGCTCACCACCTTCGTCATCATGCCGCTGGAGGCGCTGGCCTTGTTGTTCGATCTGGCCGGGCTGGGCACGCCTTTCTGGTGGCTGGCCGGCAAGACGCTCTCGCTGCTGCTCGGCCTCGCTCACGCCACCGCCAACGCGCCGGGCGCGGTCGCCCTGCTCCCCGCCATGCCGCGCGGGGCCTTCGCGCTGATGATCGGCGGCGGGCTGTGGCTGTGCCTGTGGCGGACAGGCTGGCGACGCTGGGGGTTGGCGCCGGTCGCGGCCGGCGCGCTCTGGGCGTTGGCGACACCCACCGCCGATCTGCTCGTCACCGATGACGGGCGCCACCTCGTGCTGCGCGGCGAGGATGGCCGCCTCGCGATATTGCGTCCGCGCGCCGGCAGCTATGTGCGCGACACTTTGGCCGAGATTTCCGGGGCGCCGCCCGATTTCCTCGATTTCGACGAATTGCCCAATGCGGCGTGCAGCGCCGACCTGTGCGCGGCGAACATCGATCGCGACGGGCGGCGCTGGCGCATCCTCGCCACCCGCAGCCGCCATTTCGTGCGCTGGGACGAGATGGTGCGCGCCTGCGCGGCGGCCGATATCGTCGTCTCCGATCGCCGCCTACCGCGCGCCTGCCAACCGCGCTGGCTGCGCGCCGATCGTGATCTGCTGCGCCGGACCGGTGGCCTCGCCATCACGTTCGGCGAACGTCTCCGAGTTGCCAGCACGGCGGCGATGAGCGGCGAACGGCCGTGGCGGACGGTTCGGCCGTTCCGGCCGCGTGGAGCGGTCAGTAGCGGCGCAGCAGCCCCGCCAGCCGGCCCTGGATCTGCACTTGCTCCGGCCGGTAGCGCTGCGGATCATATTGCCGGTTGGCCGGATCGAGCCGGATCATCTGGCCCTCGCGGCGGAAGGTCTTGAGCGTCGCTTCCTCGTCGTCGATCAGCGCGACCACGATCTCGCCGTCGCGCGCCGTCTCCTGCCGGCGGATCAGCGCATAGTCGCCGTCGAGAATGCCTTCCTCGACCATCGAATCGCCGGCCACTTCCAGCGCATAATGCTCGCCAGGGCCGAGCAACGCGGCAGGGACGGGCAATGTGTCCGTGCCCTGCAGCGCCTCGATCGGCGTGCCGGCCGCGATCCGGCCGTGCAGCGGGATGTCCAGGATGTCGTTGGCGGCGCGGGGCGGCGCAACCGGAACACTGGCGTTCGCCGCGGCGGGCCGGACGTCCGGCATCTTCAGCACCTCGAGCGCCCGCGCCCGGTTGGGCAGGCGCCGGATAAAGCCGCGCTCCTCCAGCGCCGATATGAGCCGGTGGACGCCGCTCTTCGACTTGAGATCGAGCGCCTCCTTCATTTCCTCGAACGAAGGCGAGACGCCACTCTCGGACAGCTTGGCGTTGATGTAGAGAAGCAGTTCCTGTTGCTTGCGAGTCAGCATCCGGGTTCTCCCGAAAGAACGTATACGGAACGTGTAAGGAACGCTTCGTCAGGTGTCAAGCGGCGGCGGCGAGGTTCAGGAAATTGCGCAACAGCGTATGGCCGTGCGCGCTGGCGATGCTTTCGGGATGGAACTGGACGCCGTGGATCGGCAATCCGCGGTGGCGCACGCCCTGGACGGTGCCGTCCGGCGCGGTCGCATTGACGATCAGCGCATCGGGGATGCTTTCCGGTGCCAGAATCAGCGAATGATAACGCGTCGCCGGAAAAGGCGAGGGCAGACCGGCGAAGACGCCGCTGCCGTCATGCACGATATCGGAAACCTTGCCGTGCATGATCGCCGGCGCCCGCGCGATCGCCGCGCCGAAATGCCGCCCGATCGCCTGATGGCCGAGGCAGACGCCCAGCAGGGGGCGTCGTGCCGTGGTGCAGGCCGCGACCAGATCGAGCGAAATGCCGGCCTCGTCCGGCGCGCCCGGCCCCGGCGAGATCAGGAACGCCGCCGCGCCGCTGGCCAGCGCCTCCGCGGCACTCAGCGAGTCGTTGCGCGCGACCCCTACCTCGGCGCCGATCTCCTGCAGATAGTGAACCAGGTTCCAGGTGAAGCTGTCATAATTGTCGATGACGAGGATCACCCGGCCGGGCTCATTGCTGCGCATTCCCCGACAGCCGGGCGCGCATCCGGGCGATCGCATCGGCATTGCGCTCGACCCGGCTGCGCGCCTCGACGGCGCGGGCGAATTGCTGGGCGATCTCCTCGGCGGCCGAACCGGAGAATTCGGCGCGCGTGGTGGCGATCAGCTCCGGCCGGTCGGCGGCGTTGCCGGGGGTGCGCGTCGCATGGTGGACGACGAACCAGCCCGCGTCGTTCGGTGCCGCGACAAGCCGCGCGCGGCCTTCCGGCAGGCTGAACAGGGCGAGCAGCGGCGGTGGCACCTGCTGGGCGCCCTGGCTGATCTCCAGGCGCTGCATGTTGACGGCCTGGGGTGTTGGCAGGCGTGGCTGCGCGGCGGCAAAGGCGGCGGCCGGCGCCGTGCCGCCGTTGATGCGATCGACAATGCTCTGCGCGATCTGCCGGGCGCGGACGAGGGCGCGTTCCTGCACCAATGCGGCGCGCACTTCGTTCTGGATCTGCGCCAGCGGCGGCGGCGCGGCCGGGATCACCCGCTCGACGTCAACGAGGGCGAAGCGGTTCTCGCCTTCCAGGGTTTCGATTGCGGGCTCGGGGTCGTCGGCGTCGATCTCGAATGCTGTGCGCAACAGCGGCGCGAGGCCGGGCGGGATCGACCAGACCTGGCCGGGCACCTGGCCGTTCGCGGTGATCGGCGGGGTGGTGATGAGATTGAGGCCGTTGGCGCGAGCCACTTGCTCGACGTTGGCGCCGCCGGAAATGCCTTCTTCGATGCGTTGGATCAGCACATTCATCAGGTCCGCGCTCTTGCGCTGCTCGATCGCCTGGGCGATTTCGGCCCGCACATTTTCGAGCGGGCGGGCCGCGCTGCGCTCCACCGCTTCGACGCGCACGACGTGGAAACCCAAGTCCGAACGGATCGGCCCCGCCACGGCGCCCTGTTCGGCGCCGAATGCCGCGCGCGCTACTTCGGGAGACGTCTCGCCGGCAAACTGTTCCTGGGTGCGACTGGGGAATGTGATGTCGCGCGCGCCGAAGCCGGCCTGGGAAGCGGCGTCGGCGAAACTCGTCCCGCCGCGCACCCGCTGGACGAACGCATCCGCCGTCGCCTGGTCCTGGAGCACCACCTGCTGGAGCGAGCGCGTCTGGCGCGGGCCGAACTCGGCCTGGTTGTCGCGATAATATGCGGCGATCTCGGCATCGGTCGCGCTGGCGCGCGCGGCGATCAGATCCGGGCTGATCATCGCGAAGCGGACCACGCGCCGCTCGGGAATGGAAAAGCGCGCGCGGTTACGTGTGTAATAGGCTTGAATCTCCTGCGCCGACGGCGCGATGCCTTCGGCCAGCAACTCGGCGGGAACGACGCCGATCGTACCGGTTCGACGTTCCAGCAGCAGGTTGGCATATTCGCGAGCAATGCCCTCCGGTGCGCGCGCGCCGATCGCCACCGGGCCCAGCAGCTGGCGCTGCATCAGCGAGCGGGCGAGGTCGTCGCGCAACTGGGCCTCGGTGATGTTCTGCGACTGGAGCATTTGGCGGAAGGTCGCATCGTCGAACTGGCCGGTGAAATTGCGGAAGGCCGGGATGTTGACGATCTCGCGATCGACCATGCGCTGCGAAACGACCAGGCCCTGTCTGCCGCCGAAGGCCTGGATCGCCTTGCCGATGATGAGCTGGTCGAGCATCGCATCGAACGCGCCCATCTCCAGGAAGGTCGCCATGTCGAGCGTCGGCTGCTGCTGGCGGGCCTGGGCGAACTGGCGGTTGATGAGGTCGTTGAGCTCGGTTTCGCCCACCGGCCTGCCGTCTACGCGGGCGATGCGGTCGCCGCTTCCGCCGCCGGCGAGGCCGCCCATGCCCCCCATGCCATCGGTGCCAAAGCCGGTGACGACCATCGCGCCGAGAGCGAGCGCCAATATGGCGGCCATGGTCCAGGTGCGAACTTTGCGGGAAAGGGCCATTTTTGATCCTGAAGAAGACTGTTCGGCGCGCTCAATAGAAGCAGGGCGTGGCGGGGGCAAGCTTGGCACCGGCCCGCGCGCTTGCTAGGCGCCCCATCAACCAGCAGGGAATTCGAAATGGACCTCCGCCGCAAGCTCGTCGTCGGCAACTGGAAGATGAACGGGAGCATCGCCCAGTTGGGGGAGCTTGCGGGTATCACCGAGGCTGCGCGCGAGTCGGGTGGCGTGGATGTCGGCATCTGTCCGCCCTTCACGCTTATCGCGCCCGCCGTCACCCGATCCGGCGGTCTGATGATCGGCGCGCAGGATTGCCACGCGAAAGAGAGCGGCGCCCATACCGGTTGCGTGTCCGTTGCGATGGTGAAGGAGGCAGGAGCCCGCGCCGTCATTGTCGGCCATAGCGAGCGCCGGGCGGACCAGCACGAGAAAGATGGCGAAATTCAGCTCAAGGCGGAGGCCGCGCTGGCCGGCGGGCTGCTCACGATCGTGTGCGTCGGCGAAAGCGCGGCGGAGCGCGAAGCTGGCCGCCATGTCGAGGTGGTGCGGTCGCAGCTCGCCGGTTCGCTTCCCGACAATTGGGAGGATGGCGAGCTGGTCGTCGCCTATGAGCCGGTCTGGGCGATCGGCACTGGCAAGGTCGCGACGCCCGCCGATGTCGCGGAAATGCACGCGGACATCCGCGCCGCTCTGGTCGCCCGCCATGGCGAGCGCGGCGGGCGGGTGCGCATCCTCTATGGCGGCTCGGTCAAGGCCGACAATGCCGCCGAGCTGTTTGCCGTGCCGGACGTGGACGGCGCGCTGGTCGGCGGGGCGAGCCTCACCGCCGACGCCTTCGTGCCGATCGTCGAAGCCGCCGCGCGCAGTTGAACCGACGCGCCCGATCGACTAGATCGCGCGCCGACCCTGATTTCCCTTTCGCGAAAGACCGCTCTCATGTCCGGCCTGTTCACCTTCATCCTGATCGTCCAGGCGTTCGTCGCCCTCGCGATGATCACGGTCATCCTGATGCAGCGTTCGGAAGGCGGCGGCTTCGCCGGCGGCGGCAGTCCATCGGGCCTGATGACAGCGCGCGGCGCATCGGACTTCCTCACGCGATCGACCTCGATCCTGGCGACCGTGTTCGTCGTGCTTTCGATCGTCCTGGCCGGTCTCGCCGCCAATACCGGCGGTCCGCGTACCATCGATCCGAATCTCGCCCGGCAGGCTCCGGCCGCCCCGGTCCAGCCGCAACAGCCGTTCACGCTGCCCGGCGCCGCGCCGCAGGGCGCTCCGACCGACCAGGCCCCTGCCGCGACCAATCAGGCGGGTGGCGTTCCGATCGCGCAATAAGCTTATTGACCTGCAAGCCTCGCGAGGACGGCGCAAATAAAATCGATTCGGCGGCTTGCCCGAATCCGTTCCGTCCGCTTAAGCCCATCCTCCCATGGCGCGGTTCATTTTCATCACCGGCGGCGTGGTCTCATCGCTTGGCAAGGGTCTCATGGCGGCGTCGCTCGCGGCGCTGCTGCAGGCGCGCGGCTTCAAGGTGCGGCTGCGCAAGCTCGATCCCTATCTCAACGTCGACCCGGGCACGATGTCGCCCTATCAGCACGGCGAAGTCTATGTGACGGACGACGGCGCCGAAACAGATCTCGATCTCGGCCATTACGAACGCTTCACCGGCGTGCCGGCGCGGCAGAGCGACAACGTCACCTCGGGGCGCGTCTACCAGGGCATCATCCAGCGCGAGCGGCGCGGCGACTATCTCGGCGCCACTGTCCAGGTGATCCCGCACGTCACCAACGCGATCAAGGAGTTCATCCGCGCCGATGTCGAGGACGATCTCGATTTCATGATCTGCGAGATCGGCGGCACGGTGGGCGACATCGAATCGCTGCCGTTCATCGAGGCGATTCGCCAGTTCCGCAACGAGGCGGGCAGGGGCGAGACGCTCTCCATCCACACCACGCTCGTTCCCTATCTCGCCGCGGCCGGCGAACTGAAGACCAAGCCGACCCAGCACAGCGTGCGCGAGCTCACCAGCCTGGGCATCCAGCCGGAGATCCTCGTCTGCCGCACCGAGCATCCGTTGCCCGACTCCGAGCGGGCCAAGATCGCCCTGTTCTGCAATGTGCGGACCGAGGCGGTCATCCCCGCGCTCGACGCGCCGAGCATCTATGCGGTGCCGGCGCAATATCACGCGGCGGGGCTCGATTCGGAGGTGCTGCACGCCTTCGGCATCGAAGATGCGCCGGCGCCCGATATGGCGCGCTGGGCCGATGTGCTCGACCGGTTGTTCAATCCGGAAGGGGAGGTGACGATCGGCGTCGTCGGCAAATATGTCGGCCTGCAGGACGCCTATAAGAGCCTGACCGAGGCTTTGGTCCATGGCGGCATGGCCAATCGGGTGAAGGTCAACATCAAGTGGCTCGACGCCGAACTGTTCGAGCACCCCGAGGCGGAGATCGCCGCGACGCTCGAGCCGATGCACGCCATCCTCGTCCCCGGCGGCTTCGGCACGCGAGGCAGCGAAGGCAAGATCGCCTCCGTCCAGTTCGCCCGCACCCGGGGCGTGCCGTTCTTCGGCATCTGCCTCGGCATGCAGATGGCGTGCATCGAGGCCGCGCGGAACACGGCCGGTATCGAAGCCGCCAATTCCACCGAATTCGGCGAGACGCCCGAGCCGGTCGTCGGCCTCATCACTGAGTGGATGAGCGCCGAGGGGTTGCAGAAGCGCGAGGCGACCGGCGATCTGGGCGGCACGATGCGGCTCGGCGCCTATGCGGCCAGGCTCGACGGCAACAGCGTGGTGCGCTCGATCTACGGCGCCGACACGATCAGCGAGCGGCATCGCCACCGCTACGAGGTCAACGCCCGCTATCGCGACGCGCTGGAAGGCGGCGGCCTGGTGTTCAGCGGCATGAGCCCGGACGGCGAGCTGCCCGAGATCGTCGAGCGGCCGGACCATCCCTGGTTCGTCGGCGTCCAGTTCCACCCGGAGCTGAAGTCCAAGCCCTTCGATCCGCACCCGCTCTTCGCCAGCTTCATCGAAGCGGCCGTGAAGCAGTCGCGGCTGGTCTGACGCCGAAGGCAACGGCGAAGCGACCAATTCGCCCGGCGAACCGAGCGCGACCCCGTGAAAACCCGATATTGAGGCGATCCGCCCCGGCGGCTAGCGTTATGGAACGAAACGGGTTTCTTCCCCATTTCGTGCCGGACGGGATATCAGGGGGTGAAGGCGCGTCTCCAAACCAGCGCCGATCTTCCTCCCGTCCGGATTGCGATTGCCCTGCTTTCGATTCGCTTTTGCGCTAAAGGCGGAAAGGCCTGATGCGCGCAAACATGGCCTCGCGCGAGGCGACGCCCATCTTGTTGTAGAGACTGCGGATGTGCGAACGCACCGTCTCAATGGACAAGTCCTTGGCTTCCGCGATCGCCTCGGCATTCAGTCCGTCGGCCATGTTCAGCAGGATGCGGTGCTCGGCCGGCGTGAGCTGAAACGCGCGCTCGAGATCGGCATAATGCGGTCGGAAGCCGGCGCCGCTGCGCAGGAAAGTTAGCCCCACCCGGCCGGTTTCGCCGCTTTCAGCCGCGATACGCCGGGCGCGCAGCAGCAGATGGCCGTCGCCGTCGCGGGTGGAGAGCGCGAGCGTCGAAATTGCTCCGTCGCACTGCTTCACGAAGGCGGCGAGCTCCGCCTGATGCGCCCGCTCGTGCACGACCAGCAGGCCGTCCTTCAGCTCGAGATCGGTGCCTTGCGCGAACTCTGTGCGGGCCGCCGCATTGGCCCAGACGAGCAGGAGATCGTCCGTGCAGATCAATCGCGGCTGTTCTTCGCACTCCATCCAGGCGAGCGCCAGCAGAGCGGACGCCATCGCGTCTTCCCCCTCCTTATCCAGCTCGCCCACCGATTACGCTCCCCCAAAGTCCGAGCGGGCGATACCCCGCAAGCCGGCTTTCCCATCCAGATCGCCTTGCAGAAATTCGAAAATCCCGGGCATGTCAATTTAAACCAAAGGTCGTGGCGGGAACGAAACAAAGAGCCTTTCCGACGAAGAAGCCGCTGTGGATAACATTGCACCGTCAAGCATTTCCTTCGCTTTTTCCGAATGACTCCGCCGTTGTTCGTGGCAAGGTTCGGACGGGCATTGTGTCATTATCGGACACCCCCTTTCTTCATGGCCGAAAATAGGCCGTGGCGTTAACTTTCCTATCTACCCGACATTTGTCCAGTTCCTTCAAAACACAGCAAAAAATCTTTGCTAAAGTTAAGCTAAATCTTATCAAATCCCCAATATGGGGGATGCCAGCCGGCGCCATTTGGATTTACCCCATGGCCTCCTTCGGGGGAGGCGAGTCGGATGAGGCCTTTTCCCCTGAGGCCCGTGTCATCTGGTCTTATTGGAGACGGACCAGGTCGGCGCGGTACGGATGGGGAAGAAGCCTATGGCCCGCGTTTTCGGCCTGCTTGCCTTTGCTTGCGCAGCCTCGATCGCGATGACCCCCGCCGTTGCGGGCGGAACGCCGCGTGGAGACCCTCTACGCATCGAGATTTCGGCACGGATCGCGGAACGGTGCGGGCTTTCAGCCGTCAACGGTCAAGCGCGTGCGCAAGGACGCCTCGACCAGACCGAATCTCTCCAGCTCGCATTCAATGTCGATTGCAATTCGCCCTTCCGGATCGGCGTGAATTCGGCTCATGGCGCGATGCGCCTCGCTACGGCGAACCCACGCGACAGCGGTACGGACGGCCAGGGTTTCTCGATCGAAAAGGGTTATGACGTCGCCCTGCTGGTCGCCACCGATAATGGCGCGATCGACGGCGGCACCTGCCATTCCAGCGCATTGACCGGCAGGGACGGGCGGTGCCGTTTTTACGGCGCCCGGCCCGGTCAGGGTATTTCCTCGGGCCGCGACATCGCGATCGGCCGCACCGGTTCGTTGACCGTGAGTTGGCGGGGCGGCGACGATGGCGGCCCGCGCCGCGCGGCCGGCAACTATCAGGATTTTCTCACCGTCGTGATCGGACCCAGGACATGATCGGGTGAGGATGTGACAGCTTTGCGCGTGGCCAAGGCGTGGGTCGCTGAAATTGCGCGCGATTTGGGGGAACCGGGTCCCTTGAAAACCGGCAGTGATAAAATGTGAAGGAGGATGACGATGAAGAAGTTTTTGATGGCCGCAACGGCCATTGCCGCCATGACCACCGCCACCCCGGCCCTGGCCGACGGTGACAATACGGGCATGGACCAGGAAGTTTTCACCATCAACGGCGTGAACCCGCCGAAGTGCAACCTGGAAGCGACCAGCTATGCCGTGAATCTGCCGGCCAACGTGATTTCCGACAATGACGGTTTCGCGCGCACCGACGTTTCCGCGTCGATCGCGAGCGGCCTCAATGCGCTCGGCATCAACGCCTGGTGCACCGGCAACAAGAACAAGATCAACGCCTATCGCACGGCGCTGACCTCGAGCAACACCGGCACGCAGGTCAACGGGTTCAACACCGCGCTGATCTGGGACGTCACGATGACGATCGCGGGCGCGGTCCGCAGCGATGGCTTCGGCTCCACCGAAGGCACCGCCGACGGCATCGGCAACGGCCCTGGCTTCGGCGTCGGCAGCGGCCTCACCGTGGGCAGCTTTGGTCCGAGCGGTCTCGGTGCTCCGGTGACCTTCGCTCAGGAGCTCCCCTCGGCGGCGGTCAGCGCTGCGTCCGGCTCCGGCCCGCGCTCGAGCTTCTCCGAGGATACCAACCGTCTCGCCGCCGGCAATTATTTCGGTACGCTGACGGTCGAGATCACTCCGGGCGTCTGATCCGGCCTATATCCGGGGCGGGTTCGCCCGCCCCGGATTCTTTTCGCAGCTTTCGGCGTGTTCGTCTTTTTGCGCTTTTTCACGGTTCAATGACCGGCCGCGAAATAAGATTGTATATGAAGCCGTTATGCCCGATAATTTGTTTCAGGGCCGTAAGAGAGCGAGGGGGAAGATGCTGAGGAAGATGCGCCGGTTCGCGGCGTGGGTTTTGCTTCCCGCCGCGATCTCCATTTCCACCGTTCCCGCCACCGCGACCAGCGTGCAACCTGTCGTCGTCGACTTGCAGCCGGCCGGCCGGCAGATGTCGCAGATCGTCACCGTCCAGAACACCTTCGCGACGCCGCTTCCTGTCGAGCTCAGGGTCCAGCGCGCCGGCTATTCGGACGAAGGTGTCCACGGCACCGGTGAAGAGACGGACGATCTTCTGGTCTTCCCGCCCCAGGCGCTCATCGAGCCCGGGCAATCGCAGTCTTTCCGCATCCAATATGTCGGCGATCCGGACCTCAGGCAGAGTCGGCACTATTTCGTGACCGTGGCCCAGCTCCCGGTGCGCATGGCGGAAGGGGAGTCCGCAGTTCAGGTGCTCTACAATTTTCAGGTCGTCGTCGGGGTCAGCGTGCCGGGCGTGCGGCCTGCGCTGAACATCGTCAGCTCGGAGGTTTCGACTGAAGGGGACGGCCAGCCGCGACTTGTACTCAATATCGAGAACAGCTCGGCCAATTATGGTTATCTTTCGGAAGGCTCGCTTCGCATTGTGCAGCGTGATGCGAACGGCCAGGAAGTGTTCCGCAGGACTCTCAACAACGAGGAGATCGTCCAGGAGATCGGCTATGGCCTTGTCGGCGCCGGGCAGACGCGCCGCATCCTGACGACGCTAGTTTTGCCGCAGTCGGGGGGGACCGTTGAGGCGCAATTCACGCCTGCGCGGCGATAGCATGAGGACAAGGCTGTGCCTCGGCACGTCGCTGTCCCTGGCCTTGGCCAGCCTCCTGCTCCACGCCTCACCGGCCATTGCTCAGGAAAATGAGTCCGGCAACGACAGTTCGGCTTCGACCGAACCGCCGCAGCCATCCGCCGCGCGCGCGCGCCTGAATCCGACGGGTCGGGATATCAGCCTGACGGCGCCGATCCGCGACGGCGCCTTCATTCTCGGTGAAATCGATTTCATCCTCGGCGCGGACGACAGCCTGAGAGTCAATGCGCAGCGCCTGCTGACCGTGCTGCTGCCCGCGCTCGATGCCGCGCGCGGCGAGGAACTGGTCGCGCGGCTGTCCACGCCCGGATATGTGACGGCCGAAGAACTGGCCGCGCTCGGCTATGCCGTCCGCTATGTTCCCGCGACGATCAGCCTGGAAATCAACATTCCTGCGGAAGCGCGGACCCGGCGGCAGCTCAGGCTGACACGGTTCGGCGACGAATTCATCGGTGAGGCGGACCCCCCCGCGGGCTTCGCCGGCTATATCAACTTTCGGACCTTCACCGACTATCAGTGGAATGGCCCCAATTCGGGCTTTTCCGGACCGACCGCACTGATCGACAGCGCCTTTCGCTATCGCAATTTCGTGCTGGAGAACGAAGCGACGCTGCGCCTGAGCGGCTTCGGCAGGACGTTCGTGCGGGAAGGAACGCGGGTCGTTTACGACGATCGCAACTGGCTCGCGCGCTGGACGGCGGGCGATCTGAGGCCGATCAGCCGCGGTTTTTCGGGAACGAGCCAGATGCTCGGCGCGTCGCTCGTGCGCATCTATTCCGTGCTGGAGCCGCAGCGCAACGTCCAGCCGCGCGGCGACCGTAATTTCACGCTGACCCGGCCCTCCACGATCGAGGCCGTCATCAACGGCCAGTCGATCCGCCGGATCAGGCTTGATCCTGGCACATATGACCTGCGCGATTTTCCGTTCGTCCAGGGCGCCAACAATGTCCAGATCATCGTCGAGGACGATGCCGGCGGCCGTGAGGTCATCGAATTTTCGGCCTTCTTCGACCGCACTCTGCTGTCACCGGGATTGACCGAATTCGGCGTGTTCGCGGGTTTTCGTTCGCGCCAGTCGAACGGCCAGCGCGCCTACGACTTCGACGAGCCGGTCGCGTCGGGTTTCTTCCGCCGCGGCATCACGGATCGGTTGACAGCGGGCGGCAACTTCAATGCCGGTCGCCGCGGCGCGGTAATCGGCGGCGAGATCGTGGCCGCGACGCCGCTCGGCACGCTCGGCGCGGATCTCGCGTTCAGCAAGGTCGATGATATCGGCACGGGCTTCGCCTTCAACACCAGCCTGCTCTACGCGTTCAGCGGCAGCCGTTCACTCGGGCGTTCGGTTGGGTTCACGGTGGAGCATCGCAGCCGCAATTTCGCCAATCCGAACGAACTGGTCGCCGACAACCGTTTCGCCTGGGATCTGTCGGTCTCCTATTCGCAGGCGCTCGATCAGCGCCAGTTCGTCGCGGTGACCGGGCAATATTCGATCGCGCGCGGCATTTTTCAGGACGAGAAATCGGTCCGGGTCAATTACGGGTTCCGCGTCAACCAGCGGCTCAACCTCACCGCGGAAGCGACCTATGAGGACCGGGCCTTTTTCGGCCGCGAATATGGTGTGCGGGTTGGCCTTATCGTGCGCTTCGGGCCGCGCTCAAGCGGGACGGCGGAATATGATTCCCGCTTCGGCCGGGCGCGCGTGGGCTATCAGACATCGCGGGGTGACGGTGTCGGCGCTTGGGCGGCATCGGGCGAAGTCAGCGTCGGCGAGGACGATGTCGGCCTCGATGGCAATGCGACCTATTATGCCAATCGCGCCGAGCTGGGACTCAATCATGCCTCGATCTTCGATATTTCCGGTCGCAGGCTCGATGCCCAGCGCACCTCGGTCCGTCTCGGCACCGCTCTGGTTTTCGCCGACGGCAATTTCGCCTTGTCGCGGCCGATCTATGACAGCTTCGTCATGGTGCGGCCGCATCCGACGCTGGGCGACGCGACCGTCTACATCAATCCGCAGGAAGACAGTTACACGGCTCGCTCCGGTACGCTCGGCCCTGCTGTCGAACCGAACCTGTCCGCCTATATCGAGCGCGTCGTGAATTTCGACGTGCCCAATGCGCCGATCGGCTATGATCTCGGCCGCGGCAATGTCCGCGTCTTCCCGCCTTATCGCTCCGGCTATTTGGTGACCGCCGGTTCCGACTATTCGGTTACCGTCGTCGGCACCTTGCTCGATACCAACGGTCAGCCGGTCAGCTTGCTCGCCGGCCGCGCGATTGAGCTCGCCGAGCCCGATCGGCCCGCGATCACGGTCTTTACCAACCGCACCGGCAGGTTCGGCATCGCCGGCCTGCGTCCGGGCCGCTGGCGCATCGAAATGCCTACCCAGCCCGCCACCTTCGTCATCATCGATGTGCCGGATGGTGAGCGCGGCGTGTTCCGGGCGGGCGATGTTCAATTGGGAGAGGGTCAATGAGGGTATCTATCGCCGGTGCCGCGCTGCTCGCCTGCGTTTGGACCGCTCCCGCCCTGGCGCAGAGCCGATGCGCCGAGTTTCAGGTGATCGGCAACGGGCCGGGCGGGGACTATAACCCGTTCAATCCGGTCAGCGCGCAAGACAATTTCGATATTCGCGTCGAAGGTCTCAACGACAGTGTCGCGCGGGTGAAATTCCTCCTCGTCGATACCGCCTTGGGCGCGAACGGCCCCGGTATCGGCGCGCAGGGCCCGGCCGAATATGACATAAGCTGGCTGGAGGATACGACCCGGCAGGTTTTCGTGACCGGCAACGAGCTGTTGAATCCCAATAACGGCGCCGAAGCGCGCGTGTCGGGCCGGCGCAATGTCGATTTCGTTCGGATGCGCCTGACCATTCCGCGCGGCCAGCCGTCTCTTGCGGGCGTGCATCGCGAGAATCTGATCGTCCGCTATCAGTGCTTCAACAGCGCCGGCGCTCCTGTCGGCGCGCAGCAGGAACAATTGCGTCCCGTCGAGGTTCGGGTCGAAGTTCCGCGGTTCGCGTCCGCCTATATCGGCGGTATCGGGCGCACGCGCGGCCGCATCGACTTCGGTCGGATCGGACCCGATGTTGCGGAGCTTTCGCGCCGGATCTCGGTCACGGCATTGAGCACCGTGCCCTATGAAGTGCTTGTCGAGAGTGACAATGACGGTGCGCTCAGGCGCCGTCGCGGCGACGAGGACGGGATCGGCTACCGCATGGCTTATGGCGGTGCGCAAGTCGGGTCGGGGGACCGGCTCATCTGTCCGACCACGCCCGCGCCGATGGGAGCGGTGAACGATTTCGAAGTGACCCTCAATCGCGATGATGTCGCGAGGCTGCCGGCAGGCGATTATTCCGACGTCGTCACGCTGACATTCAGCCCGCGCGACGTGTTCAGCCCCGGAGCATGTTCGCCACGGCGCCGGTAGGGCCGGATGGCCTATTGAATCAGTAGAGCGTGCCCTTGGGCTCGATGCGGAAGGACAATGCTCCCGGGCCTGCCATGTCACCGAAATTCAGGCTGACCTCGCTCGTCCGGAAGTCAGGGCGGTTCGAATCGACGAGAATGGTCTCGTTGCCGCTCGAAAGCGGGGTTTCAACGCCGTCGACCGAAACCGTCGCGCCGTTCAGGCCCGCCGGATGCTGCATGACCACCCGATAGCCGTCGATATTGTTGCAAAGCTGCTGCATCTGGCCGAGCTGGATCACGGCCCCGTTCGCAACCGTGGGCTGATTGAACTGCACGCGGCAGACGGTCCGGACGGTGCCCCGAATGTTGATCGAAGCATTTTCCGACGAAGCGAAGGCTGCGCCTTGGCCGCCTATAGCGATAAGGGCTCCGATCATGGCGAAAGCGGCGAGCTTGAGATGTTTCATGACTGTTTTCCGTCCCGTTTCGGGGCGGTTTACAGCGCAAATATTAAAAAACCTCTGACGAGCAACACCGCATTATTCATGGTATAACAGGCGTGTAATTATACGGTTAATACGGTATTATTCGTTTTGCGCTCGCAGATCTCACGTTTTGACTCGGGCCTCGCCGAGGCGGCCAGGACATGATTGAGGTGACCGTGCGATGGCTCGGAAGATCGAGCCGGGGCAGGGATGGAACCGCGTGTCTTCTCGCTAAAGCTTAAAACCGGTGAGCATGGCATCGACCTGGTGGATTAGGTTGGGCGAGGGATGGCGGCGTGGCCTGAAATTCGCAGCCTGACGCGGCGGCAAAGACCAGGGTGGGCGCAGTAAGCCCCTGTCCGTGCTCGCTGCTGCTGTATTACAGGACGTTGGAATCATCCGGCCCGAATGCCGGAACCGCCATGCCTTGAGGCAGACGCATCAGCTTTTTGAAATTTGAGAATAGAGACCATATAAACTTAAGAGAAATATTGTATCGCATGTGAAATAAATTCACTAATAACCGAGTGAAATATTTACGATACTGGCTGATCGACTAAGAACTTCGTTGCCGTATCCGTACATCCCTATCAATGTAATTCGCAAGGTTTCAGGGCTTTTTGTGCCATTATCGGACAACGTTCTTCACTCTTCGTGAGGGAGCGCTTGCTGCAATAGCCATTCCATCCTCCAAAATTCGTCCACCTCCTTCAAAACACGAATAAAAACCTTTGTTAAAGTTTAGCTAAATCTTACATAATCCCCAATATAGGGGATGCCAGCCCGGTGCAGATCGCTCTAGGTTTTGGCTTCCTTCGGGGGGAGGCGAGTCGAGGGCGGCCACCAAACCCCGAGGCGCGTCGGTCGGTTCCTATTGGAGACGGAACCGCCGAAGCGTGACGTGTAACGGGGGAAGAAATCCATGCGATTTGGAGGGGTGGCGTTTGTCGCGCTCTTGCTTTGCGCGCCCGCGATGGCTGCGGAAATCGAGAATGCGCAGTCCCTCGACATTGCCGTTCGCGGCAGAGTCGTCGAACGCTGCACGTTGGCCGATCTCCCCGATGTCTCTTTCGGCGACATAAGCCGGCCCGGCCTCGGCTTTTCCACGCATGTCGGATTGAGCTGCAACGTTCCGATCAATGTGACGATCCGGTCTCAAAATGGCGGCCTGGCGAACGAGCTGATGCCGACCGGGCAGGGGCCATATGCCGGCACGCTTCCTTATGCGCTGCAGGTGAGGTTGCCTGTCCGCACGCCGGAACGCGGAGTCGTTTCTCAAAGATTCGCCAGCCGCGATCTGGTCGCGGGGCAATCCATTTCCAGTGCCGGCGGCATCGCCGTGGACGGCATGTCGCTCACCATCGCGCTCGGTTCGCCCGGCCGCGAGGCAGGTTTGCTCGCTGGCCGCTACGGCGAAGTCATCGAGATCACCGTGACTCCAGGCTGAGGGAGTGAATCAGGCGGCCAAACTCATTCGCCTGCTCAGCACTTTTCAAGAGTTATCCAAGGAGGAAGTGTAATGAAGAAGATCGGTACCATTGCCCTTTTGGCGGCGAGCATGCTCGCGGCGACCTCGGTGTCCGCGCAGACGCACAATGTCGGCAATTTCGGACCCGGCGCGGCGTTCCCGGGTGGCCCGTCGCTCGCGTTCAATGCCAATATCGGCATTCCGAACGATTCCTCGGCGGCCACGCCGACAGTGACGACGGCTTTCACCCTGACGGGTTCGGTCGCGCGCGATTGTTCCTATCACCAGGGCAATTCGCCGACCCACACGATCCCGCTGGGCGCGATCGGCGTTCTCAATTCGAACAATGAAGTGCCGACGCAGCTGTTCAACCAGGCCGGCAATTTCAGCATCGAGATCACGTCGACCTCGGCGGGCTGCAACTTCGCGAACACCGTCGAAGTCACCAAGGTCAACGGCGTCAGCGGCCTCGTGAACAGCGCGGCTGGCGGTTACGACACCAACAACTTCACCGCCAACATTCCGTACCGCGTCCGCGTGGGCATCCAGGAAGCCAGCACCAACACCACGGCCCCGGCCGCCGGTGGGTACCAAACCTGGACGGTGGCCGAGAATCAGGGCAGCGATTACCGGACCTATGGCGCGTTCCGTTCGCGCATCATCATGCACGCGCAGGTGGATGCCCAGAGCAAGGGTCTCGTCGCCGGCACCTACAGCGATACGATCCGTATCGAGCTTCGCGCGGATGCCATTTAAGTGAAATGAGATGCGAGGGGGGAGGGTTTTCCCTCCCCCCTTTCATTATTGTTTAGGCACTGGGTTCCATGGCTATGTCGGTGCGTATCTCCGTTTTCTCCCCCTTCGCCCGGCTCCTTGGGTGGATGAGCTTTGGGCTGGTTCTCCTGGCGCTTTCGACGATTGCCTTTGCGATGCGCGTGTCGCCGATGATCATCGAGATGACCTCGACCGGCACCGAGAGTTCCGCGCGTCTCGAAGTGCAGAATTTGAACCAGACCAGGCTCGCCTATGACGTGCGAGTCTATCGAATCACCTATGACGAACAGGGCGGTGTCACCGAAACGCCCGCCGACGAGGACTTCCTGATCTTTCCGCCCCAGGGCGCGATCCCGCCCGGCGGACGCCAGGTGATGCGTCTGCAATGGGTGGGCGAGCCCAACCTGCGCGCCTCCCAGTCTTATTATGTCGCCGTAAACCAGTTGCCGGTGCAACTGGATCCCGGCGCGACTCCCGAAGACGTCAGCGGTCAGCTTCAGATCGTCTATACGATGAAGGCCCTGGTCGTGGTCGCGCCTCCGGGCGCCACCCCCATGGTCGAGGCCGCCGCTGCGCGCCCGATCGACTATCGGCCACCGGCCCCGGAAGGGGTGCCCCCGCCGCCGACCGTGCCGGGTGTCGAGATCACGTTGCGCAATACGGGCAACCGCCATGCCATGATGGCGGGCCTCCGCTGGGTCATTGACGGGACCTCGGAAAGCGGTGAGCCGCTTCAGCAGATCTTCACGCCGGAAGAACTCAACCGCTTGATCGGGGTCGGCTACCTGGCTCCGCTCGATGGAACCAGGACATTCCGCCTGCCTGTCGAGACTGCGTTCGGCTCCGGCCCGATCCGGGTCCGTTTCGCGAGGTGAAACGAGGCCGCTTGCTTGTGTCCGGAATACTCTGCCTGGCCGGGGCGGAGATGGGCTACGCGCAAACAATAGTGCCGCTTCCCGGCGGGCGCCCGTCCGGCGATTCCGGGCGGCCCGAGCAGGAACGGTCGTTGCCTCCGGCGGCATCGGGCCCCGTAACTGCACCCTCGGCTGCGGCCGGGCAACTGCCCCCTGTCCCGCTCGGCCCGCACGGACGCCCCGACATCAATCCCTATGAACGCGACATCAGCATGACGGTGCCGCTCATGTATCGGAACCGCAGTCTTGGCGACATGCCCATCCGGCTGACATACGATGACCGCCTCTTCGTCGAGTCTGCGGGGTTCCTGCGACTCATCGGTCCGCTGCTCAACGAAGCCGCACGCGTGGACATGACGCAATTCCTGGTTTCGCGGGACACTTTTTCGCCGGCGGATCTCGAAGGCCAGGGCGTCGCGCTGGTCTATGATCCATCGACCCTCGCGGTCGTCGTGCTCAATGTCGATCCGGCACGTCGCGCTGTCGAGCGGTTGTTTGCGCCGCCGACGGGGGACGACGAAACGCCTGATTTTCTGCCGGCGCGCTTTTCGGGCTATCTCAACTTGAACGTTTTCCAGCTCTGGAACTGGGACGAGGGGCAGAACGATCCACCGTCGATGAACCTCAACGGCGCGATGCGCCTGGGTGGCTTCGTGTTCGAGGGCGACGCCTCGTTTCGATCGGAGACCGGCGTGACGTCCAGCGGCTATCGTTTCGACCGCAACTATGCACGCCTCGTTTATGATGAACCCGCCCGCTTCCGCCGCTGGTTGCTGGGCGATCTTACGCCCGAGGTGAGGGGCCAGCAGGGTTTCGTCCAGATGGGCGGCGTGGGCGTGCTGCGCGCGCGGCGGCGCTTCAATGATTTCCGTTCCGCCATCCTGCAGGGCAACCGCCAGCTGGTGCTGCAGCAGGATTCGAGCGTCCGGATCATACGCAACGGTGTCCTGTACCGCGAGCTTCAGCTGGACGCGGGGTCGTATGATCTGAGCACGCTGCCGCTGATTACGGGCAGCAATGATGTCCGTATCGAGGTGCGGGACGGCGGGGGCGCTGTCCAGCTCATCAATTACGAAGCCTATCTCGATCCGATCGATCTGGAACCCGGCGATTACGAATATGCCGCCTATGTCGGGCCGCTCGGTCGTCAGTTCGGCGGATCTCCGAGTTATGACGGGCCGCTCGCCTTCACCGGATTCTTCCGCAAGGCGTTCGTCGATCGTCCCGCGATCGGCGTCGGCCTTCAACTGAGCGAGCAGGTCCAGAACGTCACCGGGCAAACCCAATTCATATTGCGCAATGGCGCGCGGCTTCTGGTGGATGCCGGCCTCAGCCGCTCCAGTCAGGCGGGAATGGGGTATTCGGGGGGCGTGGCTTACGATCAGCTTTTCGATCGTGGCGGCCTGATCGATTCCTTCTCGATTCGCGCCGATTATCTTTCGCGGGATTATGCGCTGCTCGGCAACGCTTCCCCGCAGAATTCGACCGAGTCCAGCATTACCGTTCAATATGCGCGGGCATTCACCCGTGAGTTGAACCTCGTGGTGAGTGGCTCTTATGTCGTGCAGCGCAATCGGGAGGACAGCTATCGCCTTTCCGCATTGGCCAGCTATTCCATCAATCGGCAATGGAGCCTGCGCGCGGGTGTGGAATATTCCGAATCGCCGGCCTTTTCTCGCGGGGGCGGTTTCGGCGCCACTGTCGCGCTGGTCTATCAGCCGGATTATCGCACCCGGGCCGAAGCGCGGTATCGGAGCAATACCGACAGCGCCTTTCTCGCATATCTTCGGTCTGGCTCCGGACGTATCAACAGTGCCGGTTATGGCGCGACGATCAGCCGTGAACAGGACTTCATCAACGCTTCCGGATTCGTCGATTTCACCGCCAATCGTTTCGATGCGTCCGCGAGCCACACTGTTTCCGGCCGGAGTTTCGATACGTTCGGGGCCGCGAACACCACGACCCTTCGGATCGGAACGACGCTGGCATTCGCCGACGGCGCTTTCGCGATCGGTCGGCGCATCTCCGACAGTTTCGCGATCCTCACCCCACACCCGACCTTGCGGGGACGCTCCGTGGTGGCGGGGGAGTCGGTCGAGGACAATGTCTTCATCAGCGCCGGCGGTGCGTTGGGCGGAGCGCTGAACAACGTGTTGAGTTCCTATGTCACGCAATCCATTCAATATGATGTCCGTGATCCCCCTGTCGGTTACGATATCGGCCCGGGCGTATATCGGGTGAAACCGGCTTATCGGAGCGGCTATCATCTGCGCATCGGCACGGATGCCTATGTCACGGCTCTCGGGACGCTTTTCCGCGCGCCGAACGAGGCTGCGCAACTTCTGGGTGGACGAGTCGTCGACATGTCCGACCAGAATGCCGAGCCTAGCCCGTTCTTCACCAATTCCGCTGGTCGTTTCGCCGTCAGCGGCCTGCGGCCCGGCAGGCGCTACCGGGTAGAAATCTATCGGGGCGGCGATATCCTGCCCGTTTTCGAATTCGAGGTCCCGGCGGACAATGACGGGTTGGTTAACCTTGGCAATGTAGTGCCCCCGGCGAGGAATTAGAGGGCGGTCCCATGCGACACAGATACTTATTCGCAATCATTCTGGCCGGGTGTTCTTCGATGACGATCGCTCAGTCCGGTGCCGACACAAGCGATCGGGGCTGCAGGCTGAGGATCGACACCGGCTCGTCGAACTGGGTCGTGCGCGGTTACGATCCGTTCGACAATGCCGCTCCGCTGGGGTCCTACAGCGTCACCTTCATCAATGAAGGGCGGGGCACCTGCAATTTCACTCCGATCTTTCGGCTCGACAACGAGCCTTTCGGGCTGTCGAGCGGGCGGGGCATGCGCGTGCCTTACGGGCTGTTGGATCTCCGTTCGGATATGATCGTCACTCCGGCGTCGGGCCGCACGGAGCGCTCGCTCATGCGGAGGTTCATTTCTCTTGCCGCGAACGAGCAGAAGAATGTCCAGTTTCAGTTCACCGTACCGATCGATTATCTGAGAGACGATGGCGAATTCCTTCAAAATATCTTGCTCGAAGCCGAGCAAGCCGACGGCACGGTGATCGCGGGGCGCCCGCTGGTGTTAGGCGTGAACGTCCTGCCCTCGGCGCGTATCGGCCTTTCCGGCGCGTTCGAGGTCTACGGGGGCCAGGTCTCGGTCGATCTCGGCCGGCTTGAGCCCGGCGTGGCACCGGTGCCGCTCCAATTGCGTGTCCAGAGCACGCGACGCTATCGGATCAGCGTGCAGTCCCTACATAACGGCAATTTGCGACTGGGCGACTCGAACTGGACGGTGCCGTATCAGGTCTCGGTCGGAGACCGCACTTTCACGTTGACGGGCGGTGCCACCGAACATCTGTTCGGCAGTGGCAACGGGTATCGCCGCGAATCCTTGCCGCTGTCGTTCATCGTCGGCCCCACGAACGAGCGAAGGGCGGGGAGCTATTCGGATGTGGTGTCAATTGCGGTCGCGCCACAATGATCTTCTTCAACGCCTGTGCGGCTTTCCGCCTGAATTAACCTTACTCGCAAACCATGACTTAAAATCACTTTGGTTAAGCTTCCCGCGAACGAAAGTTGGGGGGCGTCATGGTTCGCAACGCCGCGGCTGCCATATGTATGCTGGGAATGGTTGCGGTCGGGACGCCGGTGCGTGCTCAGACCGCGGCACATAATCTGCGAGTGACGGTGCCCGTCACCTGTGAGGTCAGCTACCGGCCTTCTCAATCGAACGCTGCGACGGTTGGCCCGGTGATGCTCGGGCATCTGAACGAATATTGCAATGCCGCGCGCGGCTATGAGTTGATCGTGCATTATGCTCCCGGCACGCTCCGCGGCGCCGTACTTGCGGTCGGGGGCGATCAGGTCGTCCTGAACGGTTCGGGAGAAGCGGTGATCAGCAGGGCGGCGGGCGCGCGGAGCCGCAATCGGGAACTGCTCGCCCAGCCGGGTAATGCCGGTTTCGATACGGACCGCCTGAGTTTCCGCGTCCTGCCTCTCTGATCGAGCGCAGCTACCAAGGTATCAGGCCCAAAACACAAGTGCCCGGGCGTTTCCGCCCGGGCACCCGTGGGACGGCTCGCGCCGTCCACCCCCTTGTGACGCTGCGGCCCGCGCGCTCGTCCCACCTCGCAAGGGTTGAGCGGGGCCGTAGCCTCCCCGAACCAGGCTTAAGTCCTTGGTTGCGTGGGAAGAGGCTATGCTCCCCTGCCTGTCTTGTCATCGCTCTATCGGTCACCGCGGCCCTTTTGCATCGCCGCTGTGGCCATCCGGCCACAGGCCGCCGGCCCGCCCCGCGGACGATCCCGCCATTGCGGATATCGAGCACGGACCCTAGAGGTCGGCTTCGTTCGTCCGCCGTTTCGAAAAGCCGTTTCCGCCTATGCGCCTGTCCCGCTATTTCCTGCCCGTCGCCAAGGAGACGCCCGCCGACGCACAAATCGTCAGCCACAAGCTGATGCTGCGCGCGGGCCTCATCCGCCAGACCGCCGCCGGCATCTATGCCTGGTTGCCGCTCGGCCATCGGGTGTTGAGGAAGATCGAACGGATCGTGCGCGAGGAACAGGATCGGGCCGGCGCGGTCGAATTGCTGATGCCCACGATCCAGTCGGCCGATCTGTGGCGGGAATCCGGGCGCTACGACGCTTACGGCCCCGAAATGCTGCGCTTCACCGACCGGCACGAGCGCGAGATGCTGTACGGGCCGACCAACGAGGAGATGATCACCCAGATCTTCCTGGGCTCGGTCAAATCCTATCGCGATCTGCCGCGCACGCTCTACCATATCCAGTGGAAGTTCCGCGACGAGGTGCGGCCGCGTTTCGGCGTGATGCGCGGCCGCGAATTCCTGATGAAGGACGCCTACAGCTTCGATCCTGACGAGGCCGGGCTGAAGGCGAGCTACGAGGCGATGTTCGTCGCCTATCTGCGCACCTTCGCGCGGCTCGGCCTGCAGGCGGTGCCGGTCAAGGCGCCGACCGGCCCGATCGGCGGCGATCTCAGCCACGAATTCCACATCCTCGCCGACACCGGCGAAAGCGCCGTCTTCTACGACGCGGCGCTGGAGGACATCTCGCGCGAGGAATTGCTGTCCGCCGACGCCTCGACGATCGCGAAGCTCACCTCTCTCTATGCGATGGAGGAGGAAGAGCACGCTAAGGTCGCCGATTGCCCGGTGCCGGCCGATCGGCTGCGCCAGCGGCGCGGCATCGAGGTCGGCCACATCTTCGCCTTCGGCACCAAATACAGCGCGTCGATGGGCTTTGCCGTGCAGACCGCCGACGGCGGGCAGGCCCACCCGCAAATGGGCAGCTACGGCATCGGCGTCTCCCGCCTGATGGGCGCGGTCATCGAGGCCAGTCATGACGAGGCCGGGATCGTCTGGCCGGAAAGCGTGGCGCCGTTCCAGGTGGGGCTGGTCAACATGCGCTCCGACGATGCGGCCTGCGCGGCGGCGTCGGACGATCTCTATGCGAAGCTGACCGACGCTGGCGTCGAGACGCTCTACGACGACCGCGATGAGCGCGGCGGCGCCAAGTTCGCGACGATGGATCTGATCGGTCTGCCCTGGCAACTCGTCGTCGGCCCGCGCGGACTGGCGAACGGCATGGTCGAGCTGAAGCGCCGCGCGACGGGCGAGCGCGAGGAACTGAGCATCGAGAGCGCGCTGGCGAGGCTGACCGCGTGATCCTCTCCCGCTACGAGCGGATGATCGCCCGGCGCTATCTGATGCCGGGCAAGGGCGAGGGCTTCATCTTCCTGGTCGCGGGGATCAGCCTCGCGGCGGTGATGCTCGGCGTCGCCGCGCTCATCATCGTGATGAGCGTGATGAACGGCTTTCGCGCCGAATTGTTCGACAAGGTTGTGGGGCTCAACGGCCATGCCGTGATCCAGGGCTATGGCGGCCGGCTCGACGATTGGGAGCCGATCCTGCAGCGGACGCGGCAGACACCCGGCGTGGTCGCCGCAAATGCGCTGATCGAACAGCCGCTGATGGCGAGCAACCAGGGGCGGGTGGAGGCCATATTGCTGCGCGGCGTGACGCCCGAGGACATGGCCGAAAATCCGGTGCTCAACGGCAATGTGCTGGCCGGATCGCTCGCCAATGTGCGACCGGGCACCGACAATGTCGCGATCGGCTCGCGGCTCGCCGAATTGCTCGGGCTCGATATCGGCGGATCGATCACGATCATCAGCCCGCAGGGGCGGGTGACCCCGTTCGGCACGATGCCGCGCATCGTCGACTATCGCGTCGCGGCCATTTTCGAGGTGGGCCTCTACGATTTCGATCGCGCTTTCGTCGTCATGCCGATGGAGGAAGCGCAGAATTTCCTGATGATGGGCGATGCCGTCGGCATGATCGAGGTCGAAACGACCGATGCCGACAGGGTGCAGGATATCCTCGCCCCCGTCGCGCGGACCCTGGGGGGCAGGGCGGTCATCAACGACTGGCGATCGATGAACTCGGCCCTGTTCGAAGCGCTGCAGGTCGAGCGCGTCGTGATGTTCGTGGTGCTTTCGATCATCGTCCTCGTCGCCGCGTTCAACATCCTCTCGGCGCTGGTCATGCTGGTGCGCGCGAAACGGCGTGACATCGCGATCCTGCGCACGATGGGCGCGACCCGCGCCGGCGTGGTGAAGGTATTCATGATGGTGGGGCTCACCATCGGCGTGCTCGGCATCATCGCCGGCTTCATTCTCGGCATGCTGGGGCTGCATTACCGCCAACCGATTGTGGATTTCTTCCAGCGACTGACCGGCCGCGAGTTGTGGGACCCGACGGTTCGCTTCCTGACCGAGCTGCCGGCCAAGACCGATCCGGTGGAGGTCGCCGCGATCGTCACGATTGCGCTCGTCCTCACCTTCCTGGCGACGATCTTCCCGGCCTGGCGCGCGTCGAAGACCGATCCGGTGCAGGTGCTGCGCTATGAGTGACGCGCTCGCCGTAATCGACCTGAGGCGCAGCTTCACCCAGGGCGGCGCCACGATCGACGTGCTGCGCGGGGTGAACCTCGCGGTCGCGCCGGGCGAGATCGTGGCTTTGCTCGGCCCCTCCGGCTCGGGCAAGTCGACTTTGCTGCAGGCGGTCGGGCTGCTCGAGGGCGGCTTCGATGGCTCGATCCGCATCACCGGCGAGGAGGTCGCCACGCTCGACGATGCGGACCGCACCCGCGTCCGGCGCGAGACCCTGGGCTTCGTCTATCAATTCCACCATCTGCTGCCGGATTTCTCCGCGCTGGAGAATGTCGTGCTGCCGCAGCTCGTGCGGGGCGCGCCTCGCGCCGATGCCGATGCCCGCGCGGAAAGCCTGCTCGGCACGCTCGGCCTGAGCCAGCGCCTCACGCACCGCCCGGCCCAGCTCTCCGGCGGCGAGCAGCAGCGCGTCGCCGTCGCCCGCGCGCTCGCCAACCGTCCGGCGCTGGTGCTGGCCGACGAGCCCACCGGCAATCTCGACGAGCATACCGCCGACGTCGTGTTCGCCGAATTCCTCCATCTCGTGCGCGAGGAGGGCAGCGCCGCTCTGGTTGCCACCCACAACGAACGCATCGCCGCCAAGATGGACCGGGTGCTGCGGCTCCATGATGGAGTGCTCGAATAGCCCAACCTGCCGTATGACGGAAAGCTGTGGACGAAACCGGCCGGGGGGTTCCCCGACTCGCCCCCGGCGCCCATAGTCCTTCCATGTCGTCCGCGCCTTACGTCCCGCTTCGCAACTTCTCCTGCTACACGATGCTGGAAGGCGCGATCGATCCGAAGGCGATCGCCAAGCAGGCGAAGCGGCTCGATTTTCCCGCCGCCGCTTTGGTCGATCGCAACGGGCTCTACGCCGCCATGCCGTTCACGGAGGCTTGCCTCGGCGAAGGCGTGCAGCCGATCGTCGGCACGTTGCTTGGGGTGGCGCGGCCCGGAACGGCGGAGGGCAAACCGCCGGTCATCGACTGGCTGGCGCTCTATGCGCAGAACGAGGCCGGCTATGCCAACCTTTGCGCTCTGGTGTCCGAAGCGCATCTCGGCCGCCCGGTGGAACAGGAGGCGCATGTCGCGCTCGATGCGTTGGAGGGCCGCACGGAAGGCCTGATAGCGCTTACCGGAGGCGGGGAAGGGGCGCTGGCCCGGTTGCTCGCCGAAGGCCAGAACGCGGCCGCCGAAGCGGTCGCCGACCGGCTGGAGGCGCTGTTTCCAGGCCGTCTCTATGTCGAGCTCAGCCGACGCGGCGATCCGGTCGAGCAGGCGGCGGAAGCGGCGCTCGTCGAGCTCGCTTATGCACGCGACCTGCCTTTGGTCGCGACCAACCCGGCCGCCTATGCCGAGGCGACCTTCCACGGCGCGCATGACGCGATGCTGTGCATCGCCCAGTCCAGTCAGATCGCGCGGGACGATCGCACCCGCTCCTCGCCCGAGGCCTGGATGAAGCCCGCCGCCGACATGCGGGCTTTGTTCGCCGATCTGCCCGAGGCGATCGACAATAGCTCCGTGGTCGCGATGCGCTGCGCCGTCGGCGCGCCGCAGCGCAAGCCGATCCTGCCCAGCATCGCCGGCGACACCGACGCCGAGGCCGAGCAGCTTCGTCGCGACGCCCGCATCGGGCTGGCCGCCCGGCTCGAGCTCTGCGACGATCTGACCGAGGCCGACCGGAAAGCCTATTTCGAGCGTCTCGCTTACGAGACCGACATAATCGTCGACATGGGCTTCGCGGCTTATTTCCTGATCGTCGCCGATTTTATCAAATGGGCGAAGGAGCAGGACATTCCGGTGGGCCCCGGCCGCGGCTCCGGCGCGGGCTCGGTGGTCGCCTGGGCGCTCACCATCACCGATCTCGATCCGCTGAAACTCGGCCTGCTGTTCGAACGCTTCCTCAATCCCGAGCGCGTGTCGATGCCGGACTTCGATATCGACTTCTGCGAAACCCGGCGTGGCGAGGTGATCCGCTACGTCCAGGAGCGTTACGGGGCCGACAAGGTCGCGCAGATCATCACCTTCGGAAAACTCAAGGCCCGCGCCGTGCTCAAGGACACCGGCCGCGTGCTGCAAATGCCCTACGGCCAGGTCGACCGGCTCGCCAAGCTGGTGCCCAACCATCCGACCGATCCGTGGACGCTGGAGCGCGCGCTGAACGGCGTGTCCGAGCTGGCGGCGGAGTACAGGAATGACGCCGACGTGCGCCGCCTGTTCGATCTGGCGCGCAAGCTGGAAGGCCTGCCGCGCCACAGCTCGACCCACGCCGCCGGCGTGGTGATCGGCGATCGCCCGCTTGATCAGCTCGTCCCGCTCTACCGCGATCCGCGCTCGGACATGCCGGTCACCCAGTTCGACATGAAATATGTCGAGGCGGCGGGGCTGGTGAAGTTCGATTTTCTTGGTCTCAAGACGCTCTCGGTGCTGCGCAAAAGCGTGGCCCTGCTGGCGAAACGCGGCATTGCGGTCGATCTCGACCGGCTGATGCCGTGGGACGATCCGGAGGTCTATGCGTTGCTCCAGCGGGCGGATACGGTGGGCGTGTTCCAACTGGAATCGGAGGGCATGCGCCGTACGCTGGCCGCGGTGAAGCCGAGCAATTTCGGCGACATCATCGCGCTCGTCTCGCTCTACCGGCCCGGTCCGATGGACAATATCCCGATGTTCGGCGACCGCAAGAACGGCCGCGCGCCGATCGAATATCCGCACCCGCTGCTCGAGGACGTGCTCAGGGAAACCTATGGCATCTTCGTCTATCAGGAGCAGGTGATGGAGGCAGCCAAGGTTCTGGCCGGCTACAGCCTGGGCGAGGCCGATCTGCTGCGCCGCGCGATGGGCAAGAAGATCAAGGCGGAGATGGACGCGCAGCGGGAGCGCTTCGTCACCGGTTGCGCGGCGAACGACATCGGCCGGGCGAAGGCGAACGAATTGTTCGACTTGATCGACAAGTTCGCCGGCTACGGCTTCAACAAGAGTCACGCGGCAGCCTATGCTCTGGTCGCTTACCAGACCGCCTGGCTGAAGGCGCATCATCCGGTCGAATTCTTCGCCGCCTCGATGAGCTTCGACATCCATCTGACCGACAAGCTCGCCATCTTCGCCGACGACATGCGCCGGCTGGGGATCGAATGCCTGCCGCCGTCGATCAATGCCAGCGAGGCGGATTTCAGCGTTGAGGCGTCGGGGAACGGCCATGCGGTGCGCTACGCACTCGGCGCGCTCAAGGGTGTAGGCGAAAAGGCGATGGAGCAGCTCGTCGCCGAGCGCCGCGCCGGTGGGCCGTTCCGCGATCTCGACGATCTCGCCGCGCGGATCGATCCGCGCCTGCTCAACCGCCGCCAGATCGAAAGCCTCGCCGGCGGCGGTGCGTTCGACGGGCTCGCCGAACGATGGTCGGCCTTCGCCGCGGCCGAGACGATCCTCGCCGCCGCCTCCAGCGCGGCCGAGGCGCGCGAGAGCGGGCAAGGCGGTTTGTTCGGCGAAGGCCCCGCAGCGGTCGCGCCGATCCGGATGCCGCCTTGCGAGACCTGGACGCTGGCGCAGACCATGGCGGCGGAAAAGGAGAGCTTCGGCTTCTATTTCTCCGCTCATCCGGTCGACAATTACCGCCATCTCGCCGAGGCGCAGGGCGCGCGCAGCTTCCTGCAACTCGTCTCGCTGCCGGCACCGGCGGATGGCGGGCGCAGCCCCGGCCGGATGGCCGCCTTGGTCGAAGACACACGTTGGCGCACTTCGGCCAAGGGACGGCGTTACATGATGGCGACCCTGTCCGATCCCTCCGGTCAGTTCGAGGCGACGATCTTCGACGACATGGTCGCCGAACAGGTCGCCAATGCCGCCAAGGCCGGCACCTGCGCTCTGCTCGACGTCGAGCTCGACCGCCGTCCCGGCGAGGAGACGCCGCGCGTCACGATCCGGACGCTGCAAAGCCTGGAGAACCTGTCCAAGCGCACCCGACTGCGGCTCGAGGTGGAGGTGGCGGACGTGGCCGCCGTGTCCGCGCTCGCAGACGCGCTGACCGGCGACCGGGGAGGGGGCGGTGAGGTGCGGCTGAAGGCGAGCATCGATGGGGCCGAAGCCGAAATCCTGCTCGGCTGCGATTTCTCCGTCGATGCCGAGCTCGCGGCACGGATCGAGCGTGTGCCGGGCGTGCTCTTAGTCAATCTCGCGCTGGCCGATCGGGCTTCCCCGGCACGGCTTGCGCTCGTCGGCTGAGGCAATAGACTGACCCCGATGTGAATTGGGGAGAGGGCGATGCTGGGCACGATGCAGGATTTCGAGCTGCGGGTTCCGCGGCTGCTGGATCATGCCGAGCGCGAGCATGGCGCCCGCGAGATCGTCAGCTACTGGGCGGACGGCACGATGACCCGCACGAGCTGGGCTGGAATCGCCCGCGACGCGCGCAAACTGGCGCAGGCGTTGGAGAAACTGGGGGTGAAGCCGGGGGAGCGGGTCGCGACGCTGGCGATGAACCACAGCCGCCATCTCGTCGCCTGGTATGGCGCGATCGGCATGGGCGGCGTGATCCACACTATCAATCCGCGCCTGTTCGACGAACAGCTCGCCTACATCGCCAATCATGCGGAGGACAAAGTCCTCTTCTACGACAAGATGTTCGAATCGATCGTGGAGCGGCTGAAGCCGCAATGGACGACGATCGACCATTATGTCTGCTTCGACGACGGGGCGTTCGAAGCGCTGATCGGCGCGGAGGACGGCCGTTATGCCTGGGTGGAAGGGCCGGAGCGCGAGCCGTGCATGCTCTGCTACACGTCCGGCACCACCGGCCATCCCAAAGGCGTGCTCTACACGCACCGCTCCAGCGTCATACACGCATTGGCCGAGATGCAGCCGGCGGTGTTCGATCTCGATTCCACCGCCGTCGCGCTGCCGGTCGTGCCGATGTTCCATGCCGCCGCCTGGGGGCTACCTTTCGCGGGCGCCGCTGCGGGGATCAAGTTCGTCTATTCGGCGGTCAACGATCCCACGGTGCTGTGCACCTTGATGAACGAGGAGAAGGTGACGCACTCCGCCGGCGTGCCCACCGTCTGGCTCGCCATGTTCCAGTATATGGACGCGAGCGGAAAGCGGCCCGAGCATCTGAAGATCGTCACGATCGGCGGCTCGGCGGCACCGCGCGCGATGATCGAGCGGATCATGAAGATGGGCGTGCGGGTCAACCATGCCTGGGGCATGACCGAAACCTCGCCGATCGGCACGATGGGCGCGCCCAGCTACGATTGGGACGATCTGTCGTTCGAGGAGCAGGTCGATCTCACCTGCCGGCAGGGGCGGGTGCCGTTCGGCGTCGAGCTGCGCGTGATCGGGCCGGACGGCGAGGTGCTGCCGCGTGACGGCGAATCCTCCGGCAATCTCCAGATCCGCGGTCCCTGGATCATCCGCCGCTATTTCAAGGCCGATGCCGACGCCGCCGATGCGGACGGCTGGTTCGACACGGGCGATGTCGCGGTTCTCCATCCGGACGGTACGATGCAGATCACCGACCGCTCAAAGGACGTCATCAAGTCGGGCGGCGAATGGATCAGCTCGGTCGATCTCGAAAATGCCGCGGTCGGCTGCGCGGGCGTCGCCGAGGCCGCCGCGATCGGCGTCCATCACCCCAAATGGGACGAACGGCCGTTGCTGCTGGTCATCCGCAAGGAGGATTCGGGCGTGAGCGCCGACGACATCCAGGCGCATCTTGCGAATCACGTCGCGAAATGGTGGCTGCCGGACGAAATCCTGTTCGTCGACAGCCTGCCGCACACCGCGACCGGCAAGCTGCTCAAGACCGCCTTGCGCGAGCAATATCGCGATCACCGGCTCGTCACGGCTTAACGATCGGCGGCCGTCCGTCCCATAACGGGGCAGCCGTTTTCGCCGCTAGATTTCGTTTACCACCGGGCGTTTACGCCCACGCGCATGTATCGGGCGGGACGCATCGCGACATTGGCGGAAACGACGCAGGCCAGCGTCGCCCGATTCACGCCCGTGCCCGATTCCGCCGAGTTGCGCGCCTTCGTCCATGACGGCATCGATCCGCGCCTGGCGCGCGACTGGGCGGCGCTGGCCGGACAGGCATCGGAACCGAATGGATTCGCCGAGCACTGGTTCGTCGCGGCTTCGCTGGCGACGCTGCGCGGCGGGCGCGACGTGCGGATCGTCGAGGTCCGGCGCGGCGGCGCGATGATTGGCGTGATGCCGATCGCGATCGAGCATCGTTACGGGCGCCTGCGTGTCCGTTTCCTGCAGAATTGGTGCCATCATCACAGCTTCCTCGGTACGCCGCTGATCCGCGCGGGCGAGGAAACCGCGTTCTGGACAGCACTGCTCGACCTTCTCGACAGCGCGGATTGGGTGCCGGGCTTCCTGCATCTGCGTGGGCTGGTCGAAGACGGTCCCGTGCATCGCGGCCTGATCGCGGCACGGCCCGGCGCGGCGACCGTCCACCGCGAAGCCCGCGCGCTGCTGTGCAGCGAGCTGTCGCCGGCCGCCTATTACGAGCAGGCGGTGCGCCAGAAGAAACGCAAGGAGCACCGCCGCCTGCGCGCCCGGCTGGCCGAACAGGGTGCATTGCGCGCCCATATCCTGGGCGATGGGCGCGCGCTTCATGCATGGGCCGACGCCTTTCTCGCGCTCGAACGCGCCGGCTGGAAGGGTCGGGCGGGCAGCGCGCTGGCCTGCGCGGTCGATACGGAGGGCTTCTTCCGCGATGCGCTGGCCGGCGCCTGGGAAGCGGGGCGGCTCCAGTTCCTGCGGCTCGACCTGGAGGGCAGGCCGATCGCCATGCTGGTCAATTTCCTGTGCGCGCCGGGCGGTTTCTCGTTCAAGACCGCGTTCGACGAGGCCTATGCGCATTTCTCGCCCGGCGTGCTGCTCCAGATCGAAAATCTGGGCAATCTCGGCCGGCCCGACATCGCTTGGATGGACAGTTGCGCGGCCGAAAATCACCCGATGATCGAGGGCCTGTGGCGGGAGCGGCGCGTGCTCGCGCGCGTCACCGTGCCGCTCAAGGGCACGCGTCGCGCCGCGACGTTCCGCGCCTGCCGCGTGATCGAAAGCAGCTGGGCGCTGGCCAAGAGGGCAGGGCGATGACCGCGTTCGGCGCCGGCGCGCGCACCGCTTTGTCCGCGGCCTATCCGGAGATGCCGGTGCTACTCGATCATGGCCTGGCCGGCCATCCGCTGCTGACGCTCGATGTGCTGGCCGGGCTGGCGCAGCGCATCCGGCCCGTCGATGTCGAATATAATCGCGCCGATCTGCCGGTCGGCATCGACCCCGCAGACACGCCCGCCAACGGCCTCTCCGTCGCGCGGACGATCCGCGAGATCGAGCAATGCGGTTCCTGGATGGTGCTGAAATTCGTCGAGCAGGATCCGGCTTATCGCGCCTTGCTCAACGAGACGCTCGCTTTGCTGGAAGAGAATGTGCGCCCCGCCACTCGCGCGATGCTGAAGCGCGAGGCGTTCGTCTTCATCTCCTCGCCCGGCGCCGTCACGCCGTTTCACTTCGATCCCGAGCACAACATCCTGCTCCAGATCCGGGGCACGAAGCGCATGACAATCTTTCCCGCCGCCGACGAGGCGCTGGTGAGCGGCGCGGCGCATGAGGCCTTCCACGCCGGCGGTCACCGCAACCTCGTCTGGCGCGACGAGTTCGCGGCGAAGGGCGCGGCGTTCGATCTGGCGCCGGGCAAGGCCGTCTACGTGCCGGTCAAGGCGCCGCACTGGGTGAAGAACGGGCCGGAGGTGTCGATCTCGCTTTCGGTCACCTGGCGCAGCGAATGGAGCTATCGCGAGGAATATGCGCGCGCCATGAACGCGATGCTCCGCCGCGCCGGCCTGAGCCCCGCCGCGCCGGGCCGCTATCCGCGCCAGAATCGTGTGAAGTCCTTCGGCTGGCGCGTCATCGACAAGGCGCGCCGCACGCTGGGGGGCAGAACATGACCCAGCCCGAACTGGTCGTCGTCGTCGACACCGAGGAGGAATTCGACTGGAAGAGCGATTTCTCGCGCACGGCGACCGCGACGCGATCGATTCCCGCCCAGGCGCGCGCGCACGAAATCTACGACCTTTACGGTGTCGTGCCGACCTATGTGATCGACTATCCGGTCGCGACGAACCCTGAGGCTGTCGCCTTCCTGCGCGGCCTTGCCGATGCCGGCCGGGCGGAGATCGGCGCGCATCTCCATCCCTGGGTCACGCCGCCGCACGATGAAGAGGTGACGCGGCGCAACTCCTATCATTGCAACCTGCCGCCCGAGCTGGAGCGCGCCAAGATCGCGGCGATCACCCAGGCGATCCAACGCGGGTTCCGCGTGCGGCCGACCGTGTTCAAGGCGGGCCGCCACGGCTTCGGGCCCGGTACGGCGGCGGCGCTGGCGGAACTCGGCTATCGCGTCGATTGCTCCATGGTCCCGCACACCAGCTATACGGCGGACGGCGGCCCTGATTTCCGGCGCGTGCCAGAGACGCCGCACTGGCTCGATGAAGAGGCCGGCCTGCTCGAAATACCGATGAGCGTCGGCTATTTCGGCGCGCTGCCCGGGCTGGGCGCGAAGGCGGACTGGCTGTTCGATCATCCCCGCGCGGGGCGCCTGCATCTGCCCGGCATCCTGGCGCGCACCGGCATCGTCTCGCGCACCCGGCTGACGCCCGAAGGCGTGCCGGTTGCCGAGCAGTGCCGGCTGATCGAGGCGATGCTCCGGCGCGGCCGGCGCACCTTCACGCTCACCTATCACAGCCCCAGCCTGGCGCCCGGCAATACGCCCTATGTCCATGACGAGGCGGGGCTGTACGCCTTTCTCGGCCGGATCGACGCGGTGCTGCGCTTCTTCCGGGATTCGGTCGGGGGGCGCTTCACTACCTTGAGCGAAATCCACGCGCGCTGTACGGCGGAAGGCCGGCAGGCGGCATGAAGCTTCTTGCGAACGCTTCGCAATAGCCCTAAGGCGATTCGCCGAAGGGAGAATATACGGATGAAACCCAGCGCGATTCTGGCCGCCTGTGCCGGCCTCATCATGCTCGCCGCGTGCGGCACCGGCGATGCCGGCAACAACAGTGCCCAGGCCGGCAGCGGGGAGGTCAATCTCTACACCGCCCGCCATTATGACAGCGATCAGGCGCTCTATGATCGTTTCCAGCAGGAGACGGGCATTCGCGTCAACGTGATCGAGGGCCGTCCGGACGAGCTGGTCGCGCGCATCCAGAGCGAGGGCGAACGCAGCCCCGCCGATCTCTTCGTCGCCGCCGATGCCGGCGCCCTGTGGCGCGCGCAGCGGGCGAACCTGTTCCAGCCGGTTCAGTCCGAAACCCTGAACGCCGCCATCCCGGCCAATCTGCGCGAACCTGCCGGCAACTGGTACGGCTTCATGCGCCGCGCCCGCGTCGTCGCCTATGACAGCGCGCGCGTCCGGCCGGAGGAAGTGGACAGCTACGAGAAGCTCGCCACGCCGCGTTTCCGGGGCAAGATCTGCGTGCGTTCTGCCGACAGCGTGTACAATCTCTCGCTGCTCGGTGCGCTCATCGAGGCGTGGGGCGAGGAGCGGGCCGAGGCCTGGGCGCGCGGCATTGTCGCCAACATGGCACGTCAGCCGGAAGGCGGCGACCGCGATCAGATCCGCGCGGTCGGCGCCGGCGTTTGCGAGGTCGCGATCACCAATTCCTATTATTATATCCGCATGGCCAATGGCGACGATGCGCGCGATCGCGAGATCACCCAGCGGGTCCGGCTCGGCTTCCCGAGCCTGGACGGGCAGGGGGCGCATGTGAACGTCTCGGGCGGGGGCGTGCTGGCCCGCGCTCCGAACCGCGACAATGCCGTCCGGCTGCTCGAATTCTTCGCCTCGGCGGATTCGCAGCGACACATCTCGGCCAACAACAACGAATATCCGGCCTCGCCCAATGTCGAGGCGCCGGAGCCGGTGGCGGCCCATGCGAACTTCACCGCCAATCCGATGTCGGTGGCGGCCTTCGC
The DNA here is from genome assembly GCA_019635535.1 of Sphingomonas sp. NCBI lineage: Bacteria > Pseudomonadati > Pseudomonadota > Alphaproteobacteria > Sphingomonadales > Sphingomonadaceae > Sphingomonas > Sphingomonas sp. The sequence goes on from JAHBZH010000001.1 coordinate 1,761,342, forward strand.
GGCTCGCCAGCCGCAGGCCCAGTCGATCATGAGCCGCGTGGGCTGGCGATAAACAGCGCTGCTCTGACGGACGCCGCCGCGCCTTGGGCGCGGCGGTGGTCCCCCGGCCTGCTCCCGACGCTGGCCGCGCTCGCCGCCTTCGTGGCGGCGTTGCCGCTTCTCGGCGTCATCTGGGCGGCCTTTTCCGGCGAAACGGCGGACATCGCCGGCCGCGATGTGCTGCGCTACGCCGCGACCTCGGCCTGGCTGGCGCTGCTGGTCGGCGCGATCACCGCGCTCCTCGGCTCGATCGCCGCCTGGCTGGTGGTGATGCACCGCTTTCCGGGCCGCGACATCTTCGCCTGGGCGCTGGCGCTACCACTGGCGGCACCCGCCTTCGCACTCGCTTATGCCTATGGCGACCTGTTCGACGTGGCGGGGGAATTGCGCATGTGGATGCGCGCGGCATTGGGCTTCGACATGCCGTTCGAGATGCGGACCATATCCGGCGCGGCCTTCGTCCTCTCCTGCGCCTTCTATCCTTATGTCTATCTCGCCATGCGCGCGGCCTTCCTCAACCAGTCGGTCACGGCGCTGGAGGCGGCGCGGACACTCGGCTGCACGCAGCGCAGTGCCTTCCTGCGCGCCGCCATGCCGCTCGCCCGGCCCGCGCTCGCCGCGGGTGTGGCGCTGGCGGTGATGGAGACGCTCGCCGATTATGGCGCGGTCCAGTTCCTCGCCGTGCAGACGCTCACCACCGGCGTGGTGCGGGCCTGGTCGGTCTATGGCTCGACCGCCTCGGCGGCGCAGTTCGCCTTGCCTTTGCTCGGCGCGGCGGCTTTGCTGCTGTGGATCGAGCGGGCCGGGCGCAGGGGCAGGGGTTATGAAAGCGCCAATTCGAAATGGCGCCCGCTCCCCGTCACACCGCTCCCGCCGGCCAAGGCGGTTTTGGCCAGCCTGTTCTGCTTCGCCTTGCTCTTCTTCGGCCTGTTGCTGCCCTGCGGCTGGCTGCTCTGGAGCTCGCTCGACGTGGCGCCGCAATGGCCCCGGCTGATCGACGCGGCGACCCATTCGGTGACGTTGGGCGTGGCCGGCGCGGTCGTGACCGTAACCCTCGCCACCGCCTTGGCGTTGGGCGCGGCGCGGCTCCCGCTCGCCGCGCGCGTCGCCAGCCTCGGCTATGCGACGCCGGGTGCGGTGATGGCGATCGGCCTGCTCGCGCCGGCCGCTGTCATCTGGCGCCTTACGCCCGGCACATCCGGCTTCGCGGTCGGCATCGGTCTGCTCATCTACGCCTATTCCGCCCGGCTGATGGCCGCCGCGCTGGAGCCGATCGACGCGGGCCTCTCCAAGGTGACGGCCCGCATGGCCTGGGCCAGCCGCACGCTCGGCAAGGGCCCGGCCGCCACCGCCTGGAAGGTGCAGCTTCCCGTCGCGCGCGGTGCGCTGCTCACCGCCGGCCTCGTCGTCTTCATCGACGTGCTGAAGGAATTGCCGGCGACGCTGATCCTGCGCCCGTTCAATTTCGACACTCTGGCGGTGATCGCCAGCAATTACGCGCTGGACGAGCGGCTGCCCCAGGCTGGCTGGCCCTCGCTCATCATCGTCGGTCTCGCGCTGCCGGCGGTGATCTGGCTGACGCGCAAGATTGCCATGTCGCGCCCCGGCGCGGCATAGGCGGCCCATGACCGTTTCGCCGCCGCCCATATTGGACATCCGCGCCGTCACCCGCGCCTATCCAGGGATCGTCGCGCTCGATGCCGTGTCGCTGGGGCTGTGTGCGGGGCGGATCACCTGCCTGCTCGGCCCGTCCGGCTGCGGCAAGAGCACCTTGCTGCGCCTGCTCGCCGGGCTGGAGCCGGTGGATGCGGGAGAGATCGAGGCGGCGGGCCAGCTCATCTCCGCGCCCGGCCGCACCGTCCCGCCGGAGGCCCGCAATATCGGCCTGGTCTTCCAGGATTTCGCGCTCTTCCCGCATCTCGATGTCGCACAGAATGTCGCCTTCGGGCTGGACGGTATGGACCGCAAGGCGCGCCGTGCCCGCGCGCTGGAGCTGCTCGATCGCTTCAAGCTCGCGCACCGCGCCGATGCCTGGCCGCACACCTTGTCCGGCGGCGAGCAGCAGCGCGTCGCCATCGCGCGCGCCTTGGCACGCGAGCCGTCGGCCCTGCTGCTCGATGAGCCCTTTTCCGGCCTGGACGGCGATCTCAAGGCGGAAGTCCGCCATGTCGTCCTGTCCGGTCTGCGTGCCGCGAAGGCCGCGATCCTGATCGTCACCCACGATCCGGAGGAGGCGATGCTGGTCGCCGACGATCTCGCCTTGATGTCCGCCGGCCGCCTGCTCCAGGCCGGCAGCCCGGAGCATTGTTATCTCAACCCTGCATCGCTCGCCGCCGCGCGGCTGCTGGGGCCGGCCAATCTCGTGCCCGCCGAGGTGAGGGCAGGGATGGCGCGCTCCCCGTTTGGCGAACTGTCCGCCCCGGACGCGCCGGATGGCCCGGCCACATTGATGATCCGCCCCGAAGCGCTGGGCATCGCCGGCGAAGGTGTCGCCGTGATGGTCACGGAGGTGCATTTCGGCGGCGCCTTCCACGAAGTGACGGTGGAAGCCGAAGGCGTCGCCGTCACGCTGCGCCATATCGGCCCTGACGTTCCCGCTGCGGGCCCGGCGCGTGTTGCGATCGACCCGGCGCGGGCCCGGCTGCTGGCCGGCTAGATTATTCCGCCGCCGGCGCGAACGGGCTGTCGGCGTTCCAGCGCGGCGCCGCCGGCGCGTCCGCGATTTCGCGCGCGATCAGGTAATTGAGCCGCACGAAGCGCGCCCCGGCGTCCCAGTTGAACGGCAGGTTCAGATCGTCGTTCACGCTGTGATATTCGGTGGAAAGAAAGTGCCTGAACCGCTCGGCGCCTTCGCCGCCGAAGCCGGTCATCAGGAACACGGACGGCACGCCGGCTTGCACGAAGCGATAATGGTCGGAGCGGGTGAAGATGCCCTGTTCCGGCATCGGGTCGGGAATGACGCCGACCTGCATCCGCGTTGCGGCGCGCGTCACCGTCTCGCCCATCGTCGAATGTTCGGCGCCGAAGGCGATCACGTCGGAGAAATCGTAGGTCAGCACCGGCATGTCGAGATTGACGACGCCGACGATGCGTCCGTCGACGATCGGGTTGTGGACGAGGTAATTGGCACCGATCAGGCCGATCTCCTCGGCCGTCACCGCTGCGATCAGGATCGGGCGGCGCGGGCGGTTGGCGGGGTCGGCCATGGCGCGCGCGACCTCGATCAGGGTCGAGACGCCGGTCGCATTGTCCATCGCCCCATTGCGGATCAGATCGGCATCCTCCGCATCGCCCTCGCGCCGGGCGCGCACGCCCAGCCCGTCGAGATGGGCCATCAACAGCACATATTCGTTCGCGAGGGCGGGATCGTTGCCCGGCAGGACGGCGACGACATTGGCGCTTTCGAATCGGCTCTGCGTCCCTTCGGCCCGTTCGGCGCGCACGTCCTGACTGAGCGCGAAGCCGCGCGGCCGGGCGCCACGGCGGCCGGCCTCGCGCATCACCTGTTCCAGCGAACGCCGCGCGCCCTGGAACAAGGCCGTCGCCGCATCGCCCTCGGCGGTCGCGCCGAAGCGCAGGCCGTCGCTTGAGAAAGGCCGCCCGTCGGCGCCGACCCAGCTCACGCTCGGCCGGCCGGCCGCACCGACCAAGGCGCGCCACGGGAAGGTCCGGATGTCGCCAGCCGTGCGGATCGTGATCATGCCCACCGCCCCGCGCGCGGCCGCCATGCGCGCCTTGCCGGAGCTGAGATGCGCGCCGACGTCGCTGGCCGTGCCGGCGGGATAGCCGCTCAGCGCCACCACCACCTTGCCGCGCACGTCCAGTCCCGCATAATCGTCGAAGCCGATGCCGGGCGCATCGATGCCGTAGCCGACGAACACGGCCGGCGCGGTCAGGTCGAGCGCAGACGTGTCGGCGCTGGCGCGGATCAAGATGTGGCTGCCCTGGTCGAAGGTCCGTCCGCCGATGGTGAGGCGCGGCGTGCCGGCGAGGCTGGAGCGGACGAACTGGATATTCTGGAACCAGCCGCCATTCGCGCCCGGCCGCAAGCCCAGCCCCTCGAACTGTGTCGCGACATAATGGGCCGCGATGTCGTAGCCGCGCGTGCCGGCCTCGCGTCCTTCCAGCAGGTCATTGCCCAGGAAAGCAACATGGGAGCGGAAGGCCTCGGCGGTGAAGACCGGTTCTTCGGCCGCGGCGGAAACGGAAAGCGACAGCGCGGCGAAACCGACGAGCAGGCTCTTGAAATGCATGAAACGGATCCCCCGGAACTGGTGTGGCATTGGCCTAATGCACTTGGGCGGAGCTTGCAACGCCGTCGCCAAGCTGAACGCCCGCCAACAGCGCCAGTCAGCTTCTGTTCAACCCATCTATGGAAAACAACGTTTCGTCGCACGGTGAACCGCGACAAGGGAGTAAGAACGATGTCGGTCTCGATCTTCGGAAAGCGTGGCAAGGCCCATCTCAGCGATCCTGCGCTGCGCGGCTATCACGTCGTCTATCGCGAGAACGAGGTGAACCATTGCCCCGGCTGCGGCCGTTCGCACTGGTATGTCGGCCGGCTTTCGGCGGAATGCGGCTTCTGCGGCACCGCGCTGCCGCGCATCGAGGGCATGGCGATTGGTGCCGGCCTGTTCCGCGTCATGCGCCGCCCGGACGAACTCGCCCAGGCCGCCTGAGCATTGCCCCTTGAAGCCGTTGCCGCACGCTCGCGGCAACGGCGCTTGCCCTCTGTGTCATCGCTGCTATAGACGCCGCCTTGCCGGCCTCATGCGGGCGTGGCGGAACTGGTAGACGCGCCAGGTTTAGGTCCTGGTATCGAAAGATGTGGGGGTTCGAGTCCCTTCGCCCGCACCAGCCTTCCGTCATCGCCCCGCCCGAAGGCGCCGCCACAAGCTGACATGAAGGTTTGATTTCGAGATGCAGACTGTCGAGACGTTGAACGAGGGCCTGAAGCGCGCCTATCGGCTCACCATTCCCGCCAAGGACATCAATGCGCGCGTCGATGCCGAGCTGAAGTCGGTCGCGCCGCAGGTCCGGATGCCCGGCTTCCGCCCCGGCAAGGTTCCGGCCAACCTCATTCGCAAGATGCACGGCCCCGCGCTCGAGCAGCAGGCGCTGGAGAACGCGGTGCAGGACGGCGTCCAGAAGCTGATCGCCGAGCAGAAGATCCGCCCCGCCATGCAGCCGGCCGTGTCGCTGGAAGAAGGTGGCGAAGGCAAGGACGCGGTCGTCACCGTCGAGGTCGAGACGCTGCCGGACGTGCCGGAAGCGAAGCTGGACGGACTCAAGATCGATCGGCTGACCGTTCCCGCCTCCGATGCGATGCTGGACGAGGCGGTCGCGCGGCTGGCCGAGGGCCAGAAGAGCTTCGATCCGGCCCCGGCCGCGCGCAAGGCGGCGACCGGCGATCTCGTGATCATGGACTTCGAGGGCAAGGTCGACGGCGAACCGTTCGACGGCGGTAAGGGCGAGGGCATGTCGATCGAGCTCGGCTCGGGCCGACTGATCCCCGGCTTCGAGGACCAGCTCGTCGGCGTGAAGGCCAATGACGAGACCCAGGTGAAGGTCACCTTCCCGGACGAATATCCGGTCGATTATCTGAAGGGCCGCGAGGCGGTGTTCGACGTCGTCGTGAACGAGGTGCAGACGCCGCGCCCGTTCAAGGCGGACGACGCTTTCGCCCAGTCGATGGGCCTGGAGGGGATCGCTCAGCTGCGCGAGCTGCTGAAGGGCCAGGTGGAGCAGGAGCTGAACGGCCTTACCCGCACCCACATGAAGCGCCAGCTGCTCGACCAGCTCGCCGCGTCCCACGATTTCCCGGTGCCGGAATCGATGGTCGAGGCCGAATTCGATCAGATCTGGCGCCAGCTCGACCATGAGGCGGGCCACGAGGAGGATCCCGCCGCCGCGCGCGCCGAGATGGAGGCCGAGAAGGACGAGTATCGCGCCATCGCCGAGCGCCGCGTGCGTCTCGGCCTGCTCCTGTCCGAGATCGGCCAGCAGCGCGGCGTGCAGGTCAGTCCGCAGGAGATGAACCAGCTCGTCATGCAGGCGGCGCAGCAATACAAGCCGGAGGACCGGCAGCGCTTCGTCGAATATGTCCAGGGCACGCCGATGGCCGCCGCCCAGCTGCGCGCGCCCCTGTTCGAGGACAAGGTGGTCGATGTGCTGTTCGAAGGCGCCGAGATCACCGACCGCGAAGTGACCCGCGATGAATTGCAGGAAGCGATCGAGGCCGAGGACGGCCATGTCCACGGCCCGGGCTGCGGCCACGATCATCACGATCACGGCGCCAAGTCCAAGAAGGCGGCGGCGAAGAAGCCGGCCGCCAAGAAGGCCGCGCCCGCCGAGGACAAGGCGGAAAAACCCGCCAAGGCTCCGGCCAAGAGGACTCCGGCGAAGAAGCCGGCCGCGAAAAAGGCCTAACCAGGAATTAACCCTCCTCCGTCATGGAGGAGGGGATTTCCGGGGGGATCGGCATTGGCTCAGCAGCAACCACGCATCGCCGTCCTGCTCCCCTGCTACAATGAGGAAGCGGCGATCGCGCGCACCGTGATCTCCTTCCGCGCCGCGCTGCCCGACGCCGTCATCTACGTTTACGACAATAACAGCTCGGACCGCACCGCCGAGGTCGCCGCCGCCGCCGGCGCGATCGTCCGCGCCGAGAAGATGCAGGGCAAGGGCCATGTCGTGCGCCGCATGTTCGCCGATGTGGAGGCCGATATCTATGTGATGGCCGATGGCGACGCCACCTACGACGCCGCCGCGGCGCCCGCTCTCGTCGCCAAGCTGGTCGACGAACGGCTCGACATGGTGGTCGCCGCGCGCCAGTCGGAAGTGGAGGAGGCCTATCGGCGCGGCCACCGGCTCGGCAACCGGCTGTTCACCGGGCTCCTGGCGCGCCTGTTCGGCCGCAGCTTCACCGACATCTTCTCCGGCTACCGCATCTTCTCGCGCCGTTTCGTCAAGTCTTTCCCAGCCTTGTCGGCGGGCTTTGAGACGGAAACCGAGATCTCCGTCCACGCGCTGGAGCTGGCCATGCCGGTCGGCGAGGTGGTGACGGCCTATGGCGCGCGGCCCGAAGGCTCGGTGTCGAAGCTCTCCACCTGGCGCGACGGCTGGCGCATCGCGAAGACGATCATCCATCTGTTCCGGCTGGAGCGACCGGTCCTCTTCTACGGCTGGATCGCGGTCCTGCTCGGCCTGGCCGCGCTGATCCTCGCCGTCCCGCTCGCCATCACCTACGCGCAAACCGGCCTTGTGCCGCGCTTCCCGACCGCGATCCTCGCCACCGGCCTGACGCTTCTCGCCGCCTTGAGCTTCTTCACCGGCCTCATCCTCGACACGGTGGTGCGCGGCCGCCGGGAAGTCCGCCGCCTCCACTATCTCGGCCTGCCGGGGCCGGGCGGGGAGGGCTGACCGGCCGGAGCGCATCGTCGGGGCTTGAACCTTCGCGCCAATGCTCCGATGTTCGTCACGGCAACCTTCGAAACGGGAATCTCACTCCATCATGGACCATCAGGACATCGCCGCCGGGCTCGTGCCCATCGTCATCGAGCAGTCGAATCGCGGCGAGCGCAGCTTCGACATCTATTCGCGGCTGCTGCGCGAGCGGATCATCTTCGTGACCGGCGGGGTCGAGGACCATATGGCCTCGCTGATCACCGCCCAGCTCCTCTATCTGGAGAGCGAGAATCCCAAGAAGGACATCTACATGTACATCAACTCGCCGGGCGGCGTCGTCACGGCGGGCATGGCGATCCATGACACGATGAACTACATCCGCCCGCGCGTCGGCACGGTCTGCATCGGCCAGGCCGCCTCGATGGGCGCCTTCCTGCTCTCGGCCGGCGAGCCGGGCATGCGCGTCGCGCTCACCAATGCGCGGATCATGATCCATCAGCCGTCGGGCGGCGCGCAGGGCATGGCGACCGACATCGAGATCCAGGCCAAGGAAATCCTGCGCATCCGGCACCGGATGAACGAGCTGATGGCCCATTATACCGGCCAGACGATCGAGGAGATCGAGAAGAATGTCGAACGCGACAAGTTCTTCTCGGCCCCCGAGGCCAAGGCGTTCGGCCTGGTCGACGAGGTCTTCGACAAGCGCCCGACCCCGGCGGACGAGGAAACGGCGAAGGCTGCCTGAAGTCCGAAGGACCGGACAGTGCGGGGTACTGTCCGAGGCTGCCTGAAGCCGTTTGCGAAAGCCGCGTGAAGTCCGAAGGGCCGGACAGTGCGGGGTACTTCCGGCGCGGTTTTGGCCGTTTGCGAAAGCGGCCTGAGGTCAGTCTTCGGCGGGGCCGAGCCGCTCCAGCTCGGCGTCAAGCCTCGCCGTCAGCGCGGCGGCATCGAGCGGCGTCAGCTTCTGCGCCAGCACGTTGAAGGTGCGGACCTTCCAGCCGAGCAGCCGGGCGCTCCACGGATGCGTTTCCGCTCCGGCCAGAGCCTCGATCGTCTCCATCATCTCGGCCCGCGCCGCCGTGTCGCTGGAGCGCGGCGGCGGCGCCGGCAGCTCGCCGAACAGATCGTACTGCATCGACAAACACTGGATCACGGTTGGCGCAGGCGATCAACATCTGCATTCAGCCGTTCCAAAGGTTCCCACAGTCCATTCCCGGCGGCTGGTTTCTGCACCGCTTGCGGGCGCTCTGAAGCGAACTCTATGGCCGAAGGGTAATTGGGAAGGTTGTTTTAATTGCGTAATCCATACGCACCCTCAATTGGAGCGAGCTGTGGCAGACCGAATTAGCCCCGAGGTCCGAAGCGCCAATATGTCCCGCGTTCGGGGGCGTGACACGAAGCCGGAAATTCGCGTTCGCAGTCTGCTACACCGGGTTGGCTACAGATTCCGGCTTCATCGCCGCGACTTGCCCGGTCGTCCTGACATTTTCCTTCCGAAGCATCGCCTGGCGGTTTTCGTACACGGGTGCTTCTGGCACGGGCATGAAGGGTGCAGGCGCGCCAAGCTGCCCGACACTCGCCCCGAATTCTGGGCGGCTAAGATCGCCGGGAACCGCGCGCGTGACGCCCGCGCCGTCGAAGCACTGGCGGTGCTGGGCATCGCGTCCGTGACACTTTGGGAATGCCAGCTTAAGGAAGACGACGCGATCATCGCAAGGATCAGGGAAGTGACGAGGCGGAGCACGGGGGCGCATGGCGAGAAGACCGAGACAACAGGCACCTGACGACATTCGCCGCCGCCTGATCGACCTTTTGACGAACTTCGAACGGCACCTTCAGCATTCGGAGTTGCGTGTTCAGGTTCGGGAACTAATCCCGGCCAACCACCTGCTTCGTGATCTCGGCGCCTCGCTCTTACCGGACGGGGTCCAGCTTTCGGCGCGAGATCGCATTCTTGCCTATCTTCGGCGCTTCCCGGCCGTGGTGATCGACGGCGACGAACTTATGATTGTCGCCGGGATCAGCGAATATGCCCGGCGCATCCGAGAACTTCGCGTGCAAGAGGGATGGCCGATCTTGTCCGGCGTCACGGCGAACGAGCTTCGCGACGCCGGCGAGGAAGAAAGGTTGGAAGGGGAAGACCCGCTACCTCGCCTTCGCCCCGATCAATATGTGCTCATGGAAGACCGCCAGGACCGCGACGCGGCATTCCGATGGAACCGCGCCAATCAAATCCGGCGGGGCAACGCCAGCGTCCGCAACAAGCTTTTGCAGTTCTTCAGGGAGAATGTCGGACAGCGGATCACGTCCGAAGAGCTTCGCTACGTCGCGGGCAACGTCACCGAATGGGCGCGGCGGACGCGCGAGCTCCGAACCGAAGAAGGCTGGCCGATTATCACCCGCAACACGGGCGATCCCTCATTGCCCGTCGGCGCCTATGTCCTGGAGCGCGACGAACAGGCGCCGCCGCACGACCGGCACATTCCCGAGCTGGTCCGCCGCGAAGTCATGCAGCGCGACAATTGGTCCTGTCGTTGGCGCGGGTGCGGATGGCCGCACGGCTTCCCGCCAGCCGATCACCGTTTTCTGGAAGTCCATCATATCGAGCAGCACGCGCACGGCGGCGCGAATGAAGCCGACAATCTTGTGACGCTGTGTAACCTGCACCATGACGAAACGCACAGAACGGGCGCGCTCGACCTGGGATAATCAGACGGAGCCGCGCATCTTGCCTCGGCCTACCTAACCGCTGCTGCCTTAACTGAACTCACCTCGATAGCTCGAATATGGGCCAAAAGCTGACGCCCGATCAACTCAGTATAAGCTGGCGGGATAGCTTCATTGATCTCACCCTTGGTCATCCAATCGATTCCCATGGCGTCCCTCGCGGCTGCCAACCGGCAGTTCCCCCCTCCGGTGACCTGAACGAAATCCGTCCATTCGTTGGTCTTACCGAAATGCGACTTGCGCTTGTCGAAGGTATGAACCTTGGGGTGTTTTTTGTGCGGCGGAGCGACAATCGAAAAGTTCGCTTCAAACAGACGATGCCGGATCACCCTAAGCCCCGGGAACATTGTGCCGCACAACACAACCGGGTTAAGCAACGGCGATCCTTCGACATTCTCGATGACATAAGGACGGCCGGAAGCGACCAGCATCTCCCGAACCGGTTCGATCAATCGCGGCCATTCGTGACCATTACCATTGCGCTTCGCCAAGTCCGAATAAGACTGACAAGGCGGTGAGGCGTGGATCGCATCAAAGGACGCGATGAATTCGGGATCGAGCTTCATCGCGTCGGCTCTGATGAAGGGGAACGGGAAGCGAGGACGGTCCACTATGTCCACGCCCACGATGTCGAAACCGGCTCTGTGATAGCCGACGGCAGCACCCCCAGCGCAACAGAACAAGTCCAACAATCTGGGCTTTCTCTCGGACTGCGAACTAGGTTCACGACTGAGGTGGGACCCCAGCTCCGTGACAGTTGCCTCGCCCCCATGGAATTCTGCCTTCATAGGCCGTGACTTTTGACGTGCAGACTCGTTAGGGTCAACCGTTCCGTGGAGGCGTTTGTCGCACTTCTGTGGATATCTCGTGGGCGTAGGTTCGTTCTGCATACAAGATGCTGTGTGCGACAGCGGGAAGCTCCGAATTAGATCGAGGGTCGAAATCACGTATCCGGGTGGGGATGCCACCCCCAGTTCCCAGTCCCGGACTGTATCTGTAGCCGCTCGAAACGAGGCTGCGATCTCTTCAAGAGTGAACCCGGCCTCGGCCCTGAGCTTTGCGAAATGCAATGTCTTCATTTTTCAGACGATAGCATAAGCGGACAAAGAGAACAAATACGGAACTTTGAGCTGGCGGCCTAACCGACGCGCCTCTGAGTCGAACGAACCGGACAGGCTTCAAATGTAGGATTTCGTATGTCACCCTCGCTCCGTGCGAGTCTCGATGTTGCCTGTCCTGAGCCCGGCCGAAGGGTCCGTTTGGTTTTCCTCTTGCTCCCACGTGCTCGCCATCCCGGAAGCGCCTGAAATATGTGCACGAGTGCGAACATTGGGAACATTCGCTGCCGTTCCCCTCCGCCGCGCCCCCTTGCGCCCCGCTTATGTCGGGGCCACATCGGGGCCGTGGGCGGCGCGGGGCCGCCCGATTAACGTTTAGGCCATTGTGCCGGTGTAGATTTCCGGTCAGGATATACGGCTGAACCTGAAGGAGCGGGGCGAGGCCCCAAGAGACTGTATGACCAAGCTTTCCGGCGGCGATTCCAAGAGCACCCTCTATTGCTCGTTCTGCGGCAAGTCGCAGCATGAGGTGAGGAAGCTTATCGCCGGCCCCACCGTGTTCATCTGCGATGAATGCGTCGAGCTGTGCAACGACATCATCCGCGAGGAGACCAAGTCGGCGCTGGTGAAGACCCGCGACGGCGTCCCCACGCCGGCGGAGATCTGCAAGCATCTCGACGATTACGTGATCGGGCAGGACCGCGCCAAGCGCGTCCTCTCCGTCGCGGTCCACAATCACTACAAGCGGCTCGCCCATGGCGGGAAGACCGGCGAGGTCGAGCTGTCCAAGTCGAACATCCTGCTGGTCGGCCCGACCGGCTGCGGCAAGACCCTGCTCGCCCAGACGCTGGCGCGGTTGCTCGACGTGCCCTTCACCATGGCCGACGCCACCACCCTCACCGAGGCCGGCTATGTGGGTGAAGATGTCGAAAATATCATCCTGAAGCTCCTCCAGGCCAGCGACTACAATGTCGAGCGGGCGCAGCGCGGCATCGTCTATATCGACGAGATCGACAAGATCAGCCGCAAGTCGGACAATCCCTCGATCACCCGTGACGTGTCGGGCGAGGGCGTCCAGCAGGCGCTGCTCAAGATGATGGAGGGCACGGTCGCCTCCGTCCCGCCCCAGGGCGGGCGCAAGCATCCGCAGCAGGAGTTCCTGCAGGTCGACACGACCAATATCCTGTTCATCTGCGGCGGCGCCTTTGCCGGCCTGGAAAAGATCATCGCGGACCGGCTGCAGGGCAAGTCGATCGGCTTCGGCGCCTATGTCGCCGCGCCCGAGGAGCGGCGTACCGGCGAGGTGCTTCGCCAGGGCGAGCCGGACGATCTGCTGAAATTCGGCCTGATCCCCGAATTCGTCGGCCGCCTGCCGGTGATCGCGACGCTCGAGGATCTCGACACCGAGGCGCTCGTCCAGATCCTGCAGGAGCCGAAGAACGCGCTGGTCAAGCAGTACGGCAAGCTGTTCGACATGGAGGATGTGAAGCTCAGCTTCACCGACGAGGCGCTGGTCGCGGTCGCCAAGAAGGCGATCGAGCGCAAGACCGGCGCGCGCGGGCTGCGCTCGATCCTGGAGAATATCCTGCTCGACACCATGTTCGATCTGCCGTCGATGGACGGGGTCGATGAGGTGATGATCGACAAGGATGTCGTCGCCGGCACCAAGGAGCCGGTGCGCGTCTATGCGGCGAAAGAGGAGAAGGCTGGCGACGCGGCGTGACGGAAGAGGTCATCGTCCCGCCCGCCGTTAAGCGCCGCATCCTCGACCGCGCGATGCTGCCGCTCTGGTCGCTCGCCCTGCCGGCGCTGGGCCTGCTCGCTTTGGTCGGCAATATCGCCAAGCTCGGCACGCCGGGCGTGCTCGCGGCGAGCGCGATCCTGATCGGCTGCGTGCTCGCCGCCGTCCACCATGCCGAGGTGGTGGCGCACAAGGTCGGCGAACCGTTCGGCACGCTCGTCCTCGCCATCGCGGTCACGGTGATCGAGGTCTCGCTGATCGTCTCGCTGATGCTGTCCGATTCCGGCGACGCCTCGACGCTGGCGCGCGACACGGTGTTCGCGGCGATCATGATCATCCTGAACGGCATCGTCGGCGTCTGCCTGCTGGTCGGCGGCGTGCGCCATCATGAGCAGCGCTTCATGCTGCGCGGGGTCAGCGCCGCTTTGTGCGTGCTCGCCGCCATGGCGGTGCTCAGCCTGGTGCTGCCCAATCATCTGACGAGCGTGCCCGGCCCGGTCTTCTCGGCATCGCAGCTCGTCTTCGTCGCGATCGTCTCGCTGACCCTCTATGCCACCTTCGTGCTCGTGCAGACGGTGCGCCACCGCGACTATTTCCTGCCCGAGGGCGCGGGCGATCTGCCCGCCGACGCCCATGCCGAGCCGCCGATGCTGTCGCAGACCTGGATCGCCTTCGGCCTGCTGCTGGTCGCCCTGGTCGGCGTCGTGCTGCTCGCCAAGGCGCTGGCGCCGACGGTCGAGGCTGCGGTCGGCGCGGCCGGCCTGCCGCTGGCTTTCGTCGGCGTGGTGATCGCCGCGCTCGTGCTGGCGCCGGAAAGCCTCGCGGCGGTCAAGGCGGCGCGGCGCAACCGTCTCCAGACCAGTCTCAATCTCGCATTGGGTTCGGCGCTGGCGACGATCGGCCTCACCATCCCCACCGTCGCGATCGTCTCGCTGACGATGGGCTGGGACCTGCATCTCGGCATCGACAACAAGGGCTTGACCCTGCTCGGTCTTTCCCTGTTCGTCTCGGTGATCTCGCTGGGAACCGGGCGCACGACCGTCCTCCAGGGCGTCGTCCACCTGATGATCTTCGCCGCTTATCTGTTCGTGACGATCGTCCCCTGATCGGCCGGGTCCTGGTCCGCCGCATGGGCCAGGCCGATCCGGACGAACAAGGCATCGATGTCGAACGCATGGCGCCGCGCCGTGGCGAAATCCCGGGCCGCGCCATCCGCGTCACCGCTTTCCGCGCGGGCCAACGCGCGGCCATAATAAGCGTGGGCGGCATAAGGCTGATAGCGCAGTAACGTGTCGAAATCGCGGATCGCGGCCGACCAGCGCCGCAGCCGCAAATGGACGAGCGCCCGAGCCGATGACGCTTCCTCATGATCCGGCTCGGCCTCGAGGGCCTCGTTGCAATCGCGCAGCGCCCGCTCGATCGCGAGGTTCGCCCATGCCCGGATCCAGCAGCGCATGGCGAGCATGCGTACCGCACCGGCATAGCGGCGCAGATGCGCGTCGGCGGCGGCAAGCGCCTCGTCCGTTCGGCCCATGAGCGCGAGCATGCGGGCGTGATCGACCGGCGCCTCCCCGCCGCTTGCCTCGGCGAGCACTCCCATCATGCCGAGCGCGGCATCATAGGCACGCGCGGCTTCCTCCGTGCGTCCGAAGCGGACGAGCAGATCGCCCTTCGTGATCGCGAACATGAAATTGCCGGGATCGCTCGCCAGTGCGGCGTCGATCGCTTCCAGCGCCTCGTCGCGGCGATCCTGGTGCGCCAGTATCCGCGCGCGGCGTGAAAGGGCATAAGCATGTCGCGGCTCTTCGCGGAGCATCACGTCGATATCGGCGAGCGCCTCGTCGAGCTGTCCGAGCTGTTCGCGAGAGTCGATCCGCAACCCGGTCGTGAACATATTGCCGGGATCGAGCTCCAGCGATCGCGTGAGGCTGGGTATCGCCGCTTCGGGCTGGTCGCGCCGTAAGTTCAGGAAGCCCAGTCCCTGATGGACGACGAAGTCCTCGTCGTTCAGCCGCTGGGCCGTGGTCAGCGCCCGCTCCGCCTCGTCGAGGCGGTTGAGGTGGATGAGCGCGATACCCCGATTGGCGTGCGGCCTGGCCCAGTCGGGCTGCTGGCGGATCGCCTGATCGAAATCCGCCAGCGCTGCCTCCGTCCGTCCGGCGCCCATCTTCTCGTAGCCGGCATCGACCAGCCGCTCCGCCGACGCGTCCGGCTCGACCCGCGCCGGCGCGCTGGGCCGGGCGCCCACGCTGATCGGCGCGCGCAGATAGGCGGCATCGTTGCGTATCCGTTCGATCTCGGCCAGGTCGGCGCGGGCCTGGCTGGCGCTGACCTCGCGGGCGATACGCTGAAAGGTGGAGCGGGCGACAGCGCGGCCGCCGGCAAGCTCGATCCGGCGCGCGATGCGAACGCCGGCGACGATCCGGTCGAAGCTTTCGCCGTCGATCGAATAGCCGCGTCCGTCATTGGGCAGGATCATCGTCTCGGTACCGGCCAGATGATCCGGAATCGCGAACGTGAACGGCGCGTCGCGCCACGGCCCTTCGCGCCGGTCGAGATTGACGGTCCAGCTGATCGTGTCGTTGCCGAAGCGGTAACGGCGCGACAGGGCACCGGGCGCCGGCCGGAAAGTCAGTCGCGCGCGGGCCTCCACGATCACGGTGAAGCTGCCGGCCTCCTCGTCATCGCGCAGGTCGACCGATACGATCTCGACATCCTGGCCCGGCAGGTCGCCTTCGTTCTCGCGATAATGGCGCAGAAACGCCTCCCGGCCGATCTGCGACAATGCGGCGCGCATCGCGGTCGCGGAATCGCCGCGGAAGAGCATTTCGAAGCGGGTCGGGGTCAGATCGTCGAAACCCTGCGATGCGTCATAGGTGATGTTGGTTTCGACCAGCGCAAGCCGGGGTGGCGCATAGGCGATGGCCTGCAGCTCGGCGCCGGCCTCGCTGAGCGGCAGTCCCCACGCATAGGGCGCGGACGCCAGGTCGTGAAGGTCGCGATCGCCGCTGCGCGTGCCGTCCAGCCAGTAGGTCGCGTCGCCGATCCGCGCGCGCACGATGACATGGTTGAACAGGATCATCTGGGGGAGTCGCTCGTCCATTCCGTCGCCGGTGATGGTATTGACGAGCACCGCGTCGGCCTCGATGCCAAGGCCGTGCAACAGGGCGAGCAGCACCGCCGTCTTGCCCTTGCAATCGCCATAGCGGCGAATCCAGGTCTGGTCGGCAGTGGCGGGCAGATAATTGCCGTCGCCCAGCGTGACCGCGAAATAGCGCACCTCGTCCTGGACGAGGCGCAGCGCCGCCATAGCCCGCGCCGCCGGATCCTCGCTCGCGGCGGCGATCCGCTCGATCTCCGGCCGGAGCCGAGAATTGGGAGAGAGCTCCGCCGCGCGCGCATAATGGGGGGCGAGCTGGCTGCTGATCTCCGCCCAGTCGCGATAGCCGCTCACCTGCAGCAGCGCCGGCAGCATGAAGCGGGTCGGCGCCTGATCAGGAGGCTGATCGCCTTCGGCATCCATCAGGTCGAGAACGAGTTCGGTGCCGTGTCGCGTGCGCCGCGTCCGGGCCTGCTCCATCATCCCGGTGGCGCGCCAGCGGATGTCGATGTCCGGTCCCCAGATCTGGCGGACATGGAAGCGCCGGACCGGAGCGCCATGGGCCATGGCGAACGCGTTCTCGCCCCTCAGGGGCAGTGCGCCGGGGTGGCGGCGCAGCGTGAACGCGACATGGAGCACGTCGCCGACAGTCAGGCCTTCCGCTTGCATCATGGCGGTCAGCACGCCGTCCAGCATGGCGGATTCCAGGTTGTTCTCGCGGCGCAGCACCGTGAATTCATGCCCTTCCGCGAGGAGGTCGATCACCGTGCCGCGGCGCAGGATGTGCACTTTGTGGATGATGAGTTCGACATGATCGGGCTGCCAGGGCAGGCTGATATTTCCCAACGCCTGCAAACCCTGGCTGTTCTGAATTAGCACCGCCATTTCGGAATGATGCTCGTGGCGGTGCGCTTCGTATCGGCTCTGACTGGCGATCAACAGCGCCTGGAAGGGCCGGTCGGCGAGCGCTGGATTGGGATCGGGAATGGCAACGGTCTCGACCCAGTCGCCGGCGGGCGCGATGCGCGGCGTCGAATTGGCCACGGCTCTGTCGGCCAGGCACAAAAGCGCCAGAAAAACGAGCAATACCCGCACGAATCCCCCCTTCGATTCGCGTCAGGATGCCAAAAACGGCGGCGAATTCAAATCTATCGCGCGACTGATCCGGCGTTAGCGTGCGCGAAGATTTATTTGCCGCCGCGCGTGGCTTGCTGAACCGATGGCGACTGCTGCTGTGTCGCGCTTGGCGCGGCCCCGCCGGTCCACGGCGTCGTGGCCACATTGTAGCGGTTGATTTCCTGCTGGGTGAGGCAGCGACGTGTTTCCCTATTCCTGCCGTCGGAAACGGCGCTGACCCGGTACATGACCTCGGTCAGCAGGTCGCGGGAAATCCCCATCCGGATCAGGAAGGCATTGTCTTCGCTGGCGAGCAGGGCGGATCGCTGCTCGATCTCGCCGATCAGGCCGATCGTATTCTCCTCGCCCTGCGCGACCTCGCTGCGGATCACGTCGCGGTTGCCGGTATGCGTGAACATGTGGACGATGAACTGTCCGCCATTGTCCACATAGCGGATGATCCCGCCCATGAAGAGGAAGTTGCAGGCCGAGAAGCAGGCCCAGCCGTTCGGGATGCGCGTGGGGATGCCGGATTCCCGGATCAACCTTCCGGCCTGGTTGCCGACCTGGGCATTGCCGCCGGGCGAGCGCAGCCACAATTCTTCCGCCTCGGGATGAGCGTTGAGCGCGGCCTGAAGACGCGGCAGCAGGCCGTCGTCGATCGCCCCCTCCGCCAGCAGCACGTTGCGCCCGTTCACCTGCTGCGGCGTGAAGCGCATTTCCCGGTAATTCGACCAGTTCGGGTTCTGCGGACAGGTCGGGTTGTCCGGGTCGCGCTGCGCCATCGCCGCCTGCGACGTGGCGAGTGCGGCGAGGGCGAGTGCGGACGCGAACTTGCGGAACATTAGGATCAGACGCGCACGTAGCGGGTCGATGGCGGGCGGCGGCACATGCGCTTGGGCGCACGCGTCTCCTCGCCATCGACGATGACGATGTCGGTGACGGTCATGCAATCGCCGCCGCCGGCCTCCTGCTCCTGCGCCGTGACGACCGACTGGCCGGTCACGCCGGGGCGCGTTTCGCTTTGCCAGGCCACGGTCGTGCCCACGCCGCCGCGGATCGCCTCGTCGGTCGCGTCCGCCGCCTTTTGCTGCTCGCACTGATCGAGAAGGGCTGCGATCGCTTCGCCCAGCATTTCCGCTATCGGAATGTTGTTGGCCAGCATCCCGGCGACACCGCCCATGCGTCCGCCAAGGCCGCGGGCCATGCCGCCCAGCATGCCGCCGATGCCGCGGCCGCGCTGGCGCGCCTGGGCATTGGGCTGGCATTGGGCGCTTGACCCCTGGACAGCGAGAGCGGGTGCCGCCACCGGTATCGTCACCGACGCAAAGGCCAGCGGCACAGCGATAATCAAGGCGCGAAACATCGGCCAAACTCCCCCATCACCAAGAAGCATAAAATTCTAGACCCCGGCCCAAGGGGGGTCAATCGCAAAGCGCCCCTTTCGCCCACGTTAACGCGGCTTCATTGATGCCGCGCTATAAGACGCCCATATAGGCGCGAACGACCGGGTCCGATGACCCGGCTTTTGGAGCTTGCATGACCGAAACCTATCCTGTTCTGCCGCTGCGCGACATCGTCGTTTTCCCGCAGATGATCGTGCCGCTTTTCGTCGGCCGCGACAAATCGGTGTCGGCGCTGGAAAGCGCGATGGCGGCGGACAAGTCGATCTTTCTCGTCGCCCAGCTCGATCCCGCGGAGGACGATCCGGATCGCGACGCGCTCTACGATCTGGGCGTCGTCGCCACCGTCCTCCAGCTGCTCAAGCTGCCGGATGGGACGGTGCGCGTGCTTGTCGAAGGTCGCGAGCGCGGCATGTTGCAGGCCCTGCGCCCGGAGGAGGGGCATCTCGTCGCCGATGTGAGCCCTGTCCTCGTCCCGGTGGCCGAGGGCGCGGAAGCGCAGGCGCTGATGCGCTCGGTTGTCGAGCAATTCGAGAATTATTCCAAATTGAACCGCAAACTGCCGGCCGAAACCGCCGTGCAACTCGGCCAGATCGAAGAGCCGTCCAAGCTGGCCGACGCGGTCGCCGCGAACATCAACATCAAGGTTTCGGACAAGCAGGCGCTGCTTGCCGAGCTTGATGCCGTGCGCCGGCTGGAAATGGCCTTCGCCTTCATGGAGGGCGAATTGGGCGTGCTCCAGGTCGAGAAGAAGATCCGCAGCCGCGTCAAGCGCCAGATGGAGAAGACGCAGCGCGAATATTATCTGAACGAGCAGTTGAAGGCGATCCAGCGCGAGCTGGGCAATGCCGGCGAGGAAGGCGACGGCGACGAGCTGGCGGAACTGGCTCGCAAGATCGAACGCACCAAATTGTCGAAGGAGGCCAGGGGGAAGGCGCAGGGCGAATTGAAGAAGCTGCGCGGTATGGCGCCGATGTCGGCCGAGGCGACGGTGTCGCGCAATTATCTCGACGTGCTGCTCGGCCTGCCCTGGGGCAAGAAATCGAAGCTCAAGCACGACATCGCCGAAGCCGAACGCATCCTCGACGAGGACCATTATGGCCTGGAGAAGGTCAAGGACCGGATCGTCGAATATCTCGCCGTCCAGGCGCGCACCAACAAGCTGAAGGGTCCGATCCTGTGCCTGGTCGGCCCGCCAGGCGTCGGCAAGACCTCGCTCGGTCGCTCGATCGCCCGCGCGACGGGCCGCGAATTCGTCCGCCAGAGCCTCGGCGGCGTGCGCGACGAGGCCGAGATCCGGGGTCACCGGCGCACCTATATCGGCTCGCTGCCGGGCAAGATCGTGTCGAATCTCAAGAAGGCGGGGACGTCCAACCCGCTTTTCCTGCTCGACGAGATCGACAAGCTCGGCCAGGATTTCCGCGGCGATCCGGCTTCGGCCCTGCTCGAAGTGCTGGACCCGGAGCAGAACAGCAAGTTCCAGGATCACTATCTGGAGATCGATTACGATCTTTCAGACGTGATGTTCGTGACGACCGCCAACTCTTTGAATTTACCGCAGCCTTTGCTCGACCGAATGGAGATCATCCGGCTCGAAGGCTATACCGAGGACGAGAAGGTCGAGATCGCCAAGCGCCACCTGCTGCCCAAGCAGATCGAATCGCACGGCCTGAAGGAAAGTGAGTTCGCGTTGACCGAGGACGGGCTGCGCGCCCTGATCCGTCATTACACCCGCGAAGCCGGGGTGCGCACGCTGGAGCGCGAGATCGCGAAGGTCGCGCGCAAGGCGCTGCGCCGCATCCTCGAAGGCAAGGCCGAGACGGTCGAGGTGACGCCGGACAGTCTCGGCGACTTCGTCGGCGTCCGGAAGTTCCGCCACGGGATGAGCGAGGAGGAGGACCAGATCGGCGCGGTCACCGGGCTGGCCTGGACCGAGGTGGGCGGCGAGCTGCTCACGATCGAGGCGGTCACCGTTCCCGGCAAGGGCCAGATCCGGACGACCGGCAAGCTCGGCGAGGTGATGCAGGAATCGGTGCAGGCCGCATTCTCCTTCGTGCGGGCACGGGCACCGGGCTATGGCGTGAAGCCGAGCCTGTTCGCGCGCAAGGACATCCACGTCCACCTGCCCGAGGGCGCGGTGCCCAAGGACGGCCCTTCGGCGGGCATCGGCATGGTCACCGCGATCATCTCGACGTTGACCGGCATCGCGGTGCGCCGCGACGTGGCAATGACCGGCGAAGTGACCCTGAGAGGGCGCGTGCTGCCGATCGGCGGCCTCAAGGAGAAATTGCTGGCGGCGCTGCGCGGCGGCATCACCAAGGTGCTGATCCCGGCGGAGAACGAGAAGGACCTCGCCGAGATCCCGGCCAATATCAAGGAAGGGCTGCAGATCGTCGCC
This sequence comes from Sphingomonas sp., assembly GCA_019635535.1. Taxonomy (NCBI): domain Bacteria; kingdom Pseudomonadati; phylum Pseudomonadota; class Alphaproteobacteria; order Sphingomonadales; family Sphingomonadaceae; genus Sphingomonas; species Sphingomonas sp. The sequence goes on from JAHBZH010000001.1 coordinate 1,782,331, forward strand.
GTCTCCCATGTCGACGAGGTGCTGGTGCAGGCGCTCGCCCAGCCGGTCGTGCCGATCGAGTGGACCGAAGCGGACGAGCTGGCCGCTCTGCCCCCGGCAGAGCTGGCGCCGGGCGGCGAGGGAGCCGGTCGATCGGTCCATCATTGATCGCGCGCCGCTTCGCGATTGTGTCCCGAAGCGGCGCTTTTCTTTGCGGCGGCGCCTCTTTTCTTTGACTCGCGCCCGCCCCGTGGCATTAACTCCCGAGGCGCGCCGCGCCGCGAGTCATCGAAAAACAGGGGTTCGGGAATGAACAAGCAGGACCTGATCGGCCATGTGGCGGAGCTGACCGGCCTTGGCCGGGGGGATGCGTCGCGCGCGGTCGAGAGTGTGTTCGACACGATCACGCGGGCGCTGCAGCGCGGTGACGAGGTGCGCCTGGTGGGCTTCGGCACCTTTTCCTGCTCGCGCCGCAAGGCTTCCACGGGGCGCAATCCGCGCACCGGCGAGCCGATGCAGATCAAGGAATCGACCCAGCCCAAATTCAAGCCCGGCAAGGGCCTGAAGGATGCCGTCAACGGCTGACGAGGCGCTGGACAGGGGCGGGAGGCGCGGTTATGGCGCCCGCTCCGCTTCGGCCCGCCACACCGGAGCAGCTTTTCAGGCGTGGGCGCGTAGCTCAGTGGTAGAGCACCGTGTTCACACCGCGGGGGTCGCAAGTTCAATCCTTGCCGCGCCCACCACGCCTTCCCGTCATGACTGAATCGCCGGTCACGCCGGATGGCGATGGCGTTCGTCTCGCCATCCGGGTCACGCCGCGCGCGAAGCGCAGCTGCATCGCCGGCTCGATCGCTGACGCGGACGGGCGGGCGATGCTCGCGGTCCGGCTTGCCGCCCAACCGGTCGATGGTGCGGCCAACAAGGCGCTGATCGCGCTGCTCGCCGAGCTGACCGGGCTGCCGAGATCGGCCATATCCATCCTTTCCGGCGAGAGCGGTCGCCGCAAGATCGTGCGACTTGCCGGCATCGATGCCGAATCCGTCTCGCGCCGTCTTGAAAGCGGCCCGGATTAACGCGGCGGTGCTGGCCGTTCCCCAATCGGTCACATATTTCAGCGATATTCCGGGGAAGGGACATGACCGACGACCGCATCTATTATGCCCGCAGGGCCGAGGAAGAGCGCGCCGCCGCCGCGCGGGCGCGCAGCGAAGCCGCCCGCCGCATCCATCATGAGCTCGCCGATCTTTTCGCCGCCCGGCTCGCCGAGCGGGGAGAGCATGCCTGATCGAGCGTCCCTTGACGCTGGGGCGCGCCCGACCTAGGTGCGCAGCCGCATCCGCTTATGCATGGCGATCGTAGCTCAGCTGGTTAGAGCATCGGTTTGTGGTACCGAGGGTCGCGGGTTCAAGTCCCGTCGATCGCCCCATTCCTTTTGAACCTGCACAGGACCGATCGATGGATTCGCTCTGGGATTTTCCCGATTTCGACGCGCATGAATTTGTCCATTTCGTCACCGACCGGGAAAGCGGCCTGAAGGCGATCGTCGCGGTTCACTCCACCCATCTCGGCCCCGGCGCGGGCGGCACCCGCTTCTGGCATTATGCCAAGTCCGGCGATGCGGTCGCCGACGCGCTGCGCCTGTCGCGCGGCATGAGCTACAAGAACGCGATGGCCGGCCTGCCGCTGGGCGGCGGCAAAGCGGTGATCCTCGCCGACGAGGCACGGACCAAGACGCCGGCCATGATCGCCGCCTTCGGCCGCGCCGTGAACGGGCTCGGCGGTCGTTACGTCACCGCCGAGGATGTTGGCATGAGCGTGGCCGACATGGTCGAGATCTCGGAGCGGACGAAGTTCGTCGCGGGCCTGCCTGTCGCCGAGGGGAGTGTCGGCGGCGATCCCGGACCGCACACCAGCTATGGCGTGTTCCTCGGCGTCAAGGCGGCGGTGAAGCGCGCCTTGGGCAAGGACAGCCTCGCCGGCCTGCACATCGCCATCCAGGGTGCTGGCAGCGTCGCTTCGGGCCTCGCGCGCCGCGCGGCGGCGGAAGGTGCCCGGCTCAGCATCGCCGACATCGATGCCGAGCGCGTTCAGGCGCTGGCGAACGAGACGGGCGGTACGGTCGTGTCCGTGGACGAGATCATGACGGTCGCGGCGGACGTGTTCAGCCCCAATGCGCTGGGCGCGATCCTGACCGAACAGTCGATCGCCGCCCTCAACGTGCCGGTCGTGGCCGGCGGCGCCAACAACCAGCTCGCGACACCGGCGGATGGCGATCGGGTGCAGGCACGCGGCATCCTCTATGCGCCGGATTACGTCATCAATGCCGGCGGCATCATCAACGTCTCGACCGAATATCTGAAAGACGGCGACGAAGCGGAGGTGCGCCGCCGGATCGAGGCGATCCCGGGCCGGCTCGAGGAGATCTGGACCGAAAGCGCCGCCACCGGCCGCAACCCGGCCCGGGTCGCCGATGCGATGGCGAACCGGCTGATCGGCCGCGGCTAGAGCGATTCGGCGGGCGGCTTTTCGCGCCCCAGCCGGTGCTCGCGATAGAGGGTGTAGAGGCCGCTCGCGATGATGATCGCGGCGCCGATCCAGGTCGCCGCCGGCGGACGCGTGTCCCACAGCAGCCAGCCGAGCAGCACCGCCCACAAGAGCTGGGTATAATCGAACGGCACGACCACAGCGACCGGCGCGGTGCGCAGCGACGAGGTCAGGAAGAGCTGCCCCATGCCCCCGGCGAGGCCGATCGCGGCGAGGATTGCCCATTCGCGCCCGTCATGCGCCTCGGCGAAGAAAGGCATCAGCGCGCCGGTAACGACCATCGAGAAACCGGTGAACCAGAGCACGGTCGTCGGCACGCTCTCCGTTCGGCCCATCGAGCGGATCGTGATCGTCACCGCCGCCACGCCGAGCGCGGCAAGCAGCGCCAGCGTCAGCCCGGCCGCCGGTAGCGTGCCGCCGCCCGGCTGCATGACGATCAGCACGCCGATGAAGCCGAGCGTCACCGCGCTCCAGCGATAGCGGCCGACCGGCTCACGCAGGATCAGGGCGGACAGCATCACCGAGAAAAGCGGCGCGACGAACCCGATCGTCGCCGATTCGGCGAGCGGCAGGAAGGCGAGCGCGGAGAAAGCGAGCAGCATCGTGCCCAGCCCCAGCATACCGCGCGAGACGTGCAGCAGCGGCCGCCGCGTGCGCCATGCGCCGAAATTGCGGGTGATCGCCATCCAGGCGATGAGCGGCGGCAGGCCGAAGGCGAAACGGTAGAAAGCCAGTTCGACCACCGCGATGCCCGCCTCGTGGCCCAGCTTGATCGCGGCGGCCATGAGACCGAAGCATGTCGCTGCGCCGAGGCGGAGCGCGATCCCGAGCATCGGTGACTGGCGGGGCGGGGTCGTGTCGATCATGCGCGCGGCCGTCCTGCCCCCGCCGCAGTCGCCGCGCAAGGCGCTTCCCCATGCGAAAGGGCTTCGCTACACAAGGCGCGAGCATGCACGTTTACGCGAATCCGGCCCGTTTCCTCAAAATCGCCCGTCCCCTCACGGCCTGGTTCGGCTGGATCGGGGCGGCGCTGATCGCCTGCGCGCTCGTTTACGGGCTGCTGCTCGCCCCGCCCGACTATCTGCAGGGCGAAAGCGCGCGCATCCTCTACATTCACGTCCCCGCCGCCTGGCTGGGCATGGCGGGCTGGACCGGCATTGCGGTGGCGAGCCTCATGCAGCTCATCTGGCGCCACCCGCTCGCCGCCGTTGCGGGCCGCGCGCTCGCGGTGCCGGGCGCGGTCTTCACCTTCGTTTGCCTCGCCACCGGCTCGCTCTGGGGGCGCCCGACCTGGGGCACCTATTGGGAATGGGACGGGCGGATGACCTCGATGCTCGTCCTGCTCTTCCTCTATCTCGCCTATATCGCGCTGGCGGGTGCCGAGAAGGAGAAAGGCGGGGAGGGCCGGATCACCGCGATCTTCGGCTTGGTCGGAGCGATCAACCTGCCGATCATCCGCTATTCCGTCGTATGGTGGAACACGTTGCACCAGGGACAGAGCATCGACATCGTTCAGGGCCGTTCCTCTATCGATGCGTCCATGCTGTGGCCGCTGCTCGCCTCCGCGCTCGGCTTCACCTTGCTGTTCGGCGCGATCGTGCTGATGCGGATGCGGGCCGAGCTGGCCCGCGCAAAGCTGGAGGCGCGGATGCGCCGGATGGCCGCGTCATGAACCACTGGCCCTTCATCATCGCCGCTTATGCGCTCGCCCTGACCGCGGCCGTCGCCTTGACCTGGTGGAGCTGGACGGCGATGCGACGTGCCGAAGCGGAGGTCGATCGATTGAGGCAGGATCCGTGAAGCGGAAGAATCAGCGGCTGATCCTTCTCGGTCTCGCGGCCGTGGCCGTATTCGGCGCGATCCTGCTCGCCATGTCCGCGATGCGCGATCAGGCGGCTTTCTTCTACGCGCCGGCCGATGTGGCGCGCAAAGGCCTGCCGCTCGATCGGGCGGTGCGGATCGGCGGCATGGTGAAAGGCGGCTCGATCCAGCGCCAGCCGGACGGCCTCACCATCCATTTTCTCGTCGGGGACGATACGGACGCGACCATCCCGGTACGCTTCACCGGCATCACGCCGGAGCTGTTCCGCGAGAATAGCGGCGTGGTCGCCGAGGGGCGTTTCCAGCCGGACGGCAGCTTCGTGGCCAGCGAAATCCTCGCCAAGCATGACGAGAATTACATGCCGCCTCGGCTCGGGCCGCAAGGTCAGCACAGGACGGACACGCTCGGATGATCGCTGAAGGGGGGCTTGCGGCTTTGTGGCTGGCGGCGGCGCTGTCGCTGCTGCAGCTTTTCCTTGGCATCGCCGCGCTGAGGCCGGGCGGCGCGCATCTGCTGCGCGTCGTACGTCCGCTGGCAGTGGCGCAGGGCCTGCTCGCCGCGCTCGCCTTCCTGATCCTCATCTGGCTGTTCCTGCGGACGGACTTGTCGGTCCAGCTCGTCGCCGCCAACAGCCATTCGGCCAAGCCTTGGCTCTACAAGTTCGCCGGTGCCTGGGGGAATCATGAAGGCTCGATGCTGCTCTGGGTGACGGTGCTCGCCGTCGCCGGCGCCGCCGTGGCCCTGCTCGAACGGCGGCTGCGGCAGGACACTTTGATCGCGACCCTGGCCGCGCAGGCGGCGATCGCGCTCGGCTTCTACGCCTTCCTGCTGATGGCCTCGAACCCGTTCACGCGGCTGAGCCCCGTGCCGGTCGAAGGCAACGGGCTCAATCCGCTGCTCCAGGATCCCGGCCTCGCCTTCCATCCGCCGACACTCTATTTCGGCTATGTCGGCATCTCGATCGCCTTCTCCTTCGCGGTCGGCGCGCTCGTCACCCGCGACGTCGGCCCTGCCTTCGCCCGCGCGATGCGGCCCTGGATCCTCGCCGCCTGGGTGTTCCTCACCATCGGCATCGTTGCCGGCTCCTACTGGGCCTATTACGAGCTGGGCTGGGGCGGCTGGTGGTTCTGGGATCCGGTCGAGAACGCCTCGCTGATGCCCTGGCTCGCCGCGACGGCCCTGCTGCACAGCGTCACCGTGCTTGCCACCCGCGACGGGCTGCGCGCCTGGACGGTCATGCTGGCGGTCGTCGCCTTCTCGATGTCGATGATCGGTACCTTCCTGGTCCGCTCGGGCATCCTGACCAGCGTCCACGCCTTCGCCGTCGATCCGCAGCGCGGCGCGTTCATCCTCGCCCTGCTCATCCTCTATATCGGTGGCGCGCTGGCCCTGTTCGGCCTGCGCATCGGCACGGTGAAGGAAGGCTCGCAATTCGACATGGTGAGCCGCGAAGGCGCGCTCGTCGCCAACAATCTCCTGCTCACCGTGATCCTCGGCATCGTGTTCTTCGGCACGCTCTATCCGCTCGCGGTCGAGGCGGTGACGGGCGAGAAGCTTTCGGTCGGCCCCCCCTATTTCAACACCGCCGCCGGTCCGGTCGCGCTGGTGCTGGTGGCCATCATGGGCGCCGGTGCGCTGCTGCGCTGGCGCAGCGACCGGGTGAAGGCGCTGGGTAACCGCATCTTGATACCGGTCCTCGTCGCCGCCCTTGCCTTCGCCGCTTTGCTCGTCTTCGCGCCGGATGCCGGTATGCTGCCGCTGCTGGGCCTTGCGCTTGCGCCGGGCGTCGCCGCCGCCAGCGTCGCGCCGCTCTGGAAGCGCAACCTGCGCCGCACGCCGATCTTCATCTACGGCATGGTAATCGCCCATCTCGGCATCGCCGTCAGCATGGCCGGCATGGCCAGCGAGAGCGCTTTCACGAAAGAGACCCTGGTCGCCGCCAGCCCCGGCCAGATCGCCCATGTCGGCGATTTCAGCGTCCGTTTCGACAGCGTGGAACCGATCGCCGGGCCGAACTGGACTGCGGTCGAGGGCCGCCTGACCGCGCGGCGCGGCGAGAATGGCCGGGAATTCCAGCTGCGCCCCCAGGCGCGGATGTTCTCTTCGCCGCCGACGCCGACCAGCGAGGCGGCGATCACGACGCACTGGGATGGCCAGCTCTACGTTGCGCTCGGCGAGGAGGATGAGCAGGGCCGCTGGCAGGTCCGGCTATGGTGGAAGCCGTTCGTCACCCTGATCTGGTTCGGCGGCATCATGGTCGCGCTGGGCGGCCTGCTGTCGCTGGTCGGCCGGCTGCGGCGCGAGCGCAAGATCGCGCCCAGGACGGATGCGGGCACCCGGGCCGATCCTGAGGCGGTGTCGGCATGAAGCGGGGGTTCATCATCTGGGTGCCGCTGGCGCTTTTCGTCGGCTTCGCGATCATCTTCGCGATCGGCCTCTACGCCCCGGTGGCGCGCACCGTGCCCTCCGCTCTCATCGGCCAGAGCGTGCCCGAATTCGAGCTTGCCGGTGCCCTGCCGGGACGGCCCGGCCTGTCGAGCGGGTCGCTGCGCCGGGGCGAGCCGCGTGTCGTCAACATCTTCGCGAGCTGGTGCATTCCCTGCCGGGCCGAAGCGCCGCAGCTTGAGGAACTGGCGCGGCGGGGCGTGCCGATCGACGGCATCGCGGTGCGCGACCGGCCGCAGGATCTCGCCGCCTTCCTCACAACTTATGGCGATCCCTTCGCGACGATCGGCGCGGACAATGACCGGCGGGTGCAGCTCGACCTGGGCTCGGCGGGCGTGCCGGAAACCTTCGTGATCGACGGGCAGGGCATCATCCGCCACCAGCATATCGGCGCGATCACCAGTGCCGACGTGCCGGCCATCCTCGCGGCCTGGGAGGCGGCGCGATGAGGGCGCTGCTGCTCGCCCTCGCTTTCGTGGCATCTGCCCCGGCACTCGCCGATTCGCTGATGCCGGCGGCGGAATATGCGAACAAGCAGCTTCCCGACGCGCGCCAGGAGGCGCAGGCGCGGGCGCTGATGGACACGATCCGCTGTCTCGTCTGCCAGGGCCAGGCGATCGGAGACAGCGACGCGGAAATGGCGGGCGACATGCGCGCGCTGATCCGCACTCGCATCCAGGCGGGAGAGAGTCCCGAGCAGATCCGCGCCTGGCTGGTGTCGCGCTACGGCAATTGGGTCACCTACGATCCGCCGCTCGACGCGATGACCTGGCCGCTCTGGGCGGCGCCGCTGCTGCTCGTCCTGTTCGGCCTGTGGCTGGTGCGCGGCCGCTTCAAGCGCCGGAGGAAAGGCTGATGGGCTGGGCGGTCATGATCGGACTGGCGCTGGTCGTCGCGGCGGGGCTGTGGCGCTTCGTCGGCAGGGACAAGGGCGTGTGGCAGTTCATCGGTGCAGCCCTGTTGCTGGCACTGGCCGGCTATGCCTGGCAGGGGCACCCCGATCTGCCGGGCAGCCCGAAGCCGCCGCCGGCGCGCATATCCCAGGACGACAGCGAATTCGCGGCATTGCGCGAGGATATGCTCGGCCGCTTCGATCGCGCCGCCGCCTGGCTGACCATCGCCGAAAGCTATCAAAGGCGCGGCGACACGCGCGGCGGGGCCCAGATCCTCAAGAGCGCGCTGCGCGAATCGCCGGACAATGCCGATCTGTGGGTCGGCCTCGGCAATGCGCTGGTCGTCCATGGCGACGGGATGATGAGTCCGGCCGCGCAGCTCGCCTTCCAGCGCGCCCAGCGGCTGGCGCCCGATCATCCCGGCCCGCGCTTCTTCTACGGCCTCGCGCTCGCCCAGGGCGGAAATTTCGATCAGGCCGAGCAGATCTGGCGCCAGCTTCTGGCCGAGGCGCCGGAAGGCGCCGAATATCGCACGACGATCCAGGAGCGGCTGAACGCGCTGCAGCAGGCGCGCATGATGGGCCAGATTCCCGCCCAGGGCGCGCCGCCGGCACCCGCGGCACCGCCGGCGCAATGAGTTCCGGCGCTCAGGCCGCTTCGAAAGGCAGGCCGAGCGCGTCGGCGACGGCCTGGTAGCGGATCTTGCCGCCCGACACGTTGAGCCCGTTGGCGAGGTGCGGATCGGCCTTCATCGCCGCCTCCGCACCCAGATTGGCGAGCTTCAGCGCGAAGGGCAAAGTGGCGTTGTTGAGCGCGAAGGCCGAGGTCCGCGCCACCGCGCCCGGCATGTTGGCCACGCAATAATGGATCACCCCGTCGATCTCGAACACCGGATCGCTGTGCGTGGTCGGCCGTGACGTCTCGAAGCAACCGCCCTGGTCGATCGAGATGTCGACCAGCACCGATCCGCGCTTCATCGTCTTCAGCATGTCGCGCGTCACTAGCTTCGGCGCGGCGGCGCCCGGGATCAGCACCGCGCCGACCACGACCTCCGCCTTCTTGATCGCATGGGCGATGGCCGCCTTGGAGGCATAGGCGGTCTTGATCTGGCTGCCGAAGAACATGTCGAGTTCGGCCAGCCGGGCGTTGGAGATGTCGTAGATGGTGACGTCGGCGCGCATGCCGACCGCCATCTGCGCGGCGTTCACGCCGGCGATGCCGCCGCCCAGGATCATCACCCGCGCCGGCGCCACGCCCGGCACGCCGCCGAGCAGCACGCCGCGGCCGCCTTGCTCCTTCTCCAGATAATGCGCGCCGACCTGGATCGACATGCGGCCCGCCACTTCGCTCATCGGCTTCAGCAGCGGCAGCGAGCCGTCGCGAGCTGTCACCGTCTCATAGGCGATGCAGGTCGCGCCGGACGCCATCAGGCCCTTGGTCTGCTCGGGGTCGGGCGCGAGGTGGAGATAGGTGAAGAGCAGGTGGCGCGGTTCCAGCATCGCGATCTCGCTCGCCTGCGGCTCCTTCACCTTCACGATCATGTCCGACTTGGCGAAGACCTCGGCGGCATTGGCGCCGACCGTCGCGCCGGCATCGACATAATCCTGATCGGAAAAGTCGATGCCCGTGCCGGCCTTGGTCTCGACCATCACCTCATGGCCGGCGGCGACCAGTTCGGCGACCGAGGCGGGCGTCAGGCCGACGCGATATTCATGGACCTTGATCTCTTTCGGCACCCCGACGCGCATCGTTCGTCTCCCAAAACGGCTGTGGCGCACGACAATAATCCAAACCGGCCGGGAAAGGTTTGCGAAGACATTGCCTCATATGGCGCTTCATGCGATTATATTGCGCGATGCCAAGTCAAATCGGGATGAACGTGAACATCGACGCGATCGATCGCAAGATTCTCGATCAGCTGGCCAGGGATTCCAATCTGACGAGTGAGCAGCTCGGCGCGTTCGTCGGCCTCTCGCCATCCGCCGCGCACCGGCGAGCGAGGGCGCTGGAGGAAGGCGGTCTCATCCTGGGCTATCGCGCCCGGCTGTCGGTCGCCGCGCGGGGACATCCCTCGACGGTGTTCGTCTCCGTTACCCTGGTCGATCAGCGCCGCGCGACGATGCAGGCGTTCGAGGCGGCGCTGGCCGAGACGCGCGAGGTGGTGGAAGCGCATCTGATGAGCGGCGAATCGGACTATCTGTTGAAGGTACTGGTCCGTGCCGACGACAGCTATGAGCGGCTGCACCGGGAAATCCTGTCCGCTCTGCCCGGCGTCCACCGCCTGATCACGCAGTTCACGATCAGGACATTGGCGTCGCAGGCATGATCGACCCGCACAATCCCATTGCGGGGGCGGGGGCACGGTGATAATGCGCGCGCCTTCTTGCGCCTGGCCGGGCGCGCAGAAAGGACGTCGGACGTTTCGCGTTCCTGACCGATGAGCGACAGCAGCACATCCGCAACCGCCGGGGCGCCTGACGCCGGGCATCATCCGCAGGCCGGGACGCCCGTGCTGACGCTGGCCGCGCTCGGCGTGGTCTTCGGCGATATCGGCACCAGCCCGCTCTATGCGATGCGCGAGGCCTTTGTCGGCCATCATCCGCTGGCCGTCGATCCCGCCCATATCCTGGGCGTGCTCAGCCTCATCTTCTGGTCGATGATCCTGATCGTGACCGTCAAATATATCGCCTTCGTGATGCGCGCCGACAATAAGGGGGAGGGCGGCAGCCTCTCGCTCCTCGCGCTCATCACCCGTTCGATCAGCCCGGGGCAGCGCACGTTCGGGCTCGTCCTGCTCGGCGTGCTGGCGACCGCGCTCTTCTACGGCGATTCGATGGTGACGCCGGCCATTTCGGTGCTCTCGGCGGTAGAGGGCTTGGCGATCGTCGACCGCCATTTCGAGCCGCTCGTCCTGCCGATCGCGATCTTCATCATCGTCGCTTTGTTTGCCGTCCAGTCGCGCGGCACGGCGCGGATCGGCAAGCTGTTCGGGCCGGTCATGCTGGTCTATTTCCTGGTGATTGCCGGGCTGGGCATCATGAATGCCGTCCGTGCGCCGGAGGTGCTGAACTTCCTCAATCCCTGGTGGGCGCTGAATTTCTTCATCATCGACGGCTGGCTCGCCTTCCTGGCGCTGGGCTCGGTCGTGCTGGCCGTCACCGGCACCGAGGCGCTCTATGCCGACATGGGCCATTTCGGCCGCAAGCCGATCACTTTGGCCTGGCTGTTCGCGGCCTTGCCCTGCCTGATGCTGAACTATGTCGGCCAGGGCGCATTGCTGCTCACCGATCCGGGCACGGCGGAAAATCCCTTCTTCCGGATGGCGCCCGACGAATGGCGGCTGCCGCTCGTCATCCTCGCCACCGTGGCGACGATCATCGCCAGCCAGGCGATGATCACCGGCGCCTTCTCGGTGACGCAGCAGGCGGTGCAGCTCGGCTTCCTGCCGCGCATGTCGATCCGCCACACCAGCGCCAGCACGGCGGGCCAGATCTACATCCCCGTGGTGAATTGGGGCCTGCTCGTGATGTGCATCCTGCTCATCCTCGGCTTCCAGTCGTCCAGCAATCTCGCCGCCGCCTATGGCGTCGCGGTGACCGGCACGATGTTCATCACGACGATCATGCTGGGCGTGCTGGTGTTCAAGGTCTGGAAGTGGAACCCGATCCTCGCGGGCCTGTTCTTCGCGACCTTCCTGGTCATCGACCTCGCCTATTTCGCGTCGAACCTGACCAAGATTCCCTATGGCGGCTGGTTCCCGCTCGCGGTCGGCATCGTCATCTTCGTGCTGCTCACCACCTGGGCGCGGGGGCGGCGGCTGATGATCGACCGGATGAACGAGGGCGCGATGCCGGCCAAGGTCTTCATCAAGTCGGCCGCCGTCAGCGCCGCGCGCGTGCCCGGCACGGCGGTCTTCATGACCACCAATCCGGACGGCATTCCCCACGCGCTGCTGCACAATCTCAAGCACAACAAAGTGCTGCACGAACGGGTGATGCTGCTCACCGTCCGGATCGAGGACGTGCCCTACGTCTCCGCCAAGAAGCGCTTCGAGGTGAACGATCTCGGCAGCGGCTTCTATCGTCTGATCCTGCGCTATGGCTTCATGCAGGAGACGGACGTGCCGGCGGCGCTTGCCAATGTCGAGCGATGCGGCCCGGAATTCAAAATGATGGACACCAGTTTCTTCCTCGCCCGCCAGACCCTGCTCGCCTCGTCGCGGCCGGGCATGGCGATCTGGCGCGAGAAGCTGTTCGCCTGGATGCTGCGCAACGCGGAAAGCGCGATGGAATTCTTCAAGCTGCCGCCCAATCGCGTGGTGGAGCTGGGCTCCCAGGTGGAAATCTGAGCGGGCCGATCATCGTCACGGCCTTGTTCGGCCCGGGCGACGACGGCTGGCTCCAGCAAGTGCGGCGCGAGCATTATCCGCCCGAGCTGAACCGCGTGCCGGCGCATCTCACCTTGTTCCACCATCTGCCGCCCAGCCTGGAGGCCGAGCTGTCCAGCCGTCTCTCCGCCGCCGTTGCCGCGCCGCCGCCGGAGGCAATGATCGCCGGCATCGCCGATCTGGGGCAAGGCACGGCGTTCCGGGTCGAAAGCGACGCGCTGGTCGAGATCCGGGCGATGCTGGCCGAAACCTTTCACGGCCTGCTCATGCCGCAGGACGAGGCGCCATGGTGGCCGCACATCACCGTCCAGAACAAGGTCGGGCGGCGCGAGGCGAAGGCGCTTCAGCAACGCCTCTCGGCAAGCTTCGCGCCGCGCCCGCTGGCCATTCGGGCGCTGGCATCCTGGCGCTATCGGGATGGTCCGTGGGCACCGCTCAGGGTTCATCCGTTCCGGCGCTAGCGATGGCGTCGTGCCGGCCAGGGCAGGAACTTGGAATGTAGGATTTCTTCTGAGACCATAGCGGCGACTCGGAGCGCACGCATGATCCATGCTATATTCCTTCGCCTGTCCCGCTTGTTCCGTCCGGACCGCGCTTGGGCAGGGGGCTTGCTCCCCGACGTGGCGTCAGGTTCGTCAACTTCCGCGCCGGCCCCGATCGGTCCGCTGCTAATCCATCTGGCCGATCCCGTCGCAGCTATAGTCGAACGCCGCCAGCCCGGCATCGAGATAGCCGGCGAGCAGCGGCATGTCGGTGAGCTCGTCCATCCGTTCGTCCGGGTTGAGCGCACCCGCTTCCTCGAACGCCTCGTCCCATTCGCTCGCATCGTAGGTGCCGCGCCCGACCCAGGCGAGCGCCAGCACTTCGGCGAGCTGGTCCTCGGCGAGGTCGTCGAGCAGCGCCTGGACCTCCTCCTCGACGCTGTCGTTGAGTTCGTCCTCCAGCACGGAGAGCGCCTCGCCGCCCTCGTCGTCATAATCGTCGACCTCGTCGGCGTCCGCGTCGGGATCGGCGGCGGGAATCTGCGCCTCCAGCTCGCGGGCACGCAGGATCAGCCGGCACAGGGTTTCGAGCGGGGTCAGCAATTCCATGGCCTGTCTCCATCGGACTGTCGTCGAAACACGGCTGGGCGCGGCGGGTTCCGGCGCGCGACGGGCACGCGACGAAGGGTTGAAATAGCAGGCTCACCGCGCCAGTTGACCGGTGCCCCGGCGCTTCCTATAGCGCCGCGACGCCTTGCCGGGCCACGGCAATCGCGGGAACGGGGCGGAGTAGCTCAGCTGGTTAGAGCAGCGGAATCATAATCCGCGTGTCGGGGGTTCAAGTCCCTCCTCCGCTACCATCCCCCTCCGGTTCGACCCGCTCGATATAGCCTGCCGCCCAGAGCGCGCGGATCAGCGCGCCGGGGTCGGCGCAGTTGAGGTCGCCCTGGGCGAAGGGCGCGCCGGACAGGGCGATTTCGAGCGCGGCGCCGTCCTCCACTTCGAATCCCGTGTCTCCGCCCGGGCCGATCAGCACCATCTTGCCGCCGTCGCCGGCAATGTTCCACGGCACGAAGCGCCGCCGCCGCCAGCGGTCGCCGGCATCGATCGGGCGCCGGGAGCCCGCGATCACGCCGCCAATATTGGGCCGCCGCGCGCGGACGAAATTGTCGGCGAGCAGATCGAAGGCGCCGTCCATGCTCGCCTTGCCGGCGATCAGCTTCATCAGCCGGTCGAAATGCGCCTGCGCGCCGGCTCGGTCGAAATCGCGCGCGGCGAAGCCGGCGGGGAGCGAGCGGCGGAAATCGGGCTCGTCCAGCGCCAACTCGGACACCGCCTCCAGCACCAGATCGGCCCAGGTCTTGGTGATCAGGCCCACCGTGATGTGGAGCGAAGGCTCGTCGCCGACATTCTCGGCATCGTGCATCAGCCCGCGCGGCAGGTAGAGGCAGTCGCCGGGGCCAAGCGTGAACTCCTGGGTGGGATCGCCGGTCTCGTGCCGGCCGAGCTCGAATCGCTCGCCGCGATAGGGCGTCTCGACCGGCGTGCCGTACAACCGCCAGGCCTTCGACCCCGAAATCTGCAGCACGAACACGTCGTGATTGTCGTAATGGGGCGGGAAGCCCTGATTGGCGGTGCCGTCCTCGCTGCGCGGGGTCAGGTAGACGTTGGTCTGGATGTGGCAGGTGAAGACCTCCTCCAGCGCGCGGCAGAATTCGCCGAGGCCGGGGAGCGAATCGTGCAGGTGCGGCAGGATGATGGTGGCGCCGCGCAGATATTCCTCGGCGACGGCGATCCGGCTCACCCGGCCTTCCTCGTCGACATAATCGTCGCGCGAGATGCGGTCGCGATGATTGGTGAGGTCGACCATGCCTTCGCGCAGGTCGGCGCTGGCGATGAAGCGATCGAGCTTGTCCAGGGTGAGCAGGCCGGCATAGCGGTCGGGCTCGCCCCGTATGCCGATCATCGCCGCGCGCTCGTAATGATCGGCCATGAAGGCTTCGCGCGACAATGGCGCGATCAGGAAGCCGAGCGCGTCGTCTTCCCAGCGCGGCGCACGATCGGTGCTCGCCTTCCGCAATGCCTCTCCACTCATCATCGCCCCCCGTTGCGGTTGCAGTCTATCGGCGATGATGCGGCCCCGGAAGCGAGGATTTTCCGGGGGGTCATTGGGAGGTCGGCGGCTTGTCTTCGTCGCGATAAGGGACGAGCGCGGATTCGAGCACGCGCAGGCTCGCCGCCTGATGCGGCGTCAGCGCGCGTCGATCGAGGGCGTCGCGAAAGGTTGCCAGCACGGCTTGCGCGGACGCCGCGAGCAGAATTTCGCGTGCCAGATAATGCGGCGGATTCACTACTCGCCTCGCTCCGCCGCATCGACTTGTGTCATGCGGCGCGAACTGCATTTCGGCGAGACAAGAGGGCGGTTCATATGCGATGCGATCCGCAAGCGGGATTAAGCGATCAGTTCATCGCTTTCCGATGAACTGTCAAGCGGAGCTTTTCAAAACAGATGAATTTCGGCGCGCGACTGGCTGAAGAACGCAAGCGGCTGGGCCTGAAGCAGGCCGATTTCGCCGATCTTGTCGGTACCGATGTCCCGAAGCAAAGCCTGTACGAGAATGACCGGCGGGAACTTCGGGCGGATTATCTTGCCCGTCTTGCCCATGCCGGCGTCGACATCGTCTACATTCTGACCGGGCAACGCGGCGGCGGCGATTTGCTTGGGGAGGGCGCGAGCGAATTATTGTCCGCTTACCTGGCATTGCCGCCGGAATTGCAGGGTGCGCTGCTCAATCTCGCGCGTTCCCTCAGCACCCAGTTGCGCGATCGGCCATCGCCCACGCTGCATGCGCGCCATGCGGGGTTTCGGCCAGGGGATTACGCCTAGCACGATCGCGCAGATCGGGCGCAAGGCGCGCGCGGACGGGCGGTTGGGCCGTGCGTCCGCGCGCCACGATGTCAGTTCGCGCCGCCGTCGCCGGTCAGCTGGCTCTGCAACTCGGCCAGGGTCGCGCCCACGATGAGCCCGTTCGGGGCGGCCGCGACGGCGGCACGCGGCAGACGGACCTGCTGCCCGCTGATCTGAACGGTCAGCGTTTCGTCGTCGAGCGCCTCGACCTGGCCGATGACGGCGCCTTCCCGGTCGTGCAGGGTCGCGCCGACCACGAACGCCTGCTGCGCCTGGGCGAGCATCTGATCGACCTGCGTGTTGAGCTGGTCGCGGGTCAGGCCGATCAGGGCGGCCTCCTCGGTCACGGCGAACGAGCTGGCGGGCAGGCGGACTTCGTGCCGGTCCGTGCGTAGCAGGACGGCGTCGCCCTCGATGGCGGTGATCGTGCCGACCGGGCCGCCGTCCGGGTCGGTGACCGGTGTGCCGACGCTCAGCGTCTGCGCCGAGACGGCGGCGGGCAGGAGAAGCGCCGCCGAAAGGGCGGTGGCGGCGAACAATTTGCGAAGCAGCATGAGTGACTCCCGAGAGGATGAGGATGATGCGTGGACCGGCGGGCCGGCGAGGGTCATCGCAGTGGTGCGGTGGCAAAGCACCCCTGTTCCCGGCGGCAAGGTTAACAAGGTCGGCGCGGGCTATGCAACCCGCTTTGCCGATCTCGGGCGAGTCGGGTTTGCCGGTGACGAGGCGGCGGGTGCTGCAAAGGCAGGGGAATCGGCCCGCGCCATGCAAGAGCTGAGCGGCGGTCATTCCCGTTATCTGAAGCAATAAGCAGGTCAGCGATAGAGAAGTGAAAGTAATGATCCGAAAAAGATCAGGTTCGTTATCGTGAATGTTGACTTTTCATTGGTTCGGTTGGAAGCTTTGTCCGTGCAGACCATGTGACCATGGTTTTCGCCTCAGGAGCGCGAAAGATGACAACGGCCGATCGTATCGCCAAGGCGCTCCGCGGCATCGCGCCGCAGGGCAAGCTGTTCGCCGAAGACGTGCCGCTGATCGATCAGCTCGCGGTGAACTGGGACGCGAGACCGGCCTCCGCCGTTCCGGCCCCGGTCGGCGGCGGGCCGCCGGGCCTCGGCCCCACGGAAAAGGCGGTCGCGATCATCAAGGAGTTCGAGGGGCTGCATAAGCTTCGTCCCGACGGTCGGGTCGAGGCTTATCCGGACCCGGCGACCGGCGGCGCGCCGTGGACGATCGGTTATGGCGCGACCGGTTCCGATGTCTGGCGCGGCACCATCTGGACGCGTGCTCAGGCCGAGGCGCGGTTGGTCGCCGATGTGAACCGCTTTGCGAGCGGGGTGGCGGACCTCGTCGGCGGCGCGGCCACCGCGCGCCACGAATTCGACGCGATGGTGAGCCTCGCTTTCAATATCGGACTCGGCAATTTCGGGCGTTCGACGCTTCTGAAGAAGCACCGGGCCGGTGACAAGGCTGGCGCGGCCGCCGAATTCGCGAAGTGGAACAAGGCGGCCGGCAAGGTGATGGCGGGCCTTACCCGGCGGCGGGCAGCGGAGGCCAGGCTCTACAAGGGGCAGACATAGGCGCTGGCGCTATACCGGCAACCGTTCGCAACCGGCTTGTTCAGGCCTCTTCCTTGGCCGGCAGCACGCCGCGGCGGATCTGGTCGAGCTCGATCGATTCGAACAGTGCCTTGAAATTGCCCTCGCCGAAACCGTCATTACCCTTGCGCTGGATGATCTCGAAGAAGATCGGCCCGACCATGTTCTCGGTGAAGATCTGCAGCAGCAGGCCCTCGCCGGTCTCGGGCGATCCGTCGATCAGGATGCGGCGCTTGCGCATCTCGTCCACCGAATGGCCGTGGCCGGGCAGGCGCTTGTCGATCATGTCGTAATAGGTTTCCGGGCTGTCCTGGAACCGGATGCCGTTGGCGCGCAGCGCATCGACCGTCGCGAAAATGTCGTCGGTCGAAAGCGCGATATGCTGGATGCCTTCGCCTTTGTATTCGCGCAGGAATTCCTCGATCTGGCTGTGCTCGTCCTGGCTTTCGTTCAGGGGGATGCGGATCTTGTCGTCCGGCGCGGTCATCGCGCGGGAGAGGAGGGCGGTCTGCTGTCCCTCGATGTCGAAATAGCGGATCTGGCGGAAGTTGAAGATGCGCTCGTAGAAGCCGGCCCAGTGATCCATCCGCCCGCGATTCACATTGTGGGTGAGATGGTCGAGCGTGTGCAGGCCGACACTGTTGGCATCGCGATGGGCGCCCGGCACCGGCTCGAAATCCGTGTCGTAGATCTGCTCGGCGCCATAGCGATCGACCAGATAGAGATAGGAGCCGCCGATCCCCTCGATCGCCGGAATGTCGAGCTCGCCGGGACCGCGCGGCATTTCGGCGGGAATCGCGCCGCGCTCGACCGCCATGCGAAACGCCTTGCGGCCATCCGCCACGCGAAACGCCATGCCGTTGGCAGAGGGGCCGTGGGCGGCACGGAACTCCGCCGGCTGACCCGCCTTTTCCATGTTGAGGATGAAATTGATGTCGCCCTGGCCGTAATGGCGGACATTTTTCGATTTGTGATCGCCCAAATGGGTGAAGCCCAGCTTCACGAACAGGTCGGCCAGCGCCTCCGGATCGGGGCTGGTGAACTCGACGAACTCGAAGCCGTCCAGGCCAAGCGGATTTTCACGGGCGGTCATGTCGAAGCCTCTCAAGCGCATACAGGGGCGAACGGCCCGGCCTTTACACCCGCGCCCGCCGGGCCGCAAATGCCGGTTGCGCCCGCGCGCACCGCCTCCTACGTCCGGGCATATCCCTCGCTTTCGTGCTTTTCGGAAAGACATTCATGGCCGCGACCCATTCGACCCGCATGCTCATTCTCGGTTCCGGCCCGGCCGGGCTCACCGCCGCCATCTATGCGGCGCGCGCCGGCCTGGCGCCGATCGTGGTGCAGGGGATGCAGCCGGGCGGCCAGCTCACCATCACCACCGATGTCGAGAATTATCCGGGCTTCGCCGACGTCATCCAGGGCCCTTGGCTGATGGAGCAGATGCAGAAGCAGGCCGAACATGTCGGCGCGCGGATGGAATGGGACCACATCGTCGACATCGACCTGTCCCAGCGCCCGTTCCGGATGACCGGCGACAGCGGCACCGTCTATCTGGGCGACACGCTCGTCATCGCCACCGGCGCGCAGGCGAAATGGCTGAACCTGGCGTCGGAGGAGCGGCTGAAGGGGAAGGGCGTCAGCGCCTGTGCGACCTGCGACGGCTTCTTCTACCGGGGCAAGAAGGTGATCGTGATCGGTGGCGGCAACACCGCGGTCGAGGAAGCGCTCTACATGACCAATCACAGCCATGACGTCACCCTGATCCACCGCCGCGATCACCTGCGCGCCGAGAAGATCCTGCAGGACCGGCTGTTCGCCCACCCGAACATCAAGGTGCTGTGGAATCGCGAGGTCGCGGAATTCATTGGCGAGGGCACGCCGGAGGGGCTGGTGGCCGCCGACCTGCGTGATACCCAGACCGGCGAGATCGAGCGGCTGGACATGGACGGCGCCTTCGTCGCGATCGGCCATGTCCCGGCGACGGAATTGTTCAAGGGCAAGCTCGATCTCGACGCGGACGGCTATATCCCGGTGACGCCCGGCACGGCGCGCACCGCGATTCCCGGTGTTTTCGCCTGCGGCGACGTGATGGACAAAACCTATCGCCAGGCCGTCACCGCGGCCGGCACTGGCTGCATGGCGGCGCTGGATGCCGAGCGTTTCCTGGCCGAAGCCGATTTCGAAGCGGCCGAAAGCCGCGCGCTTCAGGACGCCTGAACGCCAAGCCGCCGCAGCGCATCGAGGATCGCGGCGGCGAGCGCGGCCTCGTCGCCGGGCCGCGCGAAAGTGTGGGAATCCGAATCCAGTTCCTGAATATCGATATTCAGGCCATTGAAACCGTTTGATTTCATTGCCGAACGCGCAGCGATGGCGGTGGCATCTCCGGTGGCAAGGATGACGCAGGTGGGCAGGCGATGGCGGCGCAGCGCCGCCGCCGTTTCGGCCGCGAGCGTCGCATCTTCCCGCTGGAACAGCCGCGCGATGCCGCGCCACAGCTTGCGCAGGTCCACTGCGCCGCCGAGTAGTCTTTTCCATCCGTCCAGGCTCAGCAGCCGATCCCGATAATGCGCGCGCACCGCCGCGGACGGCGGTGCGTCCGCGCTGGCCTCGACCAGCCAGGGATTGACCAGGATCAGCCCGTCCAGCCCGATCGCATCGCCATGCAGCGCCAGCGCCGTCGCCCCGTCGCACAGGCCGAAGCCGAACAGGCGCTGGAGCGCGGAGGCCTCGCGGCGAAACGCGGTGGCGGCGGCGATCAGATCGGGCCGACTGCCGCGATAGCCCGGATCCTCACCTTCGCTGTCGCCGACGCCGCGACGATCGAAGCGAAAGGAAGGTATCTCCTGTTCTGAAAGCATCTTAGCGAGTCTTTCATACATTCGGTGCGAGCCGATCCGGCTCTGGCTGCCGCCCGTCGCCATCAGCAGGCCGATCGTGCCGCTGCCCGCATCGAGCGTGGCGCCGAGCGTCGCGCCTTCGCAGGAGAAGGTCAGGAGGCGGCGCATTGCGCGTGCCATGCGGCGATGTCCGCCGCCATCGCCTCGGCCAGTGCCGGCGCCGTGCCGGGCTCCGATCGCCGCCACAGAGCCGGACCGGGAAATTTCACGTCGGCCGGCCCCGCATCGCTCGCCAGCCGGGCGACCCGCAGCGGCTCCTGCGCGAACGGCCTGGCGTCCTGCAGCCGGCCGCGAATGTCGGGGTCGGGCGCGTAGCCGGCCCATTCCACCCCCGCGAGGCCGGCCCGGACCATGTCGCGCGCCAGAGTGGCGCCCTCGACCGGGGCGAGCCGCCACCAGCCGACCGCTGCCGCCATGTCGTCGATCAGCGCGCCGCCGCGCAGCGAAGCCGCCAGCGGCGCCCGCCCGGAGCGCGTGTGCACATATGCAGCCGCGGCGATGACGTCATGCCGCCAGCCGTCCCACCGCGCCGCCGCCAGCGCCGCTTCGCTCTCGCCCGTCCCGGCCAGGTCGGGCAGCCAGCAGCCGAAGCCGCGCGCCGCCAGCGCGCGCATCGTCGCGGCGATCAGCGCGCGGGTGCGGTTCAGCTCCTCGAAGAGCGGCGCCACGAACAGGATCGGCGGCGCCTCGGCCGGCCCGATCCGCATCATCCATTCCTCGCCTGCCTCGCTCCCGTAGGTCTCGTAGGCGAGGCCGGCGCCGATCACTGCAGCGCCTTGGTCCGGACGAAGGAGAGGAGCGATCCGAAGGTCTCCAGCATGTCGGCATCGACCTCGTCATCCTCGATGGCGATGCCGAGCCGCTCCTCGAGCTCGGTCAGCAGCCCGGCCACCGCCATGGAATCGAATTCGGGCAGCGCGCCGAACAAGGCGGAGCTTTCGTCGAATGCCGCGACCCGCTTCTCCGGCAGGCCGAGCACGTCGACCAGCACCGCGCGCAGCGTGATCTCGACCTCTTCCCCGTCGCTTGCGGCCAGATTCACGTCGGAAAATCCTTACTGCCCCCGAAACGGGCTGCGCCTAACCGCTTCGCCAGCGCCCTGCAAGCGCCGAGGCCGCATCGCGCGCCATGGCGGCAAGGCCCCGCAGGGAGCGGCGGTCATAGGCGGCAAGGTGCCAGAGCATCCGCCGCTCGCCCATCCAGTCGGCCTTGTAGGGCTCGTCGCCGGTGCCGTAGTCGACCCTGTTCACCCGGTCTCGGTCGAGCACATGGCGGAACATCGCCTCGGTCAGGATCGTGCCGGGCGACAGCGCCCTGGCGTCTTCGGCATAAGCCAGCTTGTGGATCGTCGCCTCATCATTCTCGACCAGCCAGAGCTGCGCCGCGACCGGGGTGCCGTCCTTATAGGCGAGGCCCAGCCGCAAGGCGCCGGCCGCGCCTTCCTGCTCGGCGAGCGCGCGCAGGAACGGGAAGGAGCCTTCCTCGGGCTTCCAGCTGGCGCGATAGACGGCCTCGTAATCCGTCCAGGCGGCGGCATCGAAGTCGTCATGGACGCGCACCTCCAGCCCCGCCGCCTTCGCTTTGCGGCGGAAGGTATTGCGCAATCTGGCCGGGCGCGTGGCCCAATAAGCGACGAAATCCATGCCGGCCGTGTCGATCCGCCAGTTCGCCTTGCCGGGCCGCATCCGCACCGCCCAGCCGGTGCGCTTCAGCCCCGCCGCCAGAGGCTCGGGCCGCTCGATCGGACCAAGGTCGAGGCAAGCAATGTCTTGTTTTCGCAAGTCTTTCGCTAATGACGTCATGACGTCATCCCGCTCCGACCCGACAATTCCGACGCGCAGCGCATACCAGTTCGCATAGGCCATGGCGGCATGGCCTTTCGCCGCCAGGAACAGCCAGGCGCGCCCATCGCCTTCGCCGGCGCGGATCGCCAACAGGCGCCCGGGCGGCGGGCAATGGGCTGCCACGAGCCGGAACCAGTCCAGTCGCTCGAACAGGCACGGGCGCGCGGCACGGTCCAGCGCGCCGCCCGCATCGCGCGCGACCTCGTCGAGATCGTGGAAAAGCCCTATATTAACCGCCACCGCTTTATGCCCTCTTGCCGCCGGCCTATCATGGCGGCGTTTAAGCGAGAATGAAGGTGCCGGATCCGACGCCCCGCCCGCTCGATCATCTGACGCTGCGCGGGGACCGCGGCGCGCCGGCGCTCGTCATGCGCGAAGGCACTTTGGACTATGCGGGGCTGGAGGATGCGGTGGCCATGCTGGCCGGTGGATTGAAGGCGAGGGGACTTGCCGCCGGCGAGCGGATCGCGAGCTGGCTCCCCAAGACCCGCCTTGCCGCCTTGCTGCCGCTCGCCGCGGCACGGACTGGGCTGATCCATGTGCCGATCAATCCCTTGCTCAAGCGTGCTCAGATCGCCCATATCCTCGCCGATAGCGGTGCGCGACTGCTGCTCAGCGGTGGTGCCCGGATCGCTTCGCTGGAGCCGGGCGACGTGCCGGAAGGCTGCGATGTGCTGGACGAGGCGGGGAGCGCGGCGTTGTCCGACCATACGGATCGCCTGCCGCCATCCGGCCACGATCCCGAAGACCTCGTCGCCTTGCTCTACACATCGGGTTCCACTGGCCGGCCCAAGGGCGTGATGCTGAGCCACGCCAATCTCTGGCTCGGCGCGATCGGCGTGGCGCATTATCTGCGGCTGACGCCGGACGATCGCGTGCTCGCCGTGCTGCCCTTCAGTTTCGATTATGGCCAGAACCAGTTGCTGTCGGCCTGGGCGGCGGGCGGCTGCGTGGTTCCACTCGATTATCTCGCCGGCAAGGATGTGATCCGCGCGGTGGAAACCCATAAAATCACTACATTGGCGGGCGTTCCTCCGCTGTTCGTGCAGCTTGTCGAGACGCCCTGGCCGCTGGCCGCGGCGCTGTCGCTGCGGCGGCTCACCAATAGCGGCGGCAAGCTGCCGCCCTCCGTGATCCGCCGGATGCGCGAGCTCTTTCCCGCCGCCGACATCTATTCGATGTACGGCCTGACCGAGGCGTTCCGTTCGACCTTCCTGGAACCCGCCTTGCTCGACGATCATCCGGACTCGATCGGCACGGCGGTCCCCTTCGCCGAGATTCTGGTGGTCGGCCCGGACGGCGTGGAGGCGACGGAGGGCGAGCTGGTCCATGCCGGCCCGCTGGTCGCGAAAGGCTATTGGAACGATCCGGAGCGTACCGCCGAGCGTTTCAAACCTGCGCCCGCCAACTCGGCCTATGGCGGTATGGCGGTGTGGTCCGGCGACAGGGTGCGCAAGGACGATGAAGGGCTGCTCCATTTCGTCGGGCGCGAGGACGGGATGATCAAGACCTCCGGCAACCGCGTCAGCCCGACCGAGGTGGAGGAGGCGGCGATCGCGTCGGGATTGGTAACGGAAGCCGTGGCGCTGGGCGTACCCGATCCGCGGCTCGGCGAGGCGATCGCGCTGATTGTGCGCCCCGACCGGCGGGGCGAGGAAGGTGCCTTGCGCGCGTATCTCAGACGCGAATTGCCCAATTTCATGCAGCCGGGGCCGATCCTGTGGCGCGACGACCTGCCGCGCAGTCCGAACGGCAAGCTCGACCGCGTGGCATTGAAGGCGGAGCTGATGGCATGAGCAAGCCGATGGGCCCGATCCCGCCCGGCTTCGCGGCGGATACGGACGGCATGCTGCTGATCGGCGGCCGCCGCGCCGATGCGCTTGTGGCCGAGGCGGGGGACACGCCGCTCTTCGTCTACGATCTCGCCATGATCGATGCCCGGATCGCGCGCTTTCGCGCCGCCTTTCCCGGAATCCACCTTCATTATGCCCTGAAAGCAAACCCTTATCCGCCCTTGCTGCGGCATATGGGCGATAAGGTGGACGGTGTGGACCTCGCTTCGGGCGGAGAATTGGCCATCGCTCGTGAAGCGGGGATCGATACGGCGGCGACCAGCTTCGCGGGCCCGGGCAAGCGCGACGCCGATCTGGAAGCGGCGATCGGCGCCGGCGTCACGCTCAATCTGGAGTCCGAAGGGGAGGCGGACCGCGCGCTGGCCATCGCCGGACGCCTCGGCATCCGTCCGCGCCTGGCCGTGCGGGTCAATCCGGATTTCGAGATCAAGGGATCGGGCATGCGGATGGGCGGCGGCGCCAAGCCCTTCGGCGTCGATGCCGCGCGGGTGCCGGCGCTGGTACAAAGGATAATGGCGGCGGAGGCCGACTGGCGCGGCTTCCACATCTTCGCCGGCTCGCAGGCGCTGAGCGCCGAGGCATTGATCGAGGCGCAGCGCGCCACGCTGGCGCTTGCCGCGGAGCTGGCGAAGGAGGCTGGCGCCGCGCCCCCGCTGGTCAATCTCGGCGGCGGCTTCGGCATCCCCTATTTTCACGGCGAGACCGCGCTCGATGCGGAAGCGATCGGCGGCGAACTTATTTCAGTTCTAAGAAATCGATCACAAATTATTGAAAATACGCAATTTGCTATTGAACTTGGCCGCTGGCTGGTCGGCGAATCCGGGGTCTATCTGACCCGGATCGTCGATCGCAAGCAGAGCCACGGCAAGACCTTCCTTGTCGTCGATGGCGGCATGCACCACCAGCTCGCCGCCTCCGGCAATTTCGGCCAGGTGGTGCGCCGCAACTATCCCGTCGCCATCGCCTCGCGCTTCGGCGCCGCGCCGGAGGAGGAGGCGAGCATCGTCGGCTGCCTGTGCACCCCGCTCGACCGGCTCGCCGACGATGTCATGCTGCCCGCCGCCCGCCCCGGCGATCTCGTCGCCATCTTCCTCGCCGGCGCCTATGGCCGCACCGCCAGCCCGCAGGCCTTTCTCGCCCAGCAGGCGGCACGCGAGACGGTCGTCGGCGGTTAAGGCTTGCCCGGCCCGCGTCCCGTTCTGGGACGTGGCCCAAAAGCCCCTTGTTCCTAACCGGAATTTTACCTCTTCCCACCATAGCGGGGCGTTGAAATCCCGCGCCTCGGGCGGTCCCGCTCAGGGACGCCGGGGAACGGCTGAAAAGCCCTGTGAAGAGGACCGAAGATGCGCCCGTCCCTGACGACCTGCCTGGCCTGCCTGATCGCCGTGTCGATAAGCGGCTGCACGACCACCGGGGGGAATGGCGCCAGCCTGCCGCCGGCCAGCTTCGTCGGCGCCGCCGATGTGGCGGGGGAAAGCTACCAGATCGGCGCGCTTGACGAGATCACCGTCTTCGTCTGGCGCAATCCGGAGCTCGGCGCGCGCGTCCAGGTCCGGCCCGACGGGCGGATTACCACGCCGCTGATCAGCGACCTGGTCGCGGTCGGCAAGACCCCGGCGCAGCTCGCCGAGGACATCCGCACCGTGCTCGCCGAATATATCCAGGACCCACTCGTCTCGGTCATGGTCGATCGCCCGCAGGGCACGTTCGCGCAGCAGATCCGCATCGTCGGCGCCACCGAGCGGCCGGCGGCGATCCCCTATCGCGCCAACATGACCCTGCTCGACGCGATGATCGCCGTCGGCGGCCTCTCCGAATATGCCGCCGGCGATCGCGCCCGGCTGGTGCGCACCGATCGCGAGAGCGGCCAGCAGCGCGAATATGATCTGCGCATCGCCCGCCTGCTGCGGCGCGGCGACGTCAGCGCGAACGTCCGGCTCGAGCCGGGCGACGTGATCATCATTCCCGAAAGCATGTTCTGATCCGGCGTGCCCGCCGATCCCAGCGAGGACGATAGCCGCCGATGGACGGACTTTACGAGCAGATCAGGATCATCCTGCACCAGGTCTGGCGCCGCCGCTGGCTGGCGCTGGGCGTCGCCTGGGGCGTCGCGCTGCTCGGCTGGCTGGTGATCGCGCTCATTCCGCCCAGCTACGAGGCGAAGGCGCGGCTCTTCGTGCAGGTCCAGTCGATCCTGCCCACCCAGGTCGGCATCGCGCCCAACGACCAGCAGGGACAGCTCCTGCGCCTCAAGCAACAGTTGACCTCGAACGACAGCCTCACCCGCGTGGTGCGGCAGACCGACCTCAACACCCTCGTCGCCAGCGACGCGGACATGGGCGGCATCGTCTCCGCGCTGCGCCAGCGGATCGAGATCACCGCCCAGCCGGACGGGTTGATCGAGATCAAGGCGCGCTCGAACATCTCCAGCTTCTCCAACGGACAGAATGCGCGCACCGCCGCGGCCACCGTCCAGGGCCTGATCGACCAGTTCACCGCCCAGAACCTGTCCGGCGACGGGCGCGAGGCCGGCCAGTCGCTCGAATTCCTCGACGAGGAGGTGCGCAACCGCGAGACCGCCCTGCGCGAGGCCGAGCAGCGCCGCGTGCTGTTCGAACAGCAGTTCATGGGCCTGCTCCCGGGCGAAGGCTCGATCGGCCAGCGCATGTCGGCTGCCCGCGCCGAGCTCGACAATCTCCAGCAGCAGATCGCCGCCGGCCAGGCCGGCGTGAACGCGATGCGCGGTCAGCTCGCCGCGACGCCCACCAACCTGCCCGGCGAAGCGGGCGGCGGCGGTTCGGCCAGCGGCCAGATCGCGGCGCTGGAGGGTCAGATCAACCAGAATCTCGCCCGCGGCTGGCGCGAGGAGCATCCGGACATTCAGGCCGCGCGCCAGCAGATCGCCCGGCTGCGCCCCTATGCCCAGGCCGAGCAGCGCGGCGGCACGCCCACTGCCACCAATCCCAGCTACATCTCGCTGCGCGCCATGCTGTCGGAGCGCGAGGCGCAGCTCGCCGCCTCCACCGCGCGGCGCAACCAGCTCCAGTCCGATCTCGCCCAGCTCTCGGCGCGTCAGTCGTCCGAGCCCGGCGTCGCCGCCGAACAGGACCGGCTGAACCGCGACTATGAGGTGATGAAGCAGCAATATGACCAGCTGCTCGCCAATCGCGAGCAGGTCCGGCTGCGCGGCGAAGTGGCGACGCGGACCAGCCCGCTCAACATCCAGGTGATCGAGCCGCCGAGCGTGCCGGGCGTGCCCGCCGCGCCGGATCGGCCGATTTTCCTCACCGCCGTGCTGATCCTCGCGCTCGGCGCGGGCGTCGGCGTCGCTTTCGTGGCCGGACAGCTTCAGACGACCTTCCCGACCCAGAACCGGCTCGCCGACGTCACCGGCCTGCCAGTGCTCGGCACCTTGTCCGAAGTGGTGACTCCGGCGGAGCGGGCGGACCGGCGCAAGCGCCTCGCCTGGTTCGGCGGGGCGGGGGCGGCGCTGGCCGGCAGCTATGCGCTGCTCGTCCTCGTCGAATTCTGGCAGCGCGGCGCGGGGGCGTGAGGGCGACATGACCAAGCACAGCCCCCTCTCGCTGATCGAGCGCGCCGCCGAAGCCTACGATTTTGCCGCTTTGCTGCGGGCGCCCCAGGCGCCGGCGCCGGCGCCGGAACTCGTCGCTCCCGTAGCGGAC
Organism: Sphingomonas sp.; assembly: GCA_019635535.1. Taxonomy (NCBI): domain Bacteria; kingdom Pseudomonadati; phylum Pseudomonadota; class Alphaproteobacteria; order Sphingomonadales; family Sphingomonadaceae; genus Sphingomonas; species Sphingomonas sp. Next base: position 1,809,669 of record JAHBZH010000001.1, read on the forward strand.
GAGATTGTGGACGTGGAGCCCGAAGAGGTGCTGCTGCTGGAAGAGCCCGTCGAGACCGATCCCGCGCCGCGGCCCGCCCGCTTGCCCGCTCTGGTCCACGCCGCGCCGGCCGGCGAGCTCGCCGCGATCGACCGTGCCGCGCTGGCCGAGAAAGGCTTCATCCTCCCCGACGCGCCCGTCACCGGGCTTGCCGAGGAATTCCGGCTGGTGAAGCGCCAGCTCCTCGCCGGCATCGACCGCCGCGTCTCGCTGCCGGAGGAAAAACGCCGGACGGTTCTGATCTCCTCGGGCCAGCCGGGCGAGGGGAAGAGCTTCTGCGCCACCAATCTCGCGCTCAGTCTGGCGGGCGAACGCGATGTCGAGGTGCTGCTGATCGACGGCGACGTCTCGAAGCCCGACATCCTCGCCACCCTGGGCATCGCCGCAAGCGGGCCGGGCCTGGTCGATGCGCTGGCCGATCCCGCCGCCGATCCGGAGGGTTTCGTGATCCGCACCGACGTGTCGGGGCTCTCGGTGCTGCCCGCCGGGCGCAAGGCGAACAACGTGCCGGAGCTGCTCGCCTCGGACCGCACCCGCGACGTGCTGGCCCGGCTGGCGGCGGCGCATCCGCACCGCGTCATCCTGTTCGATTCGCCGCCGGCCCTGATGGCGTCCTCGGCCGCCGTGCTCGCCGGCCATGTCGGCCAGGTGCTGGTCGTGGTCCGCGCCGATCGCACGACCGAGGCGGACCTGCGCGAGACGATCGCAATGCTTTCCGCCTGCGATCATGTCGGCCTGTTGCTCAACGGCGCGGCCCTGTCGCTCGGCGGCCGGCGCTTCGGCGCCTATGAAGGCTATGGCGATGGCGAGGACTAGTCTCTCCATCCTTCGCCGGCTGGCACTCGCATTCGGCCTCGCGGTCGCGGCGACGACCGCGCCGGCGCAGGGCGTCTCCTACGATCCGCCGCCGGTTCAGGCGTCCGATCCGCAGGCCGCTTCGGACGCTGGCGAAGCCGCACCGTCGCGTGAGCGCCAGCGGCCGCGCCGCTCCCGCGCCGAGGTGCGGCCCTATCTGGAGGTCGCGCAGATCGTCACCGCCGAGCTGAATGGCGGCGACGTCTTCACCTATACCAGCCTCGCGGCCGGCGTGGACGGCCGGATCGAGACGCGGCGGGTGCACGCCCAGGCGAGCTATCGCTACCAGCGCAACATCGAATGGGGCGGCAATGGCGCCGATCAGGACACGCATAGCGGCCTCGCCATCGTCAACGCCGATATCGTGCCGGGCCTGCTCCAGTTCGATGCCGGCGCGCTCGCCGCCCGCACCGGCGGGATCGGCCGGGCGCTGGGCGTCACGCCCCGCGATTCGTCGGTCGAAATCTACAGTCTGTTCGCGGGCCCGACGCTCTCGACCCGGATCGGCCCGGCGGCGCTCAACGCCGCCTACCGGATCGGCTATGTCGCGGTGGACGACGACACGCCCTTCGGCGCCTTCCGCGATCAATATGACGATGCGATCGCCCACAATCTCAGCGCCAGCATCGGCATAGGGCCCGGGCGGTTGCCCTTCGGCTGGACGCTCGCCGGCGGTTATGCCCGCTCCGACAATGGCGGCCCGTTCGATCAGCGATTCGAGGGCGTCTATGTGCGCGGCGATATCGTGCTTCCGGTCGGCCCGACCTTGGCGCTTACTGCAGGCGTCGGTTACGAGGATCTGCGCGCCGACCAGTTCGACATCGCCCGCGATGCCGACGATCTGCCGATCCTGACGCCCGACGGCGTGCCGATCGCCGATCCGAGCCGGCCGCGCCTGCTCACTTATGACATCGATGGCCTGATCTACGATGCCGGCCTGATCTGGCGTCCCACGCCCCGCACTGAATTGCAGGCGCGCGCCGGCCGTCGCTATGGCGGCACCACCATTCTCGGCACCTTCCAGCACCGCTTCAACCGCACCTATGGCGTGGCGGCGGCCGTCTTCGATACGGTCGAGACGTTCGGCAGTTCGATTATCAATAATATCAGTAATTTGCCGACAGATTTTGATATCGTGCGTAATCCATTCACCGGCAATATCGGCGGCTGCGCGTTCGGCGCCGATCCGGGCGCGGGCCTGTGCTTCGATCAGTCGCTCCAGTCGGTCCGCTCGACCAGCTTCCGGGCGCGGGGCGCGACGATCCTCGTTTCCGGCAATCGCGGTCTGTGGAGCTTCGGCGCCGGCGCTTCCTATGTCCATCGCCGCTATGCGCGGCCCAGTGACCCCGCGTTCGACATTTTCGGCGCCGTCACCGACGAAAGCTTCGGCCTCTACGCAACCCTGGGCCGCGAGCTCAGCCGCACCTCGGACCTCACCTTCGATGCCTATGCGAGCTGGTTCGACAGCGATCTCGCCGGGTTCGAGGGCATCTTCAGCATCGGCGCCACCGCGACCTACAGCCGTCGGCTGCTCTACGATCGGCTGCAGCTGATCGGCGCGCTCGGCCTCTATCACACCAGCAGCGGCGCCAATGACAGCATCGTCGCGAACGGCCTGATCGGCCTTCGCTACACTTTCTAAAGCCTGGGGAGGCTAGGGAACGCCCATGTATACCGAGCATTTCGGCCTGACCGGACAGCCCTTTCAGCTGACGCCCGACGCACGTTTCTGGTTCGAAAGCCGCACCCATCGCAAGGCGATGGCCTATCTGGGCTATGGCATCGCGCAGGGCGAGGGCTTCATCGTCGTGACCGGCGAGATCGGCGCGGGCAAATCGACGCTCGCCGCCCATCTGACCGCGACGATCGACCGTGCCCGCCTCAACGTCATCGCGCTCGTCTCCACCCAGGTGGAGGGCGACGATCTGCTGCGTCTCACCGCGCAGGGCCTCGGCCTCGACGTGCGCGGCGTGGAGAAGGCGGCGCTGATCGCGGCGGTCGAGCGGCGGCTGGCCGAAGAGTCCCGCGCCGGCAAGCGCACCTTGCTGATCGTCGACGAGGCGCAGACGCTGACCGTCTCCGCGCTGGAAGAGCTGCGCATGCTCTCCAATTTCCAGAGCGAAGGCCGCGCGCTCGTCCAGATCCTGCTGCTCGGCCAGCCCGAATTCCGCGACAAGCTCGCCTCGGCCGGGCTCGAGCAGCTGCGCCAGCGAGTCATCGCCACGCATCATCTCGATGCGATGGGTGCCGACGAGGTCGAAACCTATATCGGCCATCGCCTCGCTCTGGTCGGCTGGCAGGGACAGCCCGATTTCGCCGCCGATGCCTTCCCGGCCATCCATGCCGCGAGCGGCGGCATTCCCCGCCGGATCAACCAGCTCTGTCACCGGCTCATGCTGCAGGCCGCGGTGGAAGGCACGCCGCTCGTCACCGCCGACACGGTCGCCGCCGTCCTCGCCGATCTCGGCGCCGATGCCGCGCCGATCCGGGGCGAGAGCGGGGTGCTGCCGCTGCGCGCTGCGAAGCCCCGGCTGGTTGAGGACACGCCAGCCTCCGCGCCGGAGCCCCAAATTGTGCAGGTGCCGGTCGCCGATCCCGCGCAGGAGCGCCGCATCGCCGCGCTGGAGGCGCAGCTTGCCGAGCAGGAGCAGACGCTGCGCCGCGTGCTGACCCTGCTCGTCGAATGGGTCGAGACCAACAACCGCAACGCGCCCGCGCCCTATCGGTCGAACGCCGCCTGAGGAGCGCCATGCGCAATGCCCTCTCCGTCGATGTCGAGGACTGGTTTCAGGTCGGCGCCTTCGAAGGCGTGATCGACCGCGCCGACTGGGACGCGCTCCCGCGCCGGGTCGAGGCCAATACCGATGCCGTGCTGGCACTGTTCGACGAAGCGGGGGTGAAGGCCACGTTCTTCACGCTTGGCTGGGTCGCCGAGCGTCATCCGGCCCTCATTCGCCGGATCGCCGAGGCAGGTCATGAGATCGCCAGCCACGGGCTCGATCACAAGCGCGTCTTCACGATGGATGCCGATGGCTTCCGCGCCGACATCGCCCGGGCCCGCCAGGCGCTCGAAGATGCGTCCGGCCAGAAAGTCACCGGCTACCGCGCGCCGAGCTTCTCGATCGACGCGCGTACGCCCTGGGCGCATGAGGTGCTCGCGGAGGAGGGCTATGCCTATTCCTCCTCCGTCGCGCCGGTCGCGCACGATCATTATGGCTGGCGCGAGTCGCCCCGTTTCGCCTGGCGGCCCGTGGATGGCGCCGAGCTGATCGAGCTGCCCGTCACCACCGTGGACGTCGCGGGCCGGCGCATGGCGGCCGGGGGCGGGGGCTTCTTCCGGCTGCTGCCCTACGGCTTCTCCAACTGGGCGGTGGGCCGGGTGAATCGCGCCGAAGCGCGCCCGGCCATCTTCTATTTCCATCCCTGGGAGATCGATCCCGCCCAGCCGCGCGTCGCAAATGCGCCGCTGAAGTCGAAGCTGCGCCATTACACCAATCTCTCCGTTATGCGCCACAAGCTCCTGAAACTGCTTCATTCTCATGCCTGGGCACGCACCGACGAAATCGCCGCGGCGGAACGGGCTCGGCTGCCGTGAACGCCCATGCGCCCCTGGCCGCGCCGGTCGTGCGGATCGCCGATCCCGCCGAGCCGGCGCTGGAGGCGTTCGTCCGTGCGCATGCCGACGCGACGCCCTTCCACCTGCCGCAATGGAGCCGTGCGATCGAGGCGGGAACGGGCCAGCGCGCGCACCTTCTGGTCGCCGAACAGGACGGCGCGATCCGTGCCTTCCTGCCGCTCAGCGAAATCCGCTCGCCTCTGTTCGGCAGCCTGCTCGCCTCCGCCGGCTTCGGCGTGGACGGCGGCATCCTCTCGTCGGACCCTGCCGCGTCGCGCCTGCTGGCCGAGGAGGCGGTGAAGCTGGCGGGGCGGCTGGACTGCCCGGCGATCGAGCTGCGCGGCGGCACGCCCCCCGCAGGCTGGCGGGTCAGCGAAGGCACTTATGCCGGCTTCGTCCGCGATCTCCCGAAGGGTGACGAGGCGATCCTGAAGGCGATCCCGCGCAAGCAGCGCGCCGAGGTGCGCCGGGCATTGGGCTTCGACCTAGAGGTGACGATCGGCCGGGATGTGTCGACCCATCACCGCATTTACGCCGAAAGCGTCCGCAATCTCGGCACGCCCGTTTTCCCGCGCAGCCTGTTCGAAGCCGTTCTCGATGCTTTCGGTGAAGAAGCTGATATCCTGACGGTTTCGAAGGACGGCAAGCCGCTCGGCAGCGTGCTCAGCCTCTATATGGGCGGCACCGTCTATCCCTATTGGGGCGGCGGCGCGCATGAAGCCCGCGCGGCGCGCGCCAACGAGCTGATGTATTATGCCTTGATGTGCCACGCCGCCGCGCGCGGCTGCACGCGCTTCGATTTCGGCCGCTCCAAGACCGGCACGGGCGCCTTCGCCTTCAAGAAGAACTGGGGCTTCGAGCCGCAGCGGCTCCGCTACGCCCAGTGGGGCGACGCGCGTGACGCCAATCCGCTCAGCCCCAAATACCGGCTCCGGATCGCGCTCTGGCGCCGCCTGCCGCTCTGGCTCGCCAACCGAATCGGTCCGCATATCGCGCGGGGGCTGGGATGAGCCGGGACATCCTCTTCCTCGCCCACCGCATCCCGTTCCCGCCGGACCGGGGCGACAAGATCCGCTCCTGGCACATTCTGCGGCATCTGGCCGGGCTGAGCCGGGTCCATCTCGCCTGTTTCGCCGACGACGAAGCGGACGCCGCCCGCCTGCCGGCTCTGCGCGAGGCTTTGGCCGGGGCGCTTGGCGAGGCGCATGTCGAAATCCGCCGCACCGGCAGGGCCGCGGCCGGCGCCCGCGCTTTGGTCGAGGGCAAGCCTGTCTCCCTCACCCTGTTCGACAGCGCCGATCTTCGCGCCTTCGTCGATGGACTGCTCCGCGCCGGCCGGATCGGCACGATCTTCGCCTTTTCCGGCCAGATGGCGCAATTCGTCCCCGATCCCTGCCCGGCGCGCTTCGTGATGGATTTCGTCGACATGGATTCGGCCAAGTTCGCCTCCTATGCCGAAGCAGGCGGCCCGATGCGCTGGGTCCACCGGCGCGAGACGGCAAAGCTCTTCGCCTTCGAGCGCGCCACCGCCGCGCGGGCGGATGCGTCCCTGTTCGTCAGCGAGGCGGAGGCGGCCCTGTTCCGCGCCCGCACCGGGCTTCCGCACATCGCCGCGCTCTCCAACGGCATCGATCTCGATGCTTTCGATCCCAGGGCCGACTTCGCCCGGCTCGCCGCGGCCGAAGCGGGGCAGGGGCCGATCCTGCTCTTCACCGGCCAGATGGATTATCCGCCGAACATCGACGCCGTGCGCTGGTTCGCGCGAGAGGTGCTCCCCCATGTGCCGGGCCGCTTCGTCATTGCCGGGCGCAATCCTACGGCCGAGGTTCGGGCGCTGGCCGGTCCGCGCGTCTGTGTCACCGGCGCGGTGTCGGACATGCGCGCCTGGCTCGCCGCCGCCGACATCGTCGTCGCCCCGTTGCGGATCGCGCGCGGCATCCAGAACAAGGTGCTGGAGGCGATGGCGATGGCCCGGCCGGTCGTCGCCAGCCCGGAAGCCTTCGAGGGAATCGAAGCCGAGCCCGGCCGCGACCTGATCGTCGCGGACGGGGCCGAGGCGATGGCGGCAACGATCAACGACCTGCTGGCCGCCCCCGAAACCGCCACGAAGCTCGGCGTATCCGCCCGCAAGCTGGTGGAAACGAGCTATTCCTGGAACTCCCGCCTCGCGCCGCTCGCGGACATCGTCGCGCCGCATGGCCGGAAGGCCGCGGCATGACGCTCGCCTGGCCAGCCCCGCAAGCCGCCGCTGCGCCTTCCGCCTGGCGCCGGCACCTGATCGCGCTCGGCCTCGTCTGGACGGGGCTTCTGGCTCTGTTCCATGCCGACGCGGCGGACATGGTCGCGATCTGGTGGAATGCCTCCACCTTCAATCATTGCCTGCTGATCCTCCCGATCATCGCTTGGCTGGTCTGGCAGCGCGCGCCGGGCCTGCGCGAACTGACGCCCTCCGCCTGGCTGCCGGGCCTATTCTGGCTCGCTCTCGGCGGCTTCGGCTGGCTGCTGGGCGAAGCGGGCGGCGTCGGCCTCGCGCGCCATGCCGGTTTGGTGCTGATGCTGCAGGGCGCGGTGATCGCCTGTCTCGGCAAGTCCGTTTCGCGCGCGCTCGCCTTCCCGATCTTCTACGCCTTGTTCCTGATCCCGGCGGGCGAGGAACTGGTGCCGGTGCTACAGCTGATCACCGCCGATATCGTCATCTTCCTCCTCGGCCTGGCCGGCATCCCGGCCCATATCGAGGGTATCTTCATCACCACCCCGGTCGGCCTGTTCGAGGTTGCGGAGGCCTGTGCGGGGGCCAAATTCCTGATCGCGATGGCGGCGTTCGGCGCGCTCGCGGCGAATGTCTGCTTCCGCTCCTGGCCGCGTCGGATCGCCTTCATGGCCGTCTCGCTGATCGTCCCGATCCTCGCCAACGGCGTGCGCGCCTTCGCCACCATCTACATCGCGGAGCGCACGGGCAGCGTCGAATTCGCCGCCGGCATGGACCATGTGATCTATGGCGGCATCTTCTTCGCCATCGTCATCGGCCTGATCCTGGCCCTCAGCTGGCGCTTCTTCGATCGCGGCGTCGGCGACTCCTGGTTCGACCCTGCCGAACTCGCCGAAGCGCCCGGCCGCACCCCGCTTGCATTCGCCGCCGTCGCCGCGCTGGCGCTCGCCGTCCTGCCGGTCGCCTGGGCCTCGGCGGTCTCGGCGGGCGGCGTGCGCGATCTCCCCGCGACCTTCGCACTCCCCGACATTCCCGGCTGGCAGCGTGTGGGGACGCGGGGCGGCACGCCCTGGCGCCCCAATTTCACCGGCGCCGATCGCTTCGCCATGGCCCGCTATCGCGACGCGCAGGGCCGCGAGGTCGATCTCGCCGTCGCCGTCTTCACCCATCAGGACGAGGGGCGCGAGCTGGTCGGCTTCGGCCAGGGCGCGGTCGCGCCCGGCGGCGCCTGGACCTGGCTTTCGGATGCGCCCGCTCCGCCGGACGGACGCGCGGAGCGGATCGCCTCGCACGCACTGGTGCGCGAGGTCGCGAGCTTCTACCGCGTCGGCGATATCGTGACGGGGAGCGGCATGAGGGTGAAGCTGGAGACGATGAAGGTGCGCCTGATCGGCGGCCCCCAACGCGCCGTGGCGCTGGTCGTTTCCGCGTCCGCGCCGGCCGGCGGCATCAGCCCGCGCCCCGCGATCGACGATTTCCTCGCCGCGCTCGGCCCGATAGCCCCGCTCGCCGATCGCCTGGCGGGGCTGGACTAGGCCCATGTGCGGCATCGCCGGCATCTTCCATCCGGACGTCCCTAAGCCCGTCGATCCGGCGCGGGTCGAGGCGATGACGGACATGCTCGTCCATCGCGGGCCGGACGGCTCCGGCATCTGGACCGCGCCGGGCGTGGGCTTCGGCCACCGCCGCCTCGCCATCATCGACCTCACCGACGGCGGCGCGCAGCCGATGCTGACGCCCGACCGCCGCGTCGCCATCACCTACAATGGCGAGATCTACAATTTCCGCGAAGTCCGCGCCGTTCTGGAAGGGAAGGGGCATCGTTTCCAGAGCGAGAGCGACACCGAAGTCATCCTCGCCGCCTGGCGGCAATGGGGCCCGGATTGCCTGTCCCGGTTCAACGGCATGTTCGCCTTCGCGCTCTACGATGCCGATCAGGACGCGCTGTTCCTCGCCCGCGACCGGCTGGGCGTGAAGCCGCTCTACCTCGTCCAGCTCGCCGACGGCGCGATCCTGTTCGCGTCCGAGCTGAAGGCGTTGCTCGCCCATCCGGGCCTGCGCCGCACGCCCGATCCGCAGGCGATCGAGGATTATCTGGCTTATGGCTATGTCCCCGACGACACATCGATCGTCGCGGGTGTGCGCAAGCTGCCGGCCGGGCATTTCCTCCATATCCGGCGCGGCAAATCGATCCCGAATCCGGTGCAATGGTGGGATGTCGATTTCTCCAGCCCCGACCGCCGCTCGGCGCGGGTGCTGGGCGAGGAGCTGGTCGAGCGGCTGCGCGAGGCGGTGCGCTCGCGCATGGTGGCGGACGTGCCGCTCGGCGCCTTCCTTTCGGGCGGGGTGGACAGCTCGGCCGTGGTCGCCTTCATGGCCGAAGCCAGCCGCGGCGCGGTCGAGACCTGCGCGATCGGCTTCGACGCGGCCGAACTGGACGAGACGGCCCATGCCGCCCGCGTCGCGGAGCTGTTCGCGACCAGCCACCGCAGCCGCACCGTCGCCTCCGCCGATTTCGGCCTGATCGACATTCTCGCCGAGGCCTTCGACGAGCCTTTCGCCGACGCCTCCGCCTTCGGCACCTACCGCGTGTCCGAGCTGGCGCGCGAGAAGGTGACCGTCGCGCTCTCCGGCGACGGCGCGGACGAAGCCTTCGCCGGCTATCGTCGCTACCGCCTGTTCCGGGGCGAGGACCGGGCGCGCAGCCTCCTGCCCGGCCCGCTGGGGCGGTTCGCGGGGCGGCTGGGCGATGTCTATCCCAAGCTCGACAATGCCCCGCAATTCCTCCGCGCCAGGACGACGCTGCAGGCGCTGAGCCGGTCGAGCGGCGAGGCCTATGCGATGGCGGTCGGCGTCACGCCCGAAGCGATCCGCCGCGCGATCTTCACGGCGCCGCTGCACGGCCACCGCGCCGAGGATCGCTATGCCCGCGCCTTCGCCGATGCGCCCGCGAACGACGCGCTCTCCCGCGCCCAATATGCCGATCTGAAGATCTGGCTGCCCGGCGACATATTGACCAAGGTGGACCGCGCCTCGATGGCGGTCAGCGTGGAGGCGCGCGAGCCCCTGCTGGATCACCGCCTGATCGAGTTCGCCGCCAAATTGCCGCCCCGGATGCGCCTGCGCGGCGGCACCGGCAAATGGCTGCTCAAGCGCGTGCTCGGCGATCGCCTGCCGGACGAGATCCTGCACCGGCGCAAGATGGGCTTCGTCACGCCCATCTCCGAATGGCTGCGCGGCCCGCTCGCCGACCGGGCCGAGGCGATCGCGCGCAGCCCCGCTTTGCTGGAGACCGGCTGGTTCGATGGCGAGGCGATCCGCCGCCTGTCGGAAGCGCACCGCGCCGGCCGCGCCGAACATGGCCGCACGCTCTGGCAATTGCTGATGCTGGAGAAATCCCTCCAGCGCGTCTTCGGGCTGGGCGAGGTCAGCGCTCGCCCGGATAGCTCGCCTCGGCGAAATAAAGCCCGTCGGGCGGCGCGTTGAAGCCCAAGGCGGCGCGGTCGGCGGCGTCCAGCGCCGCCTTGAGGTCCGTCTTGTCCCATTTGCCGCGCCCGACCAGCTCCAGGCAGCCGACCATCGATCGCACCTGATGGTGGAGAAATGAGCGGGCCGCCGCCTCGATCTCGATCACTTCGCCCAGCCGCCGCACGGTCAGTCGGTCCAGCGTCTTGACCGGGCTGTCCGACTGGCAGTGCGCGGAGCGGAACGTCGTGAAATCATGTTTCCCGACAAGCACCTGCGCGGCCTTGTTCATATCGTCCGCATCCAGCCAGACCGGCACGCGCCAGCCTTTGCCGGCCTCCAGCGCCAGCGGCGCGCGGCGATTGACGATGCGATAGACGTAGCGCCGCCCGATGCAGGAGAAGCGGGCGTGGAAATCCTCGTCCACCTCCTGCGCGGCGAGGATCGCGACGGGCAAGGGCCGAAGCTTCGCATTGGTCCCGTCCGCCAGCCGGAAGGCGGTGATCGGCTTGTCGATATCGACATGCGCCGTCATCGCCAGCGCATGGACTCCGGCATCGGTCCGTCCCGCCGCGTGGAGCGTGACCTGCTCATGCGTGATCGCGCCGATCGCCTCCTCGATCGCCTGCTGGACCGACGGGCCATGCGCCTGCCGCTGCCAGCCCATGAAGGGCCGCCCGTCATATTCGACGGTGAGACGGAACCGCGTCACCAGAGCACCGCGCCCGGCGGGATCGAAAAGCCGCGCAGCAATTCGGACGGCACCATCGCGCCCCGTCCGGCCCGTTGCACGAGCGTGGGACGGATCGCGCCGCCGTTGCAGCCGATCGTCAGGGCCATGTCGAGCACGTTGGCCGCTGCTCCGAACGCATCGACGATATCAGCCGCAAGTACCTTGATTCGCTCATTTCCATATTCGAAATAGGCGCCCGGCGCGGGGTTGAAGGCGCGGATCTGCCGCTCCACTTCATCGGCGGGGCGCGAGAAATCGAGCCTGGCCTCGGCCTTCTCGATCTTCGCCGCATAGGTCACGCCTTCGTCGGGCTGCGGCTCCGGCACGATCTCGCCGATCCGGTCCAGCACGTCCACCATCAGCGCCCCGCCCATCCCGGCCAGCTCGGCGGTCAGTTCGCCGGCCGTCTTGCGGTCCACGTCCGTCTCGCGGCGCGCATAGACCGGGCCGGTGTCGAGCCCCTTCTCCATGCCCATGATGCACACGCCCGTCCGCTCGTCCCCGGCGAGGATGGCGCGGTGGATCGGCGCGGCCCCCCGCCAGCGCGGCAGCAGCGAGGCATGGACGTTGAGGCAGCCGTGGCGCGGCGCCGCCAGCACCGGCTCGGGCAGGATCAGCCCGTAGGCCGCGACCACCGCGACATCGAGGTCGAGCGCCGCAAAGGCCGCCTGGGCGTCGGCATCGCGCAGCGTCACTGGCGTCATGACGTCAATCCCCGCCACCTCCGCGCGCCGCTGCACGGGGGAGGGGAGCAGCGCCTTGCCGCGCCCCGCCCGGCGCGGCGGCTGCGTATAGACGGCCGCGATCTCATGCCCCGCGTCGATCAGCGCGTCGAGCGTCGGCACGGCGAAGTCCGGGGTTCCCATGAAGGCGATACGCATGGGAGCGCTCTAGCCGATCCTCCCCGGTACGGGGAGGGGGACCGTGGCGCGTAGCGACATGGTGGAGGGGCCGGCTCGGACTCCCTCGACCCCTCCACCGTGCTTCGCATGGTCCCCATTGGCAGGTCGATCGTGCCCCCGGCGCGATCTTGGACTGCCGGGGGCAGTCCAACCTGCCAATCCGTACCGGGAAGGATTGCAGCCCGCTGCGCATCTCAATATCTCCGCCTCATGGCATCTCCCGAGATCGAGGCGCTCACCCAGGCGCTGTCCCGCCTGCCGGGGCTCGGCCCGCGTTCGGCGCGGCGCGCGGTGCTGCATCTCATCAAGCGCCGCGAAAGCGCGATGACGCCGCTGCTGCGCGCGCTGGAACAGGTGAACGAGAGGCTCGCCACCTGCACGACCTGCGGGAATGTCGATACCACCGATCCCTGCGGCATCTGCGCCGATCCGCGCCGCGACGCGCGCCTGCTCTGCGTGGTGGAGGAGGTGTCGGACCTCTGGGCGCTCGATCGCTCCCGGCTCTTTCCCGGGCGTTTCCACGTCCTTGGCGGCCGTCTCTCCGCGCTGGAGGGCGTGCGGCCCGAGGACCTCAATATCGACCGCCTGATCTCCCGCGTCGCCGCCGGCGGGGTGGACGAGGTCGTGCTGGCGATGAACGCCACGCTGGAGGGGCAGACCACCGCCCACTATCTGGCCGAGCGCCTGGAAACCTGGCCCGTCCGCATCACCCAGCTCGCCCACGGCCTGCCGGTCGGCGGCGAGCTCGACTATCTCGACGAGGGCACGCTGGCCCAGGCCTTGCGCGCCCGCCGCCCGGTCGCTTGAAGGCGAGGGCAAAAGCCCTTATTTCCGGCCCATGGCCATTCTTCCGATCTACGAGACGCCCGATCCGGTGCTGCGTCAGATTTCCTCGCCGGTCGAGGAGATCAATGCCGAGCTGCAAACCCTGATCGACGACATGTTCGCGACCATGTACGCGGCGCCGGGCATCGGCCTCGCCGCGATCCAGGTCGGCGTGCCGAAGCGGCTGCTCGTGATCGACCTGCAGGAGCCGGAAGAAGAGGATGGCGATCCGGTCAAGGATCCGCGCGTCTTCATCAATCCGGAAATCCTCGAAGAATCGGAGATCACCGTGCCCTACAATGAGGGCTGCCTCTCCGTGCCCGATCAATATGCCGAGGTGATGCGCCCCGATCGGGTCCGCGCCCGCTGGCAGGACCGCGACGGCAAGGTGCATGAGGAATGGCTGGACGGCCTGCTCGCCACCTGCCTGCAGCACGAGATCGACCATCTGAACGGCGTGCTGTTCATCGATCACCTCTCCCGTCTGAAGCGGGACATGCTGCTCAAGAAGCTGGTAAAGGCCCGCCGCGAAACCGCCACCCGCCGCGCGGCCTGATCCCAACCGCCATTCCGGCGAAGGCCGGAATCGGTCTTTCTTCCTTCGTGTTCTTCGCGCCTTCGCGTGAACCAAATATCTTACGCGAAGACGCGAAGGCGCGAAGAAGAAAGGAAAATGTAACCGGGCTCCGGCTTTCGTCGGAATGATGGGTGGGCCTCACGACCCACAATAGACCAGGCCATTGCCCGCCACGCTTTCCGATTCAAACAGCATCGCGCCCGCCGATTCGGCGAAGCGCAGCCGGATCGTGTCGCCCTGCTCCGGCCCTTCCGCCGTGCAGCGCGCGGCGATGTCGTATCCGCCCTCCACCGGCGTCACGTCGCGGAAGGTGCAGACCGAGCCCGCCGGCGTCTCCATCCGGTCCGCCGTGAAGCGCCAGGCGGCGCTCTCGCATCCCCGCACTTCGGTCGCCCAGCGTCCCACGAAACGCAGCGCCCGGTCGTCCGGGGGCAGGGCGCCATAGCCTTCCGGCTGCGCCATGTGATTGCGCGCCCCGGCGAGCTGGTCGAGCGCCAGCGAGTCGTCGATATTCGCCGCCGGCGCGTCCACCGCCTCATCGGCGGCTGGCTGCTCGTTCAGCGGCGCGGTCTCCGGCGCCTGCCGGCAGCCGGCGAAGGCGAGCATCGTGGCGGCAAGCAAGGCGAGTCGCGGTGAAGTCATGGCGTCTCCTGACGCGTTCCGAACGGCTTTTCCACAACATGTGTTCCCCGCCGCTTGAGAGGCGGTGCGGATTGGGCTAGGTTCCCATTTCGTTCCGTTTCGGAGGATGTGTGGAGCCGTTCGTCGTCATCCTGCTGATCGCGGCTGGCTTGGCGGTCGGGCTGGCGCTCGGCTGGTGGGTCGGCGGTGGCCGCGCCGGCGCGCTGGCCGAGGAGCGCGGCAAGGCGTCCGAGCTGCTGCGGATGACGCTGGACGAGGTGACGAAGGAGCGCGACGCGGCCAGGCAGGAATTGTCCGGCCTGCAGGCCGATGCCCGCAATTTCGACGCGCGGATGAAGGAACTTCTCGAAGCGAAAGAATTGCTTGCGGCGCAATTCAACGAAATCGGCTCAAAATTGCTCGGCGAGGCGCAGCAGCAGTTTCTGGCGCGCGCCGAGGAGCGCTTCGGCCAGGCCGGCGAGAAGAGCGAGGAGAAGCTGAAAGCCTTGCTCCAGCCGGTCGAGGCGACGCTGAAACGCTATGAGGACGGGCTCACCAAGGTCGAGAAGGAACGGGTGGGCAGTTACGAGGCGCTGCGCGAGGCGGTGACCCTGCTTCATGCCGGCCACAGCCAGGTACGCGACGAGACGCGCAACCTCGTCAACGCGCTGCGTTCCAGCCCCAAGGCGCGGGGGCGCTGGGGCGAGCAGAGCCTGAAGAACGTGCTCGAACAGGCCGGCCTGTCGCAATTCGCGGATTTCCAGACCGAGGTGTCGGTCGATACCGGCGACGGGCGGCTGCGGCCGGACGTGATCGTGCGGCTGCCGGGGGGGCGCAAGCTGATCATCGACGCCAAATGCTCGCTCAACGCCTTTCTCGACGCCAGCGAGGAGATCGACGAGGCCGTGCGCGCCGCCCATCTCCGGAAGCATGTCGGCTCGATCCGCAATCACGCCCAGCAGCTCGGCGCCAAGAACTACTGGGAGCAGTTCGGCGACGCCGCCGACTATGTCGTCATGTACATTCCGGGCGAGCATTTCCTGACCGCCGCGCTGGAGCAGGACGATGCGCTGTGGGATTGGGCGTTCGAGCGGCGCGTGCTGCTCGCCACCCCGACCAATCTCGTCGCCATCGCCCGCACCGTCGCCAGCGTCTGGCGGCAGGAGCGCCTCGCCGAGGAAGCGGCGGAGATCGCCCGGCTGGGCAAGGAGCTCCATTCCCGCCTCGCCACCATGGGCGGCCATGTCGCCCGCATGGGCCGCAACCTCGAGCTGGCGACCGGCGCCTACAACGCCTTCGTCGGCAGCCTGGAAAGCCAGGTGATGACCCAGGCCAAGCGCTTCGAGACACTGGAGGTGTCGAGCGGCGCCAAGGAGATCGAGGCGCTTCCCGTCGTCGAAGCCGCGCCCCGTCCGCTAGCCAAGCTCGTCACCGACGAAACCGACGAAGCCGCCGAATAAAGCTACATCGCCCGTCGCGCCCGGATCGTGCCGGCGGCGCCGGTCAGCTCCAGCATGTCGCCGGCGGGAAAGCCGATCCGCACCGGACCGCTGACGATCTCGCCGAAGCGCCGCTCGTGCGTCATACCGGGGCCGGGGCACGCCATCCGGGTCATCGCCAGCCCGCCCACGGTCAACGTCTCGCCGTTTTGCCGATAGCCGCCCGAAAAGCGGTTGCAGCCGGCCCGGCCGCTGATCCGGTCGCCACTGAAAGAGAGGTGGTAAAGCTCGCCCGACACGCCCTCGCCGCCGATCTCGACGATGCTCCAGTTGGTGCCGGCCAGGGTTTCGGGCGGCAGCGGCTCGCCGCCGCAGCCCATCAAGGGCGGCTCCGCGCCCTCGAAGGCGACGCGCACCGAATCGGGATAGGTGAAGTCGCTCATCCCGTCGCTGCACGGGCCGGGGCTGATATCGACGGTGAAGGCCGCGCTTTCGTAACGCCGGCCGGCCCCGAACGGGCGCGGCGCCGGCGCGGGGACATCGACCCTGGGCTGGTCCAGCCCTTCATAGACCATCCGGCCGCCGCCGATCGTCACCGACCAGAAGGGCTCGGTGCCGCGCGCGCGATAGGGTTCGCCGTCGTCCGCTGGCGGCACGGTCGCGCAACCGGCGAGCAGCAGACCCAATGCAATCATCCTCATCCGCGCCTCCACTGGTTGATCACCTCATAGGCCATCACTGCGGTCGCCACGGCGGCGTTGAGGCTGTCGGCCTTGCCCAGCATCGGCATCTTAACGAGCAGGTCGCATTCCTGTTCATACGCGGCGGGCAGTCCCGCCTGCTCGTTGCCGACCAGGAGGAAGGTGGGCGGCGCATAAGCCGGCGCCTGATAGTCCTGTGTCGCCTTCAGGCTGGTGCCGACGAGCTGGCCCGCCCCGCCGCGCAGCCAGGCCACAAACTCGCCCCAGCGCGCCGCCGCGATCCGCTGGGTGAAGAGCGCGCCCATCGACGCGCGCACCGCCTCGACCGAGAAGGGATCGGCGCAATCGTCGATCAGGATCAGCCCGCCGGCGCCGGTCGCGTCGCCGGTGCGCAGGATCGTGCCGATATTGCCGGGATCGCGCAGTGCCTGGGCGACGATCCAGAGCGGCGCGGCGCTCCGGTCGATCGCCGCCAGCCCGGTGTCGAACGCCCGATAGGCGCCGACCGCGGCCTGCGGATTCTCCTTGCCGGAAATCTTGTGGAGGATGTCCGCGTCGGTCTCGATCGCCATCCCCCCGGCCGCTTCCGTCTCGGCGATCAGCCGGTCGAGCAGGGGATGGCCCGCCTCATTGAAGAACAATATCTCGGGCAGCCGCCCGGCCTCGCGCGCTTCGGTCAGGATGCGCAGTCCCTCGGCCAGGAACAGCCCTTCGCGCCGCCGGTTCTTCTTGTCCCTGAGGCCCCGGGCCTGCTTGACGATCGGGTTGGAGAAGGCGGTGATCCGCCGGGGCATGATCTAATCCTCGCCGAACTTGCTCTCGACGAGCGCGGTCAGCCGCGCCACCGCCAGCTCGGCACCCGGCCCGATCGCCACGATCCGGATCGAATCGCCCATCGCCGCGCCCAGCATCATCAGCCCCATGATCGACGTGCCGCACACCTTGGCGCCGTCCTTCTCGACCTCGATATTGGCGTCGATCTCGGCGGCGAGGGTGACGAACTTCGCACTTGCCCGGGCATGGAGGCCGCGCTTGTTGCGCAGTTCCACGACGCATTCGGCCATCAGGCGGCAGCCTCGCCCAGCACTTCGGAGGCGACGGAGATATATTTGCGCCCGGCCTCGCGCGCGGCGGCCACGGCGGCTTTCACGTCCATCGTCTTGCGCGCGCCTTCCAGCCGGATCAGCATCGGCAGGTTCACGCCGGCGATCACCTCGATCTTCTCGCTTTTCATGAGCGAGATGGCGAGGTTGGAAGGGGTGCCGCCGAACAGGTCGGTGAGGATGATGACGCCGTCGCCGCCGTCCACCTTGGCGATCGCCTTGGCGATGTCCTTGCGCCGCGCCTCCATGTCGTCGTCCGGACCGATGCAGATCGGCACGATCCGCTCCTGCGGGCCGACCACATGCTCCATGGCGACGATGAATTCGGACGCAAGCTTGCCGTGCGTCACCAGCACCAAACCGATCATTATGTCACCTTGAAAGCGGTCGTCCGCTCGGGTCCCTGACGAATGTTCAAACCGAATCAGCCTTTCGGCGACCGCTCGATGCCGTCGCGCGGCGGCGTATCGAGGTCGCGGTGGTCCAACGTGGGCGAAAAACCCGCCGCGCGCAACCGTGCCGCGACTCGCTCCGCCACATGGACCGATCGATGTCTCCCGCCGGTACAGCCGAACGCCGCCGAAACATAGGCCTTCCCCTCGGCCCGGTAACGGGGAAGCAGGATCAGCAGCAGCTCCTCGATACGCGTCAGCGCGTCCTCATAGGCCGCGTCGCCGGCGATGTGGTCGGCCACCGCCTGGTCCAGCCCGGTCAGCTCGCGCAGCGCCGGCTCCCAGTGCGGATTCCGCAGGAATCGCATGTCGAAGACGAGATCGGCGTTGCGGGGCAGGCCGCGGGCGAAGCCGAAGGACTGGATGGTCAGCGTCGGCGCGGCGGCCGCATCCCCGAAGCGGTCGCGGATCTGCTGGTTGAGCATGTTGGCGGCGATGTCTGTGCTGTCGATGACATGATCGGCCCAGCGCTTGAGCGGCGCCATCATCTCGCGCTCCTCGGCGATGCCGTCGGCGATCGGCCGGTCGGGCGCAAGCGGGTGGCGGCGCCGCGTCTCGGAATAGCGGCGCAGCAGTTCGTGCGTCTGGCATTCCAGATAGAGCGTTTCGATCGAATGGCCGCGTTCCTTGCCGATCCGCTTGATCTGGCCGACGATCCGCTCGGCGCCGAAGCCGCGGGTGCGGCTGGCGAGGCCGATGGCGAGCGGCCGGCGGTCGTCGGCGCCGGCGGGCAGGGGCGCCGCCAGCAGGTGATTGAGCAGCGACAGCGGCAGGTTGTCCACCGTCTCCCAGCCCATATCCTCCAGCGCCTTCAGCACGGTCGATTGGCCGGCGCCGGACATGCCGGTGACGAGCAGGATGCGGGTCGGGTCGGCGCTGCGGGTCATTCCGGGTCGAGCCCGAACAGGCGCAGCGCCGCCTCGACCTTGATCGGCGCGGAGGATTCTAGGGCGGCCAGAGCGATCACCGGTATGGCGATCCCCGCGAGCGTCCGCGTCTCGCCGGCTTCGGGCAGCCGCTCGGCGTCACGGTCGAGATCGACGATCAACCCCACCCGCACGTCCTCGTCATTGGGAAAATCGAGCAGCCCGACGCCGCGCACCTCGATCTTGCCGGCGATGTTGGGCGGCGCGGTGGCGACCAGTCGGCCGTCCAGCCGGCGCACGATCGTGTAATCGTCGCTGACCAGCCGGGCGCCGCGGTCGATCAGGCGCAGCGCCAGATCGGATTTGCCCTTGCCGGAGCGGCCGGCGATCAGCACGGCGCGGTCGCCGATCGCGACCGCGCTGGCATGGACGGTTTCGGAGGATAGGGTCGGCGTCCTCATGGCGCGGCTCCCGGAAAATGGACCACGAAGCGCGCCCCGCTGCGCCCGTCGTGGCGGTCCTCGACCGCGATGCGTCCGCCATGACCCTCGACAATCGCCTTGGCGATGGCAAGGCCCAGGCCGGAATGGCGGCCGAAATCCGCATCCGGACGAATGGAATGGAAGCGGTTAAAAATCGCCTCGCGTTGTTCCGGAACCACGCCCGGCCCTTCGTCCTCGACGCTGAGCGCCACTTCGCCGCCGGCGCTGGCGGCGCGAATCTCGACCAGGCCGCCTTCGGGTGAGAAGGAAATGGCGTTATCGACCAGATTGTCGATCAGCCGGGCGAGCCGCGATTCGTCGCCGGACACCAAAGCCGTGCCGGCCCGCGGGCGGGCGAAGGCAATCGCCGCGCGTCCGCCGGTCCGCTCGTCCCAGACCGGCAGCAGGGTCTCGATCAGCCTGCCGAGATCGACCGGCTCGAAGCGCGCGCGGGATAGTTCGGCGTCGAGCCGCGCCGATTCGGCGATGTCCACGATCAGCCGGTCGAGCCGTCCCACATCGTCGCGGACGACGTCGAGGAGCCGGCGGCGCAGCTCCGGATCGTCCACCCGCTCCAGCGAATCCACCGCGGAGCGCAGCGAGGCGAGGGGGTTCTTGAGCTCGTGCGTCACGTCGGCGGCGAAGGCGTCGGTCGCGTCGATCCGCTGGCGCAGCGTCTGGGTCATGTCGGCCAGCGCGCGGGCGAGGAGGCCGATCTCGTCGCGCCGTGCGGGGAGCACCGGCACGTCCACTTCGCGCGCGCGGCCCAGCCGGACCCGGTGCGCGGCCAGCGCCAGCGCCCGCAGCGGATTGGCGATCGTCCGGGCCAGGAAGCGCGACAGCAGGATCGACAGGATCAGGGTGCCGAGCAGCACCAGGCCGAGGTCGAAGCGCTCGGCGCGCACCGCGCGGCGCACGTCGCGGGCATTGACGGTGAACAGCAGTACGCCGTCGCCTTCGATCCGCATCGCGGCGCTGAGATAGGGGGTGCCCTCGGGCGCCCGGCGGATCCGGGTTTCGACGGCGCCGGATGCCAGTGTTGCCCGCGCTTCCGGCCAGGCGGCCAATTCGTCCGTCGCCGCCTCGATATAACGTTCCGGCCGCTTCGCGCGGACGATCGCGTCGAAGCCGTTGTCGAGCGCGCGCGCCACGGTGCGCAGCATTGGCTCGCCCGCCGTCTCGCGCAATTCGTAGGTCGGCGCCGCCCCGGTCCAGCTATCCTCGCGCTTCTCCCCGGCGGCGTCATAGACGCGCAGCCGCGCGCCCGCGTCGGCGCCGATCCGGACGAGCAAGGGCTGCCAGGTCTCGCGCGGAGCGACGCGCAGCATGTGCGCGATCATCACCGTTTCCGATCGCACCTGGTCGGACCGGGCCTGGATGAGCTGGCTGCGGAAGCTGTCGAGATAGAAGAGGCTGCCGGCGATGATGACGATCGCGAAGATGTTGACCGCCAGGATGCGTTGGCGGAGCGACAACCGCCGCGACCAGCCGAGCTTCGGCGGCGGGCGCGGGTCCTCATTCCTCGGCAAAGCGGTATCCGACCCCGTAAAGCGTTTCGATCGCCTTGAACTCTCCGTCGACGGCGCGGAACTTGCGGCGCATCCGCTTGATATGGCTGTCGATCGTGCGGTCGTCGACATAGATGTCGTCCTGATAGGCGATGTCCATCAGCTGGTTGCGCGATTTGACCACGCCGGGACGCTGCGCCAGCGCCTCCAGGATCAGGAATTCGGTGACGGTCAGCGCGACTTCCCTGCCTTGCCAGCGCACCCGGTGGCGGGCCGGGTCCATGACCAGGCGACCGCGCGCGATCTCCTCGGCGATCGGCTCGTCCTCGCCGTCCGGCGCGGCGGCGCGCGCCTCGGTCCGGCGCAGCACCGCCCGGATGCGCGCCAGCAGCAGGCGCTGGGAGAAGGGCTTGGCGATATAATCGTCGGCGCCCATGGCGAGGCCCAGCGCCTCGTCCAGCTCCTCGTCCTTGGAGGTGAGGAAGATGACCGGGAAGTCGCTCTTCTCGCGCACCCGGCGGAGCAGCTCCATGCCGTCCATCCGGGGCATCTTGATGTCGAACACGGCCAGCTCGGGCGGGTTCTCGACGAGCGCCTTCAGCGCCGCCTCGCCGTCCGAATAGAGGCGCGTGACGAAGCCCTCCGATTGCAGCGCGACGGACAGGGAGGTGAGGATGTTGCGGTCGTCGTCGACCAGCGCGATCGTTGTCGACATTGCGGCCTGCTTTTCCTCCCCGCCGGGCTTTACGCGAGCCCGCTTCGGCGCGCTACCCTTTGACGCTGCGCGCCCCCTCCGCTATGGCGCGCCGCACAGCGAAGTGCTCCCCCGGGGAGCCGAATTCTTGCGTAAACAGGAGAAGTTGAGGTGGCCAATCGGGTCCCGTCTTTCGATCTGCATTATCAGGGTATCGACACGTCCGCGGTGCTGAACTGGAATCTCGGCACCGCCCAGCTCGTCGAGCAGGCGATCGCGCGCGGCGAGGGCGTGCTGGCCAAGGACGGCCCGCTGGTTGTCGCCACCGGCAAGCACACCGGCCGCTCCGCCAAGGACAAGTTCACGGTCCGCGACGCCGAGACCGAAAACACGATCTGGTGGGACAATGCGAAGGCGATGACGCCGGATCAGTTCGCCGCGCTCAAGGCCGATTTCATGACCGCGCTGGACGGCAAGGACACGCTCTACGTCGCCGATCTCCATGGCGGCTCGCAGCCCGAGCATCGCGTGCGCGTGCGCGTCATCAACGAGCTGGCCTGGCACAATCTCTTCATCCGCACCCTGCTGGTCCGCCCCGAGGCCGATGAGCTGCCCGGCTTCGAGCCGGAATACACGATCATCGATCTGCCCAGTTTCCAGGCCGACCCCGCCCGCCACGGCACGCGCTCCGAAACGGTGATCGCGGTCAACCTGACCGAGCGGCTGATCCTGATCGGCGGCACCGCCTATGCCGGCGAGATGAAGAAGTCGGTCTTCGGCATCCTCAACTACAAGCTGCCGGTCGAGGGCATCATGCCGATGCACTGCTCGGCCAATATCGGCCCGGACGGCGACACCGCCGTCTTCTTCGGCCTGTCGGGCACCGGCAAGACGACGCTGAGCGCCGACGCCAGCCGCACGCTGATCGGCGACGACGAGCATGGCTGGTCGGACACCGCGGTCTTCAATTTCGAGGGCGGCTGCTACGCCAAGATGATCCGCCTCTCGCCGGAGGCCGAGCCGGAAATCTACGCCACCACGAAGCGTTTCGGCACCGTGCTCGAAAATGTCGTGATCGATCCCGATACCCGCACCCTCGATCTCGACGACGCGACCCTCGCCGAGAACACCCGCGGCGCCTATCCGATCGACTTCATCCCCAATGCCTCCGAAGCGAATATGGGGCCGGTGCCGAAGAACGTGATCTTCCTCACCGCCGACGCCTTCGGCGTGCTCCCGCCGATCGCGCGGCTGACGCCCGATCAGGCGATGTATCACTTCCTCTCCGGCTACACCGCCAAGGTCGCCGGCACCGAGATCGGCGTCACCGAGCCGGAGGCGACCTTCTCGACCTGCTTCGGCGCGCCCTTCATGCCGCGCCACCCCAGCGTCTACGGCAATCTCCTCAAGGAGCGGATCGCCAAAGGCGGGGTGAAGTGCTGGCTGGTCAACACCGGATGGACCGGCGGCAAATACGGAATCGGCAGCCGCATGCCGATCAAGGCGACCCGCGCGCTGCTCAACGCCGCGCTCGACGGCAGCCTCAACCATGTCGCCTTCCGCACCGATCCCAATTTCGGGTTCGAGGTGCCGGTGAGCGTGCCGGGCATCGACGCGGCGATCCTCAATCCGCGCGACACCTGGGCCGACAAGGCCGATTACGACGCGACGGCGGCGAAGCTGGTGAAGCTCTTCACCGACAATTTCGCCCGTTTCGAAACCCATGTCGACGCCGGCGTCCTCGCCGCCGGCCCGACCGGCGACGCGGCGGCCGAACAACAGACCAGGGAACCGATGCCCGCCGCCTGAGCCCCGCAAGACCTCATTCGAAGGAGCGTGCCGGCCCGGTGCCGGCACGCTCCTTTTCTTTTGGAGACACGCCATGAGCGACCACGAACCGCGCCTGTTCGCCTCCGACGACGCCATCCGCCGCCTCGGCGCGGCGATGCTCGCCTGCACCCTGCCCAAGACGGAATGGACCCACGAGGCCCATCTCGCCACCTGCGCCTGGTTGATCCTCGAACGGCCCGACATCGTCCCGGAACGCGATCTGCCGCACCTCATCCGCCGCTACAACGAAAGCGTCGGCGGCGTGAACGACGCGGCGCAGGGCTATCACGAGACGATCACCCAGGCTTTCGTCATTGCCGTCCGCACCTTTCTGGCGCGCAGCGGGGAAAGCGGCCTCGCCCATCGCGTCAACGCGCTCCTCCGCGCCGACGAAGGCCGCCGCGACTGGCCGATGCGTTTCTACAGCCGCGGCCTGCTCTTCTCGACGAAAGCGCGGCTCGGCCGGGTGGCGCCGGATTTGGCAAGCCTGCCCGAAACCGTCCCGGCTTGAAATCCACCCGTATTACTACTATAACACACCTCATCGAAAGGATGAGGCCATGCTAGAGAATCCAGTTGCCAGGCGCACCGCCATCGCCGCCGGGATCGGCGCGCTGATCGCCATTCCCGTGCCGTTCGTCGGGCCGATCTTCGGCGCGCTGGTCGGCGCCGGCTACGGCTATTTCACGGCGAAACAGCGTTGACGTCGCCCGGCGGCACGAAAGCTGCTAGTCTTCGCTTCCTCATGCAGTGTGGAGGGAGCGTATCATGACCAATATGTTCGAGCAGATGTTCGGCAATCTCGGCAATGTCGAGGAGCTGGCCGCCCGGGTCGGTGTGTCGCCGGAGCAGTTCCAGGGTCTCGCCCAGTCGCTCCAGGGCCAGCTCGCCGCCGGCACCGGCCATGCCGAGGCGCTGCAGGCGATGGCCGCGCAGCACGGCCTGTCGCTGGAAAGCCTGCAGGGCGTCTTCGCCGAGGGCGGCGCGCTCGGCGGCCTGGGCGCGATGCTCGACCGCGACGGCGACGGCAATCCGCTCAACGACATCGCCGGCTTCGCGCAGAACCTGTTCAAGCGGAGCTAGGGCTCGATCAATCTCTTTGAATCGTCACCCCGGACTTGATCCGGGGTCCACCTTCTTTTGCCGGGACCGGAGAGAAGAAGGTGGATGCCGGGTCAAGCCCGACATGACGGGAAAGGGGCAGGCAGCAACAGGCAGGTTCTAAGCGCCCCCGTCCGCCGGCGGCAGTGCCGGCACTGGCACGACATCCAGGCAATTGCCCTTGACGCCGGTCACGCGCACCCGCGCGCCGGCCGGGGTGTCGGCGCCGCGCGCGGTCCACACACTGTCGCCGATCCGCACCCGGCCCTGGCCGCCGCGTATCTCGGTCACGACCTCGAACTCCTGCCCGATCAGCCGCGCGACCGGATCGTTGATGTGGAGATCGTCGGCGAGCGAGGCCTTGTGCTCGTAATAGCGCCGCCCGCCGATCACCGCGACGGCGGCGAGCATGCTGAACAGGACGAGCTGGATCGGCAGGCCGAGCGGCAACAGTGCGACGACGATGCCGGTCGCCGCCGCCGCCGCCGCCAGCCACACGAGGAAAACGCCGGGCGCGAAGATTTCGAGGATGCCGAGCAACGCCGCGCCCAGCAGCCACCACCAATGCGCGCCGAGCCCGCCCAGGTCCATCAGCCATTCCCCTCGAACGGACCGGTGCGCCGGGGCGCTGGGGTGCGGGCGGGGGGGGCATCGCCTTTGCCCAGCGCGTCGCGCGCGATCTCGCCGATCCCGCCCAAAGTGCCGATGAGCTGCGTGGCCTCGACCGGGAACAGGATCGTCTTGGCATTGGGCGATCGGGCGAACTCGCCGACCGCCTCGACATATTTCTGCGCGATGAAATAGTTGATCGCCTGGGCGTTGCCGCTGGCGATCGCCTCGGACACCATCTGCGTCGCCTTCGCCTCGGCCTCCGCCTCGCGCTCGCGCGCCTCGGCGTCGCGGAAGGCGGCTTCGCGTCGGCCTTCGGCCTGCAGGATCTGGCCCTGCTTCTCGCCCTCGGCGCGCAGGATTTCCGACGCGCGCAGGCCCTCGGCCTCCAGGATCGCGGCGCGCTTCTCGCGCTCGGCCTTCATCTGCCGCGCCATGGCGTTGACGATGTCGCCGGGCGGGCGGATGTCCTTGATCTCGACGCGGTTGATCTTGACGCCCCAGGGCGTCGTCGCGTGATCGATCACGTCGAGCAGCCGCGCGTTGATCTCGTCGCGCTTGGACAGGGTCTCGTCGAGGTCCATCGATCCCATCACGGTGCGCAGGTTGGTGGTCACGAGGTTCAGGATCGCGTTGTAGAGGTCGCTGACCTCATAGGCCGCCTTGGCCGCGTCCAGCACCTGGAAGAAGACGACGCCGTCGGTCGAGACCATGGCATTGTCCTTGGTGATGATCTCCTGCCCCGGAATCTGGAGCACCTGCTCCATCATGTTGACCTTGCGGCCGACGCGGTAGACGATCGCCGGATAGAGATTGAGCCCCGGCGCGGCGACGGCGGTGAAGCGGCCGAAGCGCTCGATCGTGTATTGATAGCCCTGCCGCACCATCTTCACGCTGGCGAACAGCCAGAGGATGATGAACAGGGCGAGGATGAAGAACACGAATTCCATGCGATTCCTCCCACCGCTGATCCCGTTATCATGTAGATAATGGCGCCAGCATCCAAGCGGAATCGAAATGGGGGAAAGATGAACGCGAAGGATCCTGGCCTGTGCCGCTCGCTGCTGTTCCTGCCGGCCTCCAATGCCCGCGCGATCGAAAAGGCGCGGACGCTCGCCGCCGACATGGTGATCCTCGATCTCGAGGACGCGGTGAAGGCGGAAGACAAGGCATCGGCGCGCGAGGCCGCGATCGCCGCCACCGCCGAAGGCTTCGGCAACAGGATGGTGGCGGTCCGCGCCAATCCGATCGAAACCCGCGATTTCGGCGAGGACGTGGTGGCGCTGCGCCGCTGCGCGATCGATTTCATCGTGCTGGCCAAGACGGAAAGCGTCAAGCAGGCACATGACGCCGCCTGGCTGATCGGCAAGCCGGTGCTGGCGATGATCGAAACGCCCAAAGGCGTGATCGACGCCGCCGCCATCGCGCCGGTGACGAGCGGACTGATCGCCGGCACCAACGATCTCGCCGCCGGCCTGCGGATGCCAGCCGGTGCCGGGCGCGGCGGCTTGGTCTATGCCTTGCAGCGCATCGTGCTCGCCGCCCGCGCCGCCGGCGTCGCCGCCTTCGACGGCGTCTACAACAAGCTGGAGTCCGACGCGGGCCTCGCCGCCGAATGCGCCGAAGGCCGCGCCTGGGGCTTCGACGGCAAGTCCGTCATCCATCCCAGCCAGATCGACACGGTCAACCGCGCCTTTGCGCCGACCGAAGCCGAACTGGCCGCCGCCCGCCGCCTCATCGAAGCCGCCACCGGCGGCGCCGAACGCCACGAAGGCCGCATGATCGAGGCGATGCACGTCGATCAGGCCAAGGCGATGATCGCGAAGGCGCGGGGGTAGGCGAGGGACGGCGGCATTGTCCGTTATGGGTGGAAAGCGGACGTTGAATGGCCCTGCTACGCGAGCTAGCATCCTGGGATGCTTCATCTCTTTCACACCGTGCTTCTCGTCGGGTTCAGCACGGTAGCTGTCCCTAACGAACGCAGCGGGACTCGGCAGGAGAATTCGGTCGTCCACGTTGGAGGCACGTATATCGCTGAGACCACGCTCTCCTTCAGCAACGTTCGACTCGCCATCGAGGAAACGCTGACAAATCTCGCGCCATTGCGTTCGAACCGTGTCCTCACCTTAACGTCACCGGCGGGCCAGCAACGGCGAATTCCCTTGTCGTCGCTTTCAAACGGTGGCGGGGGTATGAACCTCTATGCCCTGCAAGATGGCTACATTCTGCTTGGCGAGAATGACTGTATTGCGCTGAACGATATCACACTTGAGACCCGCTCCTGCCTCTCGCGCGAAACCGAAACGGGGGTCGATCAGAGGTGTGAAGCACATCGCCAACCGGATGGTGTTCTTGGACAAACCTCAAATGGGCACTGGCCTATTTATCTTGGCCGGTTCGATTGGATGAATGGCTACGATCCACCCGACGGGCGCTTCTCCTACGCTCTTCGATACCAGACTCTTGAGAGCGCATTGGAATCTCTTCCCGACTGTTCGTGAGCATCTAAACGTCCGCAACGGGTCGAAAATCGACCTTCCGCCCACCGCTTCCAATGTAGGAAATGCTCTGTCACGCTTGCCCCGAATCGGGGTCCCGGCCTCGTTTCGTCGGCTCTTTGAAATCTTCGGTCCGACGCGCGCCATCGGCGCCCCCGCCAAAACACCCCTCACCCTGTCAACTTTGTCAACTTAACACTCTGCACGCCCGCTGGCGCACGGCGCGTTTTCGCCGTGAATTTCGGCTTGTGGGTGTCCTCCGAATCGCTTGCCACTCCGCCGCACTCTCCTTAAGCAGCCGCATGTTTGCCAAGCTGATCCGCGCCAGCGCGCCGCTCGCCCTTATCCTCGCCGCCACCGCCGCTCCGGCCCAGAGCGACCGCCCGGTCACGCCCGCAGAGCTGATGCGCCATATCGAGCGGCTCGCCAGCGACGAGTTCCAGGGGCGCGCCCCCGCCACCGAGGGCGAGCGCCTGACCACCGCCTATATCGTCGAGCAGCTCCAGTCCCGCGGCGTCGAGCCGGCCGGGGAGGGCGGCACCTGGTTCCAGCCCGTCCGCCTGGTCGAGCGCGCCGCCGGTTCGCACAGCCTGAGCTGGACCGCGAACGGCCGCCTTGTCCCGTTCGGAGAGGACGAGATCATCCTGCTCGGCCGCGAGGCGCAGGAGCGGATCGCCGATGCGCCGGTGATCTTCGCCGGCCATGGCGCGCGCTTGCCGGATCGCGGCATCGATCAGCTCGCCGGGGTGGATGTGCGCGGCGCGGTCGTGCTCATCATGCTCGAAGGGCCGGACGTACCCGGTTTCCCCTCGCTCGCCGAGCGGCGCCAGGCGGTCAGCGACGCGGGTGCGGCGGCGGTCATCGCCATCGCCGGGGAGGACATTCCCTGGGCGACGGTCCGCCGCGTGATGGGCAGCCAGGCCGCGACCCGGCTCGATGCGACCCCGGTCCCGGCGATCACCGGCGCGATGCCGATCTCCGCCGCCCAGCGCCTGATCGCGGCGGCCGGCGGCAATCTGGAGCGGCTGCTCAACGATCAGCCCGGCTCCTCCTTCCGCGCCTCCGTGCTGCCGCTGCGCGCGACGATCGAGGTGACGACGCGGGTGGAGCGCTACACGACCAACAATGTCGTCGGTCGCCTGCGCGGCAGCGGCGATACCAATGAGAGCATCGTCTATCTCGCTCATTGGGACCATCTCGGCATCTGCCGCCCGGAGGGCGAGGCGGACAGGATCTGCAACGGCGCGGTCGACAATGCCTCGGGCATCGCCGCCCTGATCGAGATCGCCGGGCGCCTTTCCGCCCGGCCCCGCGCGCCGCGCGACATCCTGTTCCTCGCCACCACGGCGGAGGAGCTGGGCCTGCTCGGCGCCGAGCATTTCGCCACCCATCCGGTCGTGCCGGCCGCGTCGATCCAGGTGGCGATCAACATGGACACGATCGCCATCCACCCGCTCGGCGAGCCGGTCGCGGTGATGGGCCGGGGCATCGCGCCGCTCGACACCGCGATCGACGCTACGGTGGAGGCGATGGGCCGCCGGCTCGACGATGACGACGAGGCCAATGCCCTGATCCGCCGGCAGGACGGCTGGGCCTTCACCCGCAACGGCATCCCGGCGATCATGGTCGGTGGCTCCTTCTCGAACATGGCCTTGCTCGGCGCCTTCCTCGAAGGGCCCTATCATAAGCCCGCCGACCAGCTCGGCGGGCGGATCGTGCTGGAGGGGGCGGCGGAGGACACCAGCCTGATGGTGGCGCTCGGCCGCCGCCTCGCCGATCCCGCTCACTATCGCCGTCCGGCGGCGGGGCAGGAGTAAGGATCATG
Source organism: Sphingomonas sp. (assembly GCA_019635535.1). Classification (NCBI taxonomy): domain Bacteria; kingdom Pseudomonadati; phylum Pseudomonadota; class Alphaproteobacteria; order Sphingomonadales; family Sphingomonadaceae; genus Sphingomonas; species Sphingomonas sp. The sequence continues at coordinate 1,838,619 of JAHBZH010000001.1, forward strand.
GACATCCGCCTCGGCCTCACCTTCGACGACGTCCTGCTCCAGCCGGCCGAATCTTCGGTCCTGCCGAGCCAGGCCGACACAAGCACCCGGGTGACGCGCGGCATCGCGCTCAACATTCCGATCCTCTCCTCCGCGATGGACACGGTGACCGAAGCCGACATGGCGATCGTGATGGCGCAACTGGGCGGGCTCGGCGTCCTCCACCGCAACATGGAGGTGGAGGAGCAGTTCGCCGCCGTCCGCGCCGTGAAGCGCTTCGAAAGCGGCATGGTGGTCAATCCGATCACGATCCGCCCGGATCAGACCCTCGCCGAGGCGCAGGAGCTGATGGCGCGCAACAAGATCTCCGGCATCCCGGTGACGGAGCCGGGCGGCAGACTGGTCGGCATCCTCACCAACCGCGACGTGCGCTTCGCCGAAAATCCGCGCCAGCCGGTGTCCGAGCTGATGACCAGCGACAATCTCGCCACGGTCGGCCCCGGCGTCAGCCAGGAGGAGGCCCGCCGTCTGCTTCACCAGCGCCGGATCGAGAAGCTGCTCGTCGTCGATGCGGACGGCCGCTGCATCGGTCTCATCACCGTCAAGGACATCGAGAAGGCCGTCACCTATCCGAACGCGACCAAGGACGGCGCGGGCCGCCTGCGCGTTGCCGCCGCGACCACGGTCGGCGACACCGGCTTCGAGCGCAGTTCGGCACTGATCGACGCCGAATGCGACCTCATCGTCATCGACACCGCGCACGGCCATAACAAGGACGTCGCCCTCGCTGTCGAGCGGATCAAGCGCGCGTCCAACGCCGTGCAGGTCGTCGCCGGCAATGTCGCGACGGCCGAAGCCACCAAGGCGCTGATCGGCGCGGGCGCGGATTGCGTGAAGGTCGGCATCGGCCCCGGCTCGATCTGCACCACCCGCGTCGTCGCCGGCGTCGGCGTGCCGCAATTGACCGCGATCATGGATTGCGCCGAGGAAGCGGCGAAGTCGGGCACGCCGGTCATCGGGGATGGCGGCCTGCGCACGTCTGGCGACATCGCCAAGGCGTTGGCCGGCGGCGCGTCTGCGGTGATGGTCGGCTCGCTGCTGGCGGGGACCGAGGAAGCGCCGGGCGAGACGTTCCTCTATCAGGGCCGCGCCTATAAGAGCTATCGCGGCATGGGCAGCGTCGGTGCGATGGCGCGCGGCTCGGCCGATCGTTATTTCCAGCAGGACATCAAGGATCAGCTCAAGCTGGTGCCGGAGGGGATCGAGGGGCAGGTCGCCTACAAGGGCCATGCCCGCGATGTGATTCACCAGCTCGTCGGCGGCGTGAAGGCGGCGATGGGCTATACCGGTGCGGCGACGATCGCCGATCTCCAGCAGGCGAAGTTCGTGCGGATCACCAATGCCGGCCTGCGCGAAAGCCACGTTCACGACGTCACGATCACCCGCGAGGCGCCCAACTACCCCTCGCACTAACCATCCTCTTGCCTTTCGCCCGGGGATGGAGGAGCCTCGACAGGTCCATTTCGGGGGAGATTGGTGACATGCGGGGCTTAGTGCCGCTTGCGGCAATGGCTGCGTTGATCGGCTGCTCCGGCGGCATCGCCTCGGCCACTTGCGAAGACGTCGCCGCGCGCGCCGTCGAGATCGCCGCCTCCGAACCGATCCAGATCCGCTCGACTGCCGACCCTCGCGAAATCGCGCGCACCCCGGCCGATTTGCGCTGCACCGCCAGCGCGGTTCTCAGTGACGAACGCGCCACGACGCTGTACCTGCGCGCCTATGATGACAATGGCAGTCTCATGGTCGCCTATCAGGAGCATCCGTTCGACTGAGTTTCGGAGTCGGCGATGACACCGGCCGCGCGCGCCCAGGCGGCGATCGAGCTGCTCGACGAAATCGTCATTGCCGCCCGCGAAGGCGGCGCGGCCGCCGATACGCTCGTCCAACGCTATTTCAAGACGCGCCGCTATGCCGGATCGAAGGACCGCCGCGCGGTCCGCGATCTCGTCTACCGTGCGATCCGCCGCGCCGGCGATCGCCCCGAATCGGGCCGCGCCGCCCTGCTCGGCTTCGCCGCTGTCGAGCCCGATCTGCTGACTGTGTTCGACGGCTCGCCCCACGGTCCCGCGCCCGTGCGGGAAGGCGAGGCCGCGGCGCCCGCCTCTGTCGTGCCCGCCTGGCTCGCCGGCCGGTTCGATCCGGCGCTGGGCGCGGGCGAATTGCCGGCTCTGCTCGAACGCGCGACCCTCGACCTGCGCGTGAACCGCCTGCGGGGCACCCGAGAGGAAGCGCTGGCGGCCATGCCGGAAGCCGAGCCGACACCACATTCGCCGCTGGGTCTGCGTCTTCCGGAAGGCTTTCAGGTGGAGCAATCCGAAAGCTGGGCATCAGGCCTGGTCGAAGTTCAGGACGAAGGCAGCCAACTCCTGTGCCTGGTCTGCGATGTCCGCCTCGGCATGACGGTGATCGACCTGTGCGCGGGCGCCGGCGGCAAGACGCTCGCGCTGGCCGCCGAGATGGCGGGAGAAGGACGGCTCGTCGCGTCGGACACCGATCGCGCCCGCCTCTCGCGCATGGCGCCTCGACTGGCGCGCGCGGGCGTCGGCATCGTCGAGACGCGGCTGCTCGATCCGGGCCGCGAATCGGCGGCGTTCGCCGATCTCGCCGGGGCGGCCGATCTGGTGCTGATCGATGCCCCCTGCTCGGGCAGCGGCACCTGGCGCCGCAATCCGGAAACGCGCTGGCGCCTGACGCCGGAGCGTTTGGAACGGCTCGTCGCGCTTCAGGCACATCTTCTTGATATCGGCGCGGAACTTGTCCGTCCTGGCGGCCATTTGGTCTATGCGGTCTGTTCGCTGCTGACCGAAGAGGGGCGCGATCAGGCCGCGAAATTCGAAATGCGTCGTTCAGCCTTCGTTCGGGACTTGGGCCCCATGAATGCAGGACGCGCCGCCGGCGCCGGGCACCTGCTCAGCCCCGCCGCCGACGGCACGGACGGCTTTTTCGTCGCGCGCTGGCGGTGCCCATGCTAGCCTTGCCGCGACCGGGAATGGAGTATCTGATGCGCCTCATGCCGATTGCCCTCACGATCGCCGTCGCGGCGGCCACGATCGCCGCTGCCGGCCATGGCCAGCGCGCCGACGACCAGATCGACCCGCGCTCGGCGGCGATGGTTGAACAGGCTCGGACATTGTCTGCCGCGGGCCGATACAACGAAGCGATCGACCTACTCGAAACCGCGCTCGCCATCGATCCGGGCAATCGCGGCGCTTATGTCCAGCTCGGCCGTGTCGCTCAGGCGCAGCGGCTGCCGGGCAAGGCGATCCGGCTCTATAGCGATGCGCTCCGGCTCGAGCCGAATGACGTCAACGCGCTTGCGGGACAGGGCGAGGCCTATGTCCAGCGCGGCGCGGTCGATCGCGCGCGAACCAATCTCGAACGCGTCCGCTCTCTGTGCCGCGCGCCTTGCGCCCAGGCCGATCAGCTCGCCGCCGCAATCACGCGCGGCCCGCCCGCCGAAGTCGTGCAGGCGCAGCGCCCCGAGCCGCCGGCGCCGCCCGCCGTTCAGCCGCGCGGCAATTAGGCCGCGATCAGCCGCGCCAGCGCGACGAAATCGGCGACGTTAAGCGTCTCCGCGCGCCGCTGCGGATCGATGCCGAGCTGCTGGAGGGCATCCAGCGCCCCCGGGACACTCTTGAGCGACTGGCGCAGCATCTTGCGGCGCTGGCCGAAAGCGGCGGCGGTCAGGCGCTCCAGCATCTCCGCGCGCACCTCCGGCGGCGCTGCTGCGGGCACGATATGGACCACCGCCGACATGACCTTGGGTGGCGGCACGAAGGCGGAGCGATGCACTTTCATCGCCAGTGTGGCGGTCGCACGCCACTGGGCGAGAACCGCGAGGCGGCCATAGGCGCCCATGCCCGGCTTCGCCACGATCCGCTCGGCCACTTCCTGCTGGAACATCAATGTCAGCGATGTCCACCATGGCGGCCAGCTTTCGCCGCCGAGCCAGCGCACGAGCAATGCGGTCCCGACATTGTAAGGCAGATTGGCGACGATATGGGCGGGACCGACAGCTGCGGCCTCGTCGATCGCCAGGGCATCGCCCTCGATCACACTGAGCCTTCCGTCTGCCGCGTCGCCAAGCTCCGCCAAAGCGGGCAGGCAGCGGCGGTCGCGCTCGACCGCGACGACCTCGGCGCCGGTGCGCAGCAAGGCGCGGGTAAGTCCGCCGGGGCCCGGCCCGACCTCATAGACTCGCGCACCAGCCAGCGGGCCAGGCACGCGTGCGATCCGATCCAGCAAGTGCTCGTCGAGCAGGAAATTCTGGCCGAGCGCCTTCGACGCGGCGAGCCCGTGGCGCGCGATCACTTCGCGCAGTGGCGGCAATGGATCGAGCGCCTTCACGCCGCGGCGAGGCGGCCAGCACATTCTCCGGCGGTGCGGATCGCCGCGATCATCGCGCCCGGATCGGCGACATTCTTGCCGGCGATATCGAAGGCGGTGCCGTGATCGGGCGAGGTGCGCACGATCGGCAGGCCGAGCGTGACGTTGATGCCCTCGTCGAAGTGCAGCGTCTTCAGGGGGATCAGCGCCTGATCGTGATACATGCACAGCGCCATGTCGTAACCGGCACGGCGATGGGCATTGAACATGATGTCGGGTGGGTGCGGCCCCGTCACTTCGAAGCCTTCCTCGCGCAGCCGCTCGATCGCGGGCATGATGATGTCGATCTCCTCGCGGCCGAGCGCGCCGTTCTCGCCCGCATGCGGGTTGAGCCCGGCGACGGCGATCCGGGGCGCGTCGATGCCGAACTGGCGCTGCAGCCCGCGCGCGGCCGCACGGCCCTTGGCCACGATCCGCTCGGCCGTGAGCACCGCCGTCACTTCGGCGAGCGGGATATGCGTGGTGACGGGAATGACGCGCAGGGTCGGCCCGGCGAGCATCATCGCGACCAGCTCGCCCGCCACACCGCAGCGTTCGGCGACGAATTCGGTCTGTCCGGGATGAGTGAAACCGACTGCGTAGAGCCGGGTCTTGGAAACGGGTCCGGTGACGAGGCCCGAAGCCGCGCCCGAGCGGGCCAGGCCGACCGCGAGCTCCAGCGCGTCAAGCGCGTTGCGCGCGCCGATGAGATCGAGGCTGCCGGGCGGCGCGGTCGAATCGGCGACGCGGATGATCGGCAGGGCCTCGTCGAACAGCGTCATGGCTTCGGCCGGGTCGGCGATGACGGCGATCGGGCCGTCCCATGCCGCTTCGACCGCGCCGACATCGCCGACCGCGAAAAAGGGAGGCAGCGCTTCCTCGGCGCGACGCGTCCAGCTCTTGGCGATAACCTCTGCGCCGATGCCCGCCGGATCGCCCAGCGAAACCGCGAGCGGCGCCGGCAAGGACTCAGCGATAATCGACCACCGCGTCGCGCCTGAGGTCGCGCAGATAGCGCTGCGCCCGGCGGTTGACGCGCTCCTCGTTGATCTGGGCATAGACCTGATCGAAGCTCGGCCCGCCGGCGGCTTCCGGATCGTCGCGACCGCACAGGACGAGAACGTTGATCCGCTCGGTGGATCCGAACGGCGGCGTCGCCTGGCCGATATTGAGATCGAGCAGCATCTGCTGAAGCTGCGGCGGCAGTTCGCGTACGCGCACTTGGTCGTTGGAGATCAGCTCGGCGCCGATCGACGTTGCGGTCTGCGTCGCGGCACCGCAGCCGCCCATCGACTGGGTGGCCGTGGCGAGCTGGTTGGCGCGGGCCTGGGCCTGCGCCTCGCTCGTCCCTGCAGGGTTCGTCACCGAAATCTGCATCAGACTGAGCATCGCATCGCGGGGGTCGGCGACGAGAATCTGACGGCTGTCGGCCAGCGCGACGATCGAGAAGCCGCCCGGCAGCGGAACGGGATCGCTGATCGCTCCGACCGGCATTTCCTGGACCAGCCCGGCGAGTTCCGGCGGAAGCTGCTCCACGCGCACCCAGCCGAGATCGCCACCGACGGCAGCTGTCGATGCTTCGGAAAACTGCCGCGCATAAGCCTGGAAGGAGGCGCCGGCGCGAATCTGCTGGACGATGCGCTGCGCGTTGGCGCGTGCTTCGGCGGCGGTTTCGGGAGTGGAGGAGATGAAAATCTCAGCGACTCGATATTCGGCGGTCCCGCGCGAGGCGTTGAGCCGGTCGATCACCGACTGAACCTCGTCGTCGCCGACCGTGACGAACGGCTCGATATTGCGCCGCTGCACCCGCTGCCAGGACAGCTCGCCGCGAATCTGCCGCTTCAGCGAGCGTTCCGACGAGCCGATCGAACGGAGATAGGCGGCGAAATTCTGCGGTGTCTGGTTGAAGCCGCCGGCGAAGCGGGCGAAATACTGGTCTACGTCGCGTTCCTCGACGGCGACTTCCTGTTGCCGCGCCGCTTGGATCTGCAGCGTCTCGTCGATCAGGTTGCGGAGCACCTGGGCGCGCACCCGCTGAAGCTCCTCGGGCGGAAGCTCGATGCGGTTGGACGCGACGATCAGCGCCAGGCGATGATCGATGTCGCTTTCGGTGATGACCTCGCCATTGACGATCGCGGTCGCCTTGCGCACGCCGGGCTGCACATTGCCGACGAACTGCACATTGTCGGGGATATCGAGACCGGCGATGCCGGGCTGATTCTGGGCCGCCGCAACCACCGAGAGCAAGGAGACGGCCAATATCGCGGCCGCCCTTGGGAACCTACCGAGCTTCATCATTCCTCCAGTGAGCGCAGGCTTCGATCCTGCCCGTTCCATGCTGAACCAAAGCTTAGCGCCGTTCTTTAGCGGCCGAGATTGCGCAACGCCACCCGGATGAGGAAGGTGTTGCCGCGCCGCGCGTCGCCGGTCGTCTCATAGTCGCGCCGCCAGGTCAGGCCAAGCTCGATACATTCGTCGTCATAGAGAATGCCGATGCGGTGGCGGACCGGATCGAAGCCGTCCGATTGGGACAGCGGATCCTCCTGCCGGTCGGTCAGGTCGATCACCGCCGATCCGAAGATCGACCAGTAACGCGCGAATCGCACCCGCCCGCCGAAACGGATTTCCTCGCGGTCGCGCAGGTCCTCGATCCCGGGGTCCACATCGCGGTCGAGCCGCAAATAGCCGATCGTCGCATAGGTCTGGCGCCCGCCGACCGTGGCGTCGATCTCGTTGCGCCTGATGCTGAGGCTTTCCTTGTCGAGCCGGAAGCGATGGACGAGATTGACGCGCCGGCCGATGCGCAGCGTCGTGCGGCCGACAATGTCGGAGAAGCGGTCGGAAAGGCCGGTGCCGATCGGCAGGATGCTCTCGCGCGTGCTCAGCCGGTAGCTCTGGCCGATATTGGTGCGGACCGCGATGCCGGGCAGGTCGAAAGCCCAGTCGGCGCCGTAAGTGATGCGCACGCCGTCCTCCCAGCGGTCATGGCCGGGGAAGCGATTGAGCGCGAACAGGTTGGAATCCTCCAGATCGACGGCGCGCGCGTCCTCGTTGGGGATGTCGAGATTGTCGGTCGCCGGCGAGGCGACGAACTGGAGGCGCGGAGTCAGCCGCTGGGTGCCGCCGAGAAACGTGCCGATGAAAGGCCATTTGAGATCGGCCGCGACCGCGCCGATGAAACGGCCGCTCCATCCCTCCGTGCCGCGATAAAGCTCCGTCTGGGTGAGCAGGGTGTCGTTGGCGTGATAGACATCGCTGCGCGCGAAAGCGGTGAGCACCAGTTCCTGGCCCCAGGGCAGGATGTCGCGACGTTCCCATTCGGCGCTGGCGAAGGCGCGCTGCGTGTCCTGGCCTTCGGGGCGCAGGATGGAAAGGCTGTTGACCCTTAGCTCGAAACGCCCGCCGGCCCATGGATCGGCGAGCCGCCAGCGCGCGTCGATCGCCGGCAGCGCGATCGGCTGCTGCCCCTCCACATCGGTGACGCGCAGGCCCTGGAACGCCCAGCCTGCAATCGAGACATAGCTGTCCGTCCCGATCCGCTCGACCTCGATCATCGAGCGCAGCCGGTCGTCCCGCGAGATATCGTAGCGGCGCATGAAGGTGCGGTCGGTGGCGTAGCGCCCCGCCGCGGTCACGCTCCATTGCGGGTTGAGCTGCCAGCGGCCGCTGCCTTCGATATAGCCGCGAAAACCGCGATCTCCCTCAGGATCGGGCAAATTCGGATCGATCGCGAGGCGCGATCCGAAGGTGCCGTAACCGTGCAACTGGAAGGCGCCGCGCCGGGTGAGCTGGCGATATTCCGCCTCCAGCATCGGGGCGACCTCGGTATAGATGTGCGGCGTGAGGGTGAGATCGCGGTTGGACGCGAAGCGTAGATAATAGGGAACGCTGATCTCCAGCCCGTTCAGCCGGTCGTAGCGGATTTCCGGAACCAGCACGCCGCTGCCGCCGCCTTGGCTCCCGTCCGGGTGCGACAGGCCGGGCAGGCCCAGGATCGGAGTGCCGAACAGGTTGAGCGTCGCACCTTGATAGCTGATCCGGCGGCGGACGGGATCGTGGGTGACGCGCACTGCATTGATCTGCCAGGTCGGTGCCTTGGGGCAGCCCTCGGCATCGACGACCGCGCAGGGCGTGTAGGCGGCCCGGTTCAGCGTCGTGATACCGTTCTCGCGCCGCGCCTCTATCGCGGCGAGCCGACCGCCGTCGGCCAGCACGAGCAGCAGATTTTCGATCACGCCGTCGCGCAGATTGTCTTCGAGCAGCACGCTGTCGCCATAAGCGACGTCGCCGCCCGGGCTGATCAGCCGGACATCGCCGCCGGCGCGCACCTCCCCGCTGGTCCGGTTCCAGGTGACGGTGTCGGCACGCAGATTGTAGCCTTCGCGGTTCATCCGCACTTCGCCGGCGGCGGTCACCAACTCGCTGTCCTGATCATATTCCAGCCGGTCTGCGCTGAACGCGACCTGGTCGGGCGCGGCGGCGCTGGCCGGAGCCGGCGGCTCCTGCGCCCAGCCGGCGCAAGGCAGGCCGAGCAGCAGGGGCAAGGCGGTCCGGCAGATGGTTCGAAACGTCGTCACAAAATCCCGCTGCCCTGGCCCGAGCCCAGTGTCCTGAAGGCGCCCCAGCCTATTGCACCTGCGCCCGCTCCCTGCAATGGCGGGTCTATCCGGCCACGCAAACGGCCGTCTTGGGAGATTTGTTTCGTGATTCAGGTCAGTTTCGCCGCCGCGCGACCGAAAGGCGCCCATGCACTCGCCATTCCCGTCCGGGGCGAAGACATGCTGCACGACCGGCTGCAGGGCTTCGACGACGCGGCGCGGACATTGGCCACCCGCTCGGCCGAGGCGCAACGCTTCGAGCGCGAAGTCGGTGCGATCGCCGAGACCTTTATCGACGAGAAGGACGCCGCGCGGCGGCTGCTGCTCGTCGGCCTCCGCGGCAAGAGCGACGAGGCGGGCCTGTATGAGCGCGTCGGCGGCGCACTCACCGCCCGGCTGCTCACTTCGGGCGAAACGAAGCTGGTGATCGACCTCACCGGCCTGTCCCTCGACGCGCGCCAGGCGGCGCGGCTCGCCTTCGGCGCCGCGGCACGCTCGTGGCGCTACGACATCTACCGCACCAAGCTCGGCCGCAAGCAGCGTCCGACGCTCGCCGAAGCGATCATTGTCGGTGGGCCGGAGGGGGTGAAAGCCGAGTGGGCGCATCTGTCCGCCGTTCTGACGGGCCTCGATCTCACCCGCGGCCTCGTCACCGAGCCGTCCAACATCGTCTTCCCGCAGACGTTCGTGGAGCGCGTCCGGGCCTCGTTCGACGGGATGGGCGTCGAGATCGACGTGCTCGACGAGAAGCAGATGGCGAAGCTCGGCATGGGGGCGCTGCTCGGCGTGGGCCAGGGCTCGGTGCGTCCGCCCCGGCTGCTGGTGCTGCGCTGGAACGGCGGTGTCAAAGGCAAGAAGCCCGTCGTGCTGGTGGGGAAGGGGATCACTTTCGACACCGGCGGTATCTCGATCAAGCCCGCCCAGGGCATGGAAGCGATGAAATGGGACATGGGCGGCGCCGGCGCCGTTGTGGGGGCGCTGAAGGCGATCGCCGGGCGCAAGGCGAAGGCGAACGTGATCGGCGTCTGCGCGCTGGCCGAGAACATGCCGGACGGCAATGCCCAGCGTCCCGGCGATGTCGTCACCTCGATGTCCGGCCAGACGATCGAGGTCATCAACACCGATGCCGAAGGCCGCCTCGTCCTCGCCGACGCGATGACCTGGGCGCAGCGCGAGTTCAAGCCCGAGGTGATGATCGACCTCGCCACCCTGACCGGGGCGATGATCATCAGCCTGGGTCACGAGCATGGCGGTCTGTTCTCGAATGACGACGGCCTTGCCGCCGGCCTCACCGCCGCCGGCCTCGCCAGCGGCGACAAGGTCTGGCGCTTTCCGATGAACGACGCTTACGACAAGATCATGGACTCGCAGATCGCCGACATGCGCAACAGCGCGTCGCGCGACGCCGGTTCGATCACCGCCGCCTGCTTCCTCCAGCGCTTCGTCGAGGAAGGCGTCAAATGGGCGCATCTCGACATTGCCGGCATGGTCTGGGCCGACAAGCCGGGCGCGCTCTTCGACAAGGGCGCCACCGGTTACGGCGTGGCCCTGCTCGACCGTTACATCGCCGACAATCACGAAGGCTGAAGCGGCTCTTGCCCTTGCGGCGTGCCCTCTCTAGAGAGCCGCCGCAACATTCCTTCCAGACACGGAGTTTCTCGGGCCATGGCCACGACGCGCACCTTCTCGATCATCAAGCCGGACGCGACCCGGCGCAACCTCACCGGCGCGGTCACCGCCAAGCTGGAGGAGGCCGGCCTGCGCATCGTCGCCTCCAAGCGCATCCACATGACCAGGGAACAGGCCGAGGGTTTCTACGGTGTCCACCGCGAGCGCCCCTTCTTCAACGATCTGGTCGCCTTCATGACCTCCGGCCCGGTGGTCGTGCAGGTGCTCGAGGGCGAGGACGCCGTCGCCCGCAACCGCGAGGTGATGGGCGCGACCAATCCCGAGAACGCCGACGCGGGCACGATCCGCAAGACCTTCGCCGAATCGATCGAGGCGAACAGCGTCCACGGTTCGGACAGCGACGAGAATGCGAAGATCGAGATCGACTTCTTCTTCACGCCGGAAGAGATCGTCGGCTGACCTCCTTTCCTCCCCGGCATTTGCCGGGGAGGGGAACCATCCAAAGGATTGTGGAGGGGTAACTTTCAGGCCTTCGCCAACCCCTCCACCAGCTTCGCTGGTCCCCCTCCCCACGAAAGCATGGGGAGGAAATTCAGAAGCCCCGCATCTCCGCCAGCCGCCTGGGCGCGACCATCGCCCAGCTGCTCTCGATCCGATCCGCGACATGGTCCCAGTCGACCGTCTCGCCGTCCAGCTGGATGCCGATCCAGCCCGACGGCGCCAGATAGGCCGGCCGGTAATAGAGGTCCGGATCGGCCTCGATCAGCATGTCCTGCTCCTCCGCGCCGCCGGTCTTCACCGCGACGGACGTGATGTCGTTGGCGTGATGATCGTGCAGGAACCAGGCGAAGATTCTGCCCTTGTCGATCAGGAAGACCGGCTGGCCGTGCGAGATTTTCTCCGCCGCGCCCGGCAGGGAAAGGCAGATCGCACGCACCCGCGCGTAACAGGCGTCTCGATCGGGGCTCATGCCACATCCTCCTGTTCGATTGCGTCGCCGCGCAGCAGGCGGCAATAGGCGTCCAGCGCCTGCGGATAGAGTCCGTGCTCCGCTTCCAGCACGCGCGCGGAAAGGCTGTCGGCATCGTCCCGCGGCTGGATGCGAACCCTGGACTGGGCCAGGACTGGGCCGGAATCGAGATCGTCGGTCACGATATGGACCGAGCATCCGCCATATTCGTCCCCCGCCAGCAAGGCGCGCCGATGCGTGTCCAACCCCTTGTGCAGCGGCAGCAGCGAGGGATGGACGTTGAGGATGCGATCCGGCCAGCGCGCCACGAATTCCGGCGACAGCAGCCGCATATAGCCCGCAAGCGCGACCAGGCCGATCTCATGGGCCTCCAGCGCCTTGTCCAGCTCCGCGTCGTAATCGGCGCGGGCCATCCCCTTGTGGCTCATCGCCCAGGTCGGAATGCCCAGCCGTTTCGCCGCGACCAGCCCGCGCGCGCCGGGTACGTTCGATGCGACCAGCGCGATGTCATAAGCCCGGTCGGGATCGCGGCGCTTATATTCCGACAGCGCGACCATGTTGGAGCCGCGCCCGGAGATCAGCACCCCGATCCGGATGCGTTCAGCCATGATGGGTGGCGGCCCAGTCGCTCCGCGCGCTCCAGGTCTCGGCGTTGCCGGTTATGGTGCAGCCCTTCGCACCGGCTTCGACATGACCGATCGCGAAGACGGCTTCTCCAGCCTGTTCAAGCTGCTGTGTGACATCGTTCACATTCTCTTGCGATACGATCAGCGCCATGCCGATGCCGCAGTTGAACGTGCGCGCCATCTCCTCGGGCTCGATATTGCCCTGCGCCTGGAGGTAGGCCATCAACCGCGGCTGCGCCCAGGCACCGGCATCGATCCGGGCATGGAGATGGTCCGGCAGCACGCGCGGGATATTTTCCAGCAGTCCCCCGCCGGTGATATGGGCGAGCGCGGAGATCCTGCCGGCGCGGATCGCCGGCAGCAGCGGCTTCACATAGATGCGCGTCGGCGCCAGCAGCGCCTCGATCAGCAGCATGTCCTGGTCGAACAGGGCCGGGCGATCGAGCTTCCAGCCCTTGTCGGCGGCGAGCCGGCGGACTAGCGAAAAGCCGTTGGAATGAACGCCGGACGAGGCGAGCCCGAGGATCGTGTCGCCCGCCTTCAACTTGTCGCCGGTCAGCTGCTCGCCGCGCTCGACCGCGCCGACGCAGAAGCCGGCCAGGTCGTAATCGCCCGGCGCGTACATGCCCGGCATCTCCGCCGTCTCGCCGCCGATCAGCGCGCAGCCCGCCTGCTTGCAGCCCTCGGCGATCGAGGCGATCACCGCTTCGGCCAAGCCCGCCTCCAGCTTGCCGGTGGCGAAATAGTCTAGGAAGAAGAGCGGCTCGGCGCCCTGCACGATCAGGTCGTTGGCGCACATCGCCACCAGATCCACGCCGACGCCCTCGTGCCGGCCGGAGTCGATGGCGAGCTTCAGCTTGGTGCCGACCCCGTCATTGGCCGCGACCAGCAGCGGATCGGCATAGCCCGCCGCCTTCGGATCGAAGAAGCCGCCGAAGCCGCCCAGCGAGGCATCCGCCCCCGGCCGGGCCGTCGCCCTGGCGAGCGGCGCGATCGCCTTCACCAGCGCATTGCCGGCGGCGATGTCGACCCCGGCGCCGGCATAGGTATAGGGCTTCTGATTGTGCGTGCGGTTCACCATGAGCCGCGCCTAGCCACAACAGGCTTGGATTTCCACGCCCAACTCGCCAAAAAGGCGCCCGTGAAGCGTTCCCATATTCTTCTCGCCCTCGCGATTCCGCTCGCGCTCGTCGCAATCGGCGGCGGGGCGAGGCTGATCCATGCCCAGCTGGACGGCGCCGACCGGGGCATCGCGCCGATCGATTCGACCAGCAATTTCGAGGTGATGGGCGTCGAGGTGGACGTGCGCGCCGCCAGCGGCGAGGCCGCCCGCGTCGAAGGCTGGCGCCGGGCGCAGCGCGAAGGCTGGCGGCTCCTGTGGTCGCGCACCACCGGCCGGCCCGTCGCGCAGGCGCCGAATCTGTCCGAATCGGTCCTGAACTCGATCGTCAGCGGCATCATCATCGATTCCGAGCAGATCGGGCCGACCCGCTACATCGCGCGGCTCGGCGTGCTGTTCGATCGCGCGCGCACCGGCCAGATGCTCGGCGTCGAGGGGCTGCAGCGCCGCTCCGCCGCGATGCTGGTCATCCCGGTGCTGAAGACCGGCGGCAGCGCCTACAGCTTCGAGTTCCAGAACGACTGGCAGCGCGCCTGGGCCGAATTCCGCACCGCCGGCAGCCCGATCGACTATGTCCGCACCTCCGGCACGGGCATCGATCCGCTGCTGCTCAACCTGTCGCAGACCGGGCGGCGCGGGCGCGGCTGGTGGCGGATGATCCTCGATCAATATGGCGCCGCGGACGTGCTGGTGGCCGAGCTGGACCTGCGCCGCCTCTATCCCGGCGGTCCGGCGCTCGGAGTCTTCACCGCCCGTTTCGGCCCGGACGGCGACGTGCTGGGCAGTTTCCGCCTGCGCGCCGACAACGGCCAGCAGGTGCGCGCGATGCTCGACGAGGGCGTGCGCCGGCTGGACGCGCTCTACACGCAGGCGCTGGAGCAGGGGCGGCTGCGCCCCGATTCCAGCCTGGTGATCATCGAGCCGGCGGTCCAGCGCGAGATCGAGGAGATCGTGCCGGACGAGCCGATCGCTCTCCCCGTTCCGGTCGGCCCCACGACGACTTTCAACGTCCAGATCGAGACGCCCGATGCCGGGTCGGTGCAGGGCGCGGAGCTGGCGGTCAGCCGGGTCGGCGGCGTGACCTCCGCCGTCACGACCAGTCTCGCGCTCGGCGGCACGTCGGTCATGCGCGTCACCTATGCGGGCGATGCGGCGGGCTTCCAGGCGGCGCTGGCGGCGCAGGGCTGGCGGGTGCAGGTGCTGGGCGGCAACACCGTCCGGATCTCGCGCTAGGCGCATGGGCCTCAATCAGATCGCGCTGCCGCTCGACTGGCCGGTGGCCGATCGGGAGGAGGATTTCCTCCTGTCCGAAGCCAATCGCGCCGCCTTCGAGCATCTCGCCCGCTGGTCGCTCTGGCCGGTCATGGCGACGCTCGTCACCGGGCCGCGCAAGTCGGGCCGCAGCCTGCTCGGCCGCATCTTCGTGCGCAAGACCGGCGGCCGGCTGTTCGACAATGCCGAGGATCATGACGAGGAGGCCCTGTTCCACGCCTGGAACGATGCCCAGGCGCGCCGCAAGCCGCTGCTGATCGTCGCTGCCGCGCCGCCGCCCGCCTGGGAGGTCGCGCTGCCCGACCTCAAATCGCGCCTCGCCGCCACGCCCCATGTCGCGCTGGGCGCGCCGGACGACGCGCTGCTCGGCGATCTCGTCGTCAAATTGCTCAACGACCGGGGCATCGTCACGCCGTCCGATCTCGCCGACTATCTGGTCCCGCGCGTCGAACGCAGCTATGTGGCGGCCTTGAAGATCGTCGATCTTCTCGACCAGGCCATGCTGTCGCATCATCGTCGCATGACCGTGCCAATGGCGAAAAAGGCACTGGAGGAGGCCGGAATGATCGGCCGCGCAAGAGGACGCTGATGCAACCCGCCGCGACGCCCGCCAACGATGCCGATCCGGCCGCCGCGCCGACCCCCGATTCGACCGGCGACACGCGCCGTTATTTCAACCGGGAATTGTCCTGGCTCGCCTTCAACCGCCGCGTGCTGGAGGAGGCGTGCAACGAGGCGCATCCCTTGCTGGAGCGGCTGCGCTTCCTCTCCATCTCCGGCAACAATCTCGACGAGTTCTTCATGGTGCGCGTCGCGGGCCTCAAGGCGCAGCAATTGCTCGGCGTCGAGGAGCCCTCCGTCGACGGCCTCACGCCCGCCCAGCAGCTCGCCGCGATCGCCGACGAATCGAACGCGCTGACCGCCAGCCAGCAGGAGGTCTGGCGGCACCTGCGCGGCCTGCTGCGCGACTCCGGCTTCGCCGTGCTCGGCGAGGACGAGATCACGGGCGAGGACGCCGCCTGGCTCGACGATCATTTCCGCGACCATATCTTCCCGGTCCTCACGCCCCAGGCGATCGATCCGGCCCATCCCTTCCCGTTCATCCCCAACAAGGGCTTCAGCCTCGTCTTCGATCTGAAGCGCCTGTCGGACGGCGCGCCGATCCAGGAGTTGTTGATGGTGCCGGCGACGCTGCCGCGCTTCGTCCGCCTGCCGGGGGAGGCGGCGCGCTATATCGCGATCGAGCGGCTGATCCGCCGCCAGGCGGCGATGCTGTTCCCCGGCTACGAGATGCTCGGCGGCGGCGCCTTCCGCATCATCCGCGACAGCGACATCGAGATCGAGGAAGAGGCGGAGGATCTCGTCCGCTTCTTCCGCTCGGCCATCAAGCGCCGCCGGCGCGGCCGCGTCATCCGGCTGAAGCTGGAGGCGGACATGCCGGACGACCTCGTCGCCCTGGTCCGCGACGGCCTCGACGCCAGCGAGGCTTTGGTCTTCGAATCGACCGGCTTCCTCGGCATCGCCGATCTCGCCATGCTGGTCGACGAGGACCGCGCCGACTTGAAGTTCCCGGCCTTCTCCGCCCGTTTTCCGGAGCGCATCCGCGAATATGGCGGCGACTGCTTCGCCGCGATCCGGGCCAAGGACATCGTCGTCCACCATCCCTATGAGAGCTTCGACGTCGTGCTCGCCTTCCTGCGCCAGGCGGCCGAGGACCCGGACGTGGTGGCGATCAAGCAGACGCTCTACCGCGCCGGCAAGCAGTCGGCGGTCATCAACGCCCTGATCGCCGCCGCCGAGGCGGGCAAATCCGTCACCGCCGTCGTGGAATTGAAGGCCCGCTTCGACGAGGAGCAGAATTTGATGTGGGCGAGCGCGCTGGAGCGCGCCGGCGTGCAGGTCGTCTACGGCTTCATCGAATGGAAGACGCACGCCAAGATGTCGATGGTCGTGCGGCGCGAGGAGGGGAGCTACCGCACCTATTGCCACCTCGGCACCGGCAATTACCACCCGATCACCGCGAAGATCTACACCGACCTCAGCTACTTCACCGCCGATCCGCGCGTCGGCCGCGATGTCGCCCACGTCTTCAACTACATCACCGGCTATATCGAGCCGCGCGGGCTGGAGCTGATCGTGATGTCGCCCAACGACATGCGGGCCCGGCTGGGCGATCTCATCGATCGCGAGATCGGCAATGCCCGCGCCGGGCGGCCGGCGGCGATCTGGGCGAAGATGAACTCGCTGGTCGATCCCGCGATCATCGACAAGCTCTACGAGGCGAGCGCGGCCGGCGTGGAGATCGACCTCATCATCCGCGGCATCTGCTGCCTGCGCCCCGGCGTGCCGGGCCTCTCCGAGAATATCCGGGTCAAGTCGATCGTCGGCCGCTTCCTGGAGCACAGCCGCATCTGGTGCTTCGGCAATGGCGGCGAGCTGCCCAATCGCGAGGCGGAGGTCTGCATCTCATCGGCCGACTGGATGCCGCGCAATTTCGACCGGCGGGTCGAATATGCGCTGCCGGTCGGGAACGACACGGTTCATGCCCAGATCCTCGATCAGGTGATGGTCGCCAATATCATCGACACCGAGCAGAGCTGGCGGCTGCGGGCGGACGGCAGCTATGAACGGCTCGTGCCCGGCGTGGACGGCAAGCCGTTCAACCTGCATCATTATTTCATGACCAATCCGTCTTTGTCGGGCCGCGGAGCCGCTGGCCATGGCCGCGGTGCCTATCCCCAGAAGCTGCGTCTTCCGCGCGGCCAGCAATAGGCGTACCGGTCATGTATGCCCGCGCGCCGGTCGCGATCATCGACATCGGCTCCAATTCCGTGCGCCTCGTCGTCTATTCTGGCGCGACCCGCATCCCGTCGATCATCTTCAACGAAAAGGTGATGGCGGGCCTCGGCCGCGACATGGGCGAAACCGGCGCGCTGGGCGAGGAGGCGCAGGCGCGGGCGCTGCGCGCGCTCGATCGCTTCCGTCTGCTGACCCAGCAGATGGGTGTGGTCCGCACCCGCACCGTCGCCACTGCCGCGGTGCGCGAGGCTTCGAACGGTGCCGCTTTCCTCGACGAGGTGCGCGCAATCGGTCTCGATCCGCTCGTCCTGGCCGGCAAAGAAGAGGCGCGCATGGCCGGACTTGGCGTTGTTTCCGCCATTCCAGATGCCGATGGCCTGGTCGGCGATCTCGGCGGCGGCAGCCTGGAGCTGGTGGCGGTGGCGAAGCGCAAGGCGAAGCGCGCCGCGTCTTTGCCGCTGGGTGTGCTGCGGCTCGATGCACTGGTCGCGGAAGGCGATGCCGCCTTTGCGAAGAAGGTCGGCAAGGCGGTGGCCGCCGCCGGCTTCGCGGACAAGGGGGAGGGCAAGCCGCTCTATCTCGTCGGCGGCAGCTGGCGCGCGCTCGCCCAGTTCGACATGGCGCTGGCCGATCATCCGTTGCCGATCACCCATCAGCACGCGATGCTGCCCGGCCGTCCCGCCACGCTGGCCGAAGCGTTGCGTAAGCTCGGCCCTGACGGCCTGCGCGATTTGGCGTCGGTCTCGTCCTCACGCATCCCCAGCCTGCCTGTCGCGAATTGTCTGCTGACCGCTTTGGTCGATGCGTTGCGGCCCGCCGCGCTCATCGTCTCCAGCTTCGGCATCCGCGAAGGGCTGCTCTATGACGAGCTCGATCCGGCGCAGCGCACCCGCGATCCGCTGATCGAGGCGGCGCGCGAGGCCGGGGCGGGGCTGGGCCGCTTCGCACAGCATGGCGCTCTTCTCGATACCTGGATCGCGCCGGCCTTCGACGACAGCCCGCGCCAGGCGCGCCTGCGCCTTGCCGCCTGCCTGCTCTCCGACATCGCCTGGGCCGCGCACCCCGATTTCCGGGCCGAGCGCGGCATCGACATGGCGCTGCACGGCAACTGGGTGGCGATCGACGCGCCGGGCCGGGTGATGCTGGCGCTCGCCTTGTTCCGCGCTTTCGGCGGCGAGCGCGACCTGCCTTATCCGACGATCGCCGCCTTGTGCACGCCGGAGGAGTTGACGCGCGCCGGGCTCTGGGGCCTGGCAATGCGCCTCGGCCAGCGCCTCAGCGGCGGAGTCGCGGCCGGGCTGGAGCGCAGCCGCCTCCATCGCGACGGCGCGACCCTGGTGCTGGAAATGCGGCGCGACGATGCCGCGCTGATCGGCGAATCGGTCGAACGCCGCCTGCGCGTCCTTGCCGGCGAGCTCGGCCTGGACGCGGAGATCAGGGTCGGCTGATCAGCCGCAGGTGATCCGCTCGATCCGCCCGCGCGCGTCGATATGGATGTTCAGCCGGTCTTCGCGATAATCCATCGTCACCGCGTCGCCGGGGCGAATCCAGCGCAGGGAGCGCGAATTGCTGCGCGCCAGCGCGTCGGCGCCCACTTCGCTGGACGGTTCGCGGCCGACCAGGTTCTGCACCGCATCGGCGTTGCAGCGATAGCTGGGCTCGGGCGCGGCGGCATCGTCGGTCGTGACGCAGGCGGCGGTGCCGATCAGGGCGAAGGCGGCGATGGGCAATTTCATGGGGTGGGCTCCGTTTCGGTTCGGGTCATGGCCAGTTTTCCCCCCTTGATCGCGAAGGCCAGCCGGCCTTCCACCAGGTCCAACGCATCGCGGCCGAATTCGTCGAACCGCCAGCCTTCGAGAATCGCGAGCCCGTCGCGTCGCCCCGCCGCGAGCAGTTCCAGTTCTTCCGAGCGCGCCACCAGCCGGGGTGCGACATTGCTTTCCCGCGCGCGAATCTTGAGCAGCAGCTTCAGCAAATCGGCGACCAGGGCGCCTTCGCGTCCCAGACCGGGGCCGCGGTCGTCGCGGGCGGGCATCTCGTCGGCGGGCAGAGGTTCCGCCAGTTCCAGCGCATCCATCATCCTGGAGCCGATATCGTTCGCCTTCCACGCCGCCGAAAGCCCGCGCACCCGGCCCAGCGCGTCCTGGTCGGCGGGCGGGTGCATGGCGATGTCCGCCAGCGTTTCGTCCTTCATGATTCGCCCGCGCGGCAGGTTCTTGGATCGCGCCTCGATCTCGCGCCACGCCGCCAGCCCCTTCAGCCGCCCCAGCACTTCCGCCTTGCGGCTCTGGATTTTGACCTTCTTCCAGGCGAGGTGCGGATCGTTGATGTAATTGGTGGGGTCGGCAATGCGGTCCATCTCCTGATCCAGCCACTGGCCGCGTCCCGTCTTCATCAGCCGATCCAGCATTTTCGGGAACAGCTCGGCGAGGTGGGTGACGTCGCCGATCGCATAGTCGATCTGGCGCTTGTCGAGCGGGCGGCGCGCCCAGTCGGTGAAGCGCGCGCCTTTGTCGAGGCTGCGCCCGAGCAGCGATTCGACCAGGTTGGAATAGCCCACCTGCTCGCCGAGCCCGAGCGCCATCGCCGCGACCTGGGTGTCGAAGATCGGGAAGGGGGTGCCGCCGGTCAGGTTGACGATGATCTCGATGTCCTGGCCGCCCGCATGGAAGACCTTGAGCACCCTCTCGTTGTTGACGAGCAGCTCGAGCAGGGGCGCGAGATCGATGCCCTCCGCCTTGGGATCGATTGCGGCGGCCTCCTCGCTATTGGCGATCTGGAACAGGCACAGATCGGGCCAATAGGTGTTCTCGCGCATGAACTCGGTGTCCACGGCGACGAAGTCGGATTTGGCGAGCCGGTCGCAGAGCTTTTCGAGGGACTCGGTGTCGGTGATGAGCGGATGAATCTGCATTGGCGGCCCTCATAACGGCGCCGCGTCGCTTGACAAAGCGCCGCGAGTGACGCGAAGCGCCTCGTCACGCACTTTTCCACATAAATCGAACCTCGAAAGCCACTGATGCACGCCTATCGCACCCACAATTGCGGCGAACTCCGCGAAAGCCATGTCGGCGAAACCGTTCGTCTGTCCGGTTGGGTCCATCGCAAGCGCGATCATGGCGGCGTGCTCTTCGTCGATCTGCGCGACCATTACGGCCTCACCCAGATCGTCTGCCGCGCCAACAGCGAAGCGCTGAAGGTGCTGGAGCATCTGCGCGTCGAGTCGGTGGTGACGATCGACGGCGAAGTGGTGGCGCGCGGTCCCGAAGCGACCAATCCGAATCTGCCGACCGGCGCGATCGAGGTGGTCGCCGATGCCGTGACCGTCCAGTCCGCCGCCGAAGAGCTGCCTCTGCCGGTCGCCGGTGAGGCCGAATATCCCGAGGATATCCGCCTGCGCTATCGCTACCTGGACCTGCGCCGGGAGCGGCTGCACGCCAACATCCTGCTACGCTCCAACGTGATCAGCTCGATCCGCCGCCGGATGATCGACCAGGGCTTCACCGAGTTCCAGACCCCGATCCTCACCGCCTCGTCCCCAGAAGGCGCACGCGACTATCTCGTCCCCTCCCGCGTCCATCCCGGCAAGTTCTATGCGCTTCCCCAGGCGCCGCAGATGTTCAAGCAGCTGATCATGGTCGCCGGCTTCGATCGCTACTTCCAGATCGCCCCCTGCTTCCGCGACGAGGACGCCCGCGCCGATCGCTCGCCCGGCGAATTCTACCAGCTCGATTTCGAGATGAGCTACGTCACCCAGGACGACGTGTTCGAAGCGATCGAACCGGTGCTGGCCGGCGTGTTCGAGGAATTCGCGAACGGCCGCGCCGTCACTTCGGCCGGCCAGTTCCCGCGCATCCCGTTCCGCGAGGCGATGCTGAAATACGGCTCGGACAAGCCGGACCTCAGGAACCCGATCCTGATCTCCGACGTGTCGAAGCATTTCGAGGGCTCGGGCTTCGGCCTGTTCGCCCGCATCGTCGAGGGCGGCGGCGTGGTCCGCGCCATTCCGGCGCCGAACACGGCGGAGAAGAGCCGCAAATTCTTCGACGACATGAACGATTGGGCGCGCTCCGAAGGCCATGCCGGCTTGGGCTACATCACCCAGAAAGGCGGCGAGCTGGGCGGCCCGATCGCCAAGAATCACGGCGAGGCGGCGACCCGCAAGCTCATCGCCGAACTGGGCCTCGGCCCCGATGACGGCATCTTCTTCGCCGCCGGCAAGGAAGGGCAGGCGGCCAGGCTGGCCGGCGCGGCGCGCACCCGCGTCGGCGAGGAGCTGGGCCTGATCGACGAGAGCCGCTTCGATTTCTGCTGGATCGTCGATTTTCCGATGTTCGAATATGACGAGGACGCGAAGAAGGTCGATTTCAGCCACAACCCCTTCTCGATGCCGCAGGGCGGGCTGGAGGCGCTGGAGACGAAGGACCCGCTCGACATCCTCGCTTTCCAGTACGACATCGTCTGCAACGGCGTGGAGCTTTCGTCCGGCGCGATCCGCAACCACCGGCCGGACATCATGTACAAGGCGTTCGAGATCGCCGGCTACACGCAGGCGGACGTGGACACGAACTTCGCGGGCATGATCAACGCCTTCAAGTTCGGCGCCCCGCCGCACGGCGGCTCGGCCCCCGGCATCGACCGCATCGTCATGCTGCTCGCCGGCGAACCCAACATCCGCGAGGTCGTCCTCTTCCCGATGAACCAGAAGGCCGAGGACCTGATGATGAACGCGCCGGGCGCCGTGACGGCCAAGCAACTCCGCGAGCTCAACATCCGCATCGTCGAACAGGCTAAAACCTAATCCCAAAACCGTTCGGGCTGAGCTTGTCGAAGCCCTGTCCTTTCTTCAAACATGGCGGAAAGAAGGACAGCCCTTCGACAATGATCAGGTGCGAATGTACCCCGTACATTCGCAGCCATGCCGGGGGCATGGCGGCCTGATCATCAGGGCGAACGGAGTGGGTTCATGTCGATCGATCTCAAGGACTACGAAACCGGCGCCAAATATGACGGCGACTACGACGCCGATCTGAAGGCGTTGCAGGAGCGCATCTCCCGCCTCTTCGTCGCCGCCGACATCTACAGGAAGAAGGCGATCGTCGCCGTCGAGGGCTGGGACGCGGCGGGGAAGGGCGGGGCGATCCAGCGCCTGACCGCGACCTGCGATCCCCGATCCTACAAGGTCTGGCCGATCTCGGCGCCGAGCGCGGAGGAGAAGGCGCGCCACTATCTCTGGCGATTCTGGACGCGGCTGCCGGAGGCGGGCGAGGTCGCGATCTTCGATCGCACCTGGTACGGGCGCGTCCTCGTCGAGCGGGTCGAGGGCTTCGCGACCGCGGCCGAATGGAACCGCGCCTATGACGAGATCAATGAGTTCGAGGCGCAGCTCGCCGCCGATGATACCGTCCTGATCAAGCTCTTCTTCCACGTCACCCAGAAGACCCAGGACAAGCGCCTGAAGGAGCGGCTCGAAGATCCCTGGAAGCAGTGGAAGGTCGGCCCCGACGATTTCCGCAATCGCGCCCGCCGCGCCGATTATCTCGACGCGCTGGCGGACATGTTCAAGCGCACTGATACGCGCTGGGCGCCCTGGACGGTGATCGACGGCAACAACAAGAAGGCGGCGCGGATCGCCGCGCTCACTCATGTCGCGGATCGTCTCTCGGCCGTGCTGCCCGCCAAGCCGCCGCCCGTCCGTCCCGAACTGGCACGGATCGCCGAGGAGGGGTTCGGCGCGAGCCCCAATCAGTCCGGATAGCGGATCGCCATCACCTCATAATCCTTCGCGCCGGCGGGCAGGACGACGCGGCGCACATCGCCCACCGCCGCGCCGCGCACCGCGCGGGCGATCGGGGAATGCCAGCTTACCCGCCCGGCGGCGGCATCCGCCTCGTCCTCGCCGACCAGGGTCAAGACCCGCTCATTGTCGTCCTCGTCGGCCAGGGTGACGGTCGCGCCGAACCAGGCGCGGCTCCTGTCCTCCTGTCGCGCCGGGTCGATCACCTTGGCCGCCTTCATCCGCCGAGCGAGGAAGTTGATCCGCCGGTCCACCTCGCGCAGCCGCCGCCTGCCATATTGGTAATCGGCATTTTCCGACCGGTCGCCATTGGCCGCCGCCCAGGCGATCGTCTCCAGCAGCTTCGGCCGCTCGCCCGCGAACAGGGCCTCATATTCCTCGCGCAGCCGGCGAAAGCCTTCAGGGGTGATATGGTTGGGCCTGTCGGTCATGGCGCTCCATTATCGTCATTCCGGCGAAAGCCGGAATCCATCTTCTTTATCCCTTTCCTCCGCGTCTCTGCGTGCACTAAATTATGGTTCGCGCAGAGATGCAGAGATCGCAGAGAAGAAAAGATGGATTCCGGCTTTCGCCGGAATGACGACTTACCTGAGCGCCTGGCGGCCCAGATAATAGGACACCCGGCCCTGCGAGCGGCTGCCTTCCGGGTTCATCAGGTCGTAGATCATCGCATTCTCGACGACCCGCTGCACATAGTTGCGCGTCTCGGAGAACGGGATGTTCTCGATCCACTCCAGCACGTCGGCGTCGGGCAGGCGGGGATCGCCGTTGCGCTGGATCCACTGCGGCACCCGGCCCGGCCCGGCATTGTAGGCGATGGCGACGAGGATGATGTTGTTGCCGAAGCGCTCCATCAGCATGTTGAGATGGGCGCTGCCGAGCAGGATATTGTAGTCCGGGTCCTCGGTCAGCCGGCCGAGATTGTAGGGGACGCCGACGCGACGCGCCTCGATCTGCGCGGTGCCGGGGATGAGCTGCATCATACCGCGCGCATTGGCGGAGCTGACCGCGCTGCGCTCGAACGAACTTTCCTGCCGCATGATACCGTGCGCGGGCGCCCAGTGATTGCGATAAGCGGGCGGGATAGTCACTTCCGGGAAGGCCGCGCGCGAATAGAAGCTGGCGCCGCCGGAGCGCGCCTCGCGCGCCGCCCAGACGCCCATGTCGAGCCGCCCGATCGAGCGGCCCAGCTCGGCCGCGATCTCGCGCTCGCGATTGGTGTCGAGGCTGCTGGCCAGCGCGCGCACGAACAGGCCCTGATCGTTGCGGGAACCGATCGCGCCGAGGTGCCGGATCGCCTGGACGAGCGGCCGCCGGTCGAATTCCTGGCGCTCGGCGGCGGTGGCCGGCGTGGCGGGCGGCGGCGGCGGCGGCGTGCGCCCCAGCCGCTCCAGCGCGAGCAGGCCGTAAAATTGGTCGGGGCTCGATGCCGCTTGCTCGAACCAGGCATTGGCTTGATCGGTGCGCCCGCCCTGCGCCGCGACGCGACCGGCCCAGTAGAAGCCCTTGGCCCGGGTCTGCGGCGATTGCGCCGCGCGGCCATAGCGGTCGAACATGCCGGCGGCGTCGGCGGGACGGTTGATCCGCCGCGCCGCCTGGCCGGCCAGCCAGGTGAGATCGGTATATTTGTCGCGCTCGGCGAAGGAGCGGGTGCTGATGTCCGTGCCGGCCGGGAACAGGTCGTCGACCTGGCTGGCGATATTGTAGGCCAGTGTCCATTGCCGGTCGTTGGCGGCGCCCCGTGCGATGGCGAGCGCGCTGTCCATGAACTTGGCCGGATTGGCAGGCAGGCTGCGCAGCCGGCGCGGCTGAGCGAGCCATTCGCGCGCGCCTGACGAATTGCCGGTCTCGCGCAGCCAGGCGGCGCGGTCGATGACGAAGCCGGGATCGGCGCTTGCCGCCTCCCGGTCGAGCGCCGCCACGCGCGAGGCGGCGTCCGCCGCGCGATTCTGCATGGCGAGCCGCGCCTCGAACATCGGCCGCCGCGCCGCCGAGCCCCAGGCGATCGCCCGCGCGGCGGTCTGCCGATCGCCGTTGCTCAGCAGCGCGTCGATGCGCCGGTCATGATCCTCAGGCGTGAAGCCGCCCGAAAAAGCGCCGAGCAGACGTTGCTCGTCGGTTTGCGCCATCACGCCTTCGGTCCAGGCGGTGCGCGCCGCGGCCAGCGCCTCGTCGCGCCGTCCGGTGGCGAGCAGGGCCAGCGCGCGCTGGGCGTGGCCGCTGGCGGTAAGTGGCGGAAAGACGTCGAAAAAGCGCAGCACCTCGGCCGGAGAGACGGCTTCGGCCGAAAGCCGCCGTTCGGCGCTGCGCCTGAGGCCCGCTTCTCCCGGCCAGCCGCGATGCGAAACGAGGAAGGAGGCATAGGAGGAGAAGGGCAGGGAATCGCTTTGTCTGAGGCTGCTCCAGCGCGCGACCGAAGAGGCGATCGCACTGGACGGGGCGGGCGCGGATTGCGTCGCGGCGGCCATCCGGGCGATCGGCGCGGCAGGCGCGGGTTTCGGCGCCTCGCGTGTCGTCACAGTCCCGATCGAACTCGCCGCCAACGCGCCGGCCGACGCGCCGAGCAGCATTATGATGGCGGCTCCCTTATGCATGCTGGACAGAATGACGCCCCCCTCCTTATCAGGCGATGAACATCCCGCGGACATTCTTCATGCGCCTCCCTAGGCCATGCGCCGCTGCGGGGTGAAGGAGGCAGTCATGTTCAAGGGGTCGATCCCCGCCCTGGTGACGCCATTTCGCGACGAAGCGTTCGACGAGGCCGCGTTTCGCGATCTGGTGGAATGGCAGGTCGCCGAAGGCAGCCACGGTCTCGTGCCCTGCGGGACGACCGGCGAATCGGCGACCTTGAGCGCCGACGAGCATCGCCGCGCGATCGAAGTCTGCGTCGCCCAGGCGGCGGGCCGGGTGCCGGTCATTGCCGGCTGCGGCGCGAACGATACCGCCCATGCCATCGCGCTGACCCGCGCCGCGAAGGCCACCGGCGCCGATGCCGCGCTCCATGTGCCGCCTTATTACAACCGGCCCAATCAGGAGGGCATCTACGCCCATCTCGCGGCCATTGCCGAGGCGACGGACCTGCCGATCCTGCTCTACAACGTGCCGGCGCGCACCGTCACCGACATCGCGGTGGAAACGATGGCGCGGCTGGCCCGCATCGCCAATGTCGTCGCGGTCAAGGACGCCACCGGCAATCTCGCGCGCGTCTCCGCCCAGCGCCTCGCCTGCGGCGACGATTTCGTCCAGCTTTCCGGGAATGACGACATGGCCCTGGGCTTCATGGCGATGGGCGGGCGGGGCTGCATCTCGGTCACCGCCAATGTCGCGCCGCGATTGTGCGCCGATTTCCAGGATGCCTGCCTCGAAGGCCGCTGGGGCGACGCGCTGGTGCTGCAGGACCGGCTCTATCCTCTGCACGCGGCCTTGTTCACCGATGCTTCACCCGGACCGGTCAAATATGCGCTCAGCCGTGTCCGCCCCGATTTTCCCTCCGCCCTGCGCCTGCCGATGACGCCGCCCTCGCCCGCGAGCCGTGCCGCCGTCGATGCGGCGCTGGCCCATGCCGGCCTTTCCTGATGGCCCGGCCGCGCCCCCTCGAGTTCGACAAGCAAAAGGTGGTCGCCGAAAACCGGCGCGCGCGCTTCGATTATGCGATCGAGGACAAGTACGAGGCCGGCATCGCGCTGACCGGCACCGAGGTGAAGAGCCTGCGCTTCGGCGAGGGCTCGATCGCGGAAAGCTATGCCGAGGTGAGCGAGGAGGAGGTTTGGCTCATCAACGCCAACATCCCCGAGTTCAGCCACGGCAACCGCCACAATCACGAGCCGAAGCGGCCGCGCAAGCTGCTGCTCAATCACCGCCAGATCGCCAAGCTGCACGGCGCGGTGGCGCGGCAGGGCATGACGCTCGTCCCGCTTTCCATCTATTTCAACGCTCGCGGCCGCGCGAAAGTGGAGCTGGCGCTGGCCAAAGGCCGCAAGAGTCACGACAAGCGGGAATATGAGAAGGAAAAGGACTGGAAAAGGGAGCAGGGCCGCCTGATGCGCCAGCATGGTTGACCGCATCGGCCGCTGGATCGCGCGCAACAGCCCGAACCGCGAAGAGCTGGCGAAGAGCCGCTGGCTGAAGCCGTTCGGCCAGCGCGTCCTGCACAGCGAATTCTGGCGCTTCACCCGCCGGTCTGTCCCGCGCGGCGTCGGCGTCGGCCTGTTCGTCGGCATCTTCGCGCTGATCCCGGGCATCCAGATCATCGGCGCGGCGCTGATGGCGGTTCCTTTCCGGGCGAACATTCCGGTGGCGGCGGCGATGACCTTCCTCACCAATCCGGCGACGACGCCCTTCCTCCTGGTCGCTTCGATCTGGGTCGGCAACAAGCTCGGCTTCCACGCCGACATCGCCTCGCTCCAGGCGCTCTATAGTGGCGGCGCCAGCATCGGTGACTGGTTCCGCTGGGCGTTGTCCGACGCCGCGCCGGCGGTGATCTCCGGCCTGTTCATCATCGCCTTCGTCTCGGCGGTGGCCGGCTGGCTGGTTTCGGGCTGGATCTGGCGCTGGTGGCAGGGACGCAAATGGCGTCGCCGCGCGCTGCGCCAGCCGAGCGAGGCGCCGTGAGCCAGGCCGCCGGGGCGCGGCGGGCGTGGGACGCGCCGCTGTTCGCGCTGGCGGCGCTGGCCTCCGCCGCGCTCCTGCTCTGGGCGGTGGGCGACCCTCTTTTCGCCGGCGCTTTCCTGGCCGGGCTGGCCGGCATTGGGAGCGCGCTCTTCCTGCTCGCCCGGCCGCGCGCCGCGTCCGCAGAAGTGGCGGCCGAAAGCGCGCCCGACATCGCCCTGCTGCGCGCCGCGCTCGATGCGGCGGGCGAGGAGCGGGCGCTGGCCTTCACCGATCCCGCCGGGCGGCTGGTCTGCGCCAATGCCGCCTGGGGGCAGTGGTTCGGCCCCGGCACGGCGCCCTCCGCGCTGGCGGGCGAGGCGGGCGAGGCGCTGGCCGCGACCGCCCGCGCCGCGCGCCGCGACGGGGTCGCGACGGTGGAGCCGATCCGGATCGCGGGGCGCGAACTCGATGGCGAAGCGGCATGCGTTGCGGGCGAGGGCGACCTGCTGCTCTGGCGACTGCGCCCAGCCGGCGTGACCGACATCGCGGCCGAGGCGAACCGCCTGGCCGGCGGCGAGGCGGGTCGGCGCGCCGGGGCGGCCGGGCTGATGCTCGTCCTCGCCGACGCCGAGGGCCGGATCCGCGCCGCCAATCCCGCCTTCACGCTGCGCGCCGGCGCGGAGGAGGGCGAGACGATCGAGGGCAGCGGGCTGGCCGCGCATCTCGTCGCCGGCGAGAACGGCCTGTTCCGTTTCGCCGCCGAGGGCCGCGGCGGCCCGCCGCTGCGCATCGTCCAGATCGCGCTCGGCGACGCGCCCGACACGGCCTCCGTCTTCCTGCTGCTCGACGAGTCACCCGCCGCCGCGACCGGCGAGGAGACGGGTGCGCAGATCCACGCCTTGCTCGACACGCTGCCGCTCGGCCTCGCGCTGGCCGACACGGACGGGCGGCTCGCCTTCGTCAACAAGGAATTCCGCAAGGCCGCCGGCTTGGGCCCCGCCGAGCAGCCCGCCTGGCCGAGCGATCTGGTGGTGGAGGAGGACAAGGCGGCCGTCTCCGATGCGGTCCGCCGCTTCGGACGCGGCCGCGCGCTTTCGGGCGATCTCGCCGTCCGGCTGCGCACCAATCCGGAGGAGCCGGTGGCGATGACGGTCGCCGGCGCGCGCGGGCTGGGCAATGCCGCCGTGCTGATCAGCCTCAAGGACAATAGCGAGGAGGCGCGCCTGAAGCGCGAGATCGCGCAGGCGACGAAGATGCAGGCGGTCGGCCAGCTCGCCGGCGGCGTCGCCCACGATTTCAACAACATCCTGACCGCGATCCTGGGCACCTGCGATCTGATGCTGATGCGCCATTCGCCCGGCGACAGCGACTATGACGATATCCAGCAGATCCGCTCCAATTCGAACCGCGCCGCCAATCTCACCCGCCAGCTCCTCGCTTTCTCGCGCCAGCAGACATTACGCCCCCAGGTCCTCCAGCTTCCCGACGTGGTCGCCGAGGTCTCGCACCTGCTCAACCGCCTGCTTGGCGAGCGGATCGTTCTGCAGGTCAAGCATGGCCGCAATCTCGGCCCCGTCCGCGCCGATCCCGGCCAGCTCGAGCAGGTGATCGTCAATCTCGCCGTCAACGCCCGCGACGCGATGGTCGCCAAGGGGCCGGACGGTGGCACGCTCACGCTTCAGACCTTCGCCGTCTCGGCCGAAGAGGTGCGCCGGATGGGCACCGACATATTGCCGATCGGCGATTATACCGGCCTCAAGGTTTCCGACACCGGCACCGGCATCCCGCCATCGATCCTGAACAAGATTTTCGAGCCCTTTTTCACCACCAAGGAGGTGGGGAAGGGGACGGGCCTCGGGCTCTCCACCGTCTACGGCATCGTCAAGCAGTCGGGCGGCTTCATCTTCGCCGAATCCAAGCCCGGCAAGGGCACCGCCTTCACCATCTATCTGCCCGTCCACCGCGCCCAGCCCGGCGAGGCCAAGGCCAAGCCCAAGGCGAAGGAGAAGGCCGGCGAGGTGTGGGGCAGCGGCACGATCCTGCTGGTCGAGGACGAGGTGATGGTCCGCGCCGTGGCGGAGCGCGCGCTGGCCCGCAACGGCTACAACGTGCTCACCGCCGAAAATGGCGAAGCCGGGCTGGAGATCCTCGCCAGCGAGCCGAAGGTCGATCTGATGATCTCCGATGTGGTAATGCCGACGATGGACGGCCCCACCACCGCGCGCGAGGCGCGCAAGACCCATCCGGACCTGCCGATCCTGTTCATTTCCGGCTATGCCGAGGAGCAGTTGCGCAAGTCGATCGACATTCCCAACGTCTCCTTCCTGGCCAAGCCCTTCTCGGTCCAGGATCTGGCCGAAACGGTGCGCGAGGTCCTGGAGGCGGCGCGCGCCGGCTAGCCCCCGGGCGGACGCAAATATTTCTTTTCCTTTGCGAAACAGACGCTAAGCCGATGCTTATGGAGAGTGGGCGTTCGATCCTCATCGTCGAAGATGAGCCGCTGATCGCGATGATGCTCGAGGATTTCCTCGAATCGCTGGGCCATGAGGTCGTCGCCACCTGCGGCACGCTCGACGAGGCGCTCGGCCATGCCGATGCCGGCGCGTTCGACGTCGCGATCATCGACGTGCAGTTGAAGGACGGCGAACGGGTCTGGCCGCTGGCCGATCGCCTCGCCGATGCGGGCAAGCCCTACGTGCTCGCCACCGGCGGCCATGTCGAGCCGCCGCCGCCGCGCCACGCCCACGCCCCCGTGCTCGCCAAGCCCTACACGATCGACGCGATCGAGCCGGCGCTGACCGAGGCCTGCGGGGATTAAGCGGGCGGCGGGCGCGAGAGTGAAGCGGCGCGCGCGCTGGATGTGGTGGCTGCTTCTCCCCGCCGGGCTCTACCTTCTCATCCTCATCGCGCTGTTCTTCGTCCAGACGGCGATGCTGTTCCCGACGGGGCAGGTGAGGCCGCCGGGGCCGCTACCGGCAGACGCCGAGCGATTGACCGTGGCCGCCGCGTCCGGCGAGCGGCTGCACGGCATCCATGTCCCGCCCGCGATGCCGGCCGGAGAAAGGCTGCTCGTCATCGGCTTCGGCGGCAATGCCTGGAACGCCGAGGCGATGGCCGCCTATCTGCACGATCTCTATCCACAGGCGGATATCGTCGCCTTCCACTATCGCGGCTATCGCCCCAGCGAGGGCACGCCCGGCGCGGCGGCCCTGCTGGCGGACGCGCCACTTGTCCTCGATGCCGCGCGCGAGCGCATCCGCCCGGCGCGCACCGTCGCGATCGGCTTCAGCGTCGGCAGCGGCGTCGCGGCCAGCCTCGCCGTCCAACGCGACCTCGACGGCCTGATCCTCGTCACGCCCTTCGATTCGCTGGGATCGGTCGCAGCCGGGCAATATCCCTGGCTACCGGTGCGCGCGTTGCTGATGCACCGGATGGAGCCCGCCGCCGATCTCGCCGGAACGCGGGTGCCGGTCGCCATCCTCGCCGGCGCGCGCGATACATTGATCCCCCCGGCGCGCACCGATGCGCTGCGCCGCGCCGTTCCGAATCTGGTCTTCGACCGCACCCTCGCCGGCGCGGGTCATAACGATATCTACGACCGCGCGGAGTTCCAGGCAGCCATGCGCGAGGCGCTGGAACGCATATCGCGAACCGATATCCCCTCATGACCGGCGATGCGACGCAACCCTATCTGACAGAGGATTTCCTGCATTGGAAGCGAGGGGCGGGAGGTCTGCATTTGACCTTGTCCGGGCCTACTTATCTTGATCGCGACCATAGTGTGCTTCGCCTTCGCGTCTTAAATCGTCCAAAGTGCGCCCGTCTGCTGGCCGTATATATGGACTCGCTGCGGGAGCATCTGCCGGGCAGCGCGAGAGCCTTCCTCTCTCCGGTTGCGGCAAGACGTTGAAGTTGCCAAGCGTGTTGCGTCTCAGCATCCAGCGACGTTCACCAAGATCGGTCCGATAATAAGTGTGCTGAAGGGTTAAGACAGTGATTGGCCCCAAGGGCGCCGCACCTTGGCGAACACGCCGAACATGCAAATCAATGATCCACGGCCACCTCATAATGATGCAGTCGGGACCGCAATCACGCATGACCGTAGGAATCTGCGCCATGATTGTAGCCGAGACTTCAGCATCGAAACATTCTTGTTCCGGAGCGTTGACGCTAGCACTAGCCGCCGGAGCTAATAGCCCTCCGCACAAGACAAACAGAATCTTGATCCGGCTAATTGGCATTGATGGACTGTATATTTCTCTACGTTCGCTTTCTGCCCATAGCGGACCGATGGATCAGGCGATCCGCTCCGGCATCGCCGCCGCGTCCGCCTCCAGCGACGTCTCCGGCGCCACCGCTTCCCACGGAAACACGAACCAGTCCTTCGTCTCCGCCCGGTCGATGATGCGGGCGCGGTAGTCGACGCGCTGGCTGGAGCGGATATTGTCGATGAGGGTGGCGAAGCGGATGCTGCCCGGCGTCGCGCCCGCCGCCGCCAGATGATCGCGCAGCTTGCCGATCGTCGCGCCGCTGTCGTTGATGTCATCGACGAACAGCAGGGTCTCGCCGGCGCGGGTCCGTGCAGCCAGCCGTTCCAGCGCGCCCAGCGAGAAATCGTGGACATTGGTGCTGTGATCGACCGAGAGGCTGGGCAGCCCGGTCGCGTGGCTGAGGAACACCGCCGGCACCAGCCCGCCGCGCCCGATCCCGATCAGGAAGGCGGGCATCCAGGGATCGACCGCGATCTGGGCGGCGAGCGCCTTCACGTCGGCGACGAACTGGTCGTGGCTGATGGGCGTGAAGACCGGCATCAGTGCGCCGCCTCATAGGTGTCCACCGCCGCGACATGGCGCTCGATCTGGTCCTGCGGCAGGAAGGATCCGGTGAAGCTGTTGCGCGCCAGCGTCGCCAGCTGTGCCTTGTCCAGCCCGCGCGCCGCCGCCACCGCTCGGTAATTCTCGCCGACATAGCCGCCGAAATAGGCCGGATCGTCCGAATTGACCGTCGCCTTCAGGCCGAGCGCCAGCATCCGGTCGATCGGATGCGCGTCGATCGACGGGCAATTGCACAATTTCACGTTGGAAAGGGGACAGACGGTGAGCGTCATGCCCATGTCGGCGAGCCGCGCGGTCAACGCCGCATCCTCCAGGCTGCGATTGCCATGGTCGAGCCGGTCGATGTGAAGGATATCGAGCGCTTCCGTCACATATTCGGGCGGTCCTTCCTCCCCGGCATGGGCGACGCGCTTGAGGCCCAGCGCCGCCGCCGCCGCGAACACCCGGGTGAATTTGGAGGGCGGATGGCCGAGCTCGGAGCTGTCGAGGCCGACCGCCGCGATCCTGTCGAGCCACGGCTTCGCCTGCTCCAGCGTGGCGAAGGCGGCCTCCTCGTCCAGATGGCGCAGAAAGCAGAGGATGAGCTTGGAGGTGAGGCCATGCCTGGCCTCTGCATCCGCCATCCCGGCGAGCAGGCCGCGCATCACCGTGTCGAACGGGATGCCGCGATCGGTATGGGTCTGCGGATCGAAGAAGATCTCGGCATGGACCACCCCGTCCGCCGCCGCGCGATCGAAATAGGCGGTGGCGAGATCGCGGAAATCCGCCTCGGTGCGCAGCACGTTCGCGCCCTGATAATAGATGTCGAGAAAATCCTGGAGATTGGAGAAGCTGTAGGCGGCGCGGACGTCCTCGACGCTGGCGAAGGGGATGTCCACGCCGTTGCGTTCGGCCAGCGCGAACATCAATTCGGGTTCCAGGCTGCCTTCGATATGGAGGTGCAGCTCCGCCTTGGGGAGGCCGGCGATATAGGCGTCGAGATCGGGATCGGGCATGGCGCGAATGTCTCGCCTGGCGCGCCAAACGGCAAGCGTTCTTTTGTTCCTTTTGAAAGCCCAAAGTTCTCCTCTTGTTCTACGGGAACATTTCAGATACATAGCTTCTCACGTTGATCGTCGCGCACGGACGCAATACGGGAGGGTCAGGCCATGGTGGCATCGCTTCAAGTCGTTTCGGACAGGACTGCAATGGATTCCGACAAGCAGAAAGCTCTCGACGCCGCGCTGGCGCAGATCGACCGCGCCTTCGGCAAGGGGAGCGCGATGCGCCTCGGCTCGCGCGAGGCGATCGAGATCGAGACGATCTCCACCGGCTCGCTCGGCCTCGATATCGCGCTCGGCATTGGCGGTCTGCCGCGTGGCCGCGTCGTCGAGATTTACGGGCCGGAAAGCTCGGGCAAGACGACCCTGGCGCTGCACGCCGTCGCCGCCGCGCAGGCGGCGGGCGGGGTCGCCGCCTTCGTCGATGCCGAACATGCGCTCGATCCGGTCTATGCGAAGAAGCTCGGCGTCGATATCGACAATCTCATCGTCTCGCAGCCCGATACGGGCGAGCAGGCGCTGGAGATCACCGACACGCTGGTCCGCTCGAACGCGGTCGATATCCTGATCGTCGATTCGGTCGCCGCGCTCGTGCCGCGCGCCGAGATCGAGGGCGAGATGGGCGACAGCCATGTCGGTCTCCAGGCGCGGCTCATGTCGCAGTCGCTGCGCAAGCTCACCGGCTCGATCTCCAAGTCCAAATGCCTGGTCATCTTCATCAACCAGCTGCGCATGAAGATCGGCGTGATGTACGGCAATCCCGAGACGACCACGGGGGGCAACGCGCTCAAATTCTAC
Source organism: Sphingomonas sp. (assembly GCA_019635535.1). NCBI lineage: Bacteria > Pseudomonadati > Pseudomonadota > Alphaproteobacteria > Sphingomonadales > Sphingomonadaceae > Sphingomonas > Sphingomonas sp. The sequence goes on from JAHBZH010000001.1 coordinate 1,873,097, forward strand.
GCCTCGGTCCGGCTCGACATCCGCCGCACCGGCCAGATCAAGGACCGCGACGAGATCGTCGGCAATGCGACCCGCGTGAAGGTCGTGAAGAACAAGCTCGCGCCGCCGTTCAAGCAGGTCGAGTTCGACATCATGTATGGCGAGGGCGTGTCGAAGATGGGCGAGGTGCTCGATCTTGGGGTCAAGGCCGGCCTGATCGAGAAATCCGGCGCCTGGTTCTCCTACGATTCGATCCGCATCGGCCAGGGGCGCGAGAATGCCAAGGCCTATCTCAGGGAAAATCCGGAGGTCGCGGAGCGGATCGAGAAGGCGATCCGCGGCCGCACCGATGCGGTCGGCGAGGCGATGATGACCGGCCCGGACGCCGAGGACGATTCCTGACGCGGCAGGGAAGGCAAAGCTGTTCTTGGACTAACTTTTGACTAACCTTTGGCGGATTCCCGCGGATCTTGCCCGAACAGCCGGCCGCGTTCCGTCACCACCAGGATGACGAGCGCGGTCGCGCCGAGCAGGAAGTAGCCGGCGACCATCGGGATCACCGTCCCGTCGAAGCTCTGGCCGATCGCGACGCCGATGCCGGCGCCGGCGATCGTGGTGATCGTGCCCTGCACGGACGAAGCGGTGCCGGCGACATGGCCCATCGGTTCCATCGCCAGCGCGCCGAAATTGGCCGAGGCGAGGCCGAAGCAGGCCATGATCAGGCTCTGCATGACCACGAACAGCGCCAGTTCCTCGCCGATCTCGGCGGTCACGAGATGGACGAACGAGAAGAGCGTGAACAGGATGATTCCCATATGGGCGATCCGCCGTGTCCCGATCCGCTCGACGAGGCGCGAATTGAGCCAGGAGGTGAGCGCCATCGGGCCGGCGACGCACGCGAAGATCAGGGCGATCAGCTCGGGCCGGCCGAAGACGTCGAACACGATCTGCTGGACCGAATTGATATAGCCCATCAGCGCGCCCAGCATCAGCGCGAAGGCGAGCGTGTAGCCGAGCGACTGGCGGTTGGCGAGCGTGTCGCGGACGCCCCCGAGGATCGCGGCGAGCGAGAGCGGCCGGCGATATTCCGGGTGCAGCGTTTCGGGCAGCCGGATCAGCGACCAGAGCAGCATGACCGCCGCGAAGATGGCGAGACCGAAGAAGATCCAGCGCCACGGCGCGATCATCAGGGTGAGCTGGCCGAAGGCCGGCGCCAGCACCGGCACGATGAGGAAGACGAGGAAGACCAGGCTCATCAGCCGCGCCATCGCCGCGCCCTGGTAGCGGTCGCGGATGATCGAGACGGTCAGCACCCGGGTCGCCGCCGCCGCCGCGCCCTGCGCCAGTCGTGCGGCGAGCAGCAAGGTGAAGCTCGCCGCCGCCGCGCTGGCGACGGCGAAGAGGATGTAGAGGAGCAACGCGCCGACCAGCACCGGCTTGCGCCCGTAGCGGTCGGCGAGCGGCCCATAGATGAGCTGGGTTGTGCCGAAGCCGATCACATAGAAGGAGATGACGAGCTGCCGGTGATTCTCGCTCGCCACGCCGAGCGCCTCGCCAATGGCGGGCAAGGCGGGCAGCATCGCGTCGATGGCGAGTGCGTTCAGCGCCATCAGCCCGGCCATCAGCGCCACGAACTCCCGGAAGCCGGGGCGCGGCGCGGGTTCGGCGGCAGGGCGCGTGTCGGTCAAGCGGCTGGTCCGTCGGCTGGCCCGGAGCGCCGGAAAGGCGTTCCGTGCGGCGTTCCCTATTGCCTGCCTCGCCATTATGGAAGTCGCATCACCAGCGGAGCCTCACCATGATCGTCGTCCACCATCTCGAAAATTCCCGCTCACAGCGCGTGCTCTGGCTGCTCGAGGAGCTCGGCATGGATTACGAGATCGTCGGCTACGCGCGCGATCCCAAGACGATGCTCGCGCCGCCCCAACTCGCCCGTGTTCATCCGCTCGGCAAGTCGCCGGTGATCGAGGATGACGGCCGCGTTGTTGCCGAGACCGGCGCGATTGCCGAATATCTGGTGGAGAAGGCGGAAGGCCGTCTCGGCCCGCCGGCCAATCGCGAGGCGGTGCTGCGCTATCGCCATTTCCTCCATTATGCCGAAGGCTCGATGATGCCGCCTTTGTTCGGCCTGCTCATCGTCAAGCGCCTCGGCCTGCTCGGCCGCCCGGCGCGCGCGCCTTTGCTGAAGATGTTCGGCCGACATCTCGACTGGCTCGAATCGGAGCTCGCGCAAAGGCCATGGTTCGCCGGCGACGAATTCACCGCCGCCGACGTGATGATGAGCTTCCCGCTGGAGGTCGCCCGGGTCCGCGCCGGGCTCGATGTCGCACGCCCCAATTTGATCGACTGGCTGGAGCGCATCCATGCGCGCCCCGCTTATGCCGAGGCGTTGCGCAAGGGCGGCTCCTACGCTTATGCGTGAGCCCAAGGCCGCAGCCATGTCGGCCACGACAGGGAGACCGACATGACTGAAGAGGGCCGCCGCGTTCCGTTGCAGATGAAGATGCTGATCGGTTTCCTGGTCGGCCTGGTGGCCGGCCTGGTCGTGCACATGACGCAGCCCGGCGCGGGCTGGGTCGAGACGGTGACGACCTATGTCACCGGCCCGATCGGAACGATCTTCCTCCGGCTGCTCTTCATGCTGGTCATCCCGCTGCTCTTCTCCGCGCTCGTCTGCGGCATCGCCGAAATGGGCGACGTGCGCGCGCTGAAGCGGATCGGGCTCAAGACCCTGTTCTTCACGGTATTGCTGTCCAGCATCGCGGTCGTGCTGGCGCTGGGCGTGGCCAACATCTTCCAGCCCGGTGCGGGCGTCGATCCGGTGCTCGCACAAAGCCTGCTCGCCCAGGGCGGCGAGCGCGCCGGCCAGATCATCAACATCAACGCCGAGGCGCCGTCCGGCATCAACGCCTTCCTCAACATCATCCCGAACAACGTCGTCGCCGCCGCCGCCGCCAACGACATCCTCGCCGTGATGTTCTTCGCGCTGGTGTTCGGTATCGGCCTGCTGCTGGTGAACACGCCCGCCGCGAACAAGCTGCAGGACGCGATTCAGGGCATTTTCGACGTCACGATGAAGCTGATCGGCATCGTCATCCGCCTCGCGCCCATCGCCATCGCCTGCTTCATGTTCAATCTCGCCGCCGTGTTCGGCTGGGATCTGCTGGTGCGGCTCAGCGCCTATGTCGGCGTGGTGCTGCTCGCGCTCGGGCTGCACATGTTCGTCGTCTATCCGCTGGCGCTGCAATTCCTCGGCCGCATGTCGCCGATCGCCTTCTTCCGGGGTGTGCAGGAGGCGATGGTGGTGGCCTTCTCGACCGCCTCGTCCAACGCCACCTTGCCCACCGCGCTGCGCGTCGCCGAGAACAATCTGAAGCTCCCCGCGCGGGTGTCGCGTTTCGTCCTCACCATCGGCGCTACCGCCAACCAGAACGGCACCGCGATCTTCGAGGGTGTCACCGTCCTGTTCCTCGCCCAGTTCTTCGGCGTCGAGCTGACCATCTGGCAGCAGGTGACGGTGCTCCTGATGTGCATCCTGGGCGGTATCGGCACGGCGGGCGTTCCCGCCGGCTCGCTCCCCGTGGTGGCGTTGATCCTCGCCATGGTCGGCGTACCGCCGGAGGGGATCGGCCTCGTCCTGGGCGTCGATCGTTTTCTCGATATGTGTCGCACGACGCTCAACGTCACCGGCGATCTCACCGCCGCGGTGGTGGTATCGCGCGGCGAGGAAGAGGAGGGGGCACCGCCACCCGCGACGGCGCCCGCCTCCTGATCGCTCAGGCCGGCTCCAGCTCGCGCTGGACAACCTTCTCGGCCAGCGTGCCGTTCAGCTCGGCGAGGTGGTCGAACGCCGCCTCGTAGCTGGCGAGACCCTGGCTCAGCGAGCGCAGCTCCGCGTCGAAGCCCTGCATCTCCGCCTCGGGAATCAGGGCCTCGATCCGGTCCCAGCGCGACCAGCCTTCGCGCGGCTCCATGCCGAGCATCTGGCCGCGCCGGCTGGCGATCGCCGAGGTGACGCGCGAGCTGGCCGTGCCTGGCGTGAACACGGTCACCTTCATCACCGGCTCCAGCAGATGGGCGGCGGCCTGTTCCAGTGCTTCCGACATGCCGATCCGGCCCGCCGTGCGGAAGGCGATCTCGGAGCTGTCGACGCTGTGATAGGAGCCGTCGACCAGCACCGCCTCGACATCGACCACCGGAAAGCCCAGCGGCCCTTTGGCCAGCGCGTCGCGCACGCCCGCCTCGACTGCTGGAATCCACTGTTTCGGCACGACGCCGCCCGAAATGCGCTCGGAGAATTTGAACCCGCTGCCCGGCGGCAACGGCTTCACCTCCAGCACCACGTCGCCGAACTGGCCATGGCCGCCCGACTGCTTCTTGTGCCGGCCGCGCTGCGTCACCTGCTTGCGGATCGATTCCTTGTAACCGACAGCAGGCGCGCGCGAATCGACCGCGACGCCGTAACGCCGTTTCAGCCGATCGAGCGTCACCTTCAGATGCTCGTCATTGACGCCGCGCAGGCGCGTCTCGTGCATCGCCTCGTCCTGTTCCCAGGTTAGCGCATTGTCCTCCTCGGTCAGCTTGTGGAGCGCGGTGGAGAGGCGCACATCGTCCTTGCGGTCCCGGGTCGCGATGGCGAGCGCGTAATTGGTGATCGGCGCCGTCGTCGCGAACCGGCCTGGCGCCTTGCCGGCCGCCAGCCAATCGCCGGCGCCGATCTCGTCGAGCTTGGCGATCGCGACCACGTCGCCGGCCTTGGCTTCGGCCAGCTTGGCGGTCTTGTCACCCTGCAGTGCGAACAGCGTGCCCACCCGCGCTTCGGAACCCTCGCTGGTCGCCAGCTCCGCGCCTTCCTTGAGCGCGCCGCCGAACACCCGGGCGTAACTCAGCCGCCCCATCGCTCCGCCATGGCTGACCTTGAAGACAAAGGCGCAATTGCCCGATGCGCCGAGCCGCTCGGCCGCCGCCGCCGGGGCCGGGGTCTCGTGCCGTAGCGTCTTCATCAGCCGGCGGATGCCCTGGCCGTTCGCTGCCGAACCGAACAGGACCGGCACGATCTGCCCCGCGCCGGTCTCCCTGGCGAGATCGTCGAACACGGTCTGTCGATCCGGCACCTCGTCCATCAGGAGCTGCTCGAGCAGCGCATCGTCATGGTCGGCGAGCTGCTCCAGCATATGATTGCGCTCGGACGCCTCGCGATCGGCGAGGTCGGCGGGTATCTCCTTCTGCTCGGAGGCCTGGCCGGGCCGGTAATAATAGGCCCGCTCCAGCGCGATATCGACGAAGCCGGCCACCTTCTCGCCGTCCCGGATCGGGATCCAGCGCGCGATCAGCGGCGAGGCGCTCATCGGCTGCAGCGCCTCCAGCAGGCCCTGGATCGAGCCACGCGCCTGGTCGATCTTGTTGACGAAGATCATGTGCGGGACGCCGAGCGCTTCCAGCTGTCGCAGCGCCGGCTCGGCGAGCTGGGCGCGGTCCGCCTCGGGATCGACGACGACGATGGCGAGGTCCGCCGCCGCCATGCCGAGTCCGGCGTCGGCGGCAAAGCCGACCGAGCCGGGCCCGTCGATCAGCGCATAGCGGTCGCCCATATAATCGTAATGCATCAGGTTGAGCTCAGTGGAGCCGCCGCGGGCCCGCGCCTCCGGGCTGGCATCGCCCACGCTGGTGCCGTCCGCGACCGATCCCTGGCGGGAGGTTGCGCCGGCGGCAAAAAGAAGGGCCTCGGCGAGGCTGGTCTTCCCAGCGCCGCCAGGCCCGACGAGCGCGATGGTTCTGGTGCCGGCAGCTCTATCGGGCATGATCGTCTCCTTCGTCCGCTAACGCGGTCCGCGAGAAGACGCGGCCGCGCGTCTTGTGGAAACCTTCAGCCTCTGCCTCTTTGCGGCGAAGTTCAAGGGGGAAGGCGGGGTTTCGTCGCTTGCCGCGCCGCAGCACGTCGCTTACATCCCGCCCCATGACATCGACCAACGACATCCGGCGCGGATTCCTCGACTATTTCGCTCGGGAGGGACACCATGCGGTGCCCTCGGCGCCGTTGGTACCGCAGAACGATCCGACGCTCATGTTCGTCAACGCCGGCATGGTGCCGTTCAAGAACGTCTTTACCGGCCAGGAGACGCGGCCTTACTCGACCGCCGTGTCCAGCCAGAAATGCGTGCGCGCCGGCGGCAAGCATAACGATCTCGACAATGTGGGTTATACCGCGCGGCATCACACGTTCTTCGAAATGCTGGGGAATTTCTCCTTCGGCGATTATTTCAAGGATCGGGCGATCACGCTCGCCTGGGATCTGCTGACGAAGGAATGGGGCCTGTCGCCGGACCGGCTGACCGCCACCGTCTATCATACCGACGATCAGGCCTTCGATCTGTGGAAGAAGATCGCCGGCCTGCCGGACGAACGGATCATCCGCATCCCGACCAAGGACAATTTCTGGGCGATGGGCCCGGACGGCCCGTGCGGCCCCTGTTCGGAAATCTTCTACGATCATGGCGACAATATTCCGGGCGGCCCGCCGGGCAGCCCGGACGAGGACGGCGACCGCTTCGTCGAGATCTGGAACCTCGTCTTCATGCAGCACATGCAGGAGAACGACGTCATCGTCGGCGATCTGCCGCGCCCGTCGATCGACACCGGCATGGGGCTGGAGCGCGTCGCCGCCGTGCTGCAGGGCGTCCATGACAATTACGACACGGACACGTTCAGGGCGCTGATCGCCGCCTCGTGCGAACTGACCAGGACGAAGGCGGAAGGGCCGACCCAGGCCAGCCACCGCGTCATCGCCGATCACCTCCGCTCGGCCGGCTTTCTGATCGCGGACGGCGTACTGCCGTCGAACGAGGGCAGGGGCTATGTGCTGCGCCGAATCATGCGCCGCGCGATGCGCCACGCCCATCTGCTCGGCGCGCCTGAGCCGCTGATGTGGCGGCTGGTGCCGAGCCTCACCGCCGAGATGGGCGCGGCCTATCCCGAACTGGTCCGTGCCCAGCCCCTGATCGAGGAAACGCTGAAGCTGGAGGAGACGAAATTCCGCCAGACGCTGGTCAACGGCCTCAAGCTGCTCGACGAGGCGACGGCGGACATGGCGGCGGGCGCGACCCTGCCCGGCGCCACCGCCTTCAAGCTCTACGACACCTACGGCTTTCCCTACGATCTTACCGAGGATGCGCTGCGGGCGCAGGGCTATGGCGTCGATCGCGCCGGCTTCGATGCGGCGATGGCCGAGCAGAAGGCCGCCGCGCGCGCCGCCTGGAAGGGCTCGGGCGCCAAAGCCAGCGAGGATGTGTGGTTCGACATCGCCGAGGAGCTCGGAGCGACCGAGTTCACCGGCTATCTTGGCCATGACGGCGACGGCCAGGTGGTCGCCATCGTCAAGGATGGCGCCCGCGTGGAGAAGGCCGGGACGGGCGACAATGTCGTCATCTTGACCAACCAGACGCCCTTTTACGGCGAAAGCGGCGGCCAGATCGGCGACACCGGAAAGATCACATCGGACAAGGGCTTACAGGCGGAAGTTGAGGAAACCTCCAAGCCGCTCGGCAAGCTGCACGCGCATCAGGCCGCGATCCGGGCCGGCGAGATCGCGGTGGGCGATACGGTACATCTGGCCGTGGATGCCGCGCGCCGCTCCAAGGTTCGCGCCAATCACAGCGCCACCCATCTGCTCCACGCCGCGCTGCGCAAGCGGCTCGGCGATCATGTGACGCAGAAGGGCAGCCTGGTCGCGCCCGACTATTTCCGCTTCGATTTCTCGCACCCCAAGCCGCTGACCCGCGAGGAGATCGAGCAGGTCGAGGCGGACGTGAACCGCTATATTCGCGAGAACGAGCCGGTCGGCATCCGCCTGATGAGCATCGACGATGCGCTGGAGGCGGGCGCGATGGCCCTGTTCGGCGAGAAATATGGCGACGAGGTCCGCGTCCTCTCGATGGGCGTCGAGGGCGACAAGGCCTATTCGGTCGAATTGTGCGGCGGCACCCATGTCGATGCGCTGGGCGATATCCAGCTCTTCAAGATCACCTCCGAAAGCGCCGTCGCCGCCGGCGTGCGCCGCATCGAGGCGCTGACCGGCGAGGCCGCCCGCTTGTGGTTCGTGAACCGCGAGGAGCGGCTCAAGGAAGCCGCCGCCGCGCTGAAGGCGTCGCCCGAGGATGTGCCGGCGCGTGTCGCCGCTTTGGTCGAAGAGCGCCGTCGGCTCGAACGCGAGCTGGCCGAGGCGAAGAAGGCGCTGGCATTGGGCGGCGGCGGCAAGACGGAAGCCGCCGGGCCGGAGCAGGTCGGCGGCCGCGGCTTCATCGGCCAGGTGCTGGACGGCATGGACCCCAAGCAGCTTCGCGGCCTCGTCGACGAGGCCAAGGCTCGCGTCGGCTCGGGCGTGGTCACGCTGGTCGCGGTCAATGACGGCCGCGCCACCGTCGCGGTTGGCGTCACCGACGATCTCGCCGGCTCGCTCAGCGCCGTCGACCTCGTCCGCAAGGCCGTGGAAGCGGTCGGCGGGCAGGGCGGCGGCGGCCGTCCCGACATGGCGCAGGGCGGCGGCCCGAGCGGCGGCAAGGCGGAAGCGGCGCTCGCTGCGGTGAAAAAGACGCTCGGCGAGGCGGCGGTCGCCGTTTAGGCGTCGCGCAGACGTCGGCCGAGCGTGGCCGGCTCCTGGTCGAGATCGCCCATCTCGCGGATGCGCTGGCGCATTTCGCCGCGCTTCTCGTGGATCGAGGCGATCACCGGGCCCATCGCGATGCCGAGATCGACGAGCAGCGCCTCGGAAAGTTGCAGCGAGGATTCCAGCGTCTCCGGTACCGCGTCGGTTGCCCCGGCGCGATAGAGCTCCGCCGCATGCTGCGCGTCGCGGGCGCGGGCGACGATGATGAGATCGGGGCACCAGCCCCGCACGCGTCGCACCAGCCGGACGGTCAGCACCGGATCGTCCATGGTGAGCACCAGCGCGCTGGCATGGCCGAGATTGAGCCGGTCGACCAGCTCGGGTCGCGAGACGTCGCCGAAGATGATCGGCAACCCTTCGCGCCGCGCCGCCGCGACGGCATCCACATCGGAATCGACCGCGACGTAGGAGCGCTCGTGCGCGTTCAGCATGTCTGCGACGAGCCGCCCGACGCGACCGAAGCCGATGATCACGACCGCCGGCGATTCCTGACCGGCGGCTGGCAAGGACAGCCCTTCGTCGGAATGGACATCGACGCGCCGCGCCGCCACCTGCCCGAGCTTGGCGAGCAGGGGTGTGATGGTGAGGCCGATCGCGGTCACGATCTTCCAGAAGATCGCCGCGTCGCTGGAAATGATGCCTGCCGTCGCGGCAGTCGCCAGCACGATCAGCGTGGTCTCCGACGGCGAAGCCATCACCACGCCGGCTTCAGCCGCAACCGCCGACCGCTTGCCGTAGAGCCGCATCAGCAGGCCGGTCACGACCGCCTTCACCAGCAGCACGCCGACCACCGCCATCAGGATGGCCGGCCAGTGCTCGGCGATGAACACCAGATCCACGCTCATGCCTACCGTGATCAGGAAGACGCCGAGGGCCAGCCCCTGGAAAGGCGCGGTGATGACCTCGACCTCGTCATGATAATCGGTCTCGGCGATCAGGATGCCGGCGACCAGCGCGCCGACGATCGGCGACAGGCCGACCGCGGCGGCGGCGAGGCTGGCGACGATGACGACGAGCAGGCTGGCCGCCAGGAACAGCTCGGGGCTCTTGGTCCGCGCGGCCTGCGCGAAGAGGCGCGGCAGCAGCAGGCGTCCGATGAACAGCATGGCGAAGATGACGAGCGCGCCGAGCACGAGCGTCGTGAACAGCCCTTCCAGCCCGCTGCCCGCCTGCGCGCGCGGCGCCAGCGCGCCCAGCGCGAAGATGATCGGCACGATCGCCAGGTCCTCGAACAGCAGGATCGCCAGCGCGGCGCGGCCGACTGGCGTGCTGGTATCGACGAGCTTGAGGACGAGCGCCGTGGAGGACAAGGCGAGGGCGAGGCCAAGCGCCACCGCCGCGGTGAGACTGTTGCCGAGCAGGGCGAGGCCGGCGCCGATCAAGACTGCACTGATGAAGAGCTGCGCCGCGCCGACACCGAAGACCAGCCGGCGCATGCCCCACAGGCGTCGGAACGACAGCTCCAGGCCCACCGAAAAGAGCAGCAGGATGATGCCGAACTCCGCGAAGGGCGCGATCGCCTCCTCGTTGGAGATGGTGACGAAGCGCAGCCAGGCGGCATCGCCGGCAAACTGACCGAGTCCGTTCGGTCCGACCAGTACGCCGATCAGCAGAAACCCGATGACCGGGCTGATCCGGATGCGGGCGAAGGCTGGGATGACGACGCCCGCCGCACCCAGAATCACCAGGGCGTCGCTGAAACCGGAGGCGCTGAATTCGCTGGCCATGCGCTGCTTATGCAGGATCGGGCGCGCTTGTCAGCAAGCGCGCCCGACTAGAGAGTAAAAAATTGCAGGCGGGGTCAGGCGGGCTGCGCCGCCATCGCCTTCTCCAGGTTGACACGCACCGCCTCGAAGAACTGCTCGGTCGTCATCCAACTCTGCTCGGGGCCGATCAGGATGGCGAGATCCTTGGTCATCTGGCCGCTCTCGACCGTCCGGATGCAGACCTTCTCCAGCGTCTCGGCGAAGCGGGTCACTTCCGGCGTACCATCGAAGCGGCCGCGATATTTGAGGCCGCCGGTCCAGGCGAAGATGGACGCGATCGGATTGGTCGAGGTCGCCTTGCCCTGCTCGTGCATGCGGTAATGGCGGGTGACCGTGCCGTGCGCCGCCTCGGCCTCGACCGTCTTGCCGTCCGGCGTGGTCAGGATCGAGGTCATCAGGCCCAGCGAGCCGAAGCCCTGCGCGACCTGGTCGGACTGCACGTCGCCATCGTAATTCTTGCACGCCCAGATGAACTTGCCGCTCCACTTGAGCGCGCTCGCCACCATGTCGTCGATCAGGCGGTGCTCGTAGACGATGCCGAGCGCCTTGAACTTCTCCGCAAACTCGGTTTCGTAAACCTCGGCGAAGATGTCCTTGAAGCGGCCGTCATAGGCCTTGAGGATGGTGTTCTTGGTCGAAAGATAGACCGGCCATTCGCGGGTGATGCCGTAATTGAGGCAGGCGCGGGCGAAATCGCGGATCGATTCGTCCAGATTGTACATGCCCATGGCGACGCCGCCGGCGGGATAATCGAACACGTCACGCTCGATCACCTGGCCGTTCGCGCCCTCCCACTTCATGCTGAGCTTGCCGGGACCGGGCACGACGAAGTCGGTGGCGCGATACTGGTCGCCGAAGGCATGGCGGCCGACGACGATCGGATCGGTCCAGCCAGGGATGAGCCGCGGCACGTTGTCGATCACGATCGGCTCGCGGAAGACGACGCCGCCCAGGATGTTGCGGATCGTGCCGTTCGGCGATTTCCACATCTGCTTGAGGCCGAATTCCTCGACCCGGGCCTCGTCCGGCGTGATCGTGGCGCATTTGACGCCGACGCCGTATTTCCTGATCGCCTCGGCGGACTCGATCGTGATCCTGTCGTCCGTCTCGTCGCGCTTCTCGATGCCGAGATCGTAATAGACGAGGTCGATGTCGAGATAGGGCAGGATCAGCCGTTCGCGGATCCACTGCCAGATGATGCGGGTCATCTCGTCGCCGTCGAGCTCGACGACGGGGTTCTTCACTTTGATCTTGGCCATGAGGCTGTGCGCTTTCTTCCCCGGTGTTGGTCTGCGAGAGGGGCTGTAGGCGGTGGCGTGGCATCGATCAATCCGCCAGCCGGCCTTTCGGTTGTCACGAATTTTCTCTCCGCCTAGAAGCGCCCCATGAGCTCCCTTGAAAAATCGGACGAGCCGACGACGCCGACCGTCCGCTACCGCATGCCCAGCGTTCACCCGGAGGGACGCAAGTTCGCCGTCATCGCCGGCGCGATCGCCTTGCTGTTCTGGTTCGTCATCGACTGGGACTGGCTCGGCTGGATCGCCGCCGGCGTCACCGTCTGGATCCTGAGCTTCTTTCGCGATCCCATACGCACCACGCCCACCGGGGAGGGGCTGGTGATCGCTCCCGCGGACGGGATGGTGACGATGATCGCCACCGTGCCGCCGCCGAAAGAACTGCTCGGGGAGGGCGGCCTGTCCGCCGATCCCGTCATTCGCGTGTCGATCTTCATGAGCGTTTTCGACGTACACATCAATCGCACGCCGATCGCCGGCACGATCCGCAACGTCGTCTATATCGCCGGCAAGTTCCTGAACGCCGATCTCGACAAGGCGAGCGAGCATAATGAGCGCCAGCACATCCTGGTCGAGGGCGAGGACGGCACGAAGATCGCCTTCACCCAGATCGCCGGGCTGGTCGCGCGGCGGATCGTCCCCTGGGTGAAGCCGGGCGACCGGGTGGTCGCCGGCCAGCGCGTCGGCCTGATCCGCTTCGGCAGCCGGGTCGACGTCTATCTGCCGGAAGGCACGTCGAGCCAGGTGCTGCTCGGCCAGCGCACCATCGCCGGCGAGACGGTGATCGCGAGGATCGGGGTTTCCGAGCTGATCGAAGGCGTCGCGCAATGAGCCTGCCGCCCGAGCGCGCGGGCGGCGGCATTCCCCTGCGTGCCGTGGTGCCCAATGCGGTGACGGCGCTGGCGCTTTGCGTCGGCCTGACCGGCGTGCGCTTCGCCATCGCTGGAGAGTGGGACAAGGCGATCTATGCGATCATCGCCGCCGCTGTGCTGGATGGGATGGACGGGCGGATCGCCCGGGCAATGAAAGGCCAGACCCGGTTCGGGGCGGAACTGGATTCGCTCTCCGACGTGATCGCCTTCGGCGTGTCCCCCGCGATCATCCTGCATCTATGGTCGCTGCAGTACTGGCCGCGATTGGGCTGGGTTTTCGCGCTAGCCTATGCCGTCTGCATGGCGCTGCGTCTCGCCCGCTTCAACGCCCGCATCGATGTCGAGGACCAGCCGCACAAATCGGCGGGCTTCCTGACCGGCGTGCCCGCGCCGGCCGGGGCTGGGCTGCTGCTGCTGCCGATCTTCCTGTGGCTGGCGAGCGGGCGGGAATGGACCTGGCTGCAGGATTACTGGTTGGTCGCGCCCTGGGCGGCCTTCGTCGCTTTCCTCGCCATTTCCAATATCGCCACCTTCTCCTGGACCTCGCTGCGCCTCAGGCGCAACGTCCGGCTGGAGGCGATCCTGGCGATCGCGCTGATCGGCGGGGCGATCTTTTCCGCACCTTGGCAGACGTTGAGTTTCATCGCGCTCGCCTATCTCGCGATGATCCCGTTCAGCATGGCGAGCTACGCGAAGGTCAGGCAGCAGCGCGCAACGGCGGCAGGCGGACCGGCGACACCCGTTCCTGCGCCGGACGTGCCGGAAGCTGCGCAGCCGAAAGCGGGGCGCCCGCTAAAGCGGCGCGCATCGTCGCCCAATTCTCCCTCAGAATGACCTCGGCCGCCATGCCGAGCCCCACGAGAAGACCGGAGAAGAACAGGATCGCAAACAGATGAGCCACAGTCTTATCCCCTGCTTATCCACAGCCGGGACGTCCGGCGGGAAGATTTTGTTCCCCTGCTGAGAGGGGACCAGGCTTATGTTCCTGTTTTGTTCTGCCGTCAAGAGCCATGCTCTGGCCTTGACGATATCCTCATGGCATGATTGCAAAGCAGGCTGTTGACCGGGGAGGGAAATGCCCATGCGCAAGATGTTGCTTGGCGCCGCTGCGCTCGTGATCGTGTCGGCCGGGAGCGCGGGCCTGGCCAGGGGCCAGTTCGTCGCCGTTCCGGACGGCGGCGCCGTTCTCGAAGGTGAGGGCGGCGTCAGCATCGCCCGCGACGGCGTCGATTTCTGGACCAGCGGCACGCCGGCGCGGCGCTTTCAGATCCTCGGCACGCTCACCGACAGCCGCACCGGCGCACTCTCCTCGGGCCAGGCGGTCGGCAGCCCGTCCCTGGCGCGTCAGGCCCGCGCGCTCGGCGCGGACGGCCTGATCCTGTTCGACCGGCAGGTCCGCGACGGCGGTCATGTCGGGGTCTGGAGCGGCGGCGATTCCCTGTTCCCGCTCAGCGGCTCGCGCGCATCCTCCACGACCACGACCTTCGTGGCCGTGCGCTATATTGATTGAGGCCGCGGCTTCCGCCTGAATGAGCGGGCGCGCCGCCCGGGGTTGATTTCCTCGGCGCGCGCCCTTAATTGCGCGCCCATTCCACATGCGGGGTCATCATACCGGTGCTCTCGGACCTGGTCCGGAGTTTCTCGGCCCCGCAGAGGTGTAACCGGAAGGAGAAAGATTATGGCGTCCACTGACGTCAGCATGCAGGCATTGCTCGAGGCCGGAGCGCATTTCGGCCACCAGACCCATCGCTGGAACCCCAAGATGAAGCCGTACATCTTCGGCGACCGCAACGGGGTGCACATCATCGACCTGTCGCAGACCGTGCCGCTCTTCGCACGCGCGCTCGATTTCGTTCGCCAGACGTCGGCGGCCGGCGGCAAGGTGCTGTTCGTCGGCACCAAGCGCCAGGCGCAGGATCCGATCGCCGAGGCCGCGCGCCGTTCGGGCCAGCATTTCGTCAACCATCGCTGGCTGGGCGGCATGCTCACCAACTGGAAGACGATCTCCAACTCGATCAAGCGCTTCAAGAGCCTCGAGGAGCAGCTTTCGGGCGAGACGCACGGCCTCACCAAGAAGGAAGTGCTGCAGCTCACCCGCGAGCGCGACAAGCTGGAGCTGTCGCTGGGCGGCATCCGCGACATGGGCGGCATCCCGGACGTGATGTTCGTGATCGACGCCAACAAGGAAGAGCTGGCGATCAAGGAAGCCAATGTGCTTGGCATCCCGGTCGTCGCGATCCTCGACACCAATGTGAGCCCGAACGGCATCGCCTTCCCGGTCCCGGGCAATGACGATGCCAGCCGCGCGATCCGTCTCTATTGCGACGCGGTCGCCGACGCGGTGCTCGCCGGCAGGCAGGGCGGCGCCGCGCAGCGCGGCGTCGATATCGGCGCGCAGGACGAGCCGCCGGCCGAAGCGGTGCTGGCCGAGGCCTGAGATAGAGGGAGGGGCGATCCCCCTCCCGTTCGTCCTGAGCCTGTCGAAGGACTGCCCTTTCTTTATGTTGAAGAGAAGGGCAGGGCTTCGACAAGCTCAGCCCGAACGGTTTATTTTTGCACGAACGCAAGAGGATATGAGACATGGCTGAGATCACGGCCGCGATGGTCAAGGAGCTGCGCGAGCGCACCGGCGCCGGCATGATGGACTGCAAGAAGGCGCTGGCCGAGACCAATGGCGACATGGAAGCCGCCATCGACTGGCTGCGCACCAAGGGCCTGGCCGCCGCCGCGAAGAAGTCCGGCCGCGTTGCCGCCGAGGGTCTGGTCGGCGTCGCCGTCCAGGGCACGGCCGGCGCGGTCGTCGAGGTCAACAGCGAAACCGACTTCGTCGCCAAGAACGAGCAGTTCCAGGATTTCGTGCGCAGCGTGTCACAGCTCGCGCTGACGACGGGCGAGGATATCGAGGCGCTCGGCAATGCCGCGCACCCGGCCGGCGGCAGCGTCAATGAAGTGCTGACCAACAATATCGCCACGATCGGCGAGAACCAGTCGTTGCGCCGCGCCGGTCGCGTCAGCGTGTCTGATGGCGTCGTCGTCTCCTACGTCCACAACGCCGCCGCGCCGGGCCTCGGCAAGATCGGCGTGCTGGTCGCGCTGGAGAGCGGCGCCGACAAGACGGAGCTGGAGACGCTCGGCAAGCAGCTGGCGATGCACATCGCGGCCGCCGCGCCGCTGGCGCTGAAGGGCGAGGATCTCGATCCGGCCCTGATCGAGCGCGAGCGCGGCATCGCCAAGGAGAAGGCGGCCGAGAGCGGCAAGCCGGCCGAGATCGTCGAGAAGATGGTCGAAGGCGCGATGGCCAAGTTCCGCAAGGAGAACGCGCTGCTCTCCCAGCTCTTCGTCATGGACAACAAGACGAAGATCGAGGACGTGATCGCCGCCGAGGGCAAGCGCCTGGGCGCGCCGGTCGCGCTCGCCGCCTATCTGCGTTTCCAGATCGGCGAAGGCATCGAGAAGAAGGAAAGCGACTTCGCCGCCGAAGTCGCCGCCGCGGCCGGCACCAGCAAGGCCGAGCCCGTCGCCTGAACTTATTCCTCCCCTGCATTTGCAGGGGAGGAATACTTGGCACCTTCGCCGCACCTGACTAAGGTGCCCGCGCTCATTGCCTCACCGAATGGAAACCCCATGACGCGCCCGCGCTTCAACCGCATCCTGCTGAAGCTTTCGGGCGAGGCGTTGATGGGCGAAGGCCAGTTCGGCATCGATCCGGACGCGGCCGCCCGGCTCGCCGGCGAGATCAAGGTCGCCCGCGAGGACGGCCATGAGCTGTGCCTGGTCGTCGGCGGCGGCAACATCTTTCGCGGGCTGGCCGGCGCCGCCAAGGGCTTCGACCGGGCGAGCGCAGATTATATGGGGATGCTTGCCACGGTTATGAACGCGCTGGCGCTGCAGAACGCGCTGGAGAAGATCGGCGTCGATACGCGGGTCCAGTCGGCTATTCCGATGGCGACCGTGTCCGAGCCCTATATCCGCCGCCGCGCCGTCCGGCACATGGAGAAGGGCCGGGTTGTGATCTTCGCCGCCGGCACCGGCAATCCCTTCTTCACCACCGACACCGCGGCCGCGCTGCGCGCCGCCGAAATGGGCTGCGACGCCTTGTTCAAGGGCACCAGCGTCGATGGCGTCTATACGGCCGACCCGAAGAAGGTCGCGGACGCGAAACGTTATGATACAGTGACTTTCAATCAGGTACTCGCGGACAATCTGAAGGTGATGGACGCCAGCGCCATCGCCCTGTGCCGCGACAACAATATCCCGATCGTCGTCTTCAACATCCGCGAGCAGGGCAATCTCGCCCGGGTGCTCGGCGGCGGCGGCGTGGCGACGATCGTCCAGAACTAAAAGGGAGAGGAAGAAGCCATGCCCGCTTACGACAAGGGCGATATCCAACGCCGCATGCACGGCGCGGTCGAGGCGTTGAAGCACGATCTGGGCGGCCTGCGCACCGGGCGCGCCTCTACGGCGCTGCTCGATCCGGTCACGGTCGAGGTCTATGGCGCGAACATGCCGCTCAACCAGGTCGCGACCGTGTCGGCGCCGGAGCCGCGCCTGCTCTCGGTCCAGGTCTGGGACCGGTCGAACATCTCGGCGGTCGAAAAGGCGATCCGCAATGCGGGCCTCGGCATCAACCCGATCACCGACGGGCAGAATATCCGCTTGCCGATCCCGGACCTGACCGAGGAGCGTCGCAAGGAGCTGGCCAAGCTGGCGCATCAATATGCCGAAAAGGCCAAGGTCGCCGTCCGCAACGTCCGCCGCGACGGCATGGACGCATTGAAGACCGATGAGAAGAAGAAGGAAATCAGCGAGGACGAGCACAAGCGCCTCGATGCCGAGGTGCAGAAGCTGACGGATGACGCGGTCAAGGAGATCGACGATATCCTTGCCGCGAAGGACAAGGAAATCCTGCAGAAGTGACGGCCATGCCGGCCAGCGCCGGATC
Organism: Sphingomonas sp.; assembly: GCA_019635535.1. Classification (NCBI taxonomy): domain Bacteria; kingdom Pseudomonadati; phylum Pseudomonadota; class Alphaproteobacteria; order Sphingomonadales; family Sphingomonadaceae; genus Sphingomonas; species Sphingomonas sp. The sequence continues at coordinate 1,890,610 of JAHBZH010000001.1, forward strand.
CGCGACCGATGCCGTGGCGCCGGCTCCGGCCGTACCCCGTCACGTCGCCATCATCATGGACGGAAATGGCCGCTGGGCGAAGGCGCGGGGGCTGCCGCGCTCGGCCGGCCATCGCGCCGGCGCCGAGGCGGCACGCCGGGCGCTGCGTGCGGCGGGCGAGGCAGGGGTCGAATGCCTGACGCTTTACGCCTTCTCTTCGGAGAATTGGCGGCGACCCAAGGCCGAGATCGCCGATCTGACCGGTTTGCTCAGATATTATGTGAAAAAGGAGCTCAAGACACTTCTCAAGGAAGGCGTTCGCCTCCGCGTGCTCGGCGACCATAAAGCCTTCGAGACCGATGTGGCCGAGATGGTGGACGATGCCGTGGCCCGTACCGCCGGCAATAACCGGATGACGGTGGCGATCGCGCTGAACTACGGGTCGCGCGCCGAGCTGATCGGGGCGATGCGCAATCTCGCGGAGGATGTCGCGGCGGGGCGGCTCGCGCCCGGCGACATCGACGAGGCGCGGATCGACGCCTCGCTCGACACGCACGGGTTGCCGCCGCTGGACCTGTTGATCCGCACCTCGGGCGAACAACGCCTGTCCAATTTCCTGCTCTGGCAGGCGGCCTATGCCGAATTGCTGTTCGTCGACACGCACTGGCCGGATTTCGACGAGAATTCGATGCGCGCCGCCCTGGACGAATATGCCCGGCGCGAGCGGCGCTACGGGGGATTATGACCGCGCAGGACACTTCGCGCCCGGCTTCCGACCTCACCGTGCGCTTCGCCGCCGGCGTGGCGATGGCGGCTGTGGCCTTGCTCGCCATCTATCTCGGCGGTTGGCCTTTCCGTCTCCTGGTCGTGGCGGCCGCGGCGATCGCCTGGCTCGAATGGAACGCGATGCAGGGCGTCGCGCGGCCCTGGAGCTGGATCGGCGCAGGGATGATGGCGCTGTTCCTCCTCGCCGGCGCGGAATATCTTTTCCCGGCGGGGCAGATGGACGAGATCGTCACCGAGGACGGGGTCGGCATCCTCGCCATCGCGCCGACGAGCTTCGACCCGGTCTGGCAGGCATTGGTGGTCGCGCTCGCCATCGCGGCGCTGCTGGGCGCGGCGACGCGCCGCGTCCCGATAGCCTGGGGCTTCCTCTACATCGCGGTGCCGTCGTTCGCGCTGCTGGTGCTGAGCTGGGCTTGGTTCGGGCTTGTCCTGTGGGCGATGGTCGTCACCTGGGCGACCGACATCGGTGCCTATGCGGCAGGTCGCGCGATCGGCGGGCCGAAGCTCGCCCCGACTATCAGCCCGAACAAGACCTGGGCCGGGCTCGCCGGCGGCATCGCCGCCGCGGCTCTGTTCGGCTGGCTGGTCGCCTCGATGGAGTTGCTGGCGCTCGGCGCGCCTTTCCTTTGGCTCGGCGGCGCGATGGCGGTGCTCGCCCAGGCCGGCGATCTCTACGAGAGCTGGGAAAAGCGTCGATCCGGCATGAAGGACAGCGGCACGATCCTGCCCGGCCATGGCGGCGTGCTCGACCGGATCGATGGGCTGCTGCCGGTCGTGCTGGCCACTCTGGCGGTGCCGATGGCGGGGCTCTGGGTGGGATGACCCGCAGCATCACCATCCTGGGCGCGACCGGATCGGTCGGCCGCTCGACGCTCGACCTCGTCGCGCGCAACCGCGACCGCTTCGAGATCGTCGCGCTGACCGCGCGCAAGGACATTGACGGCCTTATCGAGCTGGCCGGGAAGTTCCGTCCGCAGCGCGCCGTGATCGGCGACGAAACCCATCTGCCGTGTCTCAGGGAGGCGCTTGCCGGCACTGGCGTCGAGGCGGTTGGTGGCGATCAGGCGATCGTCGAGGCGGCCGGCGCGGGGGCCGACTGGACGATGGCGGCGATCGTCGGCACGGCGGGCCTCAATCCAGTGATGCGCGCGCTCGAGGCGGGCGGCACGGTCGCGCTGGCGAACAAGGAATCGCTGGTTTCGGCCGGCGCGTTGATGATTCAAGCGGCCAAGGCGAGCGGCGCGACTTTGCTGCCGGTCGATTCCGAGCATAATGCGGTCTTCCAATGCTTCGACGCCGCCCGGCCCGAGGCGATCAGCCGCGTCATCCTCACCGCCAGCGGCGGCCCGTTCCGGACCCGCTCGCTGGACGAGATGCGCCGCGTCACGCCGGCCGAGGCGGTCGCGCATCCGAATTGGTCGATGGGTGCCAAGATCTCGGTCGATTCGGCGACTTTGATGAACAAGGGTCTGGAGCTGATCGAGGCCTTTCACCTGTTCCCGCTCGGCGCCGATGCCTTCGATGCCGTCATCCATCCCCAGTCGGTGATCCACAGCCTCGTCGAATATGTCGACGGTTCGGTGCTTGCTCAGCTCGGCGCGCCCGACATGCGCGTGCCGATCGCGCACACGCTCGCCTGGCCGGAGCGGATGGAGACGCCTTGCAAGCGGCTCGATCTGGTCGAAATCGCCCGCCTGGACTTCGCCGCGCCGGACCTGGAGCGGTTCCCCGCGCTCGGCCTCGCCAAGGCGGCGCTGGTCGCAGGCGGCGCGAAGCCGGCCATCCTCAATGCCGCCAATGAGATAGCGGTCGCATCTTTCCTTGAAAGCCGGCTCGGTTTCCTCGATATCGCATCGGTCGTGGGCGATGTTCTCGCCCGCTTCGACCCGCCGGCGCCGTCGTCGATCGACGCGGTGCTGGAGATCGATCGGGAAGCCAGGGGCGTGGCCACCGAAGTGACAGGAAAGTTCCGCAGTTGAACAGCCCCGGCATCTTCTTCACGATCATCGCCTTCCTGCTCGTCATCGGGCCGCTGATCTTCATCCACGAGCTCGGCCACTATTTCGCCGGCCGCTGGTTCGGCGTGAAGGCGGAGGCTTTCTCGATCGGCTTCGGGCGCGAGGTCACCGGCTGGACCGACAGGCGCGGCACGCGCTGGAAGGTCGGCTGGCTGCCGCTGGGCGGCTATGTCCGCTTCAAGGGCGACATGAATCCGGCCTCGCAGCCCTCGTCGGAGTGGCTGGCACTGTCGGCCGAGGAACGTGCCGAGACGTTTCAGGCGAAAGCGTTGTGGCAGCGCTTCATCATCGTCGCCGCCGGCCCCGCGATCAATTTCCTGTTCGCGATCCTGGTCTATATCGCGCTCTTCGCGAGCTACGGTCAGCCGCAGACGCCGCCCATCATCGCGGTGGTCCAGCAAGGCTCGGCCGCGGCGGCGGCGGGCCTGGAGCCGGGCGATCGGGTCCTGGCGATCGAAGGCCGTTCGATCCGTCGGTTCGAGGACATCGCCTCCTATGTCTCGATCCGCCCCGGTCAGCCGATGGCGATCGACTATGAGCGGAACGGCGACCGGCGCAGCCTCACGGCGACGCCCCAGTCGCTGGAAGTGGAGGACCGTTTCGGCAACCGCGCCCGCATCGGTCGCCTCGGTATCGGCCCGGGCGGCGTCGAGGTGGCCGCGCTGGCGCCGCACGAAGCCGTTTTCGCCGCCTTCCGCCAGACCGGCGACACGGTGAAGATGATGGTGGTGACACTCGGCCAGCTGATCAGGGGCCAGCGCTCGCTCGACGAAATGGGCGGGCCGCTCAAGATCGCCCAGTTTTCGGGTCAGCAGGCGAGTTTGGGCTGGCTCGATTTCGTGCTCTTCATGAGCCTCATCTCGATTAATCTGGGATTCATCAACCTGTTGCCAATCCCGCTGCTCGATGGCGGACACCTGTTGTTCTACATGATCGAGGGAGTGAGGCGTAAGCCGCTGAAGCCGGAAGCCCAGGAATGGGCGTTCAGGACGGGCCTCGCGGTGCTGCTGGCATTGATGATCTTCGTCACCTTCAACGACCTGGCCTCTTTTGGGCTCTTTACCAAGCTTGGCGGCTTGATCGGCTGATCATGATCGGGCAGGGCTGGCTGCGACCGAAATTGGCGGGCGGGTGGGCCGGCCCACAGAACAAAAAGGCGGGGACGCGTGACGTCTAACGAAGTTTTTCCCAACGGCCGCAAGCTTTGCGCCGCTCTGCTGTTCGGTACGATGCTCGGCGGGATCGCCGTCCCGGCCTTCGCCCAGGAAAGCGCGCCGCTGCCGCAGGTCGCCCCGCCCTCGCCGGCGGAGCCCCAGCGCACGATTCGCACCGTCACTATTCAGGGCAATCAGCGGCTCGAGCCAGAGACGGTGCTGTCCTACACCCAGCTGCGCGCCGGTGAGTCTTACACGCAGGAGCGCCTCGACGACGCGTTGCGCGATCTTTACGCCACCGAGTTGTTCGCCGATGTGACGATCGCCGGTGCCGATACCGGCGATCTCGTCATCCAGGTCCGCGAGAACCCGGTCATCAACCGCATCGTGCTGGAAGGCAATCGGCGGCTGAAGGACGACAAGATCGGCCCCGAAATCCGGCTCGCCCCGCGCCAGATCTTCACCCGTTCGCGCGCGCGCGCAGATGTCGCCCGCATCATCGAACTCTATCGTCGCCAGGGCCGCTATGCCGCGACGGTCGTGCCGCAGATCGTCCAGCTCGATCAGAATCGCGTCGATGTCGTTTTCGAGATCAACGAAGGTCCACGTTCGCGCGTGCGGCAGATCAACATCATCGGCAACGAACGATTCGGCGATCGTCGACTGGTCTCGGAGATGGCGACCCGTGAATCGGTGTGGTGGAACATCTTCAGCTCCTCCGACACCTACGATCCAGATCGACTCGCCTTTGATCAGCAGAAGCTGCGGCAATTCTACCTGACCCAGGGCTATGCCGATTTCCGCGTCGTCTCTGCCGTGGCGGAGCTGACGCCGGACCGGCGCGACTTCATCATCACTTATGTCATCGAAGAAGGCGACCGCTACCGTTTCGGCGATGTCAGTGTGCAGAGCGACATCCGCGAATTCCGGGGCGAGGATCTGCAGCGGACGCTGCCGATGCGCGCCGGCGACTGGTACAATGCCCGCCAGGTCGAGGACTCGGTCACCAGCCTCAACGAACTGGCCGGCCTGTTCGGTTACGCCTTCGCGGACGTGAGGCCGCGCTTCAACCGTAGCCGCGAAAACCTGACCATGGGCGTGACCTTCCAGGTCGCCGAGACGCCGCGTGTGTATGTCGAGCGGATCGACATTTCCGGCAACACCAACACGCACGACAAGGTGATCCGGCGCGAATTCCGCCTGGCGGAGGGGGATCCCTTCAACAATGTCCGGGTCCGCCGCTCGCGCGACCGCATCCAGTCGCTCGGCTTCTTCCAGGAAAACCTGGAAATCCAGCAGACCGAAGGTTCATCTCCGGACCGGGTCGTGCTCGGCATCGCCGTCGAGGAGCGGGCGACCGGAGAGCTCCAGCTTTCCGCCGGCTTTTCCAGCCTCGAACGCTTCCTGGTCGCCCTTTCGGTCCGCCAGCGCAATTTCCGCGGCCGCGGCCAGGAGCTGCGTGCCGGCATCAATTATTCGACCTATTCCAAGTCGATCGAGCTCGGCTTCACCGAACCCTATCTGTTCGATCGCAACATCGCGATCGGATTTGATCTGTTCCGCCGCGATCTCAACAGTTTCAACCTGCTGGGCAGCAACCGGCAGACGACCTATCAGGTGATCAGCACCGGCGGGCAGATCCGCGCCGGCGTACCGCTCACCGAAAATCTCAGCATGGCGCTGCGCTACGGCCTTTCCTATGACGAGGTCAGCCTCAACGAAGCGCTCTACTTCACCGACCCTGACGGCGCGGGCCCGTTGCCGCCGCAATGCGACCCGCTGCGCGCCAGCCGCTATCTGTGCGATTCGATCGGCAACCGGCTGACCTCCTCGGTCGGTTATTCGCTGCTCTACAGCACGCTCAACAACACGATCCGGCCGAGCAGCGGCCACCGGTTGCTGTTCAACCAGGATTTCGCCGGCCTCGGTGGCGATGTGACCTATCTGCGCACCCGCCTCAGTGCCGCGAAATACTGGAATGTCTTCAACAACTTCATCTTCTCGCTCAGCGCCGAAGGCGGCTATATTCGTTCGTTCGAGAATAGCGCGTCGAATGTCGATCCGTTGCGGATCAACGATCGCTTCTTCCTCGGCAGCCCGCAGATGCGGGGCTTCGACATCCGCGGCGTCGGCCCGCGCATCCAGCGCATCCCCTACGAGTTCGAATATGACGGGCCGACGGATACCTATAGCGACGTCCGCCTTTCGGAGGATCGGGACCGTATCCTCGACGACGCGCTTGGCGGACGCGCCTATTATCTTGGCCGTGCAGAACTGGAAATCCCGCTCGGCTCCGGGGCGCGCGACCTCGGTCTGCGGCCTTCGATCTTTGCCGATGTCGGCGCGGTATGGGGCGTTCGCCGTCCTGCGACATTCGACCTGGAGCCTGGCTCTCCACTCACGCTGAATGAGTGCACCTTCGAGGACGGCACGGTCACGACGATTCCCCGTCGTGAGTCGGCCTGCCCGGATGGATCGACCTTGACTCGCCTGGCCGCCGCTCCGTTCCGCGAGGTGTTCCTTGGCAATACCCCGCGGCCGCGCCTCTCCGTCGGTTTCGGCGTGAACTGGAACTCGCCATTCGGCCCGTTCCGTATCGATATCGCCAAGGCGCTGCTCAGCGAACCCGGCGATGACACCAAACTCTTCAGCTTCAACGTAGGGACTGCATTCTGATGAACAAACTCACTTTCGGGGCGGCCGCAGCTGCTTTCGCCCTCGCCATGCCTGCCGCCGTCCAAGCCCAGGCGCTTCCTTCCGCGGTTGTCGCGGTCGTCGATACCCAGCGTGTGCTCACCCAGTGCACTGCCTGCGTTGCCGCCAACCAGCAGCTCCAGGCGCAACGCCAGCAGCTCGAGCAGCGCGCGCAGCAGCTCAGCCAGCCGCTCCAGACCGAGCAGCAGGCGATTCAGGCCGCCGTAAACGCCTTGCCCCAAGGCGCGCAGCCGGACGCCGCGCTGCAGCAGCGTATCCAGGCCTTCCAGACCCAGACGCAGAACGCGCAGACCGAGATGCAGGGCCGCCAGCAGCAGTTCCAGCGTAACGCCAGCTATGTGCTGGAGCAGCTCGAAGGACCGCTGAACACGGCGATCACCCAGATCATGCAGCAGCGCGGGGCCACTATCGCCATGGACCGTGCCGCGACACTGGCGATCAATCCGGTGGTCGAAATCAGCGACGCCGTGCTCGCCGCGCTCAACGCTGCCGTCACCAGCGTCAATGTGAATGCGCCGCCACCGGCGCAGCAGCCCGCCGCCCAGCAGCCTGCCCAGCAGCAGCCGGCGCAGCAGCAGCGGCGCCCGACGGGCCGTTAATGGCTGACGATCCCAGCGCCGTCATCGGCCCGTTCGACATCCGGCGGGTGATGGCGGCGCTGCCGCACCGCTTCCCGATGCTCCTTGTCGACCGCGTCGAGGAGCTGGTCGTCGGCGAGAAGATCGTCGCGACCAAGGCGGTCACGATCAACGAGCCCTTCTTCGCCGGCCATTTCCCCGACCGGCCGATCATGCCCGGCGTGCTGATCGTCGAGGCGCTGGCCCAGGCGGCCGGCGTGCTCGCGGTCGAGACGCTGGGCCTATCGGGCACCGGCAAGCTGGTCTATTTCATGGCGATCGACGGGGTGAAGTTCCGCACGCCCGTCGAGCCCGGCGTGCTGCTCAGCCTCGAAGTCGAGTTCGTCCAGCGCCGCGCCACGGTCTGCAAGTTCGCCGGCCGCGCGCTGATCGCCAGCAAGCTCGCCGCCGAATGCAGCTTCACGGCGATGATCGCCGACCCCCCTAAGGGCTGACCGGCCGCCACCGGCCATCGGCCTTCTCGATCCCGAAAATCTTCGCGATGTGATCGCCGTCGAGGCCCTCGGCGGCGATCCGCCCCTTGTCCATGATCAGCACGCGGTCCGCATGATGCGCCGCCGCGTCGAGATCGTGCATCGCGATCAGCGCGGCGCGTTCGCCTTGCGAGACTTCGGCCCGGATCAGCTCCATCAGCCGGATCTGCCAGAGCGGATCGAGATTGGCGGTCGGCTCGTCGAGCAGCAGCAGTTTCGGCTTCGGCGCCAGCGCGCGGGCGATCAGCACCCGGCCGCGCTCGCCGGTCGAAAGCCGGTCCATCCGCCGGCCGAGCAGCGCGTCGAGCTCCAGCGCCTCGGGCGGGGCCTCGCCGCCGCCCAGCGCGATCATGTCCCGCGCCAGCAGCGGCCAGGCGAGATCGCGCGAGGCCGGCAGGTAGGTGAGAACGTGCGGCCGCCGAGCCGGCGGGATCAGGTGGGGATCGGCGCCGTCGATACGCACTTCGCCCGCCGGGCCGCCGAGCCCGGCAATGGCATGGAGCAGGCTGGTCTTGCCGCTGCCATTCGGGCCGACCAGGGCCACCAGCTCGCCCGCGCCGATATCGAGCGAGGCTTCGGCCAGCCGGCCCGGTAGCGACAGGCCGCGCGCCGCGACGAGCGCCGTCATGACGTCACCCGCCAGCGCATATGCGCGACCAGCCAGAGGAAGAAGGGCGCCCCCAGCATCGCCGTCACCACGCCGATCGGCAGCGTCCGCCCCAGCGGCGCGAGCCGGACGATGAGGTCGGCGGCGGTGAGCAGCAGCGCGCCGATCAGGGCGGCGGGCAGGATCGCCCGACCCGGATGCCCGCGCGTCAGCCGCCGGGCGAAGATCGGCGCGACCAGCCCGATGAACCCCACCGCCCCGCAGATCGCCACGCAGGCCCCCACGCCGAGCGCGGTCAGCACGATCACCTGCAGCCGGAGCGCGCGGATGTCGTGGCCCATCGATTGCGCCACCTCCTCGCCCAGCGCCAGCGCGTCGAGCGGCGCGGCGAGGCGCAGCAGCAGGACGATCACGGCCAGGGCGGGAATGCCCGCGAATGCCGCCTGCGACAGGCTGCGATCGACCAGCGAGCCCATCAGCCAGTCATAGGCGTCGTAGAAGGCGAAGGGGGAGGGGGCGAGCGCCAGCGCCAAAGTGGTCAGCGCCCCCGCCAGCGCGCTGATCGCAATGCCGGAGAGCAGCAGGGTCGCCGTCTCCGCCCGCCGCCCGGCCAGCAACAGCAACAGCAGCAGCGCGGCGAGCGCGCCGGTGACGGCGCCCGCCGCCAGCGCGAGCGGCGCGACGAAACCGAGAATATAGGCGGTGAACACCGCGCCCAGCGACGCCCCGCTGCTCGCCCCGGTGATATCGGGCGAGGCGAGGGGGTTGGCGAACAAGGCCTGGATCGCCGCCCCGGTCGCGCCCAGAGCCGCGCCGTAAGCGAGCCCGAGCAAGGCGCGCGGCAGCCGCAGCTCGGTCAGCAAAGCCCGTCCCAATTCAGCATCTTGCACGAAGATGCTCGCAAGATTTCCCCAGGGCAGCAGCAGCGAGAGCAGGAACGCCGCGAGCGCCGCCACCGCCAGCAGGAGCAGGGTCGGACGGCTCATCGCGCCAGCTCCCCGCGCAGCCGGACGATATCGTCGATCAGCAGCGGCCCCATGCAGGTCCAGCGCCGCCCTTCCGCCCGCACCGTCCGTCCGCCGCGCACCGCCCGGGCGAGGGGATGGCCGAGCCAGCGCTGCTGTCCCGAATATTGCCCGGCCCGGTAATCGCTGCGCACCAGTATCTCGGGCGGACGGGCCAGCAGCGTTTCCAAAGTCGCGCGGTTGCCCGGCAGCGCCCGTTGCCGCAGCCCGGCCAGTGCCAGCCATTGCGCGCCCAGCCCGTCGCCGGACATGCTGATCCCGCCGCCGCCGATCCAGATCGCCTCGCGCGGCCGCGCCGGGGCGCTGCGTTTCAGCGCGTCGATCCGCGCCAGCAGCGCCGCGCCCCGCTCCGGCCGTCCCAGAACACGCGAAACCTCGCTGACGCTCGCCTCGATATCGGCGAGGCGGGTGGGGAAGGGGAGGTCGATCACCCTCATCCCCAGCCGCTCGGCGATCCGCGTCCGGTCCCGCCCGCCGCCGCCCATGGTCAGCACCAGATCGGGGCGCAGTCCGGCGACGGAAAGCAGGCTGCCGTCATTGCGCGGATAGCGGCGCCCTTGTCGCCACAAGGGCGTCTCCGCCTCCTGGTGCGAGAGATGCGTGACCGAGACGATCTGCTCCGGCGCGCCGAGCATCAGCAACAGCTCGTCCGTGCACAGATTGAGCGAGGCGACGCGGGCCGGGGCGGCCGAAGCCGCCGCCGGCGCCGCCAGCGCCACGCTAGCGGCCAAGAGCGACGCGAAGCCCCGCATAGACCGTCGTTCCGGGCGTGTTGTACCCCACCACGTCCTGATAGTTCGCGTCGAACGCATTCTCCACCCGGCCGTAGAGCTCGAGCTGCGGCAGGATGCGATAGCCGACGCGCAGCGAGGCCAGCGCATAATCGTCCAGCGTCACGGTCGCGGCCGGAAACAGATCGAAATCCGTGTCCGTCCGCTTGCCGACATAAGCGATGCTGGCGCCCCAGCTGAGGCGATCGGCGGTGCCGAAGGCGATCAGATTGGCCGTGCCGCGCGGCCGGCGCACCTCGCGCACCAGCGCCGCGCCCGCCACGCGCTGCTCATCCGCGTCGAGCCAGGTGTAATTGGCGCTGAGGTTCAGCCATTCGGCGTGGCGGTAGCCGAATTCCACCTCGACGCCCTCGCGGTGGCTCCTGCCGTCGGCATTTTCGGTGCTGGAGAGGAAGGTGACGGAATCGAACACGTCGACGATCTCGTTCCGCAGCCGGTTGGAGAAGCCGGTCAGGCCGGCATTGAAGCGCCCGTCCGTCCAGCGCACGCCCGCTTCCCAGCCGCGCGAGCTTTCCGGCCGCAGGTCCGGATTGCCGACGAAGGAGCCGGGAAAGAAGCCGTAAAGGTCGAAAAAGGTCGGCTGGGCGATGCCCTCGCCATAGGCCGCGTGCAGCGTCCAGCCCGCCGCCGGGCTGACCAGCAAGGCGGCGCGGAACGTGGTCGCGTCGTCGAACCGGTTGAAATCGTCATGGCGCACCGCGACGTCGGTAACGACGCCCGGCACCCATTCGGCGCGCCACTGGCCGACGAAGGCGGTGTTGCGGCGCGAGCGATCCTGATCGGTGCCGCCGAAATATTGCGTGTCGCGGGCGCGGAAATCCTCTTCATTGTGGTCGACCGCCGCGACGATCAGGTGGCCGCCGATCCGCCGCGAGGCCTGGAGTCCGAGCGTCAGCCGGTCGCCGAAGGTGCCGTTGAGCGGAGTGGTGCCCAGCCGGTTGCGGTTGGCGCTGTCGAGATAGGCCGCTTCGGCGCGCACGCCCCAGCCGTCCCATTCGCCGGAGAACCAGCCGCGCACCGCGCCGATCCGGTTCTTCGTCTCGTCGAGCGTGTCGGCGCGCAGGAAGGTGAGGGGGTCGAAGCCGTCAAATTGGCTGGTACCCTCGATCCAGTGGCCGACCGCGCCGGCCTCGATGCCGCCGGAGCGGTAGACCGCCTTCAGGCTCGCCGCGAACGTCTCGAAGCCGTCGCGCTCGCCGTTCGCGCCGAACGAGTCGATCCCGTCGCTGCGCTGCCAGCCCGCCGAGGCGGTGAGCCCGACATCGCCGGTCTGCACCGCATAGCGGCCGAACAGGCGGCTGGTATCGAGGCTGCCATATTCGGCGTCCGCGACAAAACCGCGCGCGACGAAAGGGTCGGCGGTGCTCGCCGCGATCACCCCGCCCAGCGCTTCGGAACCCCAGAGCGCCGATTGCGGCCCGCGCACGATCTCCATGCGGGAGAGCAGATCGGTGGTCAGCAGCTCGAACCGCGCCTCGTTGCCCGCGGCCGGATCGTTGAAGCGGATGCCGTCGAGGAAGAGCAGGGTGTGGCTGGCCTCGGCGCCCCGGATGCGAAGCTGCGTCTGCGTGCCGCGCGGACCGGAGACGGAGACCGACAGGCCGGGCGACAGGCGCAGGATGTCAGCAGCCGTCGGAAGGGTCAGCGCCTCAAGCGTGGCCGTATCGAAGATGGTGGACGAAACAGCGGCCTCGTCGGCGGCGACCGGCTCGCGCGCGGCGGTAACGACGATCTCCGGCTCGGCCTGAACGACGGCGGCGGACAGGAGCAAAATGGATAGCGACATATGAACCTCCGTAAGACGACTCTCCATGTCGTCTCGGAGGAACCGCGCGGCCTTCATGCCATGCGGCGCCACGCACCGCTGGCTGGTCCCGGCCGGGCGCGGACGACGGCGAAGGCAGGTCTCCTGGCTCACGGCTCGGATGCTTCGTCATCCTTTGCGGATGGGAAGCTCGCCGCTTACAGTTGCGGGCACAGCGCCGGTTTCTCACCGGCTTCCCTTTTCACCGCCGTTTTGACAGGCGGCACCTTCACGGCGGGTGTCGTATTGCGGCGCAGCATGGCTTGTCAATCGCCGCCTCAACGGCTAGAGCGCGGGCTGCTTTTTCCAGAGGCTGGTCGGAACCAGCCAAAACCACGGAAGATCAATGATATGAAGACCGATACCCACCCCGATTACCACATGATCAAGGTGCAGATGACCGACGGCACCGTGTACGAGACTCGCTCCACCTGGGGCAAGGAAGGCGACACGCTGGCGCTCGAGATCGATCCCACCTCGCATCCGGCCTGGACCGGCGGCAACCAGAAGCTGCTCGACGCGGGCGGCCAGGTGGCGCGCTTCAACAAGCGCTTCGGCGGTCTTACCCTCGGCAAGAAGTAAGTGGCCGGGCGCGTCGCGCCGGTCATCGAAACGGATCGCCTGATCCTGCGCCCGTTCCGCGCGGGCGATCTCGACGCGCACGCGGCCGTGTTCGCCGATCCCGAAGCCTCGCGCTTTGTGGGGGGACAGCTGACCCGCGAACAGGCCTGGCGCGGCATGATGCTGCCGCCGGGCATGTGGGCGCTGGTCGGCTATGGCATCTGGGCGGTCGAGCGCAAACAGGACGGCTGCTGGATCGGCCAGGCCGGCTTCGGCGATTTCCAGCGGGAGATCGAACCGCGCCTTGGCGACTGGCCCGAAATGGCCTGGATCTTCGCCCCCGAAGTGCATGGCCAGGGCTATGCGGGCGAAGCGGTCGCCGCCGCCATCGCCTGGGGCGAACGGCATTTTCCGGGCAAGGATTTCAGCGCGATCATCGCACCGGAAAATCTGCCGTCGATCCGCCTCGCCGAGCGGTTCGGCTTCGAGCTGCGGCACGAGACGACCTACAAGGGCGAACCGATCCTGATCTTCATCCGGCCGACGCGCGGCGCTTAGCCTTCGCCCAGTTTCGGGCTGCCGCGTTCCGTCACCTGCCGTTTCCCGTCGATCACGATGGGGGAGGCGACGCCCGGCACGCCGTCCGCGTCGATCTTCATGCCGCGCGCGATTACCTGGGGGTCGGCGAAGACCTGTGCGACATCGTTGATCGGTCCGCCGGGAATGCCGCCGGCCGCCAGAGCCGCGAGGAATTCGTCCCGCCCGCGCAAAGCGATGAGCGGCGCCAGCTCGCTCTCCAGCGCCCCGCGGTTGCGCACCCGATCGGCATTGGTCGCGAAGCGCACATCCTCGCCCAGCTCCGGCCGGCCGAGCAGAGTGCACAGCCGCCGATATTGCCCGTCATTGCCGACCGCGACGATGACATGGCCGTCGGCGACCGCGAAGGTCTGGTAGGGCGCGATATTGGGGTGGGCATTGCCCATGCGATGCGGCGCCCGGCCGCCGATCAGATAGTTCATCGCCTGATTGGCGAGAACGGCGACCTGCACGTCGAGCAACGCCATGTCGATATGGCAGCCCGCGCCGGTCGCCTCCCGCCCATGCAGCGCGGCCAGAATGGCATTGGATGCATAGACGCCCGTGAAGATGTCCGCGAAGGCGACACCGATCTTCTGCGGTTCGCCGTCCGGATCGCCGGTCAGGTCCATGATCCCGCCCATGCCCTGAACCATGAAATCGTAGCCGGCGCGCGCCGCATAGGGCCCATCCTGCCCGAAGCCGGTGATCGAACAGTAGATGAGGCGCGGGTTGAGCGCCGACAGGCTGGCATAGTCCAAGCCATATTTGGCCAGCCCGCCCACCTTGAAATTCTCGATCAGCACGTCGGCGTCGCGGACGAGGTCGCGCACCCGTGCCTGGCCCTCGGGGCTCTCCAGATCGATGGCGACCGAGGTCTTGCCCCGGTTGCAGCTGTGGAAATAGGCGGCCGCGCCGTCGTCGGCGAAAGGCGGGCCCCAGCCGCGCGTGTCGTCGCCGGCGCCCGGCCGCTCGACCTTGACCACCTCCGCGCCGAGATCGGCGAGCAGCTGCCCGGCCCATGGGCCCGCGAGGATGCGCGCCAGCTCGACGACCTTCAGTCCGGCGAGCGGCTTGTCCATCAGAAGGCCGCCAGCCCCGTGATCGCGCGGCCGAGGATCAGCGCATGGACGTCATGCGTGCCCTCATAGGTGTTGACCGTCTCGAGATTCGACGCATGGCGCATGACGTGGAATTCGGCGGAGATGCCGTTGCCGCCGTGCATGTCCCGCGCCGTGCGCGCGATGGCGAGCGCCTTGCCGCAATTGTTGCGCTTGATCAGGCTGATCGTCTCGGGGATCAGCTCGCCCTCGTCGAGCCGTCGCCCGACCCGCAGCGCCGCCTGCAGCCCCAGCGTGATCTCGGTCGCCATGTCCGCCAGCTTCAGTTGCACGAGCTGGGTCGCGGCGAGCGGCCGATCGAATTGCTTGCGTTCCAGCGTGTAGAGGCGCGCCGCATGGAAACAGGCCTCGGCCGCGCCCATCGCGCCCCAGCCGATGCCGTAGCGCGCCCGGTTGAGGCAGCCGAACGGCCCGGCCAGCCCCTGCGCATGAGGCAACAGATTCTCCTCCGGCACCTCGACCCCGTCCATCACGATCTCGCCGGTGATCGAGGCGCGCAAGCTGAGCTTGCCCTCGATCTTCGGCGCGCTGAGGCCCTTCATGCCCTTTTCCAGGATGAAGCCCCGGATCTTGCCGTCATGCGCATCCGATTTCGCCCAGACGACGAACACGTCGGCAATCGGCGAATTGGTGATCCACATCTTCGCGCCGGACAGCAGATAGCCGCCGTCCACCTGCTTCGCCCGAGTCCGCATCGATCCGGGATCGGAGCCGGCATCCGGCTCGGTCAGGCCGAAACAGCCGACCCATTCGCCGCTGGCGAGCCTGGGGAGATATCTCTTCCGCTGCTCTTCAGACCCGTAGGCGTTGATCGGATGCATCACCAGGCTGGACTGGACCGACATCGCGGAGCGATAGCCGCTGTCCACCCGCTCCACCGCCCGCGCGATCAGCCCGTAGCTCACATAATTGAGCCCAGCGCCGCCATATTCGGGCGCGATCGTCGCGCCGAGCAGGCCGAGCGCGCCGAGCTCGTTCATGATCTCCCGGTCGAACCGCTCGTCCAGATAGGCGCTGGTCACGCGCGGCAGCAGCTTGTCCTGCGCGAAAGCCTCGGCGGTGTCGCGCACCATCCGCTCTTCGTCGGAAAGCTGCGCATCGAGCGCGAACGGATCGGTCCAGTCGAAGGGCAGGGGCTTGGGATCGGCCATTTCTTCCTCGTCTTTGTCTGTCCGCCGACTAGCCGCTCCGGCGACACGAGGGAAGGGCGGCGGCTTATGTCTTTATGTCGGTCGCCGCGCTTCCTATCTCGTGGGCAAGCGCGACGGGATGGTTAGCCCGCTCGCATGCGGAGAATGATCATGAACAAGGCGATCCTCGGCCGCTTCGGCAACACGTCCGGACATTGGGTGGGCGACGGCTTTCCCGTCCGCTCGCTCTTTTCCTACAATGAGCAGGGCAAGGACATCAGCCCGTTCCTGCTGCTCGATTATGGCGGGCCGTTCGTCTTCGCGCCGGCGATGAAGCCGCGCGGCGTCGGCCAGCACCCGCATCGCGGGTTCGAAACCGTGACGATCGTCTATGACGGCGAGGTCGAGCATCGCGATTCCGCCGGCAATGGCGGCATCATCGGTCCCGGCGACGTCCAGTGGATGACGGCGGCGGGCGGCATCGTCCATGAGGAATTCCATTCGAAGGCCTTCACCAGGACAGGCGGACCGTTCCGGATGGTGCAGCTCTGGGTGAACCTGCCGGCCGCCGACAAGATGGCGCCGGCCGGCTATCAGGGCATCCTCGACGCGGACATTCCCGCGGTCGCGCTGCCCGGCGATGCCGGCCGGGTGCGGGTGATCGCGGGCGCGCATGACGGCACGAGCGGGCCCGCGCGCACCTTCACGCCGATCAACGTCTGGGACGTGCGGCTGAACCGCGACGCCGACCTCTCCCTGGCCTTGCCGGAGGGGCACAATGCGATGCTGGTCGTCCTGTCCGGCCATGTCACCGTCAACGGCACGCAGCAGGCCGGCGAGGCGGAGGTCGTGCAGCTCAGCCGGGAAGGCGGCGGCGTCGACATCCGCGCCGACGGCGATTCCACCCTGCTGGTCCTCACCGGCGAGCCGATCGACGAGCCGATCTTCGGCTACGGCCCGTTCGTGATGAACAGCGAAGCGGAAATCCGCCAGGCGATCGACGACTATAATAGCGGCCGCTTCGGCACGATGGCCGCGTGAAATGGGAGCGGCTCGACCTCCGGGTCGAGCCGCATCCCTGTTCATCACCTTCGAAGTGGCGGATGGGGTGGGATTCGAACCCACGGTGAGCTTGCACCCACGCCGGTTTTCAAGACCGGTGCCTTAAACCGCTCGGCCACCCATCCGCACCTTTTGCCGCATAGCGGCGGCGCGACAATCCGTGCAAGCGGCGGGGCTTTCGGACCTTTCGCCATCATGCGCGCCCGTGCCATATAGGCAACAAGCGGAAGAGGGCGATGTGATGCGTATCAAGACGATCCTGACGGCGGCGATCCTGAGCGCGGGGCTGTCGCTGGCGGGGCCGCAGGTCCCGGCGCTGGCGCAGGGGAGCGGGCTCAGTCAGGCCGGCTTCGAAGCCTATCTCCCGAACCTGCGGGCCGAAGCGCAGCGGGCCGGAATCAGCCGCGCGACGATCGACCGGGTGTTCGGCGATCTCACCTTCTCCCCGCGCACGATCGAGCTGGATCGCGCCCAGCCCGGCGGCACCGGCGGCTCGAGCGCGGCGCCGCCCTTCGCGCCCTATCGCGCCCGTCACGTCGTCCAGAGCCGGATCGACCGCGGCCGCGAGCGCCTCGCCGCCAATATCAGCCGGCTGAACGAGATCGGCCGGCGCTATGGCGTTCCCCCCGAGGTGCTGGTCGCCATCTGGGGCAAGGAATCGAGCTATGGCAGCGTGATGGGCGATTTCGATCTGCTCAACAGCCTGGCCAGCCTCGCTTACGAAGGGCGTCGGCGCGAGCTCTTCACCCGCGAATTCGTCGCCACCTTGCAGATGATGGACCGGGGCTTCCCGCGCTCGGCGCTGAAGGGGAGCTGGGCGGGCGCCACCGGCCAGTCGCAATTCCTGCCTTCGGTCTATATCCGCCTCGCTGTGGACGGCGACGGGGACGGGCGCGCCGACATCTGGGGCAGCCAGGTCGATGCGCTGGCCTCGATCGCCAATTATCTGCGCAATGCCGGCTGGCGGCCCGGCCAGCCCTGGGGCGTCGCCGCGACCGTTCCGGCGGGACTCAACCGCGCGGGCATCGCCAACCGGCTGCGCGCACCGCGCTGCCCGGCCGTCCATGCCCGGCACAGCCGCTGGATGACGGTCGCCGAATGGCGCCGGCTCGGCGTGGTGCCGCAGCGCGGCATCCCCGACGATGCGATGGCCTCGCTGCTGGAGCCGGACGGGCCGGGCAACACCGCTTATCTGCTCACCACCAATTACCGGACGATCCTCGACTATAATTGCTCGAACTTCTACGCGCTGACCGTCGGCCTGCTCGCCGATTCGATCGGCCGCTAATCATTCCGTCTGCGAGAGTGTGACTGAACAATGATACGCAAGACTTTCATTCCCTTGGTTTTAATCGCCACACTGGGTCTGCCGGCCACGGCCGCGGCACCGCCTTTCGATACGGCCGCGCCGATCGCCTACATGATCGACCTGTCGTCAGGCGCGATGCTCTACGCCAAGGACGAAAATCGTCGCATCCCGCCCGCCTCGATGGCGAAGATGATGACGACCCATGTCGCCTTCGATCTGATCGGGAAGGGCGAGCTCGATCCCGAGCGGATGTGCACGGTGCGCCCGGAAACCTGGCAGCGTTGGCACGGGCCGCAGGCCGGCTCGACCATGTTCCTTTCGCCAGGCGAGCAGGTGAGCGTCAGCAATCTGCTGCACGGCATCGTCACTCTGTCGGGCAACGACGCGACGGTGGTGCTCGCCGAGTGCATTTCGGGCACGGAGGCCGCCTTCGTCGCGCTGATGAACCGCGAATCGCAGGCGATGGGCCTGGCCAATTCCCATTGGGGCAATCCGGTCGGCTGGCCGGACAATGGCGTCACCTACACCACCGCGCGCGATCTCGCGACCATGGCCGCCGTCACCATTCGCGAGCATCCCGAGCTTTATCGCGAATATTATGGCATGCGCGAATTCACCTGGGGCCGCACGATGGGCGCGGGCCAGCCGATCACCCAGGCCAACCGCAACCCGCTGCTCGGCCGGATTGACGGCGCCGACGGGCTCAAGACCGGCCACACGCAGGAAGCCGGCTTCGGCTTCACCGGCTCGGCCGAACAGAACGGCCGGCGGATCGTCATGGTCGTCGCGGGGCTGACCGGCTTCAATCAGCGGATCGAGGAATCGGTGCGCTTCATGGACTGGGGCTTTCGCGCCTGGCAATCGCGTCCGGTCCTGCGCCAGGGGCAGCGGATCGGCGAGGCGCGGGTGCAGCTCGGCGGCGCGTCCAGCGTCGGCCTGGTCGCGCCGCGCGATCTCGCCGTGACCTATCCCGCCGGCATGGGCCGTAACGTCAGCGCGCGGATCGTCTATGAAGGGCCGGTGCGCGCGCCGATCGAGCAGGGGCAGCATATCGCCGATCTCGTCGTCCAGGTCGGCGACATGCCGGCGACGACGACGCCCCTGGTCGCCGAGGCGGCGGTGGGCGAGGCCGGCTTCTTCCGGCGGATGTGGACCGGCCTCAAGGGCCTCATCGGTCTGGCGTGACGGCGCGTTTCGTCACGCTCGAAGGCGGGGAGGGGGTCGGCAAGTCCACCCAGCTCAGGGCGCTGGCCACGGCGTTGCGCGGACGGGGCCTCGACGTGCTCGAAACCCGCGAGCCGGGCGGCAGCCCGGGCGCCGAGGCGATCCGCAAGCTGCTGCTCGACGGCACCGAGGAACGCTGGCTTCCCGAGGCCGAGGCGCTGCTCTTCGCCGCCGCGCGCTCGGACCATGTCGCCCGCACCATCCGTCCGGCGCTCGGTGCCGGCAAATGGGTGCTGTGCGATCGCTTCCTCGACAGCTCGATCGCCTATCAGGGCGGCGCCGGCGAGCTCGGCTTCGAGGCCATCCGCGCGCTGCATGAGGTGGGCAGCAACGGCTTCCTGCCCGATCGCACCCTGCTGTTGCGGCTCGACGAGGGCGAAGCGGGGCGCCGCGCCGCCGCGCGCGACCAGGGCAGCGCGGACCTGATCGGCGCGCGCACCGACAGCTATCACCGCGCCGTCGTCGCCGCTTTCGATCGTCTCGCCGCCGAAAGCCCGGAGCGCTTCCGTATCGTCGATGCCGCCGGCGCGCCGGACGAGGTGACGGCGCGTCTCCTCGCCGCGCTGGAGGATCTGCTGTGACCGCCCTGTTCGGCCATGACGCGGCGGTTGCCGCCTTTCGCGCCGCGCTCGATTCCGGGCGCCTCCATCACGCCTGGCTGATCGCCGGGCCGGAAGGGGTGGGGAAGGGCAGCTTCGCCCGCGCCGCCGCCCGGCGCCTGCTCGCCGACGCCGCCGGCCCGCCGGTGCAGGCACCGGGGCTGGCGGTCGAGCCCGGCCATCCCACCGCGCGCCTGTTCGAATCCGGCGGCCATCCGGATTGGCGACTGGTCGAGCGCGAGGTCTGGAAGGGCGACCATATCGTCCCCAGGCATGAGCGGACCGGCAGCGAGGAGCTGGCACGCGGCATCAAGGTCCGCCAGATTCGGATGCTCGATCCGTTCCTGATGGTCCGGCCCACCATGTCGCGGGCGCGGGCGATCGTGATCGACGCGGTGGACGATTTCGAGCCCGGCGCGGCAAATGCGCTGCTGAAGGTGCTGGAGGAGCCGCCGGCGGATACGATCTTCCTGCTCGTCAGCCATGCGCCGGAACGCCTCCTGCCCACCGTGCGCTCGCGCTGCCGGCTCATGCGGCTCGGCAAGCTGGACGATGACGCCATGACGTCGGCCCTGCGCGCGGCGCTGCCCGATGCCGACGAGACGGAGATCGCCGCCCTGGTCGCGGCCGGGGACGGGGCGCCGGGCCGGGCGATCGACTGGCGCGGGCTCGACATCGCCGCTTTGGACCGGGAGCTGCTGGCGATCGTGCGAGAGGGCGATCCGGTCAATGCGCGTCGCTCGGCGCTGGCCCAGGCATTGTCCGCCAAGGCCGCCCAGCCACGCTACGAAGCCTTTCTGGCCCGCTTGCCCTCGCTGATCGCGGCAGAGGCGCGTACACGCAGCGGCCCGGCGCTGGCCGAGGCGCTGGCGCTCTGGGAACGGGCCGGCGCGCTCGCCGTCGCGGCGCGGCGCCTGTCGCTCGATCCGCAGAGCACTGTGTTCGAGCTGGCGGGGATGCTGGCCGCGCTCGCGCCGGAGCAGGGCCGGCGCGCCGCTTGACAGGGCTTTATCGCGCCCGGCAACCCCGCTAGGCGCTATGGCGATGCCAAAGCCTTTCTACATCACCACCGCGATCAGCTATCCGAACGGCAAGCCGCATATCGGCCATGCCTATGAGGCGATCGCGACCGACGCGATCGCGCGTTTCCAGCGGCTGAAGGGCCGCGACGTCTTCTTCCTGACCGGCACCGACGAGCATGGCCTGAAAATGGCCCAGGCGGCGCGCGAGCGGGATACCACGCCCGCCGCACTGGCCGAGGAAATGTCGTCTCATTTCCGTGCGATGGATGAGCGGCTGAACATCTCGTTCGATCGTTTCATCCGGACGACCGAGCTGGCCCATCACAAGGCCAGCCAGGCGATCTGGCAGGCGATGGCCGACAATGGGGACATCTATCTCGATCGCTACGAGGGTTGGTATTCGGTCCGCGACGAGGCTTATTACGACGAGAAGGAGCTCGTCACCGCGGATACCGGCGAGCGCCTGTCCCCGCAGGGGACGCTCGTCGAATGGACGGTCGAGGAAAGCTGGTTCTTCCGGCTGTCCGCCTATCAGGACCGGCTGCTCGCTTATTATCGCGACCATCCCGATTTCATCCGACCGGAAAGCCGCCGCAACGAGGTGATGCGTTTCGTCGAGGGCGGCCTGTCCGATCTCTCCATCTCGCGCACCAGCTTCGACTGGGGCGTGAAGGTGCCGGGCAGCGACGATCATGTCATGTATGTCTGGGTCGATGCGCTGACCAATTACCTGACCGGCGCGGGCTATCCGGACGATGCCGAGCGCTTCGCCCGCTACTGGCCGGCCGACGTCCATATCATCGGCAAGGACATCATCCGTTTCCACGCCGTCTATTGGCCGGCCTTCCTGATGTCGGCGGGCATCGAACTGCCGAAACAGGTGTTCGGCCACGGTTTCCTGCTCCACCGGGGCGAGAAGATGTCGAAGAGCCTCGGCAATGTCGTCGATCCGATCGATCTGGTCGATGCGTTCGGCGTCGATCAGCTCCGCTATTTCCTGCTGCGCGAGGTCACGTTCGGCCAGGATGGCGGCTACAGCGCCGAGGCGATCGTCGCCAAGGTCAATGCCGATCTGGCGAACAGCTTCGGCAATCTGGTGCAGCGGACTTTCTCATTCATTTCAAGAAATTGTGACGGAACTCTCCCGCATGGCGGCAAACCTGCCCCGGTCGATGCCGCCTTGCTGAAGGCGGTGCGCGACGCGGTGGCGCGCGAATTGCCGGAGCAGTTCGAGGCGCTGGCGCTGGCGCAGGGGATCGAGGCCTGGCTGCGCGCCGTCTTCGCCTGCAACCAATATATCGATGCCGAGGCGCCCTGGACGCTGAAGAAGACCGATCCGGAGCGGATGACCGCCGTGCTCGCCACGCTGTGCGCCGCGATCCGCGATCTCGCCATCGCGATCCAGCCGGTCATCCCGGCGTCGGCCGGCGCGGTGCTCGACATGATGGGCATTCCGGCCGGCGAACGCGATTTCGCCGCGCTCGCGGACGCGGAGGGCTATGCCCGCATCGCCGCGTCGGGCGCCACGCTGGTGCCGCCCAAACCTATCTTTCCCAGGCTGGAAGCGCCGGCGGAAAGCTGAGGACATGTTCGTCGATAGCCATTGCCACCTCAACTATAAGGGCCTGATCGAGGATCAGCCCGCCGTGCTGGCGCGGGCCCGGGCCGCCGGCGTCTCGCGGATGCTCAATATCTCGACGCGTTCGTCGGAGTGGGACGCGGTGATCGCGGTCGCCGAGCGCGAGGATGACGTCATGGCGTCGATCGGCATCCACCCGCACGAGGCGGACGCCCATCCGGACGTCGATACCGTCATGCTGGTCGAAAAGGCCAAGCATGCCAAGGTGATCGGCATCGGGGAAAGCGGCCTCGATTACTATTACGACCATTCGGACCGCGAACGGCAGCGGCGCAGCTTCCGCGCCCATATCGCCGCGTCGCGCGAGACCGGACTGCCGCTCATCGTCCACAGCCGCGATGCGGAGGAGGACACATACGAGATCCTCGCCGACGAGATGGGGAAGGGTCGCTATCCGGCGCTGATCCACTGTTTCACGGCGAGCCGGGATTTCGCCGACAAGGTGCTCGATCTCGGTCTTTATATCTCGATCTCGGGCATCGTGACGTTCAGGAACGCCCGCGATCTGCAGGAGGCGGCGCGCGCCATTCCCGCCGACCGGCTGCTGATCGAGACGGATTCGCCGTTCCTGGCGCCCGTGCCCCATCGCGGCAAGCCGTGCGAGCCGGCCTTCGTCGCGGACACGGCGCGCTTCCTCGCCGAGCTGCGCGGCGAGAGCGTCGAGCGGCTCGCCGAAACCACGACCGCCAATTTCCACGCCTTGTTCGCGAAGGCGATCTGATGTGGGTGCGGATCCTGGGCTGCGGCACCTCGTCCGGCGTGCCGCGGGTGGGGGACGATTGGGGCCAATGCGATCGGCATGAGCCGAAGAATCGCCGCCGCCGCGTCTCCATCCTGGTCGGTTACGGCAATGCCAGGATCCTGGTCGATACCAGCCCGGACCTGCGCGAGCAGCTCCTCGACGCGCGCGTGACCGATATCGAGGCGGTGGTGTGGACGCACGACCATGCCGATCATTGCCACGGCATCGACGATCTTCGGCAGCTCTATCATGCCCGCGGGCGGCCCGTGGCCGGCTATGCGCGCCCTTATGCGCTCGACAAGCTGAAGCGGCGCTTCGGCTATGCGTTCGAGGGGAAGGGCGGTTATCCGGCGGTCGTGACCGGCCATCTCCTCCCCGATCACATCAATCTGGGCGGCATTTCGATGCGCACGGTCGATCAGCCGCATGGCGAGATCACCAGTGCCGGGCTGCGCTTCGACGCGGGCGGGGTGTCGATCGGCTATTCCACCGATTTCAACAGCTTGACCGATCAGATGGCCTGTCTGTTCGAAGGCATCGACCTGTGGGTCGTCGATGCGCTGCGCCGCCGGCCGCATCCCACCCACGCCCATCTGGCGGACACGCTCGAATGGGTGCGCCAGCTCGGCGTCAAGCGCGCGGTGCTGACGCATATGGACAACAGCATGGATTACCGCACTCTGCTGGGCGAGCTGCCGCCGGGAGTCGAGCCCGGCTATGACGGAATGGAGGTGGAGCTGTGAACGGCGATCAGGCGGTCAGCGCCCTCTATCTGCTGCTCGTGCTCGTCCTGGTCGGCAGCGCGCTGATGGTACGGCGTATCCCGATCGCCGACGGGTTCAAGATGTTCGCCGGCTGGATCCTGATCTTCGCGGCGTTCTTCATCATCTTCACATTCAAGGACGAATTCCTCGTGCTTGGCGACCGGATGATGATCGAAGTACGCGGCGGTGCGGTCGAGCAGAAGGCAGGCGAAGGCGGCGAGTTGCGCGTCCGCCAGTCCGCCGATGGCCATTTCTGGGTCAATGCTGAGGTCAACGGCCGGTCGATGCGCTTCCTGATCGACAGCGGCGCCACGACGACCAGCCTGTCGCGTGCTTCCGCCCTGCGGGCCGGCGTCGAGCCGTCGGGGGGTTTCGGTGTGATGGTCCAGACAGCCAACGGCATGATCACCGTTGACCGCGGCCGCATCGAGAGCTTTCGCGTCGGATCGATTGAGCGTCGGAACCTGGCTGTGCACATTTCCGACGCGGCGCGGGACGACACGAACGTGATCGGCATGAACTTCCTGTCCTCCTTGTCCGCCTGGCGCGTAGAGGGGAGAATTCTGGTGCTGCGGACGTGACACGGTGGTGCTTTCCATGCTTCTCCCTGAGGGAGAGGTGAATATATTTTACATAATGTATATTATCGGACTTTATAATGCCTGAGAAAGAGGCCCCCCCCATCGCGCGGCTGCTGGCGATCATGGCGCGGCTGCGCGATCCGGCGACCGGCTGCGAATGGGACAGCGTCCAGACCTTCGAAACAATCGCGCCCTATACGCTCGAGGAAGCCTATGAGGTGGCCGACGCGATCGCGCGCGGCGATCTGGCGGACTTGAAGGACGAGCTTGGCGATCTGCTGCTTCAAGTCGTGTTTCACGCGCGCATGGCCGAAGAGCAAGGAAGCTTTGATTTTCAAGATGTTGTGACGGCGATTTCGGACAAGATGGAGCGCCGGCATCCGCATCTGTTCGGCCAGGCGGCCGAAGGCGGGCATCATATGTGGGAAGAGATCAAGGCAGAGGAGCGCGGAGCGAAGGTTGACAGGAGCGCGCTGGCCGGCATCGCTCTCGCCCTCCCCGCCCTGAAGCGCGCCGAGAAAATCCAGAAGCGCGCCGCGCGCGTCGGCTTCGACTGGCCGGACGCAGCCGGGCCGCGCGCCAAGATCGATGAGGAACTGGCGGAGATCGCGCAGGCCGAGAGCGACGCGGAGCGCGCCGCCGAAATCGGCGATCTGCTCTTTTCCGCGGTCAATTATGCCCGCCATCTCGGCGTCGATCCCGAAGCGGCCCTGCGCGATGCCAATGCGCGTTTCGAGCGGCGCTTTCGTAAAATGGAAGAAATAACTGATAAAACTATGAAAGATATGGATTTAGACCAGCTGGAATCGCTGTGGCAAGCCGCCAAGGCGAGGGTCTAGCCACGCTTTCAATGTAGGAAATCCTGTGTCACCCTGAACGGATGGCGCGGGATGCGGATCACTCCTTCGGCCTCGGCCGCTTCTTCCGGCTTTCGACGGTCGTGAACCCTGTTCGGGAGGGGCGGTGCCTCCCCCGCGTAGCGTCAGGTTCGTCAACTTCCAGCTCGGTCCCCACCCTGCTTGTGCAGGGCCCGGAATCGTTGCCAGTCGGCTTCGGAAAGGCGGACCACGAATCGGTTCTCCAGCCCTTCATAATCATGGCTCAGCACCTCGCCATTGGCGTGGAGCCAGGCGGCCAGCTCGCCGTCCGACGCCGGCACGACGATCGTGCGCGTTTGCGCGTCCTTGCGCAGCTTGGCGGAGAGCAGCGACAGGAGGTCGTCCGTCCCCGCCCCGGTCAAGGCGGATATCGCCGCAACATCCTCGCGCCGCGCCGCCTCGGCCTGCACCCGTTCGGCCCCTTCCCCGTCCAGCGCGTCGATCTTGTTCCACACCTCGATCCGCACCGACTCCCCCGCCCCGATCTCCGTCAGCACCGCTTCGACATCGGCGCACTGGGCGTCGCTGTCGGGATGGGAGATGTCGCGGACATGGACGATGAGATTCGCCGAGATCACCTCCTCCAGCGTCGCGCGGAACGCGGCGACGAGCTGGGTCGGCAGGTCGGAGATGAAGCCGACCGTGTCGGACAGGATCGCCTTGTCGAAGCCGGGCAAGGCGATCTCGCGCATCGTCGGATCGAGTGTCGCGAAGAGCAGATCCTCGGCCATCACCTCGGCGCGGGTCAGCCGGTTGAACAGGGTGGATTTGCCGGCATTGGTATAGCCGACCAGTGCGATCACCGGCCAGGGCGCGCGCTGCCGCCGGGCGCGATGCAGCGTGCGGGTGCGGGCGACCTGATCGAGCTCGCGCCGCAGCTTCGCCATCCGGTCGCGGATCATCCGCCGGTCGGCCTCGATCTGGGTCTCGCCGGGGCCGCCCAGGAAGCCGAAGCCGCCGCGCTGCCGCTCGAGGTGGGTCCAGGATCGCACCAGCCGCCCGGCCTGATAGTCGAGATGGGCGAGCTCGACCTGCAACCGCCCCTCCGCAGTCGCCGCCCGCTCGCCGAAAATCTCGAGGATGAGGCCGGTGCGGTCGATCACCTTGGCCTTGGTCCTGTCCTCCAGAGTCTTCTGCTGGACCGGTGTGATCGCGGCATCGACGATCAGCAGCTCGGCTTCGGCCTGCACGAGCGCCTCGGCGATTCGGTCGACCTGGCCCGACCCGAACAGGGTGGCCGGACGCGGAGCGCGCACCTTCAGGTGCAGCCGGTCCTCGACCGCGATGCCGATCGCTTCGGCCAGTCCCGCCGCCTCGTCCAGTCGTGCGGAGACATCGCGCCGCGCCTCGCCGCCCATGTCGGGCAATGCGATGACCGCCCGGGCGCCGCGCGCAAACTCTTCATCCGACCCCCGATTGAAAACGCTCAGGCGTCGCTCTCCTCGTCCTGCGATCCCGTCAGATCGACCGGGTTTTCGGGCTGTACGGTGGAGATGGCATGCTTGTAGACGAGCTGGCTGAGCCCGTCGCGTTCGAGCAGCATGCAGAACAGGTCGAAGGCCGCGACCTCCCCCTGGAGCATCACGCCGTTCACGAGGAACATGGTCACCGGCTCGCCCGATTTGCGCACGGCGGAGAGGAAAACCTCCTGCAGCAAAGTCGGGGCCTTCTTGCCCTGCTGCTCCTCGAACGCTTTCTGCAGCTCGGCGAGGTCGATCGGCTGGGCCGGCATGATCGTCGAGATCGCATGCTTGTAGATGAGTTGCGCCTGCCCGTCCCGGCGCAGCAGCACCGAGAAATTGTCGAACCAGGTGATGATCCCCTGCAGCTTGACGCCCTTCACCAGGAACATCGTCACCGGCGTCTTGCTGCGCCGCAGGCTGTTCAGGAACATGTCCTGGAGGTTGTTGACCTTGTCGGCCATATTCTTTCTCTCCCGGATCCGCCCCCAACGGACCTTGCTGTGTTGATTATCACGTCGCGGCGATACGCGCCACGCCGGGCGGTTACTGATCAGAACCCTCTCCGCGCGTATCACCAAGGCCGAGCGCCTTCAATTTCCGATGCAGCGCGGAACGCTCCATGCCGATAAAATTGGCGGTGCGCGAGATGTTGCCGGAAAAACGGCGAATCTGCACCTTGAGATATTCGCGCTCGAACGTCTCGCGCGCTTCGCGCAGGGGAGTTCCCATGATCGCCTTCACTGCCTCGCCCGGCGTGAGCTGCGCCTGATCGCTCAGGATTTCGGGTGGCAGCATGTCGATATCGATGCTGCCGATCCGCTCCCCGGGCGCGAGAATGATCGTCCGCTCGATGACATTGCGCAGCTGGCGGACATTGCCGGGCCAGTCATAGGTCTGCAGCGCCGCCATCGCATCGTCGGATATCGCCGGCGTCGCCACGCGCTGGTCGGATGCGTAGCGCGCCGCGAACTGGCTGACCAGCGCCGGAATGTCCTCACGCCGGTCGGCGAGCGCCGGCAGGTGCACCGGCACGACGTTGAGCCGGTAGTAGAGGTCTTCCCGGAAGCGGCCGGCGGCGATTTCGGCCGGCAGCTCGCGTGCAGTCGACGAAACGACGCGCATGTCGACCTTGACGGTCCGCTTGCCGCCGACCCGGGTGAAGCTCTGATCGGTCAGCACGCGCAGGATCTTGCCCTGCGTCGATACCGGCATGTCGGCGATTTCGTCCAGGAAGAGCGTGCCGCCATGCGCCTGTTCGAGCAGGCCCGGCCGAAAAAGCTCGCCCCCCTCCTCCACGCCGAACAATTCTTCCTCGACCCGTTCCGGCGTCATCCGCGCCGCGGTGACGACGATGAAGGGCGCGCGCGCGCGAGGGCTCCAATTGTGCATCAGTCGCGCCGCAACTTCCTTGCCGACGCCCGCCGGTCCGGAAATCAGTACGCGGCTGCCAGTCGCCGCCACGCGCTTGAGCGTCGCGCGCACATTGTTGATCGCCGCGCTGGCCCCGGTCAGTTCGGTTTCATGGCCGATCTGTTGGCGCAACGCTTCATTCTCGCGCTTAAGCCGTTCGGTTTCGGTGGCGCGCGTGACGAGGTGGACGAGGTGTCCGGCCTCGAACGGCTTTTCGATGAAGTCCACCGCCCCTTGCCGGATCGCTGCCACCGCGGTGTCGAGATTGCCGTGGCCCGAGATCATCAACACGGGCAGCGTGGGGTCACGTCGCTTGATTTCCTCGAGCAGTTGGAGTCCGTCCAGCTTGGATCCCTGCAACCAGACATCGAGCAATGCCAGCGAGGGCCGCCGATCGGCCAAGGCCTGCAGCGCTTCCATGCTGTTCGCCGCGGTGCGAGTCGAGAAGCCCTCGTCTTCCAGCACACCGGAAACGAGATCCCGAATGTCCTGTTCGTCATCGACGATGAGAATGTCCAAAGCCATATCAATCAGCCACTTGCCAAGCTATCTTCCGAATATCTGCTGGTCGTCACGCCGAGCCGCGCCAACGTGTCCACATCGAACTGGAGTCGCACCAGAGTGCCACCCCCCCCTGCGGCATCGGCGAACTCGATCTGGCCGAAATGCTCCTCGACGATTTTCTTGACGATGGCGAGGCCGAGCCCGGTACCCTTCGTGCGGGTCGTCATATAGGGTTCGGTGATGCGTCCTCGTTCGGCCGGCAAGCCGATACCGCTGTCGGCGATTTCGATCACCGCTCTTCCCTTCTCGACTCGCAGGGTCACTCCGATGCTGTCGCCGCCGGCTCTTTCTCCCTGCTCCTCGCGTCGCTGCTGAATGGCTTCGACACCGTTCTTGACGACGTTGGTCAGCGCCTGGCCGAGTAGCCGGCGATCGCAAACCAGCATGGGCGATGGGTCGGGTGCATCCAGCACGAAAGCGATGTCCGGGTGCGCGATCTCGTGGAGGAATAATGCCTGGCGCGCGACCTCGGTCAGCGGCTCTTCGCGGAAGGTTGGTTTGGGCATGCGCGCGAATGAAGAGAATTCGTCCACCATTCGCCTGAGATCGCCGACCTGGCGCACGATTGTGCCGGTCAGCCGTTCGAACGTCGCCGGATCGGACGTCACTTCGTCGGAATAGCGGCGCTGAAGGCGCTCGGCGGCGAGCTGGATCGGTGTCAACGGATTCTTTATCTCGTGCGCGATGCGCCGGGCGACGTCGGACCAGGCGGCGCGACGCTGATCGAGCAATTGCTCGGTGATGTCGTCGAAGGTGAGCACATGCCCCCCTTCGACCTTCACCGTCTTGAGCGCGAGCGTCCGCGGTTCACCGCCGGAGGAAAGCTGGATGACATCTTCGCGCTCCTCGGCGGCGAGCTGACGATCAAGCTCGGGCGCGAGATCGGCGAGCTTCTGGCCGACCGGACTTTTCCCGCCCGTCTTCAGCAGAGCCTCGGCCGAGCTGTTGATCAGCCTTACGACATGGTCGTCATCGACGGAGATGACGCCGGCCGTGACTCCCGAGAGCACGGCCTCGGTGAACGCGCGGCGGTTGTCGAGCTGGGCATTGGCGGCGACCAGCGCACCGGTCTGCTCCTCTATCTGCCGGGTCATCCGGTTGAAGGCGTTGCCAAGCGCTGCGATTTCGTCTCCGGTGTCGGATGGAGCCACCCGCGTGGACAGATCGCCTCCGGCAACGCGGCGCGCCGCATCGACGAGCTGGCCGACTGGACGGACCAGCCGATCGGCCAGCGTCAGCGCGATCCAGATCGCCAGCGCGACGATCAGCAGCGACAGCGCGAACAGGGCGACGTTGAAACGCAGCTGGAGATCACGCGACCGGTTGACCAGCGTCTCATAGTCCTGGAGCACGGCTCCGCCGCGCCGGAGCTGGCTCGCCAGCTCGGGTTCGAAGACCCTGGCAACATAGAGGTAGTTGCGCTCTCCGTACGGAAGGGCCACCACCGCCGCGAAGCGATCATTGTTGACGATCGGTACGGAACGGCCCGGCTGGATGCGCGCGAGAATCCGCGGATCGATGTCCCGGGCGAGATCCCGGTCATAGGGATTGACCAGCACCAGCGATTGAATGTTGTTGTCGGACGTCAGGCGGAACACCACCGCTTCGGACAGGTTGCGGACATAGAGCTGCCCCCCGATGGCCTGAGCGAAATTGATGCTGTCGATCGGGACTTCCTCGAGATATCCGGCAAGGTCGCCGCTCATGGTCAGCGCTTCAAGGCCGACGCGTTCCACTTCCCGATCGTAATTTTCCTGCGCCAGGCTGGCCGCGTTCTCCAACATCCCGCGCGCCCGGTCGGAGAACCAGAATTCGACGCCGTACTGGAAGAGCAGAGAAGCGAAAATCACCACCAGCAGCGTTGGTACGGCAGCAATGCCGGAGAAGATCGCGACGAGCCGAACGGGCAGCCGGCTCCTCATGCCGAGCCCGCTTCGTGCTGCGCGTCGCTTGGCGAGCCTTCGGGCGACGAGCACCATCAAGGCCATCGCCGGCACCAGGTTGGCCACCAGCAGAGTCGCGACCATCGCCGGCGTCAGTAAGGCGCCGGTCTCACCCTGTTGCCGGAATGTGAAATAGCTGATCGTCACTGTCGCGATCAGGGCGATCAGCGCCATCGCTTCGATCAGCGGAACGAAGGAACGACGGCGCAGCACAACCGCGAGGCGGCGCCGCCATCTGGCCCGGGCCCTGGAGGGAATCGCTGCGTCGGCGCTCACACTGAGGCTCTAGCACAACAATGTGGCCCAAAGAACACAGTCATTTTTCTGAAACCGCCTTCGCAGGAAGGCGTTTCGTTGTTAGGCGGCAGCCCTGCTTAGCCAAGGAGCGTAGAAATCGCGCAACATGGCGAGAGCGCGGACCGAATCGGGCTCCTTGTTGAACGCGTTGCGGAACTCCGCCGACCCGGGCAGGCCCTTCGTATACCAGCCGACATGCTTGCGCGCGCAATTGGCGCCGATCTGGGGGCCGTACAGCTCCAGCATCGCCTGATATTGCTCCGTGATCACGGCGAATTGCTCGTCGAGGCTCGGGTCCGGCAGGCGCTCGCCATGCTTCAGCCAGTGCATCGCCTGCCTGAGCAGCCAAGGCCGACCATAGGCGCCGCGACCGATCATCACTCCGTCCGCCCCGGACTGGGCGAGCGCGGCATCGACATCGTCGAGCGTGTTGATGTCGCCGTTGGCGATGATCGGTAGCGAGACCGCGTCCTTCACCTGGCGAATGAACGCCCAGTCCGCCTGCCCCTTGTACATCTGGCAGCGGGTACGGCCGTGGACGGTGATCATCCGCACGCCCAGATCCTCGGCGATCCGCGCCAGTTCCGGAGCGTTGAGACTGTCACGATCCCAGCCCATCCGCATCTTGAGCGTCACCGGCACGTTGACGGCTTTCACCGTTGCGTCAATGATTTGCGACGCCATCCTGAGATCACGCATCAGCGCGGAGCCGGCCTCGCCATTGACCACCTTTTTCACCGGGCAGCCCATATTGATGTCGATGATCGCCGCGCCGCGCTCCTCGTTGAGCTTCGCGGCCTCCGCCATCTCCTTCGGAGAGCAGCCCGCGAGTTGCATCGAGACGGGTTCTTCGCTCGGGTCCCACTCCATCTTCTGCAGCGACTGGCGCGTCTCGCGGATCGCCGCCTGGCTGGCGATCATCTCGGTGACGGTCAGACCCGCGCCAAACCGCTTCACGATCCGCCGGAAGGGCATGTCGGTCACGCCCGTCATCGGCGCCAGGATCACGGGCGTTTCGATGCGGACCGGACCGATCTGGATGGGCGCGAGGCGGCTCATGGCCGCGCGAAATAGGGTGAAAGGCGCTGGCGGGCAAGTTTCGGCTCCGCTAGGGACCGCCGCATGGCTTCCGGGGGCAAGACGATCGCACTGGTGGTGGCGGCGGGCAGCGGCGTCCGCGCCGGCGGCGAAACCCCCAAGCAATATCGCCGGATCGCCGGGCGCGCCTTGCTCGCCCACGCCGTTGACCGGCTGCGCCATCCCCGGATCGACGAGATACGCGTCGTTATCGGCGAGGGACAGGAGGCGCTTTATGTCGAGGCGATCGGAGCGCTTACCCTCCCCCCGTCCGTGATCGGCGGCGCGACCCGCCGCGAGTCGGTCTGGAACGGGTTGGCGGCGATTGCCGGCGACGATGTCGCCCATGTGCTGATCCACGATGCGGCGCGCCCTTTCCTGCCGGCCGAGGTGATCGACCGCTTGCTGGATGCGCTTGTCGAGGACGACGGCGCGGTCCCTGCCCTGCCCGTCGTGGACACCCTGGCGCGTGCCGACGCGGCTTTGGGGGAGACAGTGGCGCGCGACGGGCTGGTGCGGGTGCAGACGCCGCAGGCGTTTCGCTTCGATGCGATCCTGCAGGCCCATGCGGACTGGTCGGGCGACGAAGCGACCGACGATGCGCAGGTCGCGCGGGCGGCGGGGCTGTCCGTCGCCATAGTCGAGGGCGACTCCGCACTGGAAAAGCTCACCCACCCGGCCGATTTCGATCGGGCCGAGGTGCGGCTCGCAGCGGCGTGGAGCGTGCGTACCGGCCTGGGTTTCGACGTCCATGCGCTGGTCGCCGGCGAGGAGCTCTGGCTGGGCGGCCTGCTCATCCCGCACGACAAGGGACTCAAGGGCCATAGCGATGCCGATGTCGCGCTCCATGCGCTGACCGATGCGCTGCTCGGCGCACTGGGCGCCGGCGATATCGGCGATCATTTCCCTCCCAGCGACCCGCAATGGCGCGGCGCGCCTTCCTCCCGCTTCGTCGAACATGCCCGCGACCTGATCGTGGAAGCCGGCGGACGGATCGAGCATGTCGATGTCACGATCATCTGCGAAGCGCCCCGGATCGGGCCGCATCGGCAGGCGATGCGCGAGGCGATCGCCGGGCTGTTGCGGCTGCCGGTGTCGAAGGTTAGCCTGAAAGCCACTACCACCGAACGGCTCGGCTTCACCGGGCGCGGCGAAGGCATTGCCGCGCAGGCGGTGGCGACGATCCGATTGCCAGAGGATATATGACCGACGCGCCCGCCCGCCCGTATCTGCTACCGCAGGAACTGGTCGATCTCGCCCGGCGCGTGATCGAGGAGAATCGCGCCGCGGGCCGTCATGTCGCGGTGGCCGAGAGCTGCACCGGCGGGCTGGTCGCCGCCGCGCTGACCGAGATCGCGGGCAGCTCCGACGTGTTCGAGGCGGGCTTCGTCACTTATGCCAACGAGGCGAAGATGAACCTGCTCGGCGTCAGCTCCGAAGTGATCGAGACGTTCGGCAGCGTCTCGGTGGCCTGCGCCTGGGCGATGGCGCAGGGGGCTCTGGAGAAGAGCGGCGCCGATGTGGCGGTGGCGATCACCGGGATCGCCGGGCCGGGCGGCGGATCGGAGAAGAAGCCGGTCGGCACCGTCGTCTTCGCCCGGGCCGAGAAGGACGCGGGCACGGACGAGCCGGTCGCGGATCTCAAGGAATTCGGCGATCTCGGCCGGGCCGGGATCCGGCTTCAGGCGGCGCTCTGCGCGCTCGAATTGCTGCTGCCGGGGAGCCCGCGGCCGTAAAGTTCGTGCGCGCGCGCCTCGAAGGCGCCGATCATGCGCCGGAGCGCGGTATCGAACATCGTGCCGGCCAGCGCCTCGAACAGGCGGTTGCGGAAGGCGAAATCGACCTGGAAGTCGAGCAAGGTGCCGCCCTTCCCGTCCGGCCGGAAGCCCCATTCGTTATGGAGATATTTGAGCGGCCCTTCGATATAGTCGATCGCGATCGCGTGCGGCCGGTCCTTCTTCACGCGCGAGGTGAAGGTCTCCTTCAGCGCCTTGAAGCCGACCACGAGGTCGGCGACCATTTCCGTCTCGCTGTTCGAGCGGACCCGGGTCGCGGCGACCCAGGGCAGGAACTCCTGGTAGCGGCCGACATCGGCGACGAGATCGAAGAGCTGCTCCGGCGCGTAGGGCAGGTTCCGGGTTTCGGTATGGCGGGGCATCGGGCCTAGCCGGCGGCGACCGCCAGCTTCGCCTCGCGCGCGGCGCGCATCTTCTCGAAATCGTCGCCGGCATGATAGCTGGAGCGGGTCAGCGGGCTGGCGGCGACGAGGAGGAAGCCCTTGGCGCGGGCGATGGCGGCATAGGCGCTGAACGCCTGTGGCGTGACGAATTCCTCGACCCTGGCGTGGCGCGGGGTGGGCTGGAGATACTGGCCCATGGTCAGGAAATCGACGTCGGCCGAGCGCATGTCGTCCATCACCTGATGGACCTCGAGCCGCTGCTCGCCGAGGCCGACCATCACGCCGGACTTGGTGAAGATCGACGGATCGTGCCGCTTCACGCTCTCCAGCAGCCGCAGCGAGGCATAATAGCGCGCGCCGGGGCGGATCGTCGGGTAGAGGCGCGGCACCGTCTCCAGATTGTGGTTGTAGACGTCCGGGCGGGCCTGGATGATCTTCTCGACCGCCGCTTCCGACTTGTTGCGGAAATCGGGGGTCAGGATCTCGATCGTGGTCTTCGGTGTGTTGCGCCGCAGCGCCTCGATCACCTTCACGAACTGCATGGCGCCGCCGTCGGGCAGATCGTCGCGATCGACCGAGGTGATGACGATATGCTCCAGCCCCAGCTCCGCGGCGGCCGTCGCGACATGCTCGGGCTCCAGCGGATCGACGAGGCGCGGCATGCCGGTCTTCACGTTGCAGAAGGCGCAGGCGCGGGTGCAGGTATCGCCCAGGATCATCACCGTGGCGTGCTTCTTGGTCCAGCACTCGCCGATATTCGGGCAGGCCGCCTCCTCGCACACGGTGGCGAGGTTGAGGCGGCGCATCAGCGCCCTGGTCTGCATATAGCCCTGGCTGATCGGCGCCTTCACCCGGATCCAGTCCGGCTTGCGCTGACGGGGCCTCGCCGGCTGCGGCGGGATCGGATCGGCTTCGCTCATGGCGGCGAGATAGCGACTGTCGCGGCGACTTGCCACCCCTCCCCCTCTCCCGGTACGGGCGATGCATGAAGGATTTCGACACGCTCCTCGCTGGCTATCGCCGCTTCCGTCAACATGGCTGGACCGAACAGCGCGAGAAATGGGCGGAGCTGGCCGAAGGGCAGAGCCCGAAGGTGATGGTGATCGCCTGCTCGGACAGCCGGGTGGATCCGGCGCAGATCTTCGACGCGCGGCCCGGCGAGATGTTCGTCGTGCGCAACGTCGCCAACCTCGTCCCGCCCTTCGAGCCGGACAGCAATTATCACGGGGTGTCGGCGGCGCTGGAATTCGCGGTGACGCAGCTCGAAGTGTCCGAGCTGGTGGTGATGGGCCACGGCTTCTGCGGCGGCTGCGCGGCGGCGCTGACCGGGCAGTTCGACGATGCCGGGCACGGCGCCGGCCATTTCATCGCCCACTGGATCGAGATGCTGGCCGAGGCGCGCGGCCGCGTCCGCCGCAAATATCCGGAGATGAACCGCGCCGCCTTTCAGGAGATGGAGCTGGAGGGAGTGAGGCTCTCACTGGCGAACCTGCGCACCTTCCCCTGGGTCGCGGAGCGCGAGGATGCCGGGACGCTGAAACTGCACGGCGCCTATTTCGCGATCTCGGACGGGGTGCTGCACCTCTACGACCACGCGCTGGACCGGTTCGTGCTGGCCTGAGCGATTCGCGCGCGGAAGTTGACGAAGTTGACGCCACGTGCGGGGGCATCGCCCCCAGCCCGACGGGCCGAAGGGCTCCAAAGAGCCGCTCCGGCGCGAAAGGGCGACAGACTCGGGCATGCCGGGAGGGTGACAGAGCTTTTCCTACATTGGAAGCAGGTGGCGGGAGATCCGTTTTCGACCCGTTGCGGCTCTTCAGCCCCTCCCTTT
Organism: Sphingomonas sp.; assembly: GCA_019635535.1. Lineage (NCBI taxonomy): Bacteria > Pseudomonadati > Pseudomonadota > Alphaproteobacteria > Sphingomonadales > Sphingomonadaceae > Sphingomonas > Sphingomonas sp. The sequence goes on from JAHBZH010000001.1 coordinate 1,926,572, forward strand.
CAAGGGAGGGGAGATTCATGGCCGCTTCTTGCCCATAACGGCCATTTACGATGGCAGTCCTCTATTCCGCCCGCCTAGCCGTCACGATCCGGATGCGCGGCTCCAGCATCTGGCCGCGCATGACGCCCTCGCCTTCGGTCGGCGAAGTGGGGGAGTCGAGGATGCGGCGGACAACGTCCATGCCTTCGACGACGCGGCCGAAGGCGGCGAAGCCGAGCAGATCGCCGCCGGCATTGGGGCCGGCATCGAGACCGACCATGCGATCGCCCAGGATGATGAAGAAATCGGCGGCGGCGGTGCCCGGCGTGGTGCGGGCGAGCGAGATGGCGCCGTCGGTGTGGGACAGGCCGGTCTGCGTGGTGGGTTCGTGCGCGATGGGCGGGAAGAGCCGGCGCGGATCGCGGACTCCGCCCTGGACCAGCCCCTCCTCCTCGCCGATCTTCATCGCGCGGTAGAATTCGGTGTCGTCCAGCCGGCCATCATCGATATAGCGCAGGAAATTGGCGGAGGTGACGGGCGCGCGCTCCGTTTCCACCTCGATCACGATGTCGCCGGCCTGCGTGGCCAGCACGATGCGGGCGGTTTCGGGCGCCGGGCTGGCCGCCGGCGCTTCGTCCTGCGCCAGCGCGGGCGCGGCGAGGCAGAGCAGAACCGACAGGCCGAGCGCGCGCAGCATCGGTCAGCCCTACGCCGATGCCCGGGTCAGCACGCTGCGTTGCTTGCCGTAGAGCAGATAGAGGATGAGCCCGACGACATGGGCGCCGAGGAACCAGATCTGCGTCTGCTGCGGCAGGCTGTAGATCAGATAGGCGCAACCGAGAATCGCGACGATCCCGACCGGCCAGGCGAAGGGCGTGCGGAAGGTGCGCGGCGCATCGGGCGCGCGGCGGCGCATGACCAGCATGCACAGGGCCACCGCGCTGAACGCCGTCAGCGTGCCGGCATTGGCGAGCGCTGCCAGCTCGGCGAGCGGGATGAAGCCGGCGAGGATGGCGACGATGACCGCCGTGAACAAGGTGATCCGCACCGGCGAGCCGCGCCCGGACACCTTGGCGAGCCGGGGCGGCAGCATCCCGTCGCGCGCCATCACGAAGAAGATGCGGCTTTGCCCGTAGAAGAAGGCGAGGATGACGGTGGGCAAGGCGATCACCGCCGAGACGGCGAGATATTGCGCGGCGAGCGGCTGGCCGATCTCGCGCAGGATGAGGGCCAGCGGCTCCGGGCTGTTGGCGAAGCGGGCATAAGCGATGGCGCCGATCGCGCAGGCGGCGACCGCCATATAGATGGCGACGCAGACCAGCATCGAGCCGACGATGCCGATCTTCAGGTCACGGCCGGGATTCTTGGTCTCCTCAGCCGCCGTAGCGATCGCATCGAAGCCGTAGAATGCGAAGAAGATGATCGCGGCGGCGGCCATGACGCCGACCTCCGCGCCGGGTGCGCCGCTCTTCGGGAAGCCGAAGGGCATGAACGGGTCGAAATTGGCGGCGTTGAAATAAGGCAGGGTGACGGCGACGAAGACGATGAGGGCGAGCATCTTCACCACCACGAGGATCGCGTTCACCGTCGCGCTTTCCTTCGTGCCGACAATGAGCAGGCCGGCGACAACGAAGATGATGAAGATGGCCGGCAGATTGACGATGCCGCCCAGCTCCGGCCCGCTCGACAGCGCCAGCGGGAAGCCGGCCCAGGCCTGCAGCAGCGGCGCGGCATAGCCGGACCAGCCCACCGCCACGGCGCTCACCACCAGGCTGTATTCGAGGATGAGACTCCACCCCACCACCCAGGCGAGCAATTCGCCGAGCACGACATAGGTGTAGGTATAGGCGCTGCCCGAGGCCGGGATCATCGTCGCCATCTCGGCATAAGCGAGCGCGGCGGCGGCGCAGATCAGGCCGGCAATGGCGAAGGAGAGGATGACGGCCGGCCCCGCCTTGGCCGCGCCGACGCCGATCAGGGTGAGGATGCCCGTGCCGACGATCGCGCCGACGCCGAGCGCGATCAGGTGCGGCCAGGAGAGCGTGCGCTGAAGGCGGTGCTCGGGGGCGATCTCGTCCGCCGTCGTGATCGGCTTCTTCGTATTCCAGTTCGCCACGCGCGCCCCTCCAAAGCTTCATATGCGCGCACACATTGGGGCGGTCGGCGGGGTTACGGCAAGCGGCAAAATGAGGGATTCGCAATATCCCCTTCCCGCTCATCCTGAGTAGGGACTGAGCCTGGCGAAGGCCCGTATCGAAGGACCGGGTGAGTAAGCTGTACGTCCTTCGATACGCCAGTTCGACAAGCTCACTGGCTACTCAGGATGAGCGGGATTGGTGGGAGTTTGAAGGAGCTCACCCCGCCGCGAAATCGTCGATCGCAGCGGCGATCTTGCGGCGGACGACCGGATCGCCCGGCGCGCCCTCCAGCGCCTCGTCGGCGAGCGCGGCGAGGCCGTTCGCGCCGAAGCTGGCGGCGACGCTCTTCAGGCGCGCGGCGGCGATGGTCCAGTTCGCGTCGCAGCGCGCGCGGTTCATCAGATCGAGCTGGCGCGCCGCGCTTTCGATGAACGCGCCGCGCAGCTCGTCGACGAGGCCCGAATCGTTGCCGACGGCGGCGGCCAGCGAGGCGGTCAAGGCTCCCGGATCATATGCCATGCCCGGTTTATGGGCCGAGCCGTGTTAACGCCCCGTTTCATATCCGCCCCAAAGTGATACAAAAGGCCATGAGCATGGGGGCCGAGCGCGCCGAGGCGCAGCCGCAGGGCGAAACGGTTTGGGGCCGCACGGAAGAGACCGTGCCCGCCGCGACCGAATCGTTCGACTATCAATATCTTGCCGAGGAGGAGCCGGCGCCGCGATCGGCCGGCATCCGCGTTTTCGCGGGGCTGCTCGCCATGCTGGCCATCGCCTGGCTGGGGCTTGCCGGCTACGCGATCCTCACGGCCTGGCCGGGCTGGAGCGCGACCGCCTGGGCGAGCTGGGCCGCGACCGTCTGCGCGCCGCTCATCCTGCTCGGCCTTGCCTGGACGATGTTCGGGCGAAGCTCCCGCCGGGAGACCGAAGCCTTCACCCGCGCCGTCGCCGCGATGCGCGCCGAAAGCCAGGCGCTGGAAAGCCTGCTCGGCATCGTCGCGGCGCGGCTTCGGGAGAATCGCGCCGCGCTGGGCGACGAGGCGGCGCGGCTGATGGCGCTGGGCGACGAGGCTTCGGACCGGCTCGGATGCGTGACGCGCGCGCTGGCCGAGGCCAGCGCGGGCGTGGACCGCAGCGCGCAGGCGCTGGACAATGCGGCGGCGAGCGCGCGGGTCGATGTCGGCGTGCTGCTGGCCGATCTTCCCCGCGCCGAGGAACAGGCGCGCGCGGCGGCCGAATCGCTGCGCGCGGCGGGGCTTGCCGCGCATGAGCAGGCGGCGGCGCTCGAGGGCCACCTGGCAGCGTTGAGCGCGCGCGGGCGCGAGGCGGACGAAACGGTCGGCGGTGCGGCCCAGCGGCTGGGCGCTCATGTCGCACGGATCGAAAGCAGCGCCGGCGCGGCGGCCGAGCGGATGAACGAGGCGTCGGCGCAGATGAACGCGGCGGTGGACGGCGCGATGGCGCGGGCCGCCGAATCGGTTGATCGCGCGCGCGGCGGGCTGGAGACGCAGGGCCAGGCGATGCTGGCGATGGTCGAGCAGAGCCGGGCCGCCTTCGAGCAGGCCGGCGCCGAGGCGGCGCAGCGGCTGACCGCCGCGCTGGAGACGGCCGAGACCAAGATCGCGGCGCTGGCCACCGGGCTGGAGGCGCAGGAAGCGGCGAGCCGGGCGCTGATCGAAGGCATAAGCGGGCAGCTGGGCGAGCTGGATGGCAGGCTGGCGGCTCTCGGCGCTGCGGGCGAGGAGCAGAATATTCGGCTCACCCAGGCGTTGGGCGTATTGCGCGACGTCGCCCGGCAGCTCCAAAACGAGATCGAGGCCGGCAACACCGCGTCCGGCAACCTGATCGACCGCACCCACGAAATGGCCGACGCGCTGACCGGCGTTTCGGCGCAGTTCCGCGAGCTGCTGATCGGCGCATTGGGCGAAGTCGAAGGCCAGGCGGAGCGGACCCGCGAGGCGGTGAAATCGGTCGTGCCGGAGATGGAAGCGGTGCAGGCCGCCGCCGCGCTCGCCGCGGAATCGATGAGCGAGAGCGAAGCCAGCGCGACACGCCAGCGCGCGGCGCTCGACGCGATGATCGCCACCGTCGAGGGCGCGGTCGCCCAGGCCGGCGAGAAATTGCAGGCGCTGGGCGGATCGGTCGGCGAGACGGACGCCGCCGCCGCCCGACTGGTGCAGGAGACCGGGCCGCAGCTGATCGAGGCGCTGGTCCGGGTGCGCGAGGCCGCGAACCAGGCGGCGGGGCATGCCCGCGAGGCGATCCTGTCGGCGATCCCGGACAGCGTCGCCGCTTTGGCCGAGGCGAGCCGCGAGGCGATGAGCGATGCGGTCGGCGAACCGCTACAGGAACAGCTCGCGGAGATCGCCGGCGCCTCCCAGCACGCGATAACGGTCGCGCGCCAGGCGAGCGAGCGGCTGACCCGCCAGCTCCTCGTGATGAGCGAGACGGCGGCGGCGATGGAGGACCGGATCGCCGAGGACCAGGCGGCGCGCGAGGAGCGCGATGCGGGCGCATTGTCGCGGCGCGTGTCGCTCCTGATCGAAGCGCTGAATTCCACCTCGATCGACGTCAACAAGCTCCTCTCCAACGAGGTCGCCGATACCGCCTGGGCGGCCTATCTGAAGGGCGACCGGGGCGTCTTTACGCGGCGGGCGGTGCGGTTGCTCGATTCCGGCGAAGCGCGCGAGGTGCAGCGCCATTACGAGGAGGAGGCCGATTTCCGCGACCAGGTGAACCGCTACATCCACGATTTCGAGACGATGCTGCGGCGCGTGCTGGCGGACCGGGAGGGTGCGACGCTCGGCGTCACCCTGCTCTCCTCCGACATGGGCAAGCTCTATGTCGCGCTCGCCCAGGCGATCGACCGGCTGCGGAAATAGCTAGCGGCTCGCCCAGTCGAGCTGGTCGACCGTCAGCCAGCCCTGCGTGTAATTGGCATAAAAGAGGCCGAACAGGATCGCCGAGACGATCGTGGTGCGCAGCGCGACGCGGGCGAAGCTGAAGCTATGCGGCGCGCTTTCGGCATGGCCGGCGACGGGCTCCGCGCCCGCCTCCTCGCTGGTCCGCACGCCCCAGGGCAGGACCATGAACAGGCTCATCATCCAGAAGAGCAGATAGATGGCGAGGATCGAGGTGAGTTTCATGGGTCAGGTCCGGACCAGGAGCACCGTAACGACCGGCTTCTTGCCCGTCCAATCGGTGGCGCAGCGGCGGACGGCGAGGCGGACCTCTTCGCGGAGCTTGTCCTCCTTGCCGCTCTGCTTCGCGACGGCGGCGCGGGCTGCGTCGCAGGCTTCCTCGAGGAAGGTCGCGCGGTCCTCCTCGACGGGGACGCCCATCAGGTCGATCTCGACGTCGCCGACGACGCGATCGGCATCGTCGAGCGCGATGGCGACCGAGATCAACCCCTGAAAGGCCAGCTTGCGCCGCTCGTTCATGGTGGTGCCGTCGGCATTGAGGATGACGTCGCCGTCGAGGATCAGGCGCCCCACCCGTTCCTCGCCGAGCTTGGCCGGCCCATCGGGCGCAAGGCGGATGAGGTCGCCGTTCTTCTGGACGATGCCGTGCGGCACGCCGCGGGCACGGGCGAAGCGGGCCTGCTCCATCATGTGGCGCATCTCGCCATGGACCGGGACGATGATCTCGGGCCGGATCCAGTCGTACATCGCGGCGAGCTCGGGGCGGCCGGGATGGCCGGACACATGGACCGGCGCCTGGCGATCGGTGATCATCTCGATCCCCTGCCCCGCCAGCTCGTTCTGGATGCGGCCGATCGCGATCTCGTTGCCGGGGATCTGCTTGGACGAGAAGACGACGAGATCGCCGGGATCGAGGGCGAGCTTGTGCTGGCCGAAGGCGATGCGGGCGAGCGCGGCGCGGCTCTCCCCCTGCCCGCCCGTGGCGATGATCAGCACTTCGGGCGGCGGCAGCCGCATCGCCATTTCGAAATCGATCGTCTCTGGAAAATCAATGAGATAGCCGACACTCTTCGAAACGCGCAGGATGCGGTCCAAACTGCGGCCGGCGACGCAGACCTGGCGCCCGGTATCCTGCGCGACATGGCCGAGCGTCTTGAGGCGGGCGGCGTTGGAGGCGAAGGTGGTGACGAGGACGCGGCCGGTGGCGCCCTTGATCACCTCGTCCAGCCCCTCGCGCACGCCGGCTTCGGAGCCGGACGGCTGTTCCTGGAAGACGTTGGTGGAATCGCAGACCAAGGCCAGCACGCCCTCGTCGCCGATCGCGCGCAATTCCGCCTCGGTCGATGGATCGCCGAGCTGCGGCGCATCGTCCAGCTTCCAGTCGCCGGTATGGAAGATACGCCCGTAAGGCGTTGAGATCAGGAGCGCATTGCCCTCCGGAATCGAATGGGCGAGCGGGATATATCTGAGGCCGAACGGGCCGATCTCGAAGTCGCTCAGCATGTCGATCACGTTGACCTTCACGTCCTGCGACAGCCCCTCCTCCTCCAGCTTGCCGGCGATCAGACCGGCGGTGAAGGGCGTGGCGTAGAGCGGCACGCCGAGATCGCCGGCCAGATAGGGGATCGCGCCGATATGGTCCTCATGGCCATGGGTCAGCACGACGCCGAGCAGATCGTCGCGCCGTTGCTCGATGAAGGCGAGATCGGGCAGGACCAGTTCGACGCCCGGATAGGCCGGATCGGCGAAGGTCATGCCGAGATCGACCATGAGCCATTTGCCCTGGCAGCCATAGAGATTGACGTTCATGCCGATCTCGCCCGAGCCGCCGAGCGCGAGGAAGAGAAGTTCGTTGCCGGGTTTCATATCTTTTCCGCTTAGCCGTCATTGCGAGCGAAGCGAAGCAATCCAGTTGCGAATATGCGGGAAAATCTGGATTGCCGCGTCGCTGCGCTCCTCGCAATGACGATCAGACGCCGTTCCGGCTCCGCGCGTAAAGCATTGCCAGGCCCTGGATCGTCAGGTCCGGCTCGATCGCGTCGAACAGCTCCGTGTGCTGATCGAACAGGATGGCGAGGCCGCCGGTGGCGACGACGGTGACCGGGCGGCCGACCTCCGCCTTCATCCGGGCGACCAGCCCCTCCATCATCGCGACATAGCCCCAATAGATGCCGATATGCATCTGCGCCTCGGTCGTGCGGCCGATGACGGTGCGGCTGTCCGGCGCCTCGATCGCGACGCGGGGCAGCTTGGCGGCGGCGGCGACCAGCGCGTCCAGCGACAGATTGATGCCCGGCGCGATGATCCCGCCTTTATAGGCGCCGGAATAATCGACCAGATCGAAAGTCGTCGCCGTGCCGAAATCGATGACGATGAGGTCGCCTTCATGGTTGGCATGGGCGGCGATGGCGTTCAGCGCGCGATCGGCGCCGACCGAGCCGGGCTCGGCGACGTCCAGCTCGATCCCCCAATCGGCCGCGCCCTCCCCCGCGATTAGCGGTTCGACGCCGAAATATTTGGAGGCCAGCACCTCGAGATTGTGGAGCGCGCGCGGGACGACCGTGCCGATGATGACGGCGGAAACGTCGGCGCGGGTGAAGCCCTCCAGCTCGAGCAGCTGGTGCAGCCAGACGGCATATTGATCGGCGGTGCGCCGGGGATCGGTCGCGATCCGCCAGCGTGCGCGGATGACCCCGTCCTCGACCAAAGCGAAGACGATGTTGGTGTTGCCGGCGTCGATGGCGAGAAGCATCGTGATGGCCTTCAGATCAGGAACACGTCGCCCGCATGTATGACGCGGGTGGTGCCGTCGGCAAGGCGCAGGCGCAGGGCGCCGGCTTCGTCGAGGCCGTCGAACAGGCCCTGCCCTTCGCTGGTGGAGAACGCGGTGCCGATCGGATGGGCGGCGGCGAGCCAGGCCTTGCGGATGGGGGCGAGGCCCTCGGCGCGCCAGCGGGAAAGCCAGCGGGCGTGGGTTTCGGCGAGGATTTCGGCGAAGGCCGCGGGGTTTTGCGGGATGCCGGCGAGATCGGCGAGGCTGATGGCGGGGCGATCGGGGAGATCGGGGGCGTGGGCGAGATTGACGCCGAAACCGATGACGACGGCCTCCTTATGCCGTTCGAGCAAGATGCCGGCGAGCTTGGCCGGCCCGGCGATCAGGTCGTTCGGCCATTTGATGATGACGCCGGGGGCGTGGAGCGCGACCGTTTCGTGCAGGGCGATTGCGGCGAGGAGGGCCAGCGTCGGCGCGGGGGGGTCGGTGGGGCGCAGGCGGACCAGGGTGGAGATGTAGAGATTGCCGGGCGGGGAGAGCCAGGCCCTGCCCTGCCGGCCCTTGCCCCCGGTCTGGCGCTCGGCGCGCAGCCAGGTGCCTTCCGGGGCGCCATCCCGGGCGAGCGCGGCGAGATCGTCGTTGGTGGAACCGGTTTCGGCGACGGTGCGGATCAGAACAGGGCCCATGCGGCCGCGACCGTGGCCGGGCCGAGCAGCGGGATCGTCAGATAGCCCAAGGGCGAGACGAACAGGGCCGAGCCGAGGATGAGGCCAGTGCCGACCGGTTCCTGCTCGCGCACATAGGCCGGGGCGGGATCGTCGAAATACATGACCTTGACGATCATGATGTAATAATAGGCGCCGATCACCGAGGCGGCGATCGCGATCGCGGCCAGCCAGGTGAGGTCCGCCGCCACCGCCGCCTGGAAGATCAGGAATTTCGGCCAGAAGCCGAAGAGCGGCGGGATGCCGGCGATCGAGAACATGAAGATCGCCATCGCCATCGCCAGCATCGGGCGGCTGCGCGACAGGCCGGCGAGCGAGGCGATCGTCTCGACCGGACGGTCATGCTCGTCGCGCATCCTGAGGACGACCAGGAAGGTACCGAGCGTCATCACGACATAGACGACGAGGTAGAAGAGCATCGCCGCGACGCCCTCCGGCGTGCCGGCGGCGAGGCCGACGAGCAGGAAGCCGACATTGTTGATCGAGCTGTAGGCAAGCAGGCGCTTGATGTTCGTCTGCCCGATCGCGGCGACGGCGCCCAGCACGATCGAGGCCAAAGCCGCGAAGATCACGATCTGGCGCCAGGCGTCGGTGGCCGGGCCCATGCCCTCCATCACGATGCGGACCAGGATCGCGACCGCCGCGACCTTGGGCGCCGTGGCGAAGAAGGCCGTCACCGGGGTCGGCGCGCCTTCATAGACGTCCGGCGTCCACATGTGGAACGGCACGGCGCTGACCTTGAAGGCGAGGCCCGCGAGGACGAAGACGATGCCGAACAGGGCGCCCAGCGAGACGTCCCGGGCCAGCGCATCGGCGATGCTGTCGAACATCGTCGTGCCGGTGAAGCCGTAGAGCAGCGAGATGCCGTAAAGCAGGATGCCGCTGGCGAGCGCGCCGAGCACGAAATATTTGAGGCCGGCTTCGGAGGAGCGCGCATCGTTGCGCAGGAAGGCGGCGAGGACATAGGCGGCGAGGCTGTTCAGCTCGAGCCCGATATAGAGCATCAGCAGGTCGCCGGCGGAGACCATGATGCTCATGCCGAGCGCGGCGAGCAGGATCAGCACCGGATATTCGCCATGCGCCTCGCCCTCGCGCCGAAGGAAGCCCGGCGCCATCGCGATCGCGACCGCCGAGGCGAGGAAGATGACGAGCTTGGCGAAGGCGCCGAACGCGTCGGCGCGGAACTGGCCGCCGAACAGATCGCCCGCGTAAGAGGCCGGGCCGAGCAAGGCGGCGGACGCGCCGAGCAGCAGGATCACCGACATCACGCTGATCGTGCGGATGACGTTCGGATTCTTCGAGAAGGCGGCGAGCAGCAGCAGATCGGTCGCGCCGATCGCGAGGATGATCTCCGGGCCGATCGCCTGAAGGGTTTGCCACAGGGTCATCAATGAGCGCCTTCATCATGATGCGCGTCGGCGGCGGGCGCACCTGCCGTGAGCAGCGCATCGCCCTGCGGCGCCGCCCGCTCGACCCGCGCCAGCAGGATCGCCACGTCGTCGCGCATGACGCGCAGGAAACTCTCCGGATAGACGCCCATCCACAGGACGGCCGCCGCGATCGGCGCGAGCAAGGCCCATTCGCGCTTCGAGAGATCCGGCAGCGTCGCCGCCTCCTCCGTGCGCGCGACGCCGAAGGCGATCCGCCAGTAGAGCAGCAACATATAGGCCGCGCCCAGGATGATGCCGGTGGTCGCCACCGCCGCCACCCAGGAGTTCGCCATATAGGCGCCGGTGAGGCTCAGGAACTCGCCGACGAAGCCCGACGTGCCCGGCAGGCCGACCGAAGCCATGGTGAACAGCATGAAGAGCAGGGCATAGCCCGGCATGTTGTTGGACAGGCCGCCATATTTCGCGATCTCGCGCGTGTGCATCCGATCGTAGACCACGCCGACGCACAGGAAGAGCGCGCCCGAGACGAGGCCGTGGGAGAGCATGACGACGAGGCCGCCCTCGATCCCCTGCCGGTTGAAGGTGAACAGGCCGATGGTCACGAACGCCATATGGGCGACCGAGGAATAGGCGATCAGCTTCTTCATGTCCTGCTGCACCAGGGCGATCAGCGAGGTGATGACGACGGCGGCCATCGACAGGCCGAAGATGATCCAGACCAGCTGGGCCGACGCCTCCGGGAACATCGGCAGCGAGAAGCGGACGAAGCCGTAGCCGCCGAGCTTCAGCAGCACGCCCGCGAGGATGACCGAGCCCGCCGTCGGCGCCTGGACGTGCGCGTCCGGGAGCCAGGTGTGGAACGGCCACATCGGCATCTTCACCGCGAAGCTGGCGAAGAAGGCGAGCCAGAGCCAGGTCTGCGCCTGCGGCGGGAAATCGGTGTTGAGCAGCTCGGGAATCGAGCTCGTCCCGGCGAAATTCACCATCCACAGCATCGCGACCAGCATCAGCAGCGAGCCGAGCAGGGTGTAGAGGAAGAATTTGTAGGCGGCGTAGATCCGGTTCGCGCCCCCCCAGATGCCGATGATCAGATACATCGGGATCAGGCCGGCCTCGAACATGATGTAGAAGAGGAAGATATCCTGCGCCATGAAGACGCCGAGCATCAGCGTCTCGAGGAACAGGAACAGCGCCATATATTCGGGGACGCGCCGGTCGATCGCCTCCCAGGACGCGCCGATGCAGATCGGCATCAGGAAGGCGGTCAGCACGATCAGCATCAGCGCGATGCCGTCGATGCCGAGCGCCCAGGCGAAGGTGTCGCCGAAAATCTCGGCCCGCTCGACGAACTGCCATTGCGGGCCGCCGACCTGATAGGTCAGCCACAGGCCGATGCAGAGCGCGAGCGTCGCCAGCGTGGTGCCGAGCGCGATCCAGCGCGCGCCGTTCGCGCCGGCGAACAGGCAGGCGGCCGCGCCCAGGATCGGCAGCGCGAGGATCGCGGAAAGGATGGGAAAGCCGTCCATGTCAGCGCGCCATCGCCCAGGTTGTCGCGGCGGCGATGCCGAGCAGCATCACCAGCGCATAGGTGTAGAGATAGCCGGTCTGGAACCGCGCGGTGACGCGGGTGCCGGCCTTGACCAGAGCGGCGACGCCGTTCGGGCCGAAGCGATCGATCGTCCCCTCGTCGCCGCGCTTCCAGAAGATGCGGCCGAGCCAGATTGCCGGGCGCACGAGGAGGATGTCGAAAATCTCGTCGAAATACCACTTGTTGAGGAGGAAGCGGTACAGGGTGCCGAGATTGGCCGCGGCCGCCGCCGGGAAGCGGGTGTTGCGGATATAGGCGTAGAAGGCGATCGAAAGGCCGATCAGCATCGCCACCGCAGGCGACAGCTTCACCCAGAGCGGCACCTCGTGCATCGCGTGCATTAGGTGCGTGTCGAAGGCGATAGAGCCGGCCCAGAAGCGCGCGCCCTGCTCCGCGTCGATGAAATAGCCGGTGAAGACATAGCCGGCGAAGACCGCGCCCAGCGACAGCAGGCCGAGCGGCACCAGCATCGTCCAGGGGCTTTCGTGCGGGTGATAGCCGCCGGTGCCTTCCGCCATGTCGTGCGCGCCGGCCTCATGCTCGTGCGTGTCGTGGCCGGCATCCTCCGCGTCCGGATGATCGTGGTGATCGCCGTGGAGCGCGTGCCGGATATGCTCGGACTGGGTCCAGCGCGGCGTGCCGAAGAAGGTCAGGAAGATGAGCCGCCACGAATAGAAGCTGGTGAGCAGCGCCGCGAACACGCCGACGAAGAAGGCGAAACCGCCGAAGCTCACGCCGCTCGCGAACGCCGCCTCGATGATCGCGTCCTTGGAGTGGAAGCCGGCAAAGCCCGCATGGAGCCAGTAGATTCCGACCCCGGTGATGGCGAGCGTGCCGAGCGTCATCGCCCAGAAGGTGAGCGGGATATGCTTACGAAGGCCCCCGTAATAGCGCATGTCCTGCTCGTGGTGCATCGCGTGGATGACCGAGCCCGCGCCGAGGAACAGCAACGCCTTGAAGAAGGCGTGGGTGAAGAGGTGGAACATCGCCGCGCCATAGGCGCCGACGCCCGCCGCGAAGAACATGTAGCCGAGCTGCGAGCAGGTCGAATAGGCGATCACCCGCTTGATGTCGTTCTGCACCATGCCGACCGTCGCCGCGAACAAGGCGGTGGCGGCGCCGACGAAGGTGACGAGCGCCAAGGCGGCATCGCTCGTCTCGAACATCGGCGAGAGGCGGCAGACCATGAACACGCCGGCCGTGACCATCGTCGCGGCGTGGATGAGGGCGGAGACCGGGGTCGGACCCTCCATCGCGTCCGGCAGCCAGGTGTGCAGGCCGAGCTGCGCCGATTTGCCCATCGCGCCGATGAACAGCAGGATGCAGATGAGCGTCATCGTGTCGATGCGCATGCCGAGGAAGCCGATCGTCGAGCCGGTCATGTTGGGCGCGGCGGCGAGGATCTCGGTGATCGAGACGGTGCCGAAGACCAGGAAGGTCGCGAAGATGCCGAGGCTGAAGCCGAAATCGCCGACGCGGTTGACGAGGAAGGCCTTCATCGCCGCCGCGTTGGCGCTGGGCTTGTGATACCAGAAGCCGATCAGGAGATAGGAAGCGAGGCCCACGCCCTCCCAGCCGAAGAACATCTGGACCAGATTGTCCGCCGTCACGAGCATGAGCATCGCGAAGGTGAAGAGGCTGAGATAGGCGAAGAAGCGGGGCTGGCTGTCGTCCTCCGCCATATAGCCCCAGCTATAAAGGTGGACGAGCGCCGAGACGGTGGTGACGACGACCAGCATCACGGCGGTCAGCGCATCGACGCGCAGCGCCCAGTCGACCATCAGGTCGCCGGAATGGATGAAGGCCAGGACCGGGTGGAGCGCGCTTTCCTCAGTGCCCGTCATGAAGCCGATGAAGATCGGCCAGGACAGGCCCATGCCGACGAACAGCGCACCGGTCGTGACCAGCTTTGCCGCAGTCTTGCCGATGAACCGGCCGCCCAGGCCGGCGATGATGGCCGCCAGCAAGGGCAGGAAGACGATCGCCTGGACCATCTCTTACCCCTTCATCCGGCTGATATCGCCGACCGCGATCGTGCCGCGGTTGCGGAAATAGATGACGAGGATGGCGAGGCCGATCGCCGCCTCCGCCGCCGCGACGGTGAGCACGAACATCGCGAACACCTGCCCCACCATGTCGCCCAGATAGGCGGAGAAGGCGACCAGGTTGATGTTCACCGCGAGCAGGATCAGCTCGATCGCCATCAGGATGACGATGACGTTCTTGCGGTTGATGAAGATGCCGAGCACGCCCAGCACGAACAGGATCGCGCCGACGGTCAGGTAATGGCCCAGCCCGATCATGCGTGGCCTCCGCTGATCTCGTCATGCCGGACTTGATCCGGCATCCACCTGTCCTTCGACGACAGCCGAACGAAAGAAGATGGACCCCGGATCAAGTCCGGGGTGACGGTTTGGAAGGCGAACGGAGCGGGTGTCATGCTCACAGCTCCACCCCCTGCCCCACGGGCGGCTGCGTGTTGACGACCGCGTCCTGCGGGCGACGGCGGACCTGCTGCGACACGTTCTGCGGGCGGACGCCCTTGCGCGCGCGGCGGGTCAGCACGATCGCGCCCACCATGGCGACGAGCAGGATGATGCCCGCCGCCTCGAACACGAAGAGATAGCGGGTGTAGAGCACCTGCCCCAGCGCCGCGATATTCGGCGTGTCGGCCGGGGTCGGCGCGGCGCGGGCGGCGAGATCGATGCCGCCGGCGCTCCAGGCGAGCTGGGCGGCGAACATCTCGACCAGCAGCAATCCGGCGAGCAGCAGCAGCGGGAACCAGTAGCGCGAAACGCCGGAGCGGATTTCCGCCTGGTCCACGTTCAGCATCATGACGACGAACAGGAAGAGGACGGCGACGGCGCCGACGTAGACGATGATCAGCAGGAAGGCGAGGAACTCGGCCCCGATCAGCACGAACAGCCCCGCCGCGTTGAAGAAGGCGAGGATCAGCCACAGCACCGAATGGACCGGATTGCGCGAGGCGATGGTCATGACCCCGGAGAGGATCACGAGCGTCGCGAACAGGTAGAAGACGGCGGCCTGGATCATGCGCGCGGCCCCTCCCCAAGGCCGCTCATCCCGAGCGAAGTCGAGGGACTATACCGAGCGAAGTCGAGGCTTCTCGCACAGGTTCTCGGCTGCGCTCGAACTGGTCCCTCGACTTCGCTCGGGATGGCCGGATGGAAAGGGTGGAGAATCACGATGGGCGCTTACCGATACGGCGCGTCGGCGGCAAGGTTCGCGGCGAGGGCGCGCTCCCACTTGTCGCCGTTCTCGAGCAGCTTCGCCTTGTCGTAGATCAGCTCCTCGCGGGTCTCGGTGGCGAAGTCCATGTTCGGGCCTTCGACGATCGCATCGACCGGGCAGGCCTCCTGGCACAGCCCGCAATAGATACACTTCGTCATGTCGATGTCGTAGCGCGTTGTGCGCCGCGACCCGTCCTCGCGCGGCTCGGCCTCGATCGTGATGGCGAGCGCCGGGCAGACCGCCTCGCACAATTTGCACGCGATGCAGCGTTCCTCACCATTGGCGTAACGGCGCAGCGCATGCTCGCCGCGGAAGCGGGGCGAGATCGGGTTCTTCTCATAGGGATAGTTGATCGTCGCCTTGGGCTTGAAGAAATAGCGCAAGGTCAGGGCATGCGCCTTCACGAACTCCCAGAGCGTGAAGGTTTTGATCCAGTGTGCGACTAAGGATGTCATCGGGACGATGGCCTCCGTACGATCTGGCTAAAGCCGCAAATGCCATAGCCGGTAAGGTTGGGATAAGATGCATCGCCAAACTGCCGCAGCCGGATCAGCCGCGTTGCCTGCGACTGCTCAACGAACAGCACCTCGATCCCTTGCGGGCCATCTCGCCTCCCAAAGGTACCGACCCGCATGTTCGATGCGTCCCTCCACTGAATCGGAATCGTTACCGGACGGCCGGACCAAAGTTCGGGACTCTCAAGACGTACCTGATCGCGTCCGACTATCTGGAAAGACAACCGAGCGCGCCTGCCGTCGCTGATGAGAAGTCCGCAATCATTGTCGCTCCAGTTCGCAGGCGTGAGCGCCGGAATGTCGGTTCCGATCTCACGCGGATCGGTGGAGGTGTCGACCGGGCTGTGGATGAGCGAGATGTGCTCCGCTGGTTCCCCGCAATAGCCATAGGCCAGAGGCAAGCCAGCCCTTTGCCGGTCGCGCCGAAACAGCGTCGCCGCACGCGCAGACGAAGCCTCACCACCGGGCTCGCCGATTTCGAGTGCCACGCCATTGCCCGATCCGAACGCGAACAGCCGATCCGCGCGCGGTGTTCCCCGCATGACGTTGCGAGCACCAGGAAGCGTTCTGTTCGGCCAAATCGATCCCTGTCCGGGGACAAGGGAGATTTCGGTGTCTTCCTCATTCCAAGCGGGAATTGTGAAGCTGATATTGTCGCCTGATGGAGTCACAAGTGCACACTGGAGCATGCGCGCTCCATCGTCAGGGACAGCCGTCTGCGCGAAACCGAGCGCGGCAATGGCAACGATGCTCACCACGGCAGCATCCCCTGCTTCTGGAGCATCAGATATCCGGACACGAGGAACACCCAGATGAGCGAGATGGGCAGGAAGATCTTCCACCCCAAGCGCATGAGCTGATCGTAGCGGAAGCGCGGCACGGTGGCCTTCACCCAGGAGAAGACGAAGAAGAAGAACAGGATCTTCGAGAAGAACCAGAACATGCCCGTTAGCGTGGCGTTGAACAGGAAATCGTAGAGGATCGGGATGTCCAGCGGCGGGAGCCAGCCGCCCCAGAAGAGCAAAGCCGTGATGCCGCACATCAGCAGGACGTTGCCATATTCGCCGAGCCAGAAGAGCGCGAAGCTCATCGAGCTGTATTCGGTCTGGTAGCCGGCGACGAGCTCGCTCTCCGCCTCGGTCAGATCGAACGGCGCGCGCGCCGTTTCGGCCATGGCGGAAATGAGGAAGATCACCGCGAGCGGGAAGAGCAGCGGATTGAAGCCGAAGCCGTTGAGCAGGCCGAAGACATGGCCCTGCTGCGCCGCGATGATGCCGCCCAGGCTGAACGTGCCGGCCCACAGCACCACCGGGATCAGCACGAAGCCGATCGACACCTCATAAGACACCATCTGAGCGGCGGCCCGCAAGGCGCTGTAGAACGGGTATTTCGAGTTGGACGCCCAGCCGGCGATGATGATCCCGTAAACGCCCAGCGACGAGACGGCGAGCAGGTAGAGCAGGCCGACATTGATGTCCGCCAGCACCGCGCCCGGCCCGAACGGGATCACCGCCCAGGCGATCAGCGCAACCGCGAAGGTGATGATCGGCGCCAGGAGGAACAGGCCCCGGGCCGCGCCGGAGGGGACGATCGTCTCCTTGAGAAACACCTTGAGGCCGTCGGCGAAGCTCTGGAGCAGGCCGAAGGGGCCGACCACGTTGGGGCCGCGCCGGAGCGCCATCGCTGCCCAGATCTTGCGGTCCGCATAGATGATCATCGCGACGGCCAGCATCAGCGGCAGCGCGATCAGCAGGATGCCCGCAATGGTGGCGACGAACCACGCCCATTCATAGGGTAGGCCGAGATATTCGAAGAAGGCGGTCATTGGATGCCCCCCTCACAAACCGTTCGGGCTGAGCTTGTCGAAGCCCTGCCCTTCATTTCTTCCGCGCAGGAAGAAGGGAAACCCTTCGACAGGCTCAGGGCGAACGGTGCGGGGTTGCAAGCGTGGCGCTTCATTCCGCGGCCTCCGCGAAGTCCTGCCCATGCAGGATCTCGGCCGAGCAGCGCTGCAGTGTCGGCGAGGAGCGGGCGATCGGGTTGGTCAGGTAGAAATCCTTGACCGGATAGGCGACCTGCGTCCCCTTCTCGATCTTCGGCGCGTCGAGCTTCGGCGGCGCCCAGTCGAACGTCACCAGCCCCGGCGTCGCGAAGGCGGGATGATCGGCGAAGAGGCGCCGGCGCAATTCGCCGAAGCTGTCGAACGGCAGGGTCTTGCCCAGCGCCTCGGACAAGGCGCGCAGGATCGACCAATCCTCGCGGGCGTCGCCGGGGGGATCGACCGCCTTCTCGCTGTACTGGACGCGGCCTTCCAGGTTCACGTGGATGCCGTGCTTCTCGCTATAGGCGGCGCCGGGCAGGATCACGTCCGCCGCATGGGCGCCGCGATCGCCATGATGGCCGAGATAGACCTTGAAGCTCTTCTTCAACGGAGTGAGGTCCGCCTCGTCCGCGCCGAGCAGGAAGAGCAGCTTCGGCGCCTTCTCCGCGAGCGCGGCCATGCCGCCGTCCATCGCATAGCCGAGCATCAGCCCGCCGGTGCGCGCGGCGGCGATGTGGAGGACGTTGAAGCCGTTCCAGCCGTCGCGGACCAGGTTGAGCGTCTTGGCCAGCGCGAGGCCCGCCGCCTGCATCGCCGGCGTCTTGAGCGCCGCGCCGCCGATGATGACCGCCGGGCGCTGCGCGTCCTCGAACGCATCCGCCGCCGCCTTGGGCAGCTTGTGGAGCAGCGACAGATCGTTGCCGAGCCATTCGACGGGATAAGTGAGATCGACCTCCGGGCCGATGGCGAAGACCCTGGCCCCTCCCCTCACCGCCTTGCGGATGCGGGTGTTGACGAGGCTGGCTTCCCAGCGCGGATTGGTGCCGACCAGCAGGATGGCGTCCGCCGTCTCGATGCCGGCGATGGTCGTGTTGAAATTGACCGCGGCAAGGTTCGACGCGTCATAGGCGAGACCCGTCTGGCGGCCTTCGACCAGATCGGAACCGAGCGCGTTCACCAGCAGCTTCGCGGCATACATGGTCTCGACATCGACCAGGTCGCCGGCGACGGCGGCGACGCTCCCCTTGGCCCTGGCCGCGACTTCGGCGATCTTCGCGAAGGCTTCTTCCCACGTCGCCTGACGCAGCTTGCCGCCCTCGCGCAGCCAGGGCCGGTCGAGACGGTTGCGGGTGAGGCCGTCGACGACATGGCGGGTCTTGTCGCTCGCCCACTCCTCGTTCACGTCCTCGTTGAGGCGCGGGAGGGCGCGCATCACCTCGCGGCCGCGCGCGTCGAGCCGGATATTGGTGCCGACCGCGTCGGTGACGTCGATCGCCGGCACCTTGCGCAGCTCCCAGGGGCGCGCCTCGAACGTATAGGGCTTGGAAGTCAGCGCGCCGACCGGGCAGAGATCGACGACATTGCCGCTGAGCTCGCTCGACAGCGCGTGCTCCAGATAGGAGGTGATCTCCATATCCTCGCCGCGGCCGATCGCGCCGATATCCTCGACGCCCGCCACCTGCTCCATGAAGCGCACGCAGCGGGTGCAATGGATGCAGCGGGTCATGATCGTCTTGACCACGGGGCCCATATATTTCTCGGTGACCGCCCGCTTGTTCTCCTCGAAGCGGCTGTGGCCCCGGCCATAGGCGATCGACTGGTCCTGCAGGTCGCACTCGCCGCCCTGATCGCAGATCGGGCAATCGAGCGGGTGGTTGATGAGCAGGAACTCCATCACCCCTTCGCGCGCCTTCTTCACCATCGGCGTCATGGTGGAGATTTCCTGCCCCTCGGCGGCGGGCAGCGCGCACGACGCCTGCGGCTTGGGCGGCCCGGGCTTCACCTCGACGAGGCACATGCGGCAATTGCCGGCGATGGCGAGGCGCTCATGATAGCAGAAGCGCGGGATTTCCTTGCCGGCAAGCTCGCACGCCTGGAGCACGGTCGCCCCCTGCGGAACCTCGATCTCGACGCCGTCGACCTTCACCTTGGGCATGGATCAGTTCCCCGCAGCGGCGGGCGCCGCATTGTGCTGGACGAGCCGATAGGCGGCGAGCGCGAGCATCGAACGGATCGCCGGCCGGTTGAACTCGCCGGTGGAACCCGCCGGAAGACATCCCGCGATGTGCGGCGTGATCGCACGGACGGCGGCGGCCTCCTCGGCGCTGGCCGGCGCGGTCGCGAAGATCGCGGCGGTTTCCGCCGGTGCCGCGCGGACCGTGCACAGGCTCATCAGTTCCTCATCGTTGCGCGCTTCGATCGACGGGCGCGAAGGATCGAGCGCGACGCGGCCCGCAAGATCGCTTCCGTCCAGATCGGACACCAGCAGCGCCTCGGCCATGCGGCCGGCGAACAGGCGCTGGTTGAAGCTGGCCCGTATCCCGCGGTTGCGCTCCTGCTCGCCCAACTGCTCCTGACAACGCGGTTCCGGATCGTAGAGCCGGCGCAGCGCCCGCTGATAGTCCCCGTCGCGAAAGTCCATGGCGAGCACGTCGCGCGTGCGCTGAGTGCGCTCCCGCGCGATGCAGCGGGCATAATTGTGGACGGAGCGAATGTCTTGCGCGGAAGAGCTTGGCGGCGGGCGCGTCTCGCCGCCTTGTGCGGCCAGGGCCGGAGCGGCAAAGCCGGCCACCGCGACCAGAGACGCGAGGAAAGCAAACCTTGTTCCGCCACTTTCCGCAGACTTCGAACCCGACACTTGCGGACTGCCGATCCTGGCGCGGGCGATGCTCATGCCGAACATGAAACTACCTCCCCACGCTTGCGGCCAGCGAAAGGCGATAGAGGCCTTCCGACACAAGGCCACGAAGAATCGAATGATTGAATGTCGCGACCACGCCTTCCGTCAAACAAGCTTCGAACATCGGATGCAGTGCGGCAAATGCCGCGTTTTCCCCGGCGGAGCCTATGTCGCTCAGCACCAGATTGCGCGCCCCGACTTCATTGGCCCGCACCACGCAATCGGCGAACATCTGCCATGCCACCCAGCTCCGCCGGCGCTCGCTCGCCGAGGCCAGATCCGTTTCGCCATAGTCGATCGCGGGCGCATCGCGTATGTCCACCGGCGCACGGGATCTGAAATCGACCCGATAGAGGGCGCCATATAAGGCACCCCGAAAGATGGCGGGCTGGAACCGGAGAGTGCCGCCATGCAGGCAGTCGGCGCTGGCGAGACGGGCGCCTTCCTGGCCGAAACCCGGCGAAGCGGCGTCGATCCGCAGAAAACGTTCCACGCCGCGGCGATTGCGCCGCACGGTGCAAAGCCCGAAATCAGACATCACGCGGCGCGCTTCCAGGGTATCGGTGCGGCCTTCCGCCGGCCGCGCAGGAACGCCCGGATTCGGAATCAGGCTGCCCGGAACAGATTCCTGTGCCCCATGCAGCAGGGCAAGAGCCGCAAACAGCGAGATCATTCCGCCGCCTCCAGCGTCTGCGCGTCGCGCGCCGCGATCCGGCGTTCCAGCTCGGGGCGGAAATGGCGGATCAGGCCCTGGATCGGCCAGGCGGCGGCGTCGCCCAAGGCGCAGATCGTGTGGCCCTCGACCTGTTTGGTCACGTCCCACAATTCGTCGATCTCGTGGATCGCGGCATCGCCGGTGACGAGGCGCTCCATCACGCGCCACATCCAGCCCGTGCCCTCGCGGCAAGGGGTGCACTGGCCGCAGGATTCGTGCTTGTAGAAATAGGAGATGCGGCTGATCGCCCGCACCACGTCGGTGGACTTGTCCATGACGATGATCGCGGCGGTGCCGAGGCCGGACTGGAGATCGCGCAGGCCGTCGAAGTCCATCGGCGCGTCCATGATCTGCGCGGCCGGGACGAGCGGGACCGAGGAGCCGCCGGGGATGACGGCGAGCAGGTTGTCCCAGCCGCCCCGGATACCGCCGGCATGGCGGTCGATCAGCTCGCGGAACGGGATGCTCATCGCCTCCTCGACCACGCACGGCTTGTTCACATGGCCGGAAATCTGGAAGAGCTTGGTGCCGGCATTGTTCTCGCGCCCGAAGCTTTTGAACCAGTCGGCGCCGCGCCGCAGGATGGTCGGGACGACCGCGATGCTCTCGACATTGTTGACCGTGGTCGGACAGCCATAGAGGCCCGCGCCGGCCGGGAAAGGCGGCTTCAGGCGTGGCTGGCCCTTCTTGCCCTCCAGGCTTTCCAGCATCGCCGTCTCTTCGCCGCAGATATAGGCGCCGGCGCCGCGATGGACGAACAGGTCGAAATCATAACCGGACTTGGCGGCGTTCCTGCCGAGCAGGCCGGCGGCATAGGCCTCGTCCACCGCCGCCTGGAGGACGCGCGCCTCCTGGATGAACTCGCCGCGGATGTAGATATAGCCGGCCCGCGCGCGCATCGCGAAGCCGGCGATCAGCGCGCCTTCGATCAGCTTGTGCGGATCGTGGCGGATGATCTCGCGGTCCTTGCACGAGCCCGGCTCGGATTCGTCGGCGTTGACGACGAGGAAATTGGGGCGACCCGGAGTCGGCTCCTTGGGCATGAAGCTCCACTTCATGCCGGTCGGGAAGCCGGCGCCGCCGCGACCGCGCAGGCCCGAGGCCTTGATCTCCTCGATGATGGCGTCCTGGCCGCGCGCCATCAGCGCCTTGGTCTTGTCCCAATCGCCGCGCTTTTCGGCCGCCTTCAGCCCCCAGGGCTGGAAGCCGTAGACGTTGGTGAAGATGCGATCCTTGTCAGCGAGCACCGCCGCCTCCGATTTTGTCGCGGACCATGCCGTAGAGCGCCAGCGCGCCGACCACGACGAGGCCGATCACGATCAGCTTGAGCGCCACCTTGAGCAGCGCCAGCACGATCAGCACCGCGATAAGCGCCACGATGATGCCGAGCAGGCCCTTCATTGCGCGTTCTCCTGAGGCGCCGGCGCGGCCGGCTGGGCGGGGCGCTGCGCGCCCTGCGTGCAGAATTCGGCGAAGGAGGCGTCCATGTCCGCTTGGCTCATGTTCGCCTCGACGAACACGTCCTGATTGTCGACGACGATGTAGCGGCGCGCCGGCTCCTCACCGCGCGTATAATGGCCGCAGATGATCGTCACGCCTTCGCTGCGCGAACGGATCGGATCGGCGAAGGTCAGCGCCTCGGGATTGCCCAGCGCCTCGCGCGCCAGTCGCTCGGCCAGGGTCACCTCGCCCTCGATCGCGTTCGAGGCGATGTTCATCGGGACGGCATTCTCCACCGGCGCCTCGGCCTCGCCGCAGGCGGCGAGGAGAGACAGGCAAAGAACTCCCAAACCCGTTCGGGCTGAGCCTGTCGAAGCCCCGCCCTTCCCCTTCTTCCAAAAAGAAAGGCAACCCTTCGACAGGCTCAGGGCGAACGGGTGGTGGGGATGGAAACGCATCACCACTCCCCCCGATAATCGTGATTGGCCTTGGCCATTTCCGGCAGGGTCGTCGGCTCGCCTTCCGGGGCGCTGGTCTGGCGATCGATCTGCGGGCCGGGCCTGGGCGTGCCGCCATTGGCCAGCGTCTCGAGGATCGCGGTCATGCTCTCGAAGGTCAGGTCTTCGTAATTCTCGTCGTTGATCTGGACCATCGGCGCGTTGGCGCAAACGCCGAGGCATTCGACCTCGGTCAGCGTGAACAGGCCATCTTCGGTCGTGTGGCCCTTCTTCAAGCCCTTGGCGTAGCAGGCGGCGAGCACGTCGTCGGAGCCACGCAGCATGCAGGGCGTGGTGCCGCAGACCTGGACATGGTGGCGACCGACCGGCGCGAGATTGAACATCGTGTAGAAGGTCGCGACCTCATAGGCGCGGATCTTCGGCATATCGAGGAAGGCGGCGACATATTCGATCACCGGGATCGGCAGCCAGCCCTGCGTCTTCGTCTCCTCGCCCACCTGCCGCTGGGCAAGATCGAGCAGCGGAATGATCGCGCTCTGCTGACGGCCCGACGGATAGCGATCGATCACGACGCGCGCGTGCTTCTCGTTCTCCTTCGTGAAGGCGAAGGACGACCAGCGCTCGCGGATTTCCGGCGTGTCGGGAAGGCGTTTAGCGGCCATTAGCGATCGCACTCCCCGAAAACGATGTCCATCGCGCCCAGGATGGCGGTCACGTCGGCGAGCATGTGGCCGCGCGACATGAAATCCATCGCCTGGAGGTGGCTGAAGGCGGTGGGGCGGATCTTGACGCGGTAGGGCTTGTTGGTGCCGTCGGCGACCAGATAGACGCCGAACTCGCCCTTAGGGCTCTCGGTCGCCACATAGACCTCGCCGGCGGGGACGTGGAAGCCCTCGGTGTAGAGCTTGAAGTGATGGATGAGCGCTTCCATCGACTGCTTCATCTCGCCGCGCTTGGGCGGCACGACTTTGCGGTCGAGGCTCGCGATCGGGCCGTCCGGCATTTCATTCAGGCACTGGCGCATGATCCGCGCGGACTGGCGCACCTCCTCGACCCGGACCATGAAGCGATCATAGCAATCGCCCTTGGTGCCCACCGGCACGTCGAAGTCCATCCGGTCATAGACCTCGTAGGGCTGCGACTTGCGGATGTCCCAGGGGATGCCGGCGGCGCGGATCATCGGGCCGGAAAAGCCCCAGGCGAGCGCATCCGCCTTGGAGACGGTGGCGATGTCGACGTTGCGCTGCTTGAAGATGCGGTTGTCGGCGACCAGGCTGATCGCGTCCTCGAACAAACGCGGCAGGCGGGTGTCGAGCCAGTCGCCGATGTCGGCGAGCAGCTTCAGCGGCGCGTCCTGGTGGACGCCGCCGGGGCGGAACCAGGCGGAGTGCATCCGCGCGCCCGACACGCGCTCGAAGAAATTGAGGCAATCCTCGCGGATCTCGAACATCCACAGGTTCGGCGTCATCGCACCCACGTCCATGACGTGCGAGCCGAGATTGAGCATGTGGTTCGAGATGCGGGTCAGCTCGGCGAAGAAGACGCGCAGATACTGGGCGCGCAAGGGCACCTCGAGATCGAGCAGCTTCTCGATCGCCAGCACATAGCTGTGCTCCATCGACAACGGCGAGCAATAATCGAGCCGGTCGAAATAGGGCAGAGCCTGGATGTAGGTCTTGTATTCGCACAGCTTCTCGGTGCCGCGGTGGAGCAGGCCGATATGCGGATCGACGCGCTCGATGATCTCGCCGTCCAGCTCCAGCACGAGGCGCAGCACGCCGTGCGCGGCCGGGTGCTGCGGGCCGAAATTGATCGTGTAATTGCTGATCGCGGTCTCGCCCTCTTCCGGGGCGGCGTCCGTCAGGGTGTGAAGATCGGTCATGCGTCACCCTTCGGCTTGCGGGGGGCGCGCGGCTTCTTCGCGGCGGCGGCCTTGCGTTTGCGGCTCGGCTTCGCCGCTTCGCTGTTGGCCGGCTCCCCTGCCCCGGTCTGGCTCGCCTTCCCGGTCGTCTTGGGCGTGGGCGGTGGCGCCTTGGCCGGGCTTTTCTCCGCGTCCGCCTTCTTGATCTCGTCGGCCTTGAGCGGCGTCGGCGCGCCCTTGGCTTCAGGCAGCTTCCCCTTCTCGTCGCCCGGGAGAATATACTCGGCGCCTTCCCACGGGCTCAGGAAATCGAAGCTGCGGAAATCCTGGGCGAGCGTGACCGGCTCGTAGACGACCCGCTTCGCCTCTTCCGAGTAACGCAGCTCGACATAGCCGGTGAGCGGGAAATCCTTGCGCTGCGGATGGCCGCGAAAGCCGTAATCGGTGAGGATGCGCCGGAGGTCCGGATGGCCAGCGAAGAACACGCCGTACATGTCGAAAATCTCGCGCTCCAGCCAGCCGGCGGCGGGGTAGACGCCGGTCACGGTCGGCACCGGCTGTTCCTCGTCGGTCGAGACGCGGACGCGCAGGCGGTGGTTCTTTGTCACCGACAGCAAATGATAGACGATTTCGAACCGCTCGGCGCGCTCGGGATAGTCGACCCCGGCGATCTCCATGAGCTGCTGATAGTCGAACCGGTCGCGCAGGATGGTCAGCGCATCGGCGGCGCTCTCGCGCGCCACATCGATCGAGATTTCGCCCACCTCGTCCCTGGCGGACAGGAAGGCCGGGCCGAGCGCGGCCTTCACCGCGTCGATTAGCCCATCACGGGCCGGAACGAGGGGAGCGGGGCTGGCCATCATCAGCGCTCGATCGTGCCTTCGCGGCGGATCTTCCGCTGGAGCTGCATGATGCCGTAGAGCAGGGCCTCGGCGGTCGGCGGGCAACCGGGGACGTAGATGTCCACCGGCACGATCCGGTCGCAGCCACGCACGACGCTGTAGCTGTAATGATAATAGCCGCCGCCATTGGCGCACGACCCCATCGAGATGACGTAGCGCGGTTCGCTCATCTGGTCGTAGACGCGGCGTAGCGCCGGGGCCATCTTGTTGCAGAGCGTGCCGGCGACGATCATCACGTCCGACTGGCGCGGAGATGCGCGGGGCGCGGCGCCAAATCTTTCAAGATCATAGCGTGGCATGTTCACATGGATCATCTCGACCGCGCAGCAGGCCAGGCCGAACGTCATCCACCAGAGCGAGCCGGTGCGCGCCCACTGGAACAGATCCTCGGTCGTGGTGACGAGGAAGCCCTTGTCGGCGACCTCCGACTGAATCTGGTTGAAGATATAGGGATCGGGCGGCGTGCCGTCGGCGGGAGCCGGCTGCATCGGTTGCCCGCGCGCGTCGAGGATCATTCCCATTCCAGCGCCCCCTTCTTCCAGGCATAGGCGAAGCCCAAAGCCAGCTCGGCGAGGAAGATCATCATCGCGATCCAGGCGCCCCAGCCGATGTCGAACACCGTCACCGCCCAGGGGAAGAGAAACGCCGCCTCCAGATCGAAGATGATGAACAGGATCGCGAGCAGGTAGAAGCGCACGTCGAACTGGGCGCGGCTGTCCTCGAACGCCGGGAAGCCGCATTCATATTCGGCGAGCTTGTCCGGATAGGGCTTGGCTGCCCCGGTCAGCTTCGCGACAATCATCGGCAGCACGACGAAGGCGAGCGACAGCAGCAGCGCGATCCCCAGGAACAGGAGGATTGGCAGATACTGGATCAGGTCGACGGAAATCGTCTCGGGCAAGGGGTGTCTCGCAGCCGCAAAATTGCTGGGGACCCCTTAAAAGGGGGCGGCGGGAGTCGCAAGGGCGGGACGGGTGAGAATGACTCGCAAGAAGCCTGTTTTCACGCGCATTTCAGGTCAGCGCAGCGCGCCGGCGACGAGCTTGTGGAGGCGCGAGTGGATCTGGTCGTTGCCGGCCAGGATCTGGCCCCTGGCGACGCCCGCCTCGCCGCCCCGGAAATCGGTGACGAAGCCGCCCGCCTCGCGGACCAGCAGCAGGCCCGCGGCGATGTCCCAGAATTGCAGGTCTTCCTCCCAGAAGCCGTCGTAACGGCCGGCGGCGACCCAGGCGAGATCGAGCGCGGCCGAGCCGAAACGGCGGATGCCGGCGACCTCGGGCGCGACGGCGTCGAGGATTTTCTGGAAGCGGCCTACGTCGCCATGGCCCATGAACGGCACGCCGGTGGCGATCAGCGCCTCGCTGAGGTCGCGGCGCGAGGAGACGCGCAGCCGCCGGTCCTGCAGCCAGGCACCCCGCCCCTTCTCCGCCCAATAGCTTTCGTCGGTGATCGGCTGATAGATCAGGCCATGGCTGATCTCGCCCCAGCCCTGCCCGCCGGGCTTCGGCTCCTGCACCGCGATCGACATGGCGAAATGCGGAATGCCGTGGAGGAAATTGGTGGTGCCGTCGATCGGATCGACGACCCAGCGCGGCTTGGCCGGATTGCCCTCGATCGCGCCGCCTTCCTCCAGCAGCAGGCCCCAATCGGGCCGGGCTCGGCGGAGTTCCTCGACCAGCACCTGCTCGGTCCGCTCGTCGGCGAGGCTGACGAAATCGGCCGGGCCCTTCCGGCTCACCTGAAGCTGCTCGACCTCGCCGAAATCGCGGCGCAGGCGCCCGCCCGCCTTGCGCACGGCGCGTTCCATGACGGTGATGAGGCCGGAATGGGATACCAAGGCACTAGCTCCAGCCCCTCCCTTTCAAGGGAGGGGATAGGGGTGGGTCGCGGGATGACCGGCTCGATGCCGGGCAGGCCGCTCGAAACTCGGAGGCCGTGGGCTCGCTACGCTCGCCACCCACCCCCTTCCCCTCCCTTGAAAGGGAGGGGCTAGACGCTGTCAGTCGGCTCTACGAACGTAGGTCTGCTCGTACACATCGACGACGATGCGGGTGCCGCTCGCGATATGCGGGGGCACCATCACGCGCACGCCGTTGTCGAGCACAGCGGGCTTGTAGCTGGAGGAGGCCGTCTGGCCCTTCACCACCGCGTCGGCCTCGACGATCGTCGCTTCGATCGTGTCGGGCAGCTGCACGCTGATCGGCTCCTCGTCATAGAGCTCCATGATCACGTCCATGCCGTCCTGCAGGAAGGCGGCGGCATCGCCGAGCAGGTCGCGCGGCAGCGTCGTCTGCTCATAATTGTCCTTGTCCATGAAGGTCAGCGTCTCGCCGTCCGCGAACAGGAACTGGAAGTCCTTGGTGTCGAGACGGACGCGCTCCACCGTCTCGGCCGAGCGGAAGCGGACATTGTTCTTGCGGCCGTCGCGCAGATTCTTCAGCTCCACCTGCATATAGGCGCCGCCCTTGCCGGGCTGGGTGTGCTGGATCTTCACGGCGCGCCAGATGCCGCCTTCATATTCGATGATGTTGCCGGGACGGATGTCCACGCCGCTGATCTTCATGCTCTGCTCGCTGGATGAGAAGGATTGGCGGGCGCTTTAGCGGGCGGAGCGCTGTCCGGCAAGAATGTCGCGAAACGCCGCGACACCGGCCGCCGGCCCTTGCGGGTGCGACCAGACCGCACCCGAGACGGCGAGAAAGTCCGCGCCCGCCTCCACCAGAGCGTGGCCATTTTCGGCCGT
The DNA here is from genome assembly GCA_019635535.1 of Sphingomonas sp. Taxonomy (NCBI): domain Bacteria; kingdom Pseudomonadati; phylum Pseudomonadota; class Alphaproteobacteria; order Sphingomonadales; family Sphingomonadaceae; genus Sphingomonas; species Sphingomonas sp. The sequence continues at coordinate 1,954,691 of JAHBZH010000001.1, forward strand.
GATCCCGCCGATCGCCACGCAGGGAATCTCGAACAGGGTCGTCCACCAGGACAGGATCGATGGATCGGGCCGGTGACGCGTTTCCTTGGTCGTGCTGGGGAAGAAGGCGCCGAAGGCGACATAATCGGCCCCCGCCTCTCCCGCCTCCATCGCGAGGTGACGGCTGTCATGAGCGGTGACGCCGATCTGGGCGTTGTGGCCGAGCAAAGCGCGGGCGTCGCGGGGGTCGCCGTCCCCCTGCCCGAGATGCACGCCGTCCGCGCCGATCCGTTTGGCCAGCGCCATGTCGTCATTGACGATGAAGGCGACCTCGCGCGCGGCGCACAGGCGCCGGAGCGGTTCGGCGAGGCGGGCGGCCTCGTGCTGATCGACGCCCTTCACCCGGAACTGGAAAGCCGCGACCGGGCCGCCGTCCAGCGCCGCCGCGAGCCGATCCGGGAAATCGCCGCCCATATCGAGCGGCGAGACCAGATAGAGCTGGCAGGCCGGGCGGCGCGGATCGCGCTCGAATCGCGCGGCGAAGCCGGGATCGAGGCTGAGATCGTCGTCTTCCGCCGGTTCCGTCATCGCTCAGGCCTTGTTGACCGAAGCCTCGTAGATCTCGTCGATCGCCTCCCCAAGCGCGGCGTCGAATTCGTCGTCGCTCATCTGGTGGCGAAGATCCTCGAGCAAGGCGCGGCTGAAGCTGGCGATCACGCCGCGATTCTTCGCCAGCTCGACGCAGGCCTCGGGGCGCGCATAGCCGCCCGACAAGGCGACGACGCGCAGCACACGGGGATGATCGACGAGGCTGTCGAACAGGCCCGGTTTCACCGGCAGGCTGAGCTTCAGCATCACCTTCTCGTCGCCGGGCAGTGCATCCAGCGCCTTGGTCAGCTCGTCGAGCAGGATCGCGTCCGCCTCGGCGCGATCCGGGCTCTTGATGTTGACCTCCGGTTCGATGATCGGAACCAGTCCGGCGGCAAGCACCTGTTTGCCCACCTCGAACTGCTGGGCGACCAATGCGGCGATGCCCGCGCGATTGGCGAGGTTGATGACCGAGCGTTCCTTCGTGCCGAACACGCCGAGCCCCTTGGCGCGGGTGAGGAGCGCGTTCAATTCCGGCATCGGCTTCATGAGCTGGACGCCGTTCGCTTCGTCCTCCAGCCCCTTGTCGATCTTGATGAAGGGGATGACGCCCTTGGCGATCAGCGCCTGCGGCGTCGGCTTGCCGCCGACCTCGCCGTCCATCGTCCGCTCGAACAGGATCGCGCCCAGCACCTTGTCGCCGGTGAAGGCGGGCGAGGTGATGATCCGGCTGCGCATCTTGTGGATGAGGCCGAACATCTCCTCGTCATTCGCATAGGCGTCGGCTTCGATCCCGTAGCCCTTCAGCGCCTTGGGCGTGGAGCCGCCGCTCTGGTCGAGCGCGGCGATGAAGCCTTCGCCGGTTTCGATCTGGGCGAACATCTTCGGGTCGGTCATTGCATCATCCTCAACGGTCGGGGTCAGCGCATCAGCGCGGCGACGCCGGGCAGCTCCTTGCCTTCCATCCATTCCAGGAAGGCCCCGCCGGCAGTGGAAACGAAGGTGAAATCGTCCGCGACGCCGGCCTGATTCAGCGCCGCCACGGTGTCGCCGCCACCGGCGACGGAGACGAGACCGCCTTCCTGCGTCAGCGCCGCCGCGGTGCGGGCGAGCGCGACGGTCGCGGCGTCGAAGGGCGGCGTTTCGAACGCGCCCAGCGGCCCGTTCCAAACGAGCGTGCGGCAGGTCTTGAGCGCGTCGGCCAGCGCCTCGACGGCGGCGGGGCCGATGTCGAGGATCATCTCGTCTTCGGCGACCTCGTGGACGTTGCAGGTGCGCAAGGAGGGCGGATTGGCGGCAAATTCCTTCGCCACCACCACGTCATAGGGCAGATGGACGATGCAGTTCGCCTTGTCGGCGGCATCGAGGATCGCCTCGGCCGTGCCGGTCAGGTCGCGCTCGGCGAGGCTCCTGCCGATCGCGACGCCGCGCGCGGCGAGGAAGGTATTGGCCATGCCGCCGCCGATGATCAGGTGATCGACCTTGCCGACCAGGTTCCTGAGCACGTCGAGCTTGGTCGAGACCTTCGCGCCGCCGACCACGGCCGCGACGGGGCGCTCGGGCTGGCCGAGCGCGACCTCCAGCGCCTTCAGCTCCTTCTCCATCGCGCGGCCGGCATAAGACGGGAGGAGATGGGCGATACCCTCTGTGGAGGCATGAGCACGGTGTGCGGCGGAGAAAGCGTCGTTGACGTAGAAGTCGCCATTGGCGGCGATCGCGGCGGCGAGTTCGGGATCGTTCGCCTCCTCGCCCGCATGGAAGCGGGTGTTCTCGAGGATCGCGACGTCGCCTGGGCGCAGCACCTTCAGCGCGTGGGCGACCCCTTCCCCCTGACATTCCGGCACGAACTGGACCGAGCGGCCCAGCACATGGCTGTAGCCACGCGTCACCAGCGACAGCGACATGTCAGGGCGTTTCTGCCCCTTAGGCCGGCCGAAATGGGCGAGCAGCAGCACGATCGCGCCGCGATCGGCGAGCTCGGTGACGGTCGGCAGCGTCGCGCGCAGCCGGGTGTCGTCGCTGACCGAGCCCTCGTGCATCGGCACATTGAGATCGACGCGCACCAGAGCGCGCTTGCCGCTCACGTCGCCGAGATCGTCCAGAGTGCGAAACGACGCCATGACGTCAGATCAGCGCCGCGATCGCCTTGGCCGTATCGACCATGCGGTTCGAGAAACCCCATTCATTGTCGTACCAGGAGACGACGCGGACCAGCCGGCCCTCCAGCACCGCCGTTTCCAGGCTGTCGACGGTCGAGCTGGCCGGATTGTGGTTGAAGTCGATCGAGACGAGCGGCTCCTCGGTATAAGCGAGGATGCCCTTCAGCGCGCCTTCGGCCGCCGCCTTCAAGATCGCGTTCACCTCCTCGGCATTGGTGTCGCGGCTCGGCGTGAAGGTGAGATCGACCAGGCTGACATTCGGCGTCGGCACGCGCACCGAGGAGCCGTCCAGCTTGCCCTTCAGCTCCGGCAGAACCTCGCCCACAGCGCGCGCGGCGCCGGTGGTGGTCGGGATCATCGACATGGCGGCGGCGCGGGCGCGGCGCTTGTCGCTATGGATCTGGTCCAGGATCTTCTGATCGTTGGTGTAGGCGTGGATCGTGGTCATGAAGCCGCGCTCGATGCCGAGCGCGTCGTGCAGCACTTTCGCGACGGGCGCGAGGCAGTTGGTGGTGCAGGACGCATTGGAGACGATCGTGTGGCCCGCCTCCAGCTTGTCGTGATTGACGCCGTAAACGACCGTCAGATCGACATTCTTGCCCGGCGCGGAGATGAGGACGCGCTTCGCGCCGGCATCGAGATGCTTCTGCGCGCTCGCCCGGTCGGTGAAAAAGCCGGTGCATTCCAGCGCGATATCGACGCCGTTGGCGGCGTGCGGCAGGTTGGCGGGGTCCTTCTCGGCCGTCACCTTGATGCGCTTGCCGTCGATGACGAGATCGTTGCCGTCGGCCTTCACCTCGCCCGGATAGGGACCGTGGACCGAGTCGCGCTTGAAGAGGAGCGCGTTGGATTCGGCATCGGCGAGATCGTTGATCGCCACCAGCTCCAGGCCGCTATCCTTGTTCTCGAGGATGGCGCGGGCGACGAGGCGGCCGATGCGCCCGAACCCGTTGATCGCAACTTTGGTTGCCATATAATCGATCTCCTTAGGATTTAAGCGCCGCGATCACCCGCGGCACGATCGCTTCGGCGGTAAAGCCGAAGCGCTTGAAAAGCTCATCCGCCGGCGCGGAGGCGCCGAAGCGGTCGAGGCCGATAGTGAGCCCGTCGCGGCCGGTATATCGCTCCCAGCCGAAGGTCGCGCCCGCCTCGATCGAGACGATCAGGGCGTCGTCCGGCAGGATGTCAGCGCGATAGGCCGCCGGCTGCGCGTCGAACGCCTCCCAGCAGGGCATGGAGACGACGTCGGCGCCGATCCCCTGCCCTTCGAGCGCGTCGGCGGTGGCGAGAGCGACTTCGACCTCCGAGCCGGTAGCCAGCAGCACGACCTTGCGCGCGCCCGATGCGGCGCGGAGCCGATAGGCGCCTCTGGCGGACAGATTTTCCGATGCTTCCGTGCGGACTTGCGGCAGGTTCTGCCGAGTCAGCGCGAGCAAGGACGGCTTGCCTTTCGCCCGCAACGCCAATTCCCAACATTCCGCCGTCTCGACTACGTCGCAGGGGCGATAGACGTCGAGATTGGGCATGGCGCGCAGCGAAGCGAGCTGCTCGACCGGTTGATGGGTCGGGCCGTCCTCGCCCAGCCCGATCGAATCGTGCGTCATCACATAGATGGCGCGGACCTGCTGGAGCGCGGACAGGCGTATCGCGGGACGGCAATAATCGGAGAAGATCAGGAAGGTGCCGCCATAGGGAATGATCCCGCCATGCAGCGCCATGCCGTTCATCGCCGCCGCCATGCCGAATTCACGGATGCCGTAATAGATATAGCGCCCGGAATAATCGTCTTTCGTCAGCGGCTTCTGGTTCTTCGTTTTGGTGTTGTTCGAACCGGTGAGGTCGGCCGAGCCGCCCACCGTTTCCGGCACCATCGCATTGATCGCCTCCAGCGCCATCTCCGACGCCTTGCGGGTCGCGACCTTCTTCGGATCGGCGATCAGGCCGGCGATATAGTCCTTGAGAGAAAAGCCTTCGGGCAGGTCGCCGGCCATGCGGCGGGTCAGCTCCGCGCCCCTCTCGCTCGCGGCGAGGCGGTCGCGCCACGCGGCGTGGTCCCCGGCGGCGCGCCGGCCGGCCTCGCGCCAGGCATCGGCGATGTCCGCCGGAATCTCGAAGGGTGCGGCCGCCCAGCCCAGCTCCGCGCGGGCGGCGGCCACTTCGTCCGGGCCGAGCGCGGCGCCGTGCGTGGCCGACGTGCCCTGCTTGTTGGGCGCTCCCTTGCCGATGATGGTGCGGCAGGCGATCAGCGACGGGCGTGGATCGGCCAAAGCGGCATCATAGGCGCGGCGGATAGCGGCCGGATCGTGGCCGTCGCAGCGCACGACATGCCAGCCATAAGCGACATAGCGTGTCTCGATATCCTCGCTGGTCGAAAGGTCCGTGCCGCCGTCGATGGTGATGCGGTTGTCGTCCCAGATCACATTGAGCCGGCCGAGGCCGAGATGGCCGGCCAGGCCCGCCGCCTCGTGGTTGACGCCTTCCATCAGGCAGCCGTCGCCGGCAATGGCCCAGGTGCGGTGATCGACCAGATCGTCCCCGAACGCTGCGTTGAGGTGCCGTTCGGCGATCGCCATGCCGACCGCCATCGCCACGCCCTGCCCCAGCGGTCCGGTGGTCGCCTCGACGCCATCGAGCAGGAAATTCTCCGGATGGCCGGCGCAAGGGCTGCCAGACTGACGGAAATTGCGGATCTCGTCCATCGTCGGATGCGCGTAGCCGGTGAGATTGAGCAGGCTGTAGATCAGCATCGAGCCATGGCCGGCCGAGAGCACGAAGCGGTCGCGGTCCGCCCAGTGCGGATCGGCGGGATCGTGCTTCAGATATTCGGTCCACAGGATCGTCGCGGCGTCGGCCATGCCCATCGGCATGCCGGGATGGCCGGAATTGGCCGCCTGGACCGCATCCATGGACAGGGCGCGGATGGCGTTGGCGAGCGATCTTATGTCGGCGGACATGCGGTCCCTTCGAAGGCGGAATCGTGGAGCGCGCGGCACGGCGCGCTGGCCTCCCTTTATCGGCGGGGGCAGTTCCGTCAACCATGGCGGCTTGCCGCGCGCCACGGCTGTGTTATCGTCATGACATGGCCGACCAGCGCGCCCTTGACGCCGTCAGCCGCATCGAGCGGGCCCTCGCGCGCATCGAGGCGGTGGCTTCGCGTCCGTCTCCGTCTTCCGATCCGCAGGACAGCGAGGATTATCGCCGGCTCAGCGCGGCGCATGACGCGTTGCGCGCCCGAGTCGCGGGCGCGATCGGTGAGATCGACCGGTTGGTCGCCGCCGGGGAGAGAGGCTGATGGCCAGCATCGACGTCGAGGTGGCGGGCCGCCGTTACAATGTCGCCTGTCGCGATGGCGAGGAAGCGCATCTGCGCGGCCTCGCCGCCACCGTGGACCGGCGCGCCCGCGATGCCGAGACCGCGCTGGGCGGACTGACCGAATCGCGCCAGCTCCTGTTCGCCGCCCTGCTGATCGCCGACGATCTCAAGGAGGTCCGCGCCGGCAACGGCATCGCCGATCCGGAGCCCTTGCCGCCCGATCCCGCCGTCGCCGAAGCGCTGGAGCGGCTCGCGGGGCGGATGGAAAGACTCGCCGATGCTCTTGAGAGCGGCGGTCCGAACGCCTAGATTGGCGATGACGGGTACTGCCCGGTGCGCGCTTTCGAGAACATCCCTGAGGCGATAAGACATCCTCGGGAGCTGTCCCTGCCCAGGCCCTGGCCTGACGCACATGGTTCCCACCTGACGTTCTAGGCGTCAGAGGATATTCCAGCAAACGGCCATGGCGGTCCCGTCACCCTTCCCGCCCGACAAGAGTGCACAGCGCGCCGAGGCATTGCGCCGGCGCCGCGATTTCGCGCGTGGGCTGACGCGGGAGGTGAGATCACAGCTTGAGAACGATCTGGCGCGGCAGGTGCTGCCCCGGATCGGCAGCGCGCGGGTGATCGCCGCCTATCGGCCGCTGGCGAGCGAGATCGGCCCCGACGCGATCCTCGCCGGACTCGATCCGGGCGTGCGGATCGCCTTTCCCTGGTTCGCCGATCGGGTGTCACCCATGCAATGGCGCGAGGGGCCGGCGGAGACGCCCGGCCCCTGGGGCATGTTGCAGCCTCATACAGATGCGGAGGCGCTGGCGCCCGATGTCCTGCTCGTCCCGCTCGTCCTCGCCGACCGGCGCGGCACACGGATCGGCCATGGGCAGGGCCATTACGATCGCACGCTGGCCGCCTTGCGCGCCGCCGGGCCGGTCATGACGATCGGGCTTGCCTGGCCGGGCCAGATCGTCGATTCGGCCCTTCCCGCCGATCTTTGGGACATTCCCCTGGATGCGATCGCGACGCCGGAGGAGTGGATTGCATGCGCGTAGAGCCGACCTGGCGCCAGCCCTTCGGCATATTGCTGATCCTGCTGTTGATCGCCGGCTGGGCGGTGATCGTGGCCAGCGTCGCGCCGTATCTCGACTGGGCGCCGGGCTGGATCCATGCCCTCTATTACCTGGTCGCCGGGATCGTCTGGATCCTGCCGCTGAAGCCTCTGCTGCGCTGGATGGAAACGGGAAAGTGGCGAGGCCCGTGATAGCCCAGACGCCACGGTTCCCTGGCAAAGGCAGGGTGCCGACACGGATCGGGGTCTGGGCCTCTCAGATCGAGCGCGACCGCGCCAAGATACCGACACCGAAATTGAGCCAAGGCGGTCCTAGCCGGAATGGGTGTCCCTCGCTCGCAATTATGTCGAAACGCTGGCCAAGCAAAGCTCGCAGCCAGCGATAGTCGAACCCTTTGTGCTCCCCTCGACGAACGCGCGAAGTCCGTCCGATCGTGGCGTTCATGACTTCGCCGAGCGTATATGAGCGCACTTCTCCATCTTTTTCGGAAAATGAACCCACGAGCTGTTTCGCAAGATATTTCCCAAGGAAAACGGGGCCGAATTCAACCGGCACCGTTATGAGCACATGGCCGCGTGTAATATCCGCAAGGAAATCGATATAGTCGGGCACGATGGCTGGCGGGATATGTTCGAACGTCTCCATCGCAATAGACAGAGAAAACGGACCGCTCACCTTATCCAGGATATCATCGGGATGACGGCAATTGTGAAACTCGAATTGCGGCCAGAGCTTGCGCGCATCATCGAGGCCGCCTTCCCAATTCGCGTCGGCACCGACATAACGCTCCGGCTTTCTCGGTAGATAATTGATCGCCTTGCCATCGAAGCAACCCAGTTCGAATACCGTCGAACAATCAAGGGATCGGGATGCCTTTTCGAGCCAATGAAATCGCGCCTCGTGTAAACGCTTTCGTACGCCCCCGCCGAACAGACGTTCATTGTAGCCAGGCATTCGGTGCTCCTATGGCGGACGGCGAAAATTATTGCTGCCAAATGCAAGAAACAATGGCTTTACCCATTGTCGGGCGCGCTATGACGCCTTGGCAAACGCCATGGGTCATGGCGGAGGGGGAAGTGGCGCGAGTGACGGGGCTCGAACCCGCGACCTCCGGCGTGACAGGCCGGCGCTCTAACCAACTGAGCTACACCCGCGTAAGGCAGGCGGGCGAACTAGAAGAGGGCATCGGGGCTGTCAAGCGACCCGGGCGGGAGAATTTGACGCAAGATCAACCCGGCGGCGGCTGGGCGCGATGGTCCTCATGATGTTCTTGGATGAGCGTTCCCTCCTCGAACAGGAAACCGGCGATGTCGGGCTTGCCGGCCGCGTCGAGGACGGTGCGGAAGATGATCAGCAGCGGTACGGCGAGCAGCGCCCCGGTCGTCCCCCAGACCCAGGCCCAGAAGCTCAGCGACAGGAGGATCATCAGGGGATTGATGGTGAGCCGCCGGCCGACCACCATCGGCGTCACGAGGTTCGCCTCGATCATGTGGATGGCGACGAAGGACAGCGCTGGCAGCATCGCGTACCAGGGATCCTCGAACGCCATCAGCCCGCCCAGCGCGAGCAGCAATGTCGAGGCGATCGGGCCGAGATAGGGGATGTAGTTCAGCACCGCGACGATGCCGCCCCACATCAACGGCGTCGGCATTTCGAGGAAGTAGAGGATCAAGGCGACGATCAGGCCCATGCCGATATTCACGACGGTGATCGTGCCGAGATAGGTGGAGGTCGCGTCCACCACCTGCTGGATCACCCGGGCGGTCGTCATCGCCCCGTCGAAGCTGGCGCGGGTGGTGATCGTGCGCTTGCGCATCCGGGTCCAGCCCGAGAGAAAGAAGAAGATGACGAGCACCGCGAAGAACATCTGGATCGCCGCGAACGGCGCCGAGGTGGCGACGATTTGCAGGAGCGAATTGGGCGTTTCCACGCGCACGGCCTGCGGCGTCGCGGCCGGCACCGGCGAGCGGCCGAATTCGCGCACGACATTGTCGATGAACCGCTCGAGGTTCGCATAAACATCGACCAGCGGCGCCAGCGTGTTGCGGAGCTGCCCGATCCGGTCGGGCAGCATCTGGAACCATTCGGCCGCCGGCAGCACGATCGCCGCGACGGCGACATTGGCCATGGTCAGGAACAGGACGACGCACAGGAAGGCGGCGAGCGCCGAAGGCACGCGCCGGCGCTCCATCCATTCGAGCAGCGGCACCAGCGCGATCGCGATCACCAGAGCGGCGGTGACGGGCAGGAAGAATTCCGCGCCCGCGCGCAGCGCGAACGGCATCGCCATGATCAGTGCGATGCCGAGCATGAGCGCCAGCGAGGCGAGCAGCCGGTCGCGGCGGAAGGCCGCGGCCTCGATATCGGCTTCGAAATGCGATTCGGGAGGCGTGGCCGGGCGCCGCGGCGCGGGCGGTTTGGGCGGTTCAGCGGGATGCTCTTCCATATGACCGACAATGCCCCAGGGCGCGGCGGGTGAGAAGAGTGCGAATGGTGCCCCTGGCCCGAGTCGAACGGGCACTCCTTGCGGAACTCGATTTTGAGTCGAGCGCGTCTACCAATTCCGCCACAGGGGCACGCGGATCCGCCCTAGTGCAGGTGCGGGCCCGTCGCAACCACGGCGCGATGGCTCAGCCGAAGACGTTGGCCGCGTCGGCACGTCCCTTGGGGTCCGGGCCATAGCGGTTCGCGCCCGGCGTGCCGTCCAGAAAGAAGAAGACAAGCAGCACCAGCGCGTACACGAACAGGCCCATCACCAGCAGGGTCATCACGCCCCCGGCCGCGATCGCCGATTCGAGCGAAGTGACCGCTATCGCGAGCAGCGAGAAGCTGAGAGTGTTCAACCCCAGGCTCGCCAGGAAATAGCCGCCAACCCACCATCCCGACCGATTGATATCGTGCAGGCGGCGGACCGAGACGGCCAGGCTGGGCACGAGCAGGACCAGCCAGATCAGCCCGAAAAGCATGATGAACAACATGAAGCCCAGACCCGCGCCGATCGCGCCGGCGATATCGTTGGTCTGGCTCGCGCTCCAGATCGCCGCCCCGGTCACCGCGAACATGACCACGGACAGCGCCGTGTACAGGATGAACTGGAACAGCACCCACATCCAGAATTCCATCCGCCGTGAACGGCCGGAAAAATCGGCGTAGCGGCGCAGTGGCATCATCATCCAGTCCATCTCGCCCCCCCTCGGTCGCGGCCGTTCCTCCATGCTGCCGGCGCCGCGACCGCGCGACGCGGGCAGGAATTCAGGCCGATCCGAAAATCGATCCCCGCAGCGCGATACGAATATCAATCGCCGCCACTCCCCCGAACGACAGGCAGGCAGCGTCCGTCATTTCCGTGTCGCGATCAAGCCCGCATGGCATTCACAGAAATGCGGGCCCTGCTTCGTCGAATGGCAGTTGCAAGCGATGTCGCAGCGCGCACGTTCGGCCGCTCTCCCTTTTCCTTCCGGTTATGGTAAGGATCGGGGCGAAAATCCGGGCAGCCCGCCGTGTTCCGCGGTCGTGGCTCTCACAGAACGACCAGATCGAGGACCGACCGGGGGGTAGGGACGATGGGAATTGGCGACCGTTTTGCCAGGTGGGCGCAGCGTTTCGCGTCCGTTGCGCCCTCCGCCGAGGTGCGAATCGACCTTGTCGGCGAATCGCCGCGGCGGGCCGTCAACCGGCACCGGGCGCTCTACGCCCAGGCCGGCGAGTTCCTCTTCGAGCATGATCTGGATATCACGCCGCTCAATTTCGGGCTGGCGCTGGATTATCTGGCCGGCGATCCGGTCGTCGAGCGCGCCGTCGGCGAATCGCTGCGCATCCATGGCTGCCTGACCAACGGCATCGTCGAGGAGATCGCCGCGGAGCGCGAGGCCGACAAGATGACGCCCGAAGCTCTCGCCGAGATGCTCGATAAGGTCGAAACGCATCTCGATCAGGTGATCCAGCTCACCGATCATTCGCGGGAATCCGCGCACGACTACGGGACCGAACTCAAGCGGCAGGCCGACGACCTCGATTCAGGCACGCCGTCCGCGCCGGCGATCGAGAAGCTGGTCCAGCTGACGCGCACGATGGTGGAGACCATGCGCAAGGCGGAAACGCAAATGCGCGCGCACCAGAAGGATGCCCGCGCGCTGCAGCAGAATCTGGAAGCGGCGCGCAAGGCGGCCGAGCAGGACTACCTGACCGGACTGCCCAACCGCCGCGCGTTCGAATCCGTGCTGCGCAGCCGCGCGCAGGCGGCGCGGGACAACGGCACGCCACTCGCCATCGCCTTTTGCGACCTCGATCATTTCAAGGCGATCAACGACACGTACGGCCACGACACGGGCGATCGCGTGCTGCAGTTCGTCGCCCGCCTGCTGGCGGAGATTTCCCGCAATGCCTGTCATGTCGCGCGTCATGGCGGCGAGGAATTCGCGATGCTGTTCGAGGCAAGCACGGCCGAAGCAGCGGAGATCGTCGACGCCGCGCGCGAGGATCTCGCCGAACGCAACCTGGTCAATCGCGAGGACGGCGCGCGGCTCGCCCCGGTCAGCTTTTCGGCGGGCATCGCCGACGTGCTGGCCTATGCGGACGGACGCGCCGCGCTGAAGGCGGCGGACGAAGCGCTCTATCTCGCCAAGCAACAGGGCCGGAACCGGGTCTATATCGCCGCACGGCCGCTCGCTGACGGGGCATGAAACAGCGCGTCGGTCTCGCGCTCGGCATCTGGCTGCTCGCCTGCGGGGCGGCGCCACCGCTCAGTTTCGTCGCCATGGCGCCGCGGTTCGAAGCGGCAACGGCGGAATATCGCCGCATCTGGCAGGATGACGGTCGGCTGATCGTCGCCGCCATGGAAGCCGCGACCGGAGGGTCCTTTCCCCTGTCGGAGATCGAGGTGCTGGTGCGCGACGGCGCGCCGATGATCAGCTTCGACGGGCGAACTATCCGGCTGCGCGCCAGCACCCATCGCGCCTATATGAAAGCGACCCTCGTGCACGAGATCGGGCACCGGCTGGCGATGACCCTGCCCCGTTCGCCGGAGCTGGACGATCACCGGCTGCTCTATCTCTTCCTCTACGATGTCTGGACGGACCTGTACGGTCGGGACTTCGCCGACCGGATGGTCGCGATCGAACGCCGCATCCGCGCGCCCTACGATTATGATGCGGCATGGAGCTGGGCGCTCTCGATGACCCGCGAGGAACGCCGGGCGCGGCTGCGCGCGCTCAGCCCGCGCCTGCGCTACGCGATCGAGGAGATCGCGCCCTAAAAGGCCTCCACCGGCAGCGCCATCAGGCTGTCGGCGCCGGCCTCGATCTTGCGGCGCAGCGCGTTGCTTTCCGGCATGATCTTCTCGGCGTAGAAGCGCGCGGTCGCCAGCTTGGCCTCGTGGAAGGCGGGGTCCTCCGTGCCGTTCGCCAATGCCGCGGCGCTCGCCCTGGCCATGCGCAGCCACATGAGGCCGAGGCAGACCACGCCCATCAGCGACATATAGGGATAGGCCGCCGCGCCCGCCTGATTGGGATTGGTCATCGCATTCTGCATCAGCCAGAGCGAGGCGGTCTGCAAATCGCCATTGGCGCGCTCGACGGCGCCGGCGATGATGGCGAGTTTCTCGTCGCCTTTCGCAGCGTTCGCCTCCTCCCCGACCAGCTTGAAGAAGGCCTGGATCGCCCGGCCGCCATTGGCCGGCAGCTTGCGGCCGATCAGGTCGAGCGCCTGAATGCCGTTCGTACCCTCGTAGATCTGGGCGATGCGCGCGTCGCGGACGAACTGCTCCATGCCCCATTCGCGGATATAGCCGTGGCCGCCGTGGATCTGCTGCATGGCGACCGCTGCCTCGAAGCCCTTGTCGGTCAGATAACCCTTGATGACCGGGGTGAGCAGGCTGAGCAGATCGTCGGCCGCCTCGCGCTCCTCCCCGGTCTGCGCCTTGCGGGCGATGTCGACCTGCAGTGCCCCCCACAGGATGAAGGCGCGCGCCGCCTCGTTGAATGTTTTGGTCTCCATCAGCATCCGGCGCACGTCCGGATGGACGATGATCGGGTCCGCCTTCGCCTCGGGATCGCGCGCATCGGGGTCGAGCGCCCGACCCTGCCGCCGGTCCTTCGCGTAGGCGAGGCCGTTCTGGTACGCGATCTCGCCCTGCGCGAGACCCTGGAGCCCGACGCCGAGACGGGCGGCGTTCATCATGATGAACATCGCGGCCAGCCCCTTTTCCGGCTCGCCGATCAGATAGCCGGTCGCGCCGTCATAATTGAGCAGGCAGGTCGAATTGCCGTGAATGCCCATTTTCTCCTCGATCGAGCCGCAGGAAACGCCGTTGCGTTCGCCGAGACTGCCATCGTCATTCACCAGGAACTTCGGGACGATGAACAGGGAGATGCCCTTCACATTGTCCGGCGCGCCGGCGATCTTCGCGAGGACGAGGTGGATGATGTTTTCCGACAGGTCGTGTTCGCCGGCCGAGATGAAGATCTTGGTGCCGGTGATCCGGTAGCTGCCGTCCGCCTGCGGATCGGCCTTGGTCTTGAGCAGGCCGAGATCGGTGCCGCAATGCGGCTCGGTGAGGTTCATCGTGCCGGTCCAGCGGCCGGACACCATGTTGGGCAGATAGGTGTCCTTCTGCTCGTCCGAGCCCTTGACGATGATCGAGGCGATCGCGCCCTGGGTCAGGCCGTTATACATCTCGAACGCCTGGTTGGCGGAGAGCAGATATTCGGTGACGGCGGTGGCGAGGACGGAAGGCAGCCCCTGCCCGCCATATTGCTCCGGTGCCGAGAGCGTGGTCCAGCCGCCCTCGACGAACTGCGCATAGGCTTCCTTGAAGCCCTTGGGCGTCGTCACGCTGCCGTCGGCGTGGCGGGTGCAGCCTTCCTCGTCGCCGCTGCGGTTGAGCGGGTGAAGCACTTCCGAGGCAAAGCGGCCGCCTTCGGAGAGGATCGCCTCGATCATGTCGGGCGTCGCATTCTCGAACCCCGGCAGGTTGGAATAACGCTCGATGCCGAGCACCTGCTCGAGCACGTAGCGCGTGTCGCGGACGGGCGCGGTATAGCTGGGCATTGTCCTCTCCCTGGGAAGCTTATTCGGTGGGCACGGTCTCCGCCGCTGCCACCATGGCGATGAATCGTTCGAGCTCGTCGATCGTGGCGTCGATGTCGATCTTCTGCTTCTTCAGCACATCGACCCGGTGCCGGCATTTCTCCAGCGTCACCCGGCGCTGCTCATGACGGCCGTCGCCGACATCGTAGAGATCGATCATCTCGCGAATGTCGGCGAGGCTGAAGCCGACTCTCTTGCCGCGCAGGATCCAGGCGAGCCGGGCGCGATCGCGCCACGAATAGATGCGCGCCAGGCCGCTGCGCTCGGGCGAGATCAGGCCCTCGTCCTCGTAGAAGCGCAGCGCGCGGGCGGTGACGCCGAACTCCTCGCAGAGCTGGGTGATGGTGTAGCTGCGCTCGTCGCGGCCGGATGCGTGATAATCGGAATGGAGCGCGGTTTCGGGCATGGGGCAAAGCTATTTTACGTTAACGTTAGCGTCAAGCGCCCCCGCGTCACACATCGTCGTCGCCCACCGGGCCGCCCTCGCCTTCCAGCCGGGCGATCGCGCGCACATCCTTGCGGGCAAATTTGAGATGGACGCCGCGTCCGCCGCCGTTTTCCGGAATGAAAACCGCGCCGCCGCCTTCAAGAACCGCGCGCAGCCGGGCGATAGCCGCATCGTCCAGCGGCGCCGTTCCGGCTTCGAACCCGGCCAGCGCCTCCTCCTCGAGCCGCGCCTTGCGCGCCACGAAGTCCCGTGGCCATTGCACCAGCGCCCGCGCGGCGCGGGCGAGCGGTCCGTCGATCGTCACAAACGCCTCCTTGCTCCGGCTGGGACCATAGCGCCCCGCCGGCCGATGGCGAAGCCCCGGCGATATTTCAGATTCTTTGCACGGCGGGGGCGACAAGCCGGCCCGCCGCCCCTATATGCCCGCCCAACCCAAGCGTGACTCCCGGGAAGGCCATGCTGACCACCCATCCATATGACGACGACAAGCTGCGCGAGGAGTGCGGCATATTCGGCATCTGGGGCGCGGAGACCGCCGCCGCGGTGACCGCGCTCGGCCTCCATGCGCTCCAGCATCGCGGCCAGGAAGCGGCCGGCATCACCTCGTGGGACGGCGCCGCCTTTCACAGCCACCGGGCGATGGGCCATGTGGCCGGCAATTTCGACAAGGATTCGGTGATCCGCGCGCTGGCCGGCCAGGCCTCCATCGGCCATGTCCGCTATTCGACGACCGGCGAGACGGCGATGCGCAACGTCCAGCCGCTCTTCGCCGAGCTCTCCACCGGCGGCTTCGCCGTCGCGCATAACGGCAATATCTCCAATGCGATGCGGCTGCGGCGCGAATTGAACGCGCGCGGCTCGATCTTCCAGTCGACCAGCGACACGGAAGTGATCATCCACCTGGTCGCGACCTCAACCTACCGCACCCTGCTCGACCGCTTCATCGATGCGCTGAAGCAGGTCGAGGGCGCCTACAGCCTCGTCTGCCTGACCGACGAGGGTCTGATCGCCTGCCGCGATCCGCGCGGCATCCGCCCGCTCGTCATGGGCCGGCTGGGCGAGGCCTATATCTTCGCGTCCGAAACCGTGGCGCTCGACGTGGTCGGCGCAACCTACCTGCGCACCGTCGAGCCGGGCGAGCTGGTGATCGTCTCCGAACAGGGCGTGCGGTCCTTGCGCCCCTTCGCGGCGGAGCGGCCGCGCCCGTGCATCTTCGAGCATGTCTATTTCTCGCGCCCCGACAGCATCGTCGACGGCTCCTCGGTCTATTCGGTCCGCAAGGCGATCGGCGCGGAGCTGGCACGGGAGAATCCGGTCGAGGCCGATTATGTCGTGCCGGTGCCCGATTCGGGCGTTCCCGCCGCGATCGGCTATGCCCAGGAAAGCGGCATTCCGTTCGAACTGGGCATCATCCGCTCCCACTATGTCGGGCGCACGTTCATCCAGCCGGGCGATCAGGTCCGCCATCTCGGCGTGAAGCTGAAGCACAATGCCAACAGCGCGCTGATCGCCGGCAGGAAGCTCGTCCTCATCGACGATTCCATCGTGCGCGGCACGACCAGCCTCAAGATCGTCCAGATGCTGCGCGAGGCCGGCGCGCGCGAGGTGCATATGCGGATCGCCAGCCCGCCGACGCGCCATAGCTGCTTCTACGGCGTCGATACGCCGGAGCGGAAGAAGCTCCTCGCCGCGCAGATGAACGTCGCGGAGATGAACAACTACATCAAGGCGGACAGCCTCGCCTTCCTCTCGATCGACGGCCTTTATCGCGCGCTGGGCGAAGTGGTGCGCGACGAGGAGGAACCGCAATATTGCGACGCCTGCTTTACCGGTGCCTATCCGACCCGCCTCACCGATCATGAGGACCAGGAGCAGCGCGATCAGCTCCTGCCGGCGCAAAGCTACGCCTGATGGCGGGGTTTCTTGAAGGAAAGCTGGCGCTGGTGACCGGCGCCAGCCGGGGGATCGGCGCGGCAACGGCGGAAGCGCTGGCCAGAGCGGGCGCGCATGTCGTGCTGACCGCGCGCACCGCCGAGGATCTGGAGGCGGTCGAGGAGCGCATCCACGCGGCCGGCGGCTCGGCGACGATCGCCCCGCTCGACCTCGCCGAGCCGGGCAGCATCGGTAAACTGGCCCAGGCGATCGGCGGACGCTGGGACGCGCTCGACGTGCTGGTGCTCAACGCCGCGATGCTCGGCACATTGGGACCGGTCGCGCAGATCGACGGCAAGGAGCTGAACAAGGTCTTCACGCTCAACGTGCTGGCCCAGCAGGCGATGATCGCCGCCTTCGATGCCATGTTGCGGCGGAGCGAGGCGGGGCGCCTCGTCGCCATCTCGTCCAGCGTCGGCGCGGCGCACCGGGCCTATTGGGGCGCTTACGGTTCGTCCAAGGCGGCGCTGGAGGCGCTGGCGACGAGCTATGCGCAGGAAATGGAGAATGTGACGGGCGTGAAGGTCGCGATCGTCGATCCCGGCGCGACCCGCACCGAGATGCGCGCCCGCGCCTTTCCCGGCGAGGATCCCGAAACGCTGAAGCCGCCCTCGGCCGTCGCCGATGCGATTCTGGAGCTGCTCGCCGGCGATTTCGAAACCGGCCACCGGCTCGTGCTCAATCGATAGGGAAGTTCGATCCCAGCATCGCGGTCAGCGCCTTGGCCGGCGCTTCGGCATAAGCGGCGCCCTCCCCCTCCGGCCGCGTCATCGCGGCGAGGTGCAGCGCGTTGAACAGACGGCCGAAGGCGCGCGCTTCGTCGCCCTTGATGCCATAAACCTCGGCCAGCATCGCGCTCACCATCATCTCGCGCCGGTCGTCGGCGATCCGCACGATCTCGGCGATCTCGGCATAATCGGCGGCGAGCGCGCGCACGCCCCGGTCCAGCGCCGGATCGGAGACGCCGCTCAGCGACAGCACCGCCATCAGCCGCTGCATGGGCGGCCCCTCGCTCTGCGCCGCCTGCGAGACGATCCGCGCCTCGGCATTGGCCCAATGCTCGGCCAGCTCGAGAGCGAGCGAGCCGATCCCCTTGAAATGCATGTTGAATGCGGCCGCGTCACGCTTCACCCGGTCGCACAGGCGCTCCACCGTCAGCGCTGCCGGGCCTTCACGGCGCAGGAGCTGGACGGCCAACACGATCCATTCGGCTTTGCGCATCTCGGCTTGCGGCGCGTCGGTCATGCGTGGGGCGTAACCGAAGGCCGAAGGAGCGGCAAGACGATCACGCCTTCGCCAGGGTGACCTGCGCGACGTCGATCCCGCCGCCGCGAAAGCCCCCTTCGCAATACATCAGATAATAGCGCCACAGAGCGTGGAAGGCGGCGTCGAAGCCATGGTCCAGGGCGCCGCGCGCGACCGCACTGTCATAGCTTTCGCGCCAGCGCCGCAGCGTCTCGGCATAATGGAGGCCATAACCGGCGCGGCCTTGCCATGACAGGCCCGCCTGCTCGGCGATGCTACGGAACCGCCCCTCCTCGATCAGCAGACCGCCGGGGAAGATATAGGCCTGGATGAAATCGGCATTGGCGGCATAGGCATCGAACAGGTCGCCCCGCATCGAGATGAGCTGCAACGCCGCCTTCCCGCCCGGTTTCAGCGCTTGGGCGATCGTCTGGAGATAGGCCGGCCAATATTCCTGCCCCACCGCCTCCACCATCTCGACGCTGGCGACGGCATCGAATTGTCCTTCGACATCGCGATAATCGAGGAGCCGGATGTCGACGCGGTCCGTCAAGCCCGCCGCGGCGAGTCGGGCATCGGTATAAGCTTTCTGTTCCTCGGAAAGGGTCAGGCCGACGACCTGCGCGCCATGTTCGTGCGCGGCGATCTCGGCGAGGCCGCCCCAGCCGCAGCCGATCTCGAGCAGGCGCTGGCCCGGCTTCAGGTCGAGCCGGTCGAGCAGCAGCCGAACCTTGCGCGCCTGCGCCGCCTCCAGCGGCTCGCTCGCCGCGATCGGCTCGGCGAAGACGGCGCTCGAATAGGTCATGCCGGGGTCCAGCCAGGTCGTGTAGAAATCGTTGCCGAGATCGTAATGGTGGGCGATGTTCCGCCGCGCGCGGCCGGGCGAATTGGCCCTGAGGGCATGGGCGATGTGGTTGACCAGCTTCCACGGTCCCTTCGCCCGCCCGGTCTCGCCCAAGGTCGCCGCGTTACGCATGAACAGTTCGAACAGGGCGACCGGTTCCGGGCTGGCCCATTCGCCCTTCGCCCAGGCCTTGTACCAGCCGACCGATCCGGACGTGGCGAGCCGGACCAGCGCGTGCCAGCTCCTGAGATGGACGCTCGCGACCGGCCCTGGCGCGCGATTGCCGAATATGCGGGTCGAGCCGTCCGGCAGCAGCGCCTCCAGCCGCCCCCCGGATATGCCCCGGTCGATGGCGTCGAGCACATGCGCGAACCCGCCCGCGAACAGGCGCGCGAACAGCCCTCCCCCGGTGGCGAAACCCCGGTCGGCGGCGACCAGATGAAGTCCCCTGCGCGTGGCCACGACGGCTAAATGGGCAGGATCGACCGCTGGCGCAAGCGAAGGATTGTAGGCCACGCGGCGTTATCCGGCCGGAAGCCGGGCCCGGGCGGACTCCACGCTGGCAGGATCGCCGCCCGGACCGGCTTCCGCCGGCGGGTCGGAGCGGGATCAAATCTCGCGCGGTTCCTTGGTCACTTCCCAGGTCTGCCCCTTGGCGACGAGGGCCTGGAGGTCGGCGGCCTTGCCGGCGGTGGCGGCCTCGGTCTGCTCCCTGACGGCGCTCTCGAAGGTGGGCCTGGGATCGTCGTAGATGACGCCCAGCGCCATCGGGAAGCTGCCGATCGGCATGTCGATCAGCATGTGGGCGACGGCGCGGTTGGCGGGATCGTGGACGATCACGCCCGCGCCTTCCCAGTCCCCGTCCGCCACATCGACCACCTTGAGGTTCAGCGCCTCGCGGTCCAGGGTCAGGCCCTTGGCGCCGCCGTCGAACAGCATCGGTTCGCCCGGCCTCAACCACAATTGCTTGCCGCTATGCTCCTTGGCGGTGAAAGGCGCGAACACGTCGTCATTGTAGACGATGCAGTTCTGGAAAATCTCGACGAAGGCCGTGCCCTTGTGGGCGTGCGCCGCCTTCAGCACGTCGGGCAGGTTCTTGTGCACGTCGATCGCGCGGGCGACGAAGCGGCCGCCGGAGCCCAATGCGAAGGCGCAGGGACGCACCGGCCGGTCCACCGATCCGAACGGCGTCGACGGGCTGCGCGTGCCGACCCGGCTGGTCGGGGAATATTGCCCCTTGGTCAGGCCGTAAATCTCGTTGTTGAACAGCAGGATCTGGCAATCGAGATTGCGCCTCAAGAGGTGCATCGTGTGATTGCCGCCGATCGACAGCGCATCGCCGTCGCCGGTGATGATCCACACGTCGAGCTCGGGATTGGCGAGCTTCACCCCCGTCGCCAGCGCCGGCGCGCGGCCGTGGATCGTGTGGAAGCCGTAGGTCTCCATATAATAGGGAAAGCGGCTCGAGCAGCCGATGCCGGAGACGAACACCGTATTCGCCGGATCGACGCCGAGATCGGGCATGGTGCGCTGCACCGCCTTCAGCACGGCATAATCGCCGCAGCCGGGGCACCAGCGCACCTCCTGATCGGTGGCGAAGTCCTTGGGGGTCAGCTTGACCATCTCGGTCATCGGATCAGCCTCGCATCGAATAATAAATGAGCGCACACACCACGACGAGCATCAGCAGCAGCGGGAGCAGACGGGGTGGGCCGTTCATCCCAGCGTCGCCTCGATCGCCGCTTCGATCTCGGCGATCTTGAAGGGCTGGCCGGAGGTCTTGTTGACCGGGCGGGCATCGACCAGATACTGGTCGCGCAGCAGGGTCTTGAGCTGGCCGGTGTTCATTTCCGGCACGATGACCCGCTCGTAAGACCTTAGAAGCTCACCCAGATTCTCCGGCAGCGGCCAGATGTGGCGGATGTGGATGTGGCTCACGTCCCGGCCCGCCTTGCGGGCGCGGCGGACGGCCTGGTGGATCGGGCCGAAGGTGGAGCCCCAGCCGACCACGGCGAGCTTGCCGCCCGGCTCGCCCAGGCACACATCCTGATCCGGGCAGCTCCCGGCGACGCCCAGCACCTTGCTCGCGCGGATATCGGTCATCGCCTGATGGTTGTCCGGCGCATAATCGATATGGCCGGTGCCGACATTCTTCTCGATGCCACCGATCCGGTGCATCAGCGCCGGCGTCCCCGGCCTGATCCAGACGCGCTTCAGCTTGTCGTCGCGCGCATAGGGATTGACCGCCTCGCCCTCGCCCGGCGCGTCCGTGTGGAACGCCACCTCGAACGGCGCATAACCGTCCATGTCCGGCACCTTCCAGGGCTCGGCGGCATTGGCGATATAGCCGTCGGTGAGCAGCATCACCGGCGTCATGTACTGGACGGCGATCCGGCAGGCCTCGATCGCGCAATCGAACGCATCGGCGGGAGAGCGCGCGGCGATGACCGGCATCGGCGCGTCGCCGTTGCGGCCATAGACGGCCTGGTAGAGGTCCGATTGCTCGGTCTTGGTCGGCAGGCCGGTCGAGGGCCCGCCGCGCTGCGAATTGACGATGACGAGCGGCAGCTCGGTCATGATCGCCAGCCCCATCGCCTCGGTCTTGAGCGCGATGCCGGGGCCGGACGAGGAGGTGACGCCCAGCGATCCAGCGAAGCTCGCGCCGATCGACGCGGCGATCGCGGCGATCTCGTCCTCCGCCTGGAAGGTGGTGACGCCATATTCCTTGAGGCGCGACAGGTGATGCAGGATCGCGCTGGCCGGCGTGATCGGATAGCCGCCGAAGAACATCGGCAGCCCGGCCAGCTTCGCGCCCGCCACCAGCCCCAGCGAGATCGCCTCGGCGCCGGTCACGGTGCGGTACAGGCCCGGCTCGACCGGCGCGGCGCCGACATGGTGCTGCGTCACCTGCCCGCCCAGCTCGGCCGTCTCGCCATAGGCGTGGCCGGCGTTCAATGCGGCGATGTTCGCCTCGGCGAGCTGCGGCGCCTTGGCGAACTTAGCGTTCAGCCAGGCGACGATGGGCTCGCGATCGCGATCGAACATCCACAGCGCCAGCCCCAGCGTCCACATATTCTTGCAGCGCAGCGCCTCCTTGTTGCCGAGGCCGAAGGGCTTCACGGCGTCGAGGGTGAGCTGCGAAATGTTGAGCTTCATCACCTGCCATTTGGCGAGCTGATCGTCCTCCAGCGGATTGGCCTCGTAGCCCGCCTTGGCGAGGTTGCGCGCGCCGAACTCGCCTTCGTCGGCGATGATCAGGCCGCCGGCCTTCAAATCCGCGACATTGGTCTTCAACGCCGCCGGATTCATCGCGATCAGCACGTCGGGCGCGTCGCCCGCCGTCTCGATCGCCGCCGAGCCGAAATTGATCTGGAAGGCCGAGACGCCGAAGGTCGTTCCCTGCGGCGCGCGAATCTCCGCCGGGAAATCCGGGAAGGTCGCGAGATCGTTGCCCGCGAGCGCGGTGGAGAGGGTGAACTGACCGCCGGTCAGCTGCATGCCGTCGCCGGAATCGCCGGCGAAACGAACGACCACCGCCTCGAGCGGCGCGTCGGATCGGGCGTCTTGCGATGTCTGGTAATGGGTGGCCGTGGCCAAGATGAAATCCTTATCCTCTCACGCGCGCGGACCCTAGACCCGCGCGAGCGGCGCGACAACCGTCCGTGGACGCCTTGGGTGGCACAGGCAGGCCGCAGACCATAGATAGGAAATCCGAATCGCAATCCCAGGGAGACAGGATGGCGGATCCCCTCGCCTATCGCCCCGCGGCGGGCGTGATGCTGATCAATCCGGCCCGACAGGTCTGGGTCGGCCAGCGGCTCGATTCGACGCTTGAGGCCTGGCAAATGCCGCAGGGCGGGCTCGACGAGGGCGAGGCCCCGCTGGCGGGCGCGCTGCGCGAGCTGGAGGAGGAGACCGGCATCCGGCGCGATCTGGTCGAACTCATCGCCCAGGCGAAAGGCGAGCTGACCTACGATCTGCCGGACGAGCTGGTCGGCAAGCTGTGGAAGGGCAAATGGCGCGGCCAGCGGCAAAGCTGGTTCCTGATGCGCTTCAACGGCACCGACGCGGATGTGAACCTCGCCACCGAACATCCCGAATTCCGCGCTTGGCGCTGGGTGGCGCCGGTGGAGCTTCCGGCCTTGATCGTGCCGTTCAAGAAGAAGCTTTATGAAGATGTTCTGGATGCCTTCTCCGACTGGTTGTGAAATTCCGAGGTTTTTTGAGATGATCGTTCGCACCCTCCTGGCCACCCTGCTGATCGTCTACGCCGCCCCTGCCCTCGCGCGCGGCGACGTCGATCCGCCAGTCGCGGTGCAGATCGAGCCGGCGGCAGCAGCAGCCGAAGAGGCGCCGGCGGCGGAAGAGGAGCAGGAGCCGCAATTGCCGCCGACCGTGCAGCAGATGGTCGACGACGCCTTCGCCACCGGCAATGACGCGGAGATCGCGGCGGTGGTGAAGTTCGCCCGACGCGCGCATCCCGAATTCGCCGGGGAGCTCAACGCCCGGCTCGCGGCGCGCAACGAGGAGCGGCAGGCGGCGCGGCAGACCCGGCTCGCCCGGCGCGGCGTGCTCGAAAACTGGTCTGGCCGCGGCGAAATCGGCGCCTCGCGCACCTCGGGCAATGTCGACAATCTCGGCATCTTCGCCTCGCTCAATGCGACGCGCGAGGGGCTGCGCTGGCGCCATCAGGTCCGCGCCAGCGCCCAGATCCAGGAGATCAACGGCTTCCGCACCCAGGAGCGGCTGCTGCTGACATACGAGCCGCACTACAAGGTGAACGAGCGGCTTTCGACCTATGCGCTGCTCCAGGCGGAGCGCGATCCGCCGCTCGGCTTCGACGGCCGTTATTCGGCCTCGGTCGGTCTCGGCTATGCGCTGGTGAAGACGCCGCGCTTCAACGTCGACCTCCAGGGCGGCCCCGCCTTCCGTCACACCGAATTCACCGACGGTTTCAACGAGGACACGATCTCCGGCCGTGCCGCCCTCGATGCGCGGCTGCGCCTGCGTCCCGGCGTGACGCTGACGCAGACCGCATCGGCCTTCATCGATTCCGGCAGCAACACCTTCACCTCCGCGACCGGTCTCGAAACGCAGATCATCGGCGCGTTGTCGGCCCGGCTTTCCTACAATCTCCAATATGAGAGCGAGCCGGTGCCCGGCCGCGTCTCGACCGACACGCAGAGCCGCGTCACGCTCGTTTACGGTTTCTAGGCCGGGGGTTCCGGCGGACGCCGCGTCCGGCTAGACAGCTTCGATGCAATCGCTGGACGCACAGGAACGGGCCGCAATCACGCGCGCCGCCGATGCGCCGATGCTGGATCAGGTCATGGCCTGGTCCGCGATCAACAGCGGCTCGCGCAATCTGGACGGCCTGGCGACCATGGCCGGCCTGCTCGCCGACTCCTTTTCCGTGCTGCCGGGCGAGCTGGCGCTGTTCGATCCGGCGCCGGTCGAGGCGATGCTGCCTGACGGGGCGCTGCGGTCGGTGCCGCATGGCCGCAACCTGCATCTGAGGGTGCGGCCCGAGGCCCCCGTCCAGCTCCTCTTCACCGGCCATATGGACACGGTGTTCGGCGTCGATCATCCCTTCCAGACCGTCTTCTGGCGCGAGGAAGGCGTGCTCGGCGGACCGGGCGTCGCGGACATGAAGGGCGGCATCGCGGTGATGCTCGCGGCCCTGCAGGCGATCGAGGCAGTCGGCGCACCCGGGCTCGGCTATGAAGTCGTCCTCAACAGCGACGAGGAGGTCGGCTCGCCCGGCTCGGGGGCGTTGATCGCGGCGGCGGCGCGCGGCAAGGCGGCGGCCTTGACCTACGAGCCCTCCGCCCTCCCCGACGGCACCCTTGCCGGCGCGCGGCCGGGCAGCGGCAATTTCTCGATCCGGATCACCGGCCGTGCCGCCCATGCCGGGCGCAATCCGGAGGAAGGCCGCAACGCGCTGCTGGCCGCCGCCGATCTCGCGCTCCGGCTGGCCGCCGGCAAGCGCGACGGGCTCAGCGTCAATCCGGCGAAGATCGACGGCGGCGGGCAGAACAATGTCGTGCCGGACCATGCCGTACTGCGCGTCAACCTGCGCCCCCGCTCGCCGGAATTACAGGCCGCGGCGCAGGCTTTGCTCGACGACAGCATCGCGGCGGTCGCGGCTGCGCATGACGTTTCCGTCCACGTCCATGGCGGCTTCGCCCGCGCGCCCAAGCCGCTCGACGACAGGGCGCTTGCCCTGTTCGGGCTCGTAAAGCGCTGCGGCGCCGATCTCGGCCAGGACATAGACTGGCGTGACACGGGCGGAGTGTGCGACGGCAACAACATCGCCGCCTGCGGCGTGCCGGTGGTGGATACGATGGGGGTGCGCGGCGGCGCGATCCATTCGGACCAGGAATTTCTGATCGCGGCCAGCCTGGCCGAGCGCGCGCAATTGTCCGCGCTCACCATCTTGCGGCTGGCCAAAGGGGAGGGTTTGTGAGCTTCAGGGTGCGTCCGGCGAAAGCCGGGGATTTCCAGGCGATCTACGAAATGGCGAAGCTGACCGGCGGCGGCTTCACCAATCTGCCCGCCGACAAGGGCACTCTGGTCGCCAAGCTCGCCCGTTCCGACAACGCGCTGGCGCGGACCGAGGACAGCGCGGAAGGCGACCTGTTCGTCTTCGTGCTCGAAAATGCCGAAACCGGCCAGATTCGCGGCACCTGCCAGGTGTTCAGCCGGGTCGGCATCCGCGAGCCCTTCTACAGCTACCGGGTCAGCACGCTCACCCAGACCTCGCCGGAACTGGGCCGGACCTTCCGCGCCGAGATGCTGACGCTCTGCACCGATTTCGAGGGGAGCTCCGAAGTGGGCGGCCTGTTCCTCCATCCGAACGAGCGGGCCGGCGGGCTCGGCGTGCTGCTGGCGCGCAGCCGCTACCTGTTCATCAGGCTCCACCGTGCCCGCTTCGCCGACAAGGTGCTGGCCGAATTGCGGGGCGTGATCGACGAGGCCGGCGGCTCGCCCTTCTGGGACGCGATCGCCGGGCGCTTCTTCGGCATGACCTTCCAGGAGGCCGACAGCTTCAACGGCGCGCACGGCACCCGCTTCATCGCCGATCTCATGCCCAAGACGCCGATCTACACCGCGATGCTGCCGGAAAGCGCGCGCGCGATCATGGGCGTCCCCCACCCCTCCGGCCGCGCCGCGATGCGGATGCTGGAGCAGGAAGGCTTCACCGGCGACGGCTATGTCGACATTTTCGACGGCGGCCCGACCATGGCCGCCGCGACCGACAATATCCGCACGATCCGCGAGGCGCGCCAACTGACCTTGAGCGAGATCGGCGAAGCGCCGGACGCGATCCGGATGATGCTCGCCGCCGGCGACCGGCGCGATTTCGCCGCCGGCTATGGCAAGGTCGCGATCCGGGACGATGGTTCGGCGACGCTGGACGCGGCCAGTGCCGCTCTGCTTGGGCTGGAAGTGGACGACGCCTTCCTCGCCGTTGGGCGCTAGGCCATGGCGCTGGTCGAGATCAATTTCGATGGGATCGTCGGGCCGACCCACAATTATGCGGGGCTGAGCTTCGGAAATCTCGCCGCCACCGCCAACAAGGGCGAAACCGCCTATCCCCGCGCCGCCGCGCTGCAGGGGATCGCGAAAATGCGGCACAATCTGCGGCTCGGGCTCGTCCAGGGTCTGCTGCTGCCGCACCGCCGGCCGGATCATGATTGGCTGGCCTCGCTGGGTACCAGCGCGGAGCAGGCGTCGGACACGCTGCTCGCCGCCGCCCTCTCCGCCTCGTCCATGTGGGCGGCCAATGCGGCGACCGTCTCCCCGGCCCCCGATACGGCGGACGGGCGTTGTCACCTGACGGTCGCGAACCTCAATACGATGGCGCATCGCAGCCACGAATGGCCGGAGACGCTGGCGCAGCTCCGCCTCGCCTTTGCCGACGCGGCGCATTTCGCCGTCCATCCGCCCGTCCCCGCCACCTTCGGCGACGAGGGCGCGGCCAATCATATGCGCCTCGCCGCGCATCACGGCGCGCCGGGCGTGGAGGTCTTCGTCTATGGCGTGCGCGGCGGCGCCTTTCCGGCGCGCCAGCATGTCGAGGCGAGCCGGGCGCTGGCGCGGCTGAACCGGGTCGATCCGCGGCGCAGCCTGTTCGTCGCCCAGTCCGAGGAGGCGATCGCCGCCGGCGCCTTCCACAACGATGTCGTGGCCGTCGCCAACGAACATGTCCTGTTCGCCCATGAGCAGGCCTTCGCGAACAAGGACAGCTTCTACGCCGACTTGCGGCGCCTGCTGCCTGAGGTCGAGATCGTCGAGGCGCCGGCCAGCCTGGTCAGCCTCGAAGACGCTGTGAAATCCTATCTCTTCAACGCCCAGCTCGTCAGCCTGCCCGAAGGCGGCATGGCTTTGGTGCTGCCCGAGGAGGCACGTGAAACGCCGCGCGTCTGGGCCTGGCTGGAACAGATGGCCGCCGGCAACGGGCCGATCCGCCGGCTCGCACTGGTCGATGTGCGCCAGTCCATGGCCAATGGCGGGGGCCCGGCCTGCCTGCGCCTGCGCGTCGTCGCCGATCCCGCCACGGTCGATTCCCGCTTCCTGGTCGATGAGACGAAGCTGGACGCGATCGCGGCGGTGATCGCCGAGACATGGCCCGAGGCGGTCGCGCCCGACGGTCTCGTCGATCCCGCCTTGTGGGCACGCGCGGCCGAGGTACGCGGCGCGCTGCTCGATCTGCTGGGTCTTTCCGAGCTGGCCTGAGCGGAACGGCCGTCGCGCGCCGCTCGTTTTCTCCTTCGAAGGAGAAAGCCCATGCCCGCCAAGTCCGCCGCCCAGCAAAAGGCCGCCGGCGCCGCTCTGTCCGCCAAGCGCGGCGACACGCCCAGGAGCAAGCTCAAGGGCGCTTCCAAGTCGATGGTCGAATCGATGAGCGAGAAGGAGCTTGAGGAGCTCGCCTCCACGAAGCGCAAGGGCAAGCCCGAGCGCGTCGGGAACTAGTTCGCCGGGCGGTTCAGCCGGACGATCACGTCGTCGATATGGACGCCGCCGCGCTCGATCAGCAGGTTCTGGTAATTGCGCTCGTCCTCCCGCGTGGTCGCCGGAATGTCGCCCTCCACGCGGAAACGGCGGCGGACATAGGTGGACAGCTCGCCCGCCGTGACGATCCCGTCGCCGTCGTCGTCCGCCTCGCCGGTTATGCCGGCGCGCAGGAAATAGGACAGGAACCCGCCCGCCTGGAAACGGCTGGCGACGAGGCTGGTGAGATCCTCCTCCGAGCTGAACATGCCGACCACGTTCGGCCGGTCGACCAGGCTGCGGAAGCCGCCCGCATAGCAGGCGTCGATCACCAGCAGCGACATGCGCGCCTGCACGCTGGCGAAGAGCGGCGCCAGCTCGCTGTCGCGCATCGCCCTGTCATAAAGTTCGATCGTTTCCGCGCGCCCGTCCAGTTCAGCCGCACTGACGTCCACGTCGATCTGATCGCCATGGCCGGAAAAGAGGAACAGGAACAGGTCCTCCGGTCCGGCCGCAGCGGCGATGCGGCGGAAGGCGTCCGACACGCTTTTGCGTGTCGCCTGCGCGTTGGTGAGCGCGACGCTGGCCGGATGGAGCAGGCCGGCTTCGCGCAGGTCCGCATAGAGCTCGGATGCATCGTCGTCCGTGTTCGGCAGGTTGGAGGTGCGGCCGCCATAATCGGCCACGCCGACCGCCAGGGCGATCACCCGCGGCCCGCCCGGCACGTTCGCCTGGCGCGCCAAGCCGGGACTCCGCTCCAGGGTCAGACGATATTCGCCCGCCGCACGCGGCAAGAAGCTCGTCGCCACGATCACATATTCGCCGTCCTCCGGCAGCACGACGTCGATCCGGCTGTCGGTCGATCGCGCGCCTTCGATTCGGCCGTCGTCGTTGAAATCCTCCGTGCCGTCGGGGTGGCGGAGCGCCAGATAGGTGTCGAGCTTGGCCGATCGCATCTCGATCCGTACCCGCTCGCCGCGCCGTGCGGTGAAGCGGTACTGATCGGCATAATGATCGGCTTCGCGCCGTCCGTCGCGCGCCTCGAGGCGGCCGTTCACGCTGGCGCCGAGCTGGATCGCGGCGGCCGGCGGCGGCCGATCGATCGCCGCGTCCGCCGGCGGCGTGGCGGCCGACAGGCGATAGACGCCCGTCTCGCCCGGCCGGAAGGAGGTGACGGAGATGCGGTAGGTGCCGTCGGACGGCAGCTCGACGACGAGCCGGCTGTCCAGTCCTTCGCCGCCGTCCGCGTCATCGTTGATGAGGTTGAAGCCGTCCGGGCCGGTGACCAGCAGGAAGGCATCGAAATCGGAGGAAGAAAGTCGCAGATCGACGCGCTGCCCACGCCGTCCCTGCAGGACATAGACATCCTCGAACTTGCCGGAGCGGCGGCGGACATCGCCCTGGGCGAGCGTGCCGTCCACGCTTTGCCCGGAGGCGATCGCCACCGGCGCAGGCCCCGCGCTGTCCTGCGCATACGCCGGCGACAGGCCAAGCGACAAAGCCGCCGCGACGATGAAACCCCAACGCGTCATACGCACACCCCCCAACCCGCATCGCGATAGATGCCGGGCCGCCATGAAGGAAGGCTGAATTCAGTGGAAAAAGAAATGGCGCGCCCGGAAGGATTCGAACCTCCGGCCCCCAGATTCGTAGTCTGGTGCTCTATCCAGCTGAGCTACGGGCGCGCGGGAAGGGGCGACATAGGGGCAAGATCGCAGGGGCGCAAGCCCTTGGTTGCCCGCTTCGCCGCCCCCGAATAGAGAAGGCCCGATGAGGTTCAGATCCACTCCGGCCTTGGCGGCCATGGCGTTCGCTTTGCTGCTCGGCGGCTGCGTGTCGCAAGGCCCTTTTCCCTCGCTCGCGCCGCGCCCCGGCGAGGGCGATTTCACGCTGGCCGAGCCGGATCGCCCGGCACCCGTGACCGCCGACGATCCGGCGCTGCGCCGCCAGGTCGAAACGCTCCGTGCAGGCGCGCAGGATGGGCGCCGCGCTTTCGATGACGTCTATGACGAAGGACATGCGGCGATCGGGCGGAGCGGCGTGGAAGGCTCCGACGCATGGGTCGAGGCGCAACAGGCTCTCTCCCGTCTCGAAGCCGCACGCGCCACGACCGCCGACGCTTTGACCCAGCTTCATGGGCTGGCGACCGAGCGCGCCGATCTTCCCACCAGCCGAGCGGATTTCGCGCTGATCCAGAGCGCTATCGCCGAGGTCGAAGACATAGATCAGGCACAGCAGGCGCGGATCGCGCCGCTGCGGGAGCGCCTTACGCCCCGCTGAGCGCGGCCGCGTGTCGCTTGGCCATCTCGACATAATGGGCGACCCCGGCGCGCATTCCGGCGATTTCGGCCTCGCCGAGGTCGCGGACATATTTCGCCGGGCGCCCGGCCCAGAGCTGGCCCGACGGGATGCGCTTGCCCGGCGTCAGCATCGCGCCGGCGGCCAGCATCGCGTCGCCCGCGATGACGCAGCCGTCCATGACGATGGACCCCAGACCGACGAAGGCGCGGTCCTCCAGCGTGCAGCCATGGATCATCGCCATGTGGCCGATCAACACATCCTCGCCGATGATCGTCGGGAAGCCCTCGTCATGGCCCGGCTCGGGCGAATCGACATGAATGACGGTGCCGTCCTGTACATTGCTGCGCGCGCCGATCCGGATGCGGTTCACGTCGCCGCGCAGCACGCAATTGTACCAGATGCTCGCCTCCGGCCCGATCTCGATGTCGCCGATCAGCCGCGCGCCGGGCGCGACGAACGCGGCGGGGTCGATTAGCGGCGTCTTGCCGGCGAAGCTGAGCAGGGTCATGGCCGCCACTCGCTCCGCTCGATGCGGTAGACGATGGTCGGGCTGAGCTCGCCAGTGAAACGGGGGTCGACATAATCCAGGTCCGCCCGGCGAGTCATGCCGAGCTTTTCCATCAAGCCCCAGCTCGCCTCGTTCCCGATGCAGGTGAGCGCCACCACATGGGGCGCGGCGAGCGGGCCGAAGGCGAAATCGAGCGAAGCGATCGCCGCTTCTTTCGCATAGCCCTGCCCCCAGGCGTCTGCGCGCAGCCGCCAGCCGATCTCATGATCGCCGGCGACCGGCGAAGTGTCTCCTTCGGCGATCTTGAGCCCGCAAAAGCCGAGCAATTCCGCGTCTGTCTTGCGCTCCATCGCCCAGAAGGTGAAGCCAAGCTCCTCCTGCCAACGCATGATCCGCTCGCGCACCGGCGCTTCCGCTTCCTCCGGCGCCAGCACGCCGCCCAGCCAGCGCATCACCTCGGGCGTGTTGGTATGGCGCACGAACGGCGCGATATCCGCCTCCGTCCAGTCGCGCAGGCACAAGCGCTGCGTTTCGATCGCGGTCATATCAGCTTCCGGGCCACAGGCTGGGATAGTTGATGATCGGCAGGATCGAGGCGTGATCGTCGCTCCAGCCCGAGAAGCCCGGCCTGGGCTCCAGCGTTTCCCACAGCGCGCTGTCTTCGCCGGACAGGGCCACCAGCCGCTCGATCGTGCCGGGATCGCGCGACAGGGCGATCCAGACCGAGATCGTCGCGTTGAGCTCGCTCTCTTCGTCGCGCTCCGGCACATATTGCATCATCGCCGCCGTCCAGCCGCCGCGCTGCGCGATGTCGGCGATGACGGGCCGCAGATCGAGATAGCGGTTGGAGACGTGGAACAGGACGATGCCGCTATGCTGCACGGCGCGCCCATATACCGCCAGCGCTTCGCGGGTGAGCAGGTGCATTGGCACCGCGTCGGAGGAGAAGGCGTCCACCGCCAGCAGGTCGATCGAATCGGCCGGTTCGTGATCGACGCTGATCCGCGCGTCGCCCAGCACCATCCGGGCGTCGGGCGCACATTCTCTCAGGAAGGTGAAGCGGTCGCGCGCCACATCGACCATCGCCGGATCGATCTCGAAGAAGGTCCAGGGCTGGCCAGCCTGGCGGTAGCAGGCAAGCGTTCCCGTCCCCAGCCCGATCACGCCGATCCGCGCGCCAGGACCGTACAGCGCGTCGGCATTGGCGAGCGCGAGGCCGATGCCGGAGCGGCGAGCATAATAGCTGGTCGGCACCGTCTCCAGTCCCGGCGTCAGATTCTGGATACCGTGGAGCGTCGTGCCGTGAGTCAGCACCCGCGCCGATCCGTCGGCCCGGTCATAGACCTCGTAGATCCCGAAATAGGACCGGGTGCGTTCGTCGCCGGTCGAACGTGCGAGCGTCGACCAGCCGCCATAGCTCAGCATCAGCGCGGCGAGCGCCACCGTGAACGGCCAGCGCCGGCCGAGGCAGGCGAGCGCGAACAACGAGACGGTGATGCTGCTCGTCATCGCCGTCATCGGCGTCCTGCCGAGATAGCCCTGCTCGCCCAGGAAGGAGAGCGCGAGCGCGCCGGCGGGCAGCGCGACGGCCAGGACGCGGATGAGCCGCTCCGGCCAGGGCACCAGCGCATATTGGGGGACGAGCAAAGCGGCGGCGAGGATCAGCAGCGGATGCTCGTAGGCCCAGTCGAACAACAGGGGCGCGACGATGGCGCAGAACAGCCCGCCCAGCATCCCGCCGAAGGACAGGAGCAGGTAGAATCGGGTCAGATGGTCCACCGCCGGACGCAGCCGGAACATCTCGCTGTGCAGCGCCACGGCGACCACGAACAGCAGGACGAGCCCCAGGCTGGCCGAAACGAACGGATTGCGCGTCCCGTCGCTGAAGGCGAGACCGCCGGCGATCAGGATGACGAGCGGCGCGGCGACGGTGATGAGCTCCGCCGGGCGCCGCCGCGCCGCGAAGGCGATCACCCAGCTCAGCAGATAGAGGCCGAGCGGCAGCACCCACAGCAGCGGCATCGCCACGATATCGGTGGTGAGGTGCGTCGTCGTCGACAGCATCAGCCCGGACGGCACGGCCGCGAGCAGCGCCCAGTGCGCCATGCGCCGCGTGCTGGGGGGCGGCGTGGTTTCTTCCGGCACCGCCTCCACCGCGTCGGCCGGCACCGTGAAGGCACAGCCGGCCACGAGCACGACCAGCACCGCATAGATGCCCGTCCACAGCCAGCTCTGCTGCTGCAGCGTCATCAGCGGCTCGACGATCAGCGGATAGGAAATGAGGCCAGCGAAGCTGCCGAGATTGGAAGCGGCGTAGAGCGGATAGGGATCGCCCCGGCTGGTTTCGAGCGCATACCAGCGCTGCATCAATGGTGCCTGCGCGGAAACGATGAAGAAGACCGGTCCGATCGACGACAGCAGGAACCAGGGCACCCAGAAGGCCGGCTCGCCGGTCGCGGGAGGGAGCGCGGAGGTGAGGCCGATCGGGAGCCACAAGGCGGCGACGCCGAACAGCAGCAGGTGGATGCCGGCCTGGCGCCGGGGCCGCAGATGCGCGATCCGGTGGGCATAGGCATAGCCGGCGAGCAGCAGGAACTGATAGACCAGCATCGCACTGTTCCAGACCGACGGCGCGCCGCCGAGCCGGGGCAGCGCCATGCGCGCGATCATCGGCTGGGTCAGGAACAGCAGGAACGAGCCCAGCACGATGGTGGTGAGGAAGAGAGGGCGCGCGTAGCGCTCGTCGAGCCGGGCACCGGTCAGTTCGCTGGCCAAGATTCCCGTCCCTTCGTTACTGAGATGATAGCAGCCGCGCCGCGACCGGCGCATGATAGGTCAGCACGCCCGAAGCGCCGGCGCGCTTGAACGCGGTCAGCGTTTCGAGCAGCAGCGCGTCGCGGTCCCCAGCCCCTGCCGCCGCCGCGGCCTCGATCATCGCATATTCGCCGGACACCTGATAAACGAAAACAGGGACTTCGAAGCGTTCCTTCACGCGGCGAACGATATCGAGATAGGGCAGGCCCGGCTTCACCATGACATGATCCGCACCCTCGACGAGATCGGCGGCGACCTCGCGCAGCGCCTCCTCGGCATTGGCCGGGTCCATCTGGTAGGTCTTCTTGTCGCCCTTCAGCAGCCCGCGCGAGCCGACCGCGTCGCGGAACGGGCCGTAGAAGGCGCTCGCATATTTGGCGGCATAGGCCAGGATCTGGACGTTCGCATGGCCCGCCTGCTCGAGCGCCGAGCGGATCGAGCCGACGCGCCCGTCCATCATGTCCGACGGCGCGACGATGTCCGCCCCCGCCTCGGCCTGGATCAAAGCCTGGCGGGCGAGGATCTCCACGGTGGCGTCGTTCAGCACATAGCCGGCATCGTCGGTGATCCCGTCATGGCCGTGCGCGGTATAGGGATCGAGCGCGACATCGGTGAGCACCCCCACCTCAGGCGCCGCGTCCTTGGCGGCCTTGACCGCGCGGCAGATCAGGTTGTCGGCGTCGAGCGCCTCGCGCGCATCGTCGGTGCGCAACCGAGCCGGCGTGTTCGGAAAGAGCGCGATGCAGGGAATACCGAGATCGCGCGCCTCGCGCGCCCGCGCCGCGATGCCGTCGAGCGACCAGCGCGACACGCCGGGCAGCGCGGCGATCGGCTCCTCAACGCCCTCCCCTTCGGTCACGAACAAAGGCCAGATCAGGTCCGACGGCGTGAGCACCGTCTCGGCGACCAGCGCGCGGCTCCAGGCGGCGGCACGGGTGCGGCGCAGGCGCAAGGCGGGGTAAGCGGCGGCGGTCATTGCGGTGAGGGCTTAGCGTGGCGGCGCGCATCCGCAAAGGGTCATGGATACGGAAAGGTTCTGGCGTGTTAATGGCGGCCATGTCCGCGTCCATCCCCAAGGAAGCCGTCCTCATCGTCAACGCACATTCGCGCAAGGGGCGCGCCTTGTTCCGCAAGGCCGCATTCGCGCTGCGCGAGGCCGGCATCCGCCTCACCGCTGCACATGGGCTGCGCGATCCCGGGGAGCTGATCCCCACCGTCAAGGCGGCGGTGGCGGGCGGCGCGCCGATGGTGATCGTCGGCGGCGGCGACGGCTCGCTCTCCTGCGCGGTGGACGAGCTGGTCGGGCGCGACTGCGTCTTCGCTTTGCTCCCGCTCGGCACCGCCAACAGCTTCGCGCGCACGCTCGGCATCCCGCTCGATCTGGAAGGCGCGGTCGAGACGATCGCCACCGGGCGCCGCCGCCGGGTCGATCTCGGCGTGATCGACGGCGATTATTTCGCCAACAGCGCGGCGATCGGCCTGTCGCCGCTGATCGGCGCGACGGTGCCGCATGGTCTGAAGCGGTGGCTCGGACGGATCGGCTATCTCTCCTGGGCACTGCTGTGCATGCTGCGCTTCCGCCCTTTCCGCCTCACCGTCGAACAGGGCGGCCGGACCGAGACGCTCTCCGCGCTCGAGGTTCGCATCGCCAACGGCGGCTTCCACGGCGGCGTCGAGGTGGTCGAGGGCGCCGAGGTCGACAGCGGCGAAATCGTCGTTCAGGCCGTCACCGGCCACGAAAAGAGCCGGCTGGTCCGCAACTGGCTGGCGATCCTCGCCAGGCCCTCCGCGCGCAAGGAAACGGTCCGCGACTTTCGCGGCAAAAGCCTGCGCATCGTCACCGATCCGCCGCTGCCCATCTCGATCGACGGCGAAGTCACCGGCCGCACGCCCGCCAAGGTGGAGATCGCCGGGCGCGCGATCGAGGTGGTGGTGCCGGCCTGAAGCTGTCGCCTTTGAAGCGCCCTCAATATGCTCCCGCGAAAGCGGGAACACAGAAAAGTCAGCCCAGCCGCGCCAGCGCGGCGCGATATTTCTCGGCCTCCGCCGCCTTCTCGGCATGATCGGAGCGGGCCTTCTCCACCGCCTCCGGCTTGGCGCGCTCGACAAAGCTGGGATTGGCGAGCCGTGCGGCCAGCGAATCGCGTTCCTTCTCGGCGGCTTCGGCGGCCTTGAGAAGTCGCGCCTTCTCGGCGGCGATATCGATCACCCCTTCGAGCGGCAGGATATAGGTCGCCTCGTCCACCACGATCTGCGCCGCGCCGCCATCAGGCGCATCGCCCGCCGCCAGCTCGGTCCGTGCAAGCCGGGCCAGCGCCGCCTGATGACGGCCCAGCCGCGCCGCGGTGCCGGCATCGGCCCCGCGCACATGGAGCGGCAGCTTCGCTCCAGGCGGCACGTTGAGCTCGGAGCGCGCGGCGCGGATGCCGCTGACCAGCCGGATCAGCCAGTCGATCTCCGGCCCAGCCTCCGGATCGAGCGCGCGCGCGTCGGCCATCGGCCATTTCGCGGTGATCAGCGGATAATCCGCCCGCACACCCATCGCGCCCCACAGCTCCTCGGTGACGAAGGGCATGAACGGGTGGAGCATGACCAGGATCTGGTCCAGCACCCAGCCGGCGATCTCCTTGGTTTCCGTGTCGATCTGCCCCTTGATCAGCTCCAGATACCAGTCGCAGAAGGTCGCCCAGGTGAACTGGTAGATGGTGTTGGCGCTCTCGTCGAAGCGCAGCTCGGCCAGCGCGAGGTCGAGCGTCTGGACGGTCTTCACCGTCTCGCCGACAATCCACTTGTTGACCGGCAGCGTCGCGGCCGGCGGCTCGATCGCCTTGGATGCGCCGATTCCGTTGGCCTGGCAGAAGCGCGCCGCGTTCCACAGTTTGGTCGCGAAGTTGCGATAGCCCTCGACGCGCTTCTCATCGAGCTTGATGTCGCGCCCCTGGCTCTCCATCGCCGCCAGCGTGAAGCGCAGGGCGTCCGCGCCGTATCTGTCGATCAGCCCCAGCGGATCGACCGTATTGCCCTTGGACTTGGACATCTTCTGGCCCTTGGCGTCGCGGACCAGCCCGTGGAGATACAATGTCTTCCACGGCCTTTCTCCCATGAACTCATAGCCCTGCATCGCCATGCGGGC
Source organism: Sphingomonas sp. (assembly GCA_019635535.1). Taxonomy (NCBI): domain Bacteria; kingdom Pseudomonadati; phylum Pseudomonadota; class Alphaproteobacteria; order Sphingomonadales; family Sphingomonadaceae; genus Sphingomonas; species Sphingomonas sp. Next base: position 1,991,100 of record JAHBZH010000001.1, read on the forward strand.
GTCCCAGAAGAAGATGATGTCGAAGCCGGAGACGAGCACGTCGTTCGGATAATGCCGGCGCAACTCCTCGGTCTGCTCCGGCCAGCCCAAGGTCGCGAACGGCCACAAAGCGGAGGAGAACCAGGTGTCGAGCACGTCGGGATCGCGGGTCAGCTTGCGGTTGCCCGCCTTGCGCTGCGCCTCCTCCTCGGTCTCCGCGGCGTAGCACTTGCCGTCCTCGTCATACCAGGCCGGGATTTGATGCCCCCACCAGAGCTGGCGCGAGACGCACCAGGGCTGGATATTCTCCAGCCAGTTGAACCAGGTCTTCTCCCACGTCTTGGGAACGATCCTGATCTCGCCGGAGCGCACCGCCTCGATCGGTTTCTTCGCCAGCGTCGCCGCATCGACATACCATTGGTCGGTCAGCCAGGGCTCGATCACCACGCCGGAACGGTCGCCATAAGGCGTCTGGATAACGCGATCCTCGACCCGCTCGAGCCGCCCCGCTTCCTCCAGCAATTCGACCACCCGTTTGCGCGCCTCGAACCGGTCGAGGCCGAGCAGTTCGTCGGGGATCAGCCCGTCGGCGGTCTGGATCACCTTGGCGTCGGCATCGAGCATGTTGAGCATCTCGGCCGGCTTGAACCCCGCGCGAACGCCCACCTCGAAGTCGTTGAAATCATGGCCCGGCGTGATCTTCACCGCGCCCGAGCCCAGCTCCGGATCGGCATGTTCGTCGGTGATGACCGGGATCAGCCGCCCGGTGATCGGATGGCGGATATTCCGGCCGACGAGCGCCGTATAGCGTTCGTCCTCCGGATTCACCGCCACCGCCATGTCGGCCAGCATCGTCTCGGGCCGGGTGGTGGCGACCGAGATATGGCCCGAGCCGTCCTCCAAAGGATAAGAGAGGTGCCAGAACTTGCCCTGCACCTCCTTCGTCTCGACCTCCAGGTCGGAGATGGCGGTCTTGAGGCCCGGGTCCCAGTTCACCAGGCGCTTGTCGCGGTAGAGCAATTTGCGCTCGTACAGCTCGACGAAGACCTTGAGCACGGCCTTCGAGAAGCCCTCGTCCATCGTGAACCGCTCGTTCGACCAGTCGCACGATGCGCCGAGCCGGCGGAGCTGGCGGGTGATCTGCCCGCCGCTCTCCGCCTTCCACTCCCAGACCTTGTCGATAAAGCCGTCGCGGGTGAAATCGGTGCGCTTCTCGCCGCGCGCGTTCATCTGCCGCTCGACCACCATCTGGGTCGCGATGCCGGCATGGTCCATGCCGACCACCCACAGCGCGTCCTTGCCCTGCATCCGCGCGTGTCGGATCAATATGTCCTGCAGCGTATTGTCCAGCGCATGGCCGATATGAAGCGATCCCGTCACGTTGGGCGGCGGGATCACGATCGTGAAGGGCTCGGCCGTATCGCGCGCGGGCCGGAACAGCCCCTTGCCTTCCCAATGCGCGTACCAGCGCGCCTCGATCGGACCGGGCTCGAATGTCTTGGGCAGTTCGCTCATGACAGGCGCTTTAGCGCGCCGGCGCGTCTCCGCCAGCCCCCCTTAGCCATCTCTCCAGCCAGCCATGCACCTCGCGATACCATTGGATCGAGTTTTGCGGCCGCAGGATCCAGTGATTCTCGTCGGGATAGACGACGAGGCGCGAGGGGATGTTCCGCCGCTGGAGCGCGGTGAAGATGCCGAGCGACTGGCTGTAGGGAATGCGGAAATCGAGCTCGCCGTGGATGACGAGCGTCGGCGTCTGCCAGCGATCGACCAGGCTCACCGGATTGTGCCGCTCATAGGCTTCGGCGCTCTGGAAATAGGGCCCGCCGAACTCCCATTCGGTGAACCACAATTCCTCCGTCTCATAGGCCATGGCGCGCAGGTCGAAGATGCCGGCATGGGTGACGAGGCATTTGAAGCCGTCCGGCCAGGCGCCCGCGATCCAGGTCGTCATATAGCCGCCATAGGAGCCGCCCAGCGCGCAGGCATTGGCGATGTCGAGCTGGGCGTCCTGCCGCCCCGCGGCGGCAAGGCCGAGGCGCAAATCCTCCAGCGGCGCGCCGCCCCAGTCGCGGTTGATCGCGTCGGTGAAGGCCTGGCCGTAGCCGGTCGACCCGTGGAAATCGACCGACACGGCGGCATAGCCCGGCGCCGCGAACAGGCGCGGATTCCAGCGATAGGACCATGAATTGCCGAACGAGCCCTGCGGCCCGCCGTGGATCAGGAAGGCGACGGGCAGACGTCCGGGCACATTGGCGGGCCGCAATATCTGCCCCCACACCGTGTCGCCATTGGCGCCGGCGAAGCTGAACCGCTCATAGCGCACCGGATCGAGCTCGCCGAGCAAGGCGGCGTTGATCGCGGTCACGGGAACAACCTCCCCGGCGCGGTTCATCCGGTACAAATCGTCCGGCTGCTCGATCGTGTTGCGGGTGAAGACCGCGCCCTCGTGGGTCGGCACGACATTGCCGATCGTGCCGGCTTCGGTGAGCCGGGTGACGCGCCCGCTGCGCACATCGACACGGAACAGCGGCGTGTCGAGCGTGTCCTGCGCGGTCACCAGCAGGCTGCGCGAATCGGGCGCCCAGGCGATCGAGCCGACCGAGCGGTCCCAGTCCGCCGTCAGCGCCCGCGTCTCGCCGCTGCGCAGGTCGCGCAGCTGGACGACCAGGCGGTCGGCCTCGTAGCCGGGCCGCGCCATCGCCGCATAAGCGAGCCAGCGCCCGTCCGGCGAGACGGCCGGTGTCGTATCGGTCGCGCGGTTGGCCGCGGTCAGATTGACCGGTGGGGCGCTGCCGTCGGCGGGCACGGCATGGATGTCGAGATTGGTGGACAGGGGCTCGTCCCGGCCGGCTTCGCGCAGCGTGAAATAGAGCGTGCGCCCATCCGGGCTCCAGGCGGTCTCCTCGCCGCCCCCGAACGGCTTGGTCGGCGCATTGCCGCTGGTTCCGGACACCGCAACGCCGCCGCCCTGCGGTCGTCCGTTCACCATCGGGAAGGTGAAGATGCGCGAATGGATGCCCGGCTCGATCCAGCTGTCCCAATGGCGCACGAAGGTTTCGTCATAGACGCGGGCGCTGCCGTGCGGCTCCAGCTCGGGCACATTGGCGCAGTTGAAATCCTCGCAGGCGCGGTCGAGATCGGCCCACAAAGCGATCCGATCGCCGCTCGGGGCGAGCGCATAGCCCGAAATGCCGTTGGCGAGATCGGTGACCCGCTCCGGCGCGCCCGACGGCAAAGCGACGCGCCAGAGCTGGTCGCTACCCGATGCGTTGCTGAGATAATAGAGCCAGCGCCCGTCGGCGGAGAAGGCAGGCGATTGCTCGTTATGCTCTGGCGTCGAGGCGATCCGCACCGCTTCGCCGTCCGTCCTGTTCAGGTCCAGCAGCCACAGGTCGGTACGGCCGCGATTTGCCTCCAGGTCCGTCTCGCGCAGCTGATAGACGACCCATCGTCCGTCCGGCGACACGGCCGGCGCGCCGATCCGCTTCATCGTGGCGAGGTCGGTGGCGGTCATCGGGCGGGCGGAAGCGGCGGAGGCCGAGGCGATGGCGAGCGCGGCGAGGCTCGCGGCGAGCAGCTTTTTCATGGTGCGATGGCTAGCACCGGCACAAAGGTGCGGAAAGCCTTTCCTTTGCCGGAACGGCTAGAGGCTGCGGCCGGTGATCCGGGCGATCTCGCGGGTGACGAGCTGCTCGACGATGCCGGGCAGATGCTCGTCCAGCCAGTCCTTCAGCATCGGACGCAGCATGTCGCGCACCGCCGCTTCCAGAGCGCCGGGCTCGACCGGCGTCTCGGCCTGCTGGCGCAGGGTCGAAAGCGCGGCAAGCCGTTCGCGGCTGACGGCGGCGACGTCGTTGGACATCAGGCCCCGGTCTTCGGCGACCGGATCGTCAAGCTCCAGAACATCCTCTTCCGGTTCTTCGACGACAGGCGGCTCGGCCGGCGCGGCGCGGCGCACGCGCGGGCTTGCCGGCGCGATGCGGCCATCCTCCGCGATCACTTTCTTGATCGAGGCGAGTATCTCTTCCATCGACGGATCCGGTTGCGCATCACCCATGACGCGCGGCTTATCGCTTATTGCCGCGGCGCTGTCACGGGGCTGTTTGCGTCGGCCGGAACGGTGCGTGTGCCAACCGGGCGGATGGTGGGTCCGTCGTCCCAGTCCGACCAGCTTCCCGCATAGCGGCGGTAATTGACCATGGGGTCGTAAAGCGGCCCGCCGTCGAGATTGAGATCCTCGGCCTCGGCCTGGCCCATCACGTTGAGCAGCTGGAAGCCGGCGACATAAGCGTCGCGGCGGGCGGTGACGAGCAGGACCTGGCTGTTCAGCAGCTCCTGCTCGGCATTGAGCACGTCGAGCACGTTGCGGGTGCCGACGGTCTGCTCGGCGCGAGTACCCTCCAGCGCCAGCTCGTTGGCGGCGACCGCGATCGTGTTCGATTCGATCGCGTCATTGGCGGCCGCGTAAGCGGCGAAGGCCGCGCGGCTGTTCGCGACGACGGCGCGCTCGACCGAAATCGATTGCTCGAGCAGCTGTCCGTGCCGGGCATTGGCCTGACGCACGCGCGCGCCCGCCGCGCCGCCCTGGTAGAGCGGCACGGTCAGCGACACGCCGACCCCGGCGCTCGTGGTGTTTTCCGGGCTCAGCGCGGGTCCGGTCACGCCGCGGTCGTTGGTGCCCAGCGTGTCGATATAGCGGACCCGGCTGGTGCCGGAGATGGTCGGCAGGCGATTGCCCTGCGCGGCGCGGACATCGAAGCCGGCGGCGCGCGCCTGGGCGGCGATCGATTCGAGATCGGCGTTGTTGGCGAGCGCGACCTCGGCCGCGTCGTCCTGTGCGGCCGGCAGCGGCGGCAGGGACGGCGGCGGCTGCAGGTCGCCCGGCGCCACCCCGATCACCCGCTCGTAATTCTGCTCGCTGGCCTCCAGCCGCCCCTGGGCGATGGCGAGATTGCTGCGCGCCAGCGCCAGCCGCGCCTCGGATTGGGCGACATCGGTGCGGGTCAGGTCGCCGACCTCGAAACGATCGCGCGTCGCCTGTAAATTGGTGTCGAGCACGCGGACTTGGTTGAGGTTGAGCTGGACGATCGACCGGTCGCGGATCACGTCCATATAGGCGGCCACCGCCTCGGTGAAGATATCGCCCTCGGTCGCGCGCAGGTCGGCCCGCCCCGCATCGACGCGGCTGTTGGCGGCGCGCACGGAATTGCGGATCGAGCCGCCGGCGTAAAGCGGCACGCGCAGATTTGCCCCAACGCTGATGTCCCGCTGATTGACACCGATATTGCGGGTCACGAGATCCTGATCGAAGACGGCGTCGCCGTTGAGCTGCGGCCGGCCCTGCGCCCGGGCGATCGCCACGCTCTCGTCGGTCGCGCGCAATGACTGGCGCTGGGCCATCAGCGTCGGATTGGTCTCGTAGGTGCGCACCAGCGCGTCGCGGAGCGTCATCCCCGGGCCGGCCGCAACCGCCTGAGCCTGCGCCGTTTCCGCCGGCGCCTGCGCGAGAGCGGCGCCGTTCCACGTCATCGCGGCCAACCCCACCGCAGCAAGCAACCGTCCCCGCATCACTGGTCTCGCTCCATCCTTCAAAAGCTGAAAATCTTGGGCTTCTCGAAGCCCGGCAGCGGCGCCACGGCGGCATCCGCATAAGTGACCGCGCCGAACGCGCCGCCGACCACCCGGCCGACGGCAAGCCGCGCGACGCCCCGGTCGAGCAGCGCCAGCGCGATCCGGCCACCGTCGGCGACCTGATCGACGATCTCCTGGGGCACCTCCTCGACGGCGCCGTCGATCAGCACGACATCGTAGGGCGCGCCGGCCGCCCAGCCCCGGCCCAGCGGACCTTCGACCAGCTCGACGGCGGTGCCGGCCAGCGCCGCGCGCGCCTCGGCCGCCAGCTTCGCGTCCTGCTCCAGCGCCACCACCGAAGCCGTCAGCCGCGCCATCACCGCCGCCGCATAGCCGGTCGCCGCGCCGATCACGAGCGCGCGCTCGCTTCCGTCCAGCCGCGCCTCGGTGAGCAGCCGCCCCAGCGCCATCGGCGGGTTCATCGCCCGGCCGTCGCCCAGCGGCAGCATCGTATCTGCATAAGCGAGCAGGGCACGCTCGGCGGGGAGGAACGTTTCGCGCGGGACCTCGCCCATCGCGGCGATCACGCGCGGGTCGTTCACTCCGGTGGTCCGGAGCTGGCTCGCCACCATGGCGCGGCGCATCGTTGCGAAATCCAGGTCTGTCATCGTCGCGGCTCTACTCGCATAACTGTTATAGTGATGCAATACACTTGTTGGTCCTTGCGGCTTTTATCGGCAAGCATCCGCCCCGCCAAGCGGAAGCGTCCCCGTCTTGCCACCAGCAAGGGACGTGCCACCCCGCCCTTCTCGGAGCGCCGGGCCGGGGGCCGCCGAATCTGTCCGCCGCCGGACGGAAATGTCCGGATACGGACATCTCGCGCCGCCTTTCGGTTCTGCTATGGCGCGGGTGTGAGCGAGCAACGGCATCCGGACGGCCCCTTCGACCGCGCGCTGCGGCGCTTGCGGCGCGACCGCGCGGCGCGGGCCGGCGCGGACCCGCGCTATCTTCACCGCCGCGCCGCCGACGAGCTGCTGGAGCGACTCGACCTGGTGGCGCGCGATTTCCGTACCGCTCTTGATCTCGGCGGCGGCGATGGCTGGCTGGCCGGCCGGCTCGAAGCGCGCGGGCTCGATGTGATCCGTGCCGATTCGGGCCGGTTCTTCGCCGCCGGCGGGGTCCGGTGCGACGAGGATCGCCTTCCCTTCGCCGACGGGGCCTTCGACCTGGTCGTCTCGGTCGGCGTGCTCGACACGGTGAACGATCTGCCCGGTGCGCTGACCCTGATTCGCCGCGCGCTGCGGCCGGACGGGCTGTTCCTCGCCGCTTTCGCCGGGGCGGGCAGCCTGGCGATGCTGCGCGCCGCCCTGCGCGCGGCCGAGGAAGCGGAAGGCCGCGATCCCGCGCCGCGCCTCCATCCGCAGATCGATGCGCGCGCCGCCGGCGATCTGCTTGCGCGGGCCGGTTTCGCGCTGCCGGTAGTGGATCGGGACAATGTCATGGTGCGATTCGGCACGTTCGCGGCCCTGCTGCGCGATCTGCGCGGCATGGCGGGCGGCAATCTGCTCCTCTCCCGCGCCCGCCGCCCGTTCGGCCGGTCCGGCTATGCCGCCGCCGCCGCGGCCTTCGCGGCCCGCGCCGATGCCGACGGCAAGACCGCAGAGACGTTCGACATCCTCTATCTGAGCGGCTGGGCGCCATCGCCCGATCAGCCGCGCCCGGCCCGGCGCGGCAGCGCCACCGCCTCGCTCGCCGACGCGCTGAAGCCGAAAGGCTAGATCAGCCGCTCCAGCAGCTCGATCAGCGGCGCGTCCGCCGGCGGCATCGCCAGCCCACGCATGTCGGCCGGATATTCCCAGCGCAGCGCGCTCGCGTCGAGCGGTTCGGGCGTTCCCGCCCATTCCCGGCACAGGTAGAGCAGCAGGATCATGTGCCGCTCGCCCAGGGTGGCGCTGGCGAAACAGGCGGGGACCAGCGCCGCTTCGTCAATCCGGATGCCCAGCTCCTCGGCCAGCTCCCGCGCGAGCCCCGCCTCTGGACGCTCGTCGGGTTCGACTTTCCCGCCCGGAAACTCCCAGAGCCCCGCCATCGCCCGCCCCGGCGCGCGTCGTTGCAGCAGCACGCGCCCCGATTCGTCGATCAGCGCCGCCGCCACCACCATCATCGTCGGATTTTTTTGCAACAGGGCGCTTCCCGATAGGATTTCATTAACGACGCAGGGCTTAATTCGGCCGTCAGGGCTGTCACGCCCGGCAAGGGAGGCCGGAAGCGATGCGGGTTTTCATCGGTATATTCAAGGACGAGAGCGGCGCGACCGCGGTGGAATACGGCCTGATCCTGGCGTTGATCTTCCTCGCCATGGTCGGCGCGGTGTCCCAGTTCGCCGATGGCACCATCACGATGTGGGACAGCATCTCCAACCAGGTGCGCAACGCCTGACCCATTAAATGTTTGGAAACTAGTCTGCCGTAGGACGAACGAAGCTGACCCCAGAATAGCCAAGCGCGGGCGGCATGGAAGTGGACACTTCCGAAGTGGAATTGGAACCAAGGAGACCGGAAATGCAGTTCATTCGCAAGATGATCAAAGACACCAAGGGTGCGACCGCCATCGAGTACGGCCTGATCGCCGCCCTGATCGCGGTTGCCGCGATCACCGCCATGCAGGGCCTCGGCTCGCAGCTCGGCACGACCTTCAACACGGTCACCGACGAAATGGCCAAGGGCAACCCGTAAGCCATTCGATCCTGTCGAACGGACGGGGCGGCGGAACTCAGGTTCCGCCGCCCTTTTCGTATCCGAAGGTCAGCCGATCGCGAGAAACTTCTCGCGTCGCTGCGTCCTGAGCGCGGCGCGCCCGAGCGGCGCGAATGCGTCCAGCTCCTCCTGGATCGCGGCGCCGAGTGCCGCCATCGCCTCGCCGGGATGGCGATGCGCCCCGCCGACCGGCTCCGGGACGATCCGGTCGATGACGCCGAGTTCGGCAAGATGCGCGGCCGTCACCTTCATCGCCTCGGCCGCGTCGGCGGCCTTTTCCGCGGTGCGCCACAGGATCGAGGCGCAGCCTTCCGGCGAGATCACCGAATAGATGCTGTGCTCCAGCATCAGCACGCGGTTCGCCGCCGCGATGGCGATCGCGCCGCCCGATCCGCCCTCGCCGACGATCGCCGCCACCATCGGCACGCCGAGCGCCAGGCATTGCTCGGTCGATCGGGCGATGGCCTCGGCCTGCCCCCGCTCCTCGGCTTGCACGCCGGGGAAGGCGCCGGCGGTGTCGACCAGGGTGACGACGGGCAGCCCGGCCCGGTCGGCGATCTCCATCAGCCGGATCGCCTTGCGATAGCCCTCCGGCCTGGCCATGCCGAAATTGTGCTTCAGCCGGCTCGCCGTGTCGTCGCCCTTCTCATGGCCGATCAGCATCACCTTGCGGTCGCCCAGCCGCGCGAAGCCGCCGACGATCGCTTCGTCCTCGCCGAACGCGCGGTCGCCGGCAAGCGGCAGGAAGTCGGTGACGAGCGCCGCTACATAATCCTTGAAATGCGGGCGCTCCGGATGGCGGGCGACCTGCGTCTTCTGCCAGGGCGTCAGCTTCGCATAGGTGTCGCGCAACAGGCGTTCGGCGCGCTCCTCGAGACGGCCGATCTCCGCCTCGATATTGGCCTCGCCGGCGGATGCCGTGTCCCGGAGCTCGGCGATCCGCGCCTCCAGCTCCGCCACGGGCTTTTCGAAATCGAGATAGGTAACCATTGGCGCGGGGGGTTAGGCTCCGCCGCCGTCCGCGTCAACGCGCGGCCGCTTCGCCCGCGGTGCGTCGGCGAGAGGATGACGGCTGTTCACCAGATCGATCAGCCGGCGCGAATCGACATGGGTGTAGATCTGCGTCGTCGCGATGTCGGCATGGCCGAGCAGCATCTGCACGGCGCGCAGGTCCGCCCCGCCCTCCAGCAAATGGGTGGCGAAGGCGTGGCGCAGCACATGCGGGCTGATCCGTTCCGGCGGGATGCCGGCGGCGGCGGCCAGCTCGCGCACCAGCTGGTAGAGCCGCACCCGGCTGAGATGCTTCTTGCCCGAGGGAAAGAGCCAGAGCGAATCGCGCGGCACATGCGCCGCCCAGTCGGCTACCGCCAGCCGCGCCCGGTCGGAGATCGGCACCAGCCGTTCGCGCCCGCCCTTCCCCTTCAGGATCAGGAAGGGCCGGTCGGGTGCGAGCGCATGGCGGGGCAATGAGACCAGCTCGGTGGCCCGCAGGCCCGAGCCGTAGAGCAGTTCGATCAGGGCGGCGAGGCGCAGCGGCATGATGCCGCCCTCCTCCTTGCGCCGGTCGATCTCGACGAAGAGGGCATCGACGGCGCGATGATCCAGCACCTTTGGCAAGGGCCGCTCCGTGCCGGGCCGCGGCAAGGCGGCGGAAGGATCGTCAGGCCGGTGCCCTTCGTCCTGCAGGAAGCCGAAGAAGCGCCTGAGCGCCGCCGCCTTGCGTGCCACCGTCGCGCGGCTGAGCGGCAGCCAGGCCTTCGCGAGGCCGTGCAATCGCTCGGTCGAGGCCGCCGCGAGCCCGCCCTCCAGCAGCTCGGACGCGCCTTCGAGGTCGCGCCCGTAAGCGAGCAACGTATTGCGCGCCGCACCCGCCTCGGCCGCCATCATCTCGAGGAAGGCGGCGATCAGCCGCCGGTCCTCCAGCGCCGTCACAGCCGCGCGATCGCCTCGGCGGCGATCATCCGCGCTTCGAAGTCGAGCCCGACGGCGCGCAGCGCGCGGACGATGCGGAACAGGTGGCGGGGCGGCACGCTGCCCCAATGATCGGTCTGCATGCCGAGTCCGGCGAGCAGCACGACCGTGCCCGGCTGGCGCTGGCGCGCCGCCTGGTCGATCGCGTTGGCCCAGCGGTCCGCCGCGCCGATCGACAGGCCGGCGGCGGAGGCGAGCCGCTGCCCGTCCGCGTCGCCGACCTTGCCGAGCCCAACCAGGGCCGCGACCAGCATCCGCGCCCGGATGCCGTCGGCGCTGTCGTCGTTGCCGATATAGGTTTCGATCCGCCCCGCGCCGAGATCGACCGCGGCGCCCGGCGCGCCCACCGCGAGCAACGCCCAGGCCCGGTCGTCGCCCTGCGCCGTGTCCGCCCAGCGGGCCGCCTCCGCATCCATGCCCGCCGCCAGCATCGCCGCGATCAGATTGGCCGCGTCGGACGCGTGATCGGCCGACACCGGGATCCGCGCCGCCGCACCGGAGGTAAGGATCAGCCGCGCATAGCGCCCGCGCGGGTCGGCCGGCTCGGTCCACAGCCCGCGCAGGGCGGTCAGCCGCTCGGTCGGGCCGGCCCCGGCCCAGGCGATGCGCAGCCGCGCCGCCACTGTCCCGCCTTGCTCGGCGACATCGGTGAGGTCGAAGGCCAGGCTGTGCAACTGGACCAGCGCACTGGAGGAGAAGATGCCGAGCGCGGCGGCGATCGAGGCGGCTTCCAGCCGCTGTTCCAGCGGCACCATCGGCGCACGCGCGAACCAGGCCCGCATCGGCAGGCCGGCATTGCCGATCAGCGGCGCGGGAATCTCCGTGCCGGTCGCGCTGGCCAGCCCGAAACGCCAGGGCGTCAGCTCGTTCACCCCGTCCCAGCTCACGGCGGCGGCCCGGCGGCTCGATGCGCCCGCGCCGATCACCTTCTCGGCCAGCGCCAGATCGATGCCGCCCTGCGCACGGGCCTGATCCGCCAGAGCGGCGGCGCGCGCCGGCTCGCTCTCCAGCGCCGCGCACATCGCTTCCGCCAGGCTCCAGACCGCGCCGCGATTGGCGCCGCGCGTCGTCCCGACCAGCGGGCACAAGGCGGCCGGATCTGCGGTGGCGAGCGCGGTCCGCGCCGCGACTTCGATCAGGCGGGGCGTGTAATTCTGCTGGTCCACCGCCTGCACGAGCATCCGTGCCGCGTCCGCCTCGCCCATGCGCAGCAGAAGATCGGCGCGCTCGGCCACCCAGTCGACGGGATTGATGCCGGCCGGTGCCTGCAGCCGCGACATCAGCGCGCGGCGCAGCAGGATCGAGGTCCAGCGCGACGGCAGCGGCGCATCGAGCCGGCGCATGATCTCCGCCGACAGCGCGCCCTGATCGGGGCCGAAGGCGTCGGGACCAAGCCCGTATCGCCCCCCCGGCAACGGGCCGACCAGATCGGTCGGCCGCGCCTCGCCGTCGGGAATCGCGAAATAGTTGGTCGGCCGCGGCCGCTCCAGCAGCGCCTCTTCGGGCGAAATCCCGCCGCTTTCCTGCTCGGCCGGTTGCGCGGCGGCGTCGGGGCGCGGCGCGTCGGGCCGGGGCGCCTGCGGCTGGGCGGGCGTCCGCTCGGCCGGGGGAGGCAGCGCCTGGGGGTCGCCGAAGCCCGGCGGCAGCAGCGATTCGGGCGATTCCTGGCTGAGTGCGGGAATGGCGATCAGCAGCGCCGCCCCGGCGAGCAGCCCGGCCTTAGCCCGCCTGGATATCATTGGTCACATCCTGCTCGATCCGCTCGGTGGGGACTTCCTGATCGCTCAGGCCGAAATAGATCAGCAATCCCAGGATCAGCGCCAGGACGGCCAGAAGGATCGGGCCCAGCGGCGAGCGGCGGCGGCGGGTCGGGGCGAAATCGTAACGCGGTCTCGGCATGGCGGCCTTTTGCCCCAGCCGTCGCCGCTCTGTATAGCCCCCGCGCATGAACGTTGCGTCCGACAGGCCCGCAGCGGCGCCGAGCGTCGTCCCCGACCGCACGATCGTGCTGGTCGGCCTGATGGGTGCCGGCAAGACGACGGTGGGGCGGCGCCTCGCAGCCCGGCTCGACCGCCCGTTCGTCGATGCGGATGTGGAGATCGAGGCGGCGGCGGGGCTCGATATCGCCGAGATTTTCGAACGCCATGGTGAGCCCTATTTCCGCGACGGCGAGCGCCGCGTGATCGCGCGGTTGATCGACGGTCCCGTCCAGGTGATCGCGACCGGCGGCGGCGCCTTCGTCAACGGCGAGACTCGCGCGCTGATCCTCGATCGCGCCGTCGCGGTCTGGCTGGACGGCGATATCGCGATGCTGGCCCGGCGGATCGGCCGGCGCGATCATCGCCCGCTGGTTCAGGGCAAGGACCCCGCCATCGTGCTCGCCGCCCTCGCCGCGCAGCGCAATCCGTTCTACGCCGAGGCCCATGTCCGCGTGCTGGTCGCCGACGGGCCGCCGGATCGCACCGTCGATGCCATTATCGAAGCCATGGCCCTCCATCGCCGCTGACGCGCGGGTTGCACCGCACCTCGTTAAGCTGGCACGACGCGAATCGCAGCTGACAGGGGAGCGAATCGCCGCATGGCCGACGTCGAAGGTCTGAGCCTCGAATATTCGGTCGCCCTGTTGGGCGCCGCGGTGGTCGCCGTCCCCATCTTCACTCGCCTCGGCCTCGGCGCGGTGCTCGGCTATCTCGCCGCGGGCCTGCTCGTCGGCCCCTTCGCGCTGGCGCTCGTCGCCGATCCGGTCACCTTGCTTCACGTCGCCGAGATCGGCGTCGTGATGTTCCTGTTCGTGATCGGACTCGAAATGCGCCCGAGCCGATTGTGGACGCTGCGGCGCGCCATCTTCGGGCTCGGCGCCGCGCAGGTGCTCACCTGCGGCGCCTTGCTCACTCTGCTCGGGCTGGCCGCGGGCTTCCCGCTCATCCCCTCCTTCATCGGCGCGATGGGCTTCGTCCTCTCCTCCACCGCTGTCATCATGCGGATGCTGGAGGAGCGGGGCCAGCTCGCCTCCGGCACCGGCCAGCGCTCGATCGCGATCCTGCTGTTCGAGGATCTGGCGATCGTGCCCCTCCTCGCCATCGTCGCCGTCCTCGGCTCCTTCCTCGGCACCGGCGCGGAGGAAGGGCGCCCCGCCTGGCTCGCCGTCCTGATCGCGCTCGGCGCCATCGCCGCGGTGATCGCCGCCGGGCGCTGGCTGCTCGATCCCCTGTTCAAGATCCTCGCCCGCACCGGCGCGCGCGAGGTGATGACCGCCGCCGCTCTGCTCGTCGTGCTTGGCACCGCCTTGTTCATGGACTGGGCCGGCCTTTCCATGGCGATGGGCGCCTTCCTCGCCGGCGTGATGCTCTCCGAATCGACCTTCCGGCACCAGCTCGAGGCCGACATCGATCCCTTCCGCGGCATCCTGCTCGGCCTCTTCTTCATGAGCGTCGGTATGGCGCTCGATCTCGCGCTGGTCGCCCAGCAATGGCAGTTCCTGGTCGCCGGCGTGCTGGCGGCGATGCTCGTCAAGGCGTTCGGCATCTACGCCATCGCCCGCCTGTTCAGGACGGGCAGGAGCGAGACGATCCAGCGCACCGCCCTCTTCGCCCAGGGCGGCGAGTTCGCCTTCGTGCTCTATTCGGCCGCGCTCGGCGTCGGCCTGTTCGACCAGGCGACCGGCGCGCTGATGACCGCGATCGTCATCCTCTCCATGGCGCTCACCCCGCTTGTCGTCATCGCGGTGCGCTATCTCGAGCCGGAGGAGGAGATCAACACCGACACTGTCGAGGCGCCGGACGGGCTGCGCGGCCGCGTCCTCTTCGTCGGCTTCGGCCGCTTCGCCCAGGTGGTGAGCCAGCCCCTCCTCGCCCGCTGCGTCGAGCTCTCGCTGATCGAGACCGACATCGAGATGATCGAGGCCGCCGGCCAGTTCGGCTTCAAGGTCTATTATGGCGACGGCACACGGCTCGACGTGCTCCACGCCTCCGGCGCCGGCAAGGCGGAGGCGATCCTGGTCTGCGTCGACAAGCCGGACGTGGCCGACCGCATCGTCGAGCTCTGCAAATCCGAATTCCCCTATGCCAAGCTCTTCGTGCGCGCCTTCGATCGCGGCCATGCGATGCGCCTCGTCCATGCCGGGGTGGACTATCAGATTCGCGAGCTGTTCGAATCCTCCCTGGTGTTCGGGCGCGAGGTGCTGCTCGGCCTCGGCTTCGACGAGGACGAGGCGGACGAGGCGATCGAGGATGTCCGCCGCCGCGACGAGGAAAGGTTCGAAATCCAGCTCGTCGAGGGCCTCACGGCGGGCCGCTGGCTGCTGCGCGGCAACATGCAGACGCCCCAGCCCGAACCCTTCACCCGCCCGGCGCGCGAGGGCGAGGTGGTCAATCCGGAAGCGGCGCTCCAACAAGCCGAGCCGCGCGCGCCGAAGCCTCGGCGGCGGCCGCGAACGCCAGCAAAATCGAAGGATGCCGCGCGGTAACGGCCCGCGCGCTCGAAAACACGTCCAGCCCCGGCCAGCCACCCGGATCGCCCCTGCGCCCGGCGAGGTAATCCGCCAGCGCCGCGTGCGCCGCCGCGATCTCGCCCGGCGTCCGTCCGATCACATGCGCGCCCATCAACGCCGCCGAAGCCTGCCCCAAGGCACAGGCCTTCACCTCCTGCCCCAACGCCGCGACCCGCCCCTCCGCATCGGCGACGATATCGACCACCACCCGGCTCCCGCACACCGGCGAGCTCTTCTCGACGGACGCGCCCGCGCCCTCCAGCCGCGCCAGATGCGGGATCGAAGCGGCAAGACGCAGGATATCGCGGGAGTAAAGAGCGGAGGTCACCGGCACGATATAAGCAATCCTCCCCGGAACGGGGAGGGGGACCAGCCGCAGGCTGGTGGAGGGGTCGAGGGACTCCGAGCCGACCCCTCCACCATGTCGCTTCGCGCCACGGTCCCCCTCCCCGTTCCGGGGAGGATTTCAGGCCCGCCGCCAGCTCGTCCCCTGCGGCCCGTCCTCCAGCACGATCCCCTCGGCGGCCAGCGCGTCGCGAATCCGATCCGCCTCCGCGAAATCGCGCGCCTTCTTGGCTTCGGTCCGTGCGGCAATTCTAGCTTCTATTCTTTCAATCAGTTCTTCTGAAACGCACGGTAGGATCGCAGATCGAGGAACCCCCAGAAGATCGAAACAGGCGACTACTTCACATGCAAATTTCATATACGTCGTAAAATCTACATCTTTGGCCGCTCGCAGTTTTCTAACATGAGACTGAAGCACATCTATTGCGACACCAGTATTCAAATCGTCACATATCGCTGAAATGAACCTCTTTGGCGGGGGCGATGCACTGATCATATCAGGGTAAAATCTCAACGCATCTTGTGCTTTTTGAAGAAAATTCTCCATTTTGTTAACGAGAATATCCCCCCACTCCAACGGCTGGCGATAGTGTCGAGAAAGAAGTGCTAGTCGGATTGCCCCGCCAGACCAGCGAGTTAAAAGCTGATCGACAGTAATAATGTTGCCCAAACTCTTGGACATCTTCTCCGCGCCCGCCATCGACAGAAAGCCGTTATGCACCCAGTAATTGGCGAGCGGCGCCCCGTGATGCGCACAGCGGCTCTGGGCGATCTCGTTCTCGTGGTGCGGGAAGATCAGGTCGAGCCCGCCGCCGTGAATGTCGATCGTCTCGCCGAGATGTTCGCGGATCATCGCCGAGCATTCGATATGCCAGCCCGGCCGCCCCCGCCCCCAGGGCGAATCCCAGCCGATCACGCCGTCGGCAGAGGGCTTCCACAGCACGAAGTCGGCCGGATCGCGCTTGTAGCTCGCCACCTCGACCCGCGCCCCGGCGATCATCGCCTCGCGGTCGCGCCGCCCGAGCGCGCCGTAATCCGGATCGCTCGGCACATGGAACAGCACATGGCCGTCCGCTTCATAGGCGTTGCCGGTCTCCACCAGCCGCGCGATCATCGCGATCATCGCGGCGATGTTCACCGCATCGGTCGCATGCGGCGCGATGTCGGGCGGCGCCACGCCCAGCGCGCCCATATCCTGTAGATAGAAATCCTCGTAACGCCTTGTGATCACGGCAGGATCGACGCCCTCCGCCTCCGCCGCCGCGATGATCTTGTCGTCTACGTCGGTGACGTTGCGGGCATAGACCAGGCTGCCCGCGCCATGGACATGCCGGAGCAGCCGGGCGAGCACGTCGAACACAACGGCGGGGCGCGCATTGCCGATATGGGCGCGGTTGTAGACGGTCGGCCCGCACACATACATCGTCACCCGCGCGGGGTCGGCGGGCGTGAAGGGGCGCTTTTTACGCGCCATCGTGTCGTACAGATAGATTTCGGTCATTGCGCGTTGGCCGTGGCGCCATCCTCCGCCGCCGCTCCGCGCTGCGCTTCGACCAGCTCGACGATCGTCTCGCCGGAGGATTTGAGCAGCGGCCAGGTGCGCGATTCCGAAATCCATTCCGGCCGTGCCGCCGCCTGCCCCCAGATCACGTCATAGACGAGGCTGAGCGCGAGGAAGAGCAAAGTCGCGACGATCAGGCCCTTCAGCGCGCCGAAGCCCGCGCCCAGCACCCGGTCGATCGGCCCCACGATCGACTGGCGCACCCGCTCGCCCAGCCGCCGCGAGGCGAGCTTGCCGCCGAGGAAGACCAGCCCGAAGACCAAAGCGAAGGCGAGCACCGCCGCCCCGGATTCCGTGCCGATCGGCCCGACCAGCCAGCCGCGCACCGGCTCGTACAGATAGCGCAATGCCACGATCGCCAGGAACCAGGCGAACAGCGACAGCGCCTCCGCGACGAAGCCGCGCAGGAAGCCGAAGACGAGCCCGGCGCCGACCAGCAGCAGGACGATTATGTCGAGGGCGGTGAGGTCCATGAGAGGGGTGGTTAGTGGAGGATGCGACCAGTTCAAACCACAATTTTCCCCCGCTCATCCTGAGTAGGGACCGAGCTTGTCGAGGGGCACATCGAAAGGTCTTCGGAAGGGCTTTGCGTACAATGCACCGACAAGCCTACCAAAGGGCCGTCTTAGCCTTATTGGATCAGTCGCACCTCGGTGGAGCGGACGTTATAATTGGCACCGCCTTGGCCATCGGCGGTGAAGGTTATCGGGACATCCGCGCTTTTCCCACACACAGTGAAAGTCCAGACTTCACTCCATGAGCCAGCATAATAGGCTCCATGGAAATTCGTTCCAAGGTCGGGGCTCCTCTCGGTAACGCGCGTACCGCCCATCCTCAGACCTTCGCCATTGCATGTCGGGTCGGCCGCGCGCACAGCATGCAACGCGCTCATCGCTGCCATTGCGCTGGTATCCCGCATCAGACTTGGATTGGCGAGGCTCTCGCCCTCATTCACCACCCTCGCCCTGATACTGTCATCCGGCATTTTGAGAACGATGAAACGCAAGCGCGGAGCATCTGGACACCCTTCCGCGCGACCATAAGCGGTCCATCCGTTCTTCACCTGCCCCGACGTAACGCCCTGACTGATCATCCTTATCGCCGTCGCGGTCTCAAGTGGGTCCAAACGCACGCCGGTCGGAACGCATGAATTCTGTTCGTTTGCGATCGCCTGAAGCGTAAGAAGCGCGTCCGCCTGGACCGCATCCATGGCAGGTGGTGGCTCTGCGGCATTGGTGCGCTCAACAAACGCTCTAAAGGATTCGTCCTGCGCCAGTGCCATATCGTTGATGCTGAAGACCGCGAGCGCAAGTAAAGCGAGTTTCTTCAAAATCCCCTCCCGTTTTTACCAAAATTATCTCGGTAATACGTAGGATCAAGTACGCCCCAGCAAATGATCCACCAACTGCCCCAGCGTCCGATGGGCCGAAAGCGCCATCGCCCCCTTCCCGTTCCCCAGCGCCGCCGGCACCAGCGCCCGCGCGAAGCCCAGCTTGGCCGATTCCTTCAGCCGCAATTCGCCATGCGCCACCGGCCGCAATTCGCCGGACAGGGCCACTTCCCCGAACGCCACCGTCTCGGCCGGCACGGGCCGCTCGGACAAGGCCGAGACAAGCGCCGCCGCCACCGCCAGGTCCGCCGCCGGATCGGTGACGCGATAGCCGCCCGCCACGTTCAGATAGACCTCCGCCGAGGAGAAGCTGAGCCCGCAGCGCGCCTCCAGCACGGCGAGGATCATCGCGAGGCGCCCCGAATCCCAGCCCACCGCCGCCCGCCGCGGCGTCGCGCCGCTGGCCAGCCGCACGGTCAGCGCCTGGATTTCCACCAGCACCGGCCGCGTGCCCTCCAGCGCGGGGAAGACCACCGCGCCCGGCACCGCCTCGCCCCGCTCGGTCAGGAACAGGGCCGAAGGGTTGGCGACCTCCGCCAGCCCCCCCTCGCCCATCGCGAACACGCCGATCTCGTCGGTGCCGCCGAAGCGGTTCTTCACGGCGCGCAGGATGCGGTATTGATGGCTGCGCTCCCCTTCGAAGCTCAGCACCGTGTCGACCATATGCTCCAGCACGCGCGGCCCGGCGATCGCGCCGTCCTTGGTGACATGGCCGACCAGCACCACGGCCGTCCCGCTCTCCTTGGCGAAGCGGATCAGCTCGTGCGCGGCGGCGCGCACCTGGCTCACCGTCCCCGGCGCGCCTTCGATCAGGTCCGAATACATGGTCTGGATCGAATCGATCACGACCAGAGCCGGCGGCGCCCCCTCCCCCAAAGTCGTCAGAATATCGCGCACCGAGGTCGCCGCCGCCAGTCGCAGCGGCGCCGCGCCCAGCCCCAGCCGCCGCGCGCGCAGCCGCACCTGATCCGCCGCCTCCTCGCCGGAAATGTAGGCAACGCCAGCACCTTGCGCGGCGATCCTCGCGGCGGCCTGCAACAGCAAAGTCGATTTGCCGATGCCCGGATCGCCGCCGATGAGCGTCGCCGATCCCGCCACCAGCCCGCCGCCCAGCGCCCGGTCCAGCTCGGCGATCCCGGTCGCGAGCCGCGCCGGCAGCACCGCCTCCGCATCCAGCCCGGTCAGCTCGACCCGCCGCCCGCCGCTGCGCAGATCGTGCTTGGCCGAAAAGGGCGTCACCACCCCGGCCGCATCCTCGACCAGGCTGTTCCACTCGCCGCAATCCGCGCACTGCCCCGCCCAGCGCGGGCTGACGGCGCCGCACAACTGGCAGACATAGCGTTTCTTCGGCCTGGCCATGCCCCGGCTTAGCGGAACACAAACGGAACATCCAGCCGGAAAAACACCTATGGAACGCTTCGCCGCGCCCCGGCATTATCCCGTCATATCCAAAGCGAGGAGGCGCAATAACGTGTTCGTTCAGGTCAAGACCGATAACCGGATCGTCACCGATGCCGAGGCCAATGCCCGGCTGGAGGAACGGGTCCGCGCCAAGCTGAAGCGCTTCGAATCGCGCCTCACCCATGTCGAGCTCCACGTCACCGACGTGAACGCGATGAAGGGCGGCGACGGCGACAAGCGGGTCAGCCTGGAGGCGCGCGCGTCCGGCCACGCGCCGGTCACGGTCCATGCCGAGGCCGAGCGGATCGACACCGCCGTGACCGCCGCCGCCGACAAGGCCGCCCGCGCCCTCGATCATGCTCTGGGCAAGCAGCGCACGCATTAGAATTCTGATTCACTCGGATTTTGGAGCCTGTGAAGATGAAAGAGTCATCCCGGCGAAAGCCGGGACCCATGAACACCGGGGTGGAGGAAAGAAGCGCAACCGCCGACACCCATTCAGGAAATTCCGAGTTCATGGGTCCCGGCTTTCGCCGGGATGACGCCGAGATCGAAGGCGGATACGTCCATTCAGATCGAACGCATTCATGGCGAGCAGGCCCGGACTTGCCTGACGCCCCGCTCGCCGCCACATGCCCGCTCCCATGATCCGCGTCGCCAGCTACAATATGCGCAAGGCCATCGGCACCGACCGGCGCCGCCGCCCCGAGCGCACGCTCGACGTGCTGAACGAGCTCGACGCGGACGTGATCGCGCTCCAGGAGGCCGACCGCCGCTTCGGCGCGCGGGTGAGCGCCCTGCCGCTGAGTCTCATCGAGGCGCATAGCGATTACCGCCCCGTGCCGTTCGAGGCGCGCGACGGCAGCCTGGGCTGGCACGGCAACGCGCTGCTGGTCCGCAAGAATGTGGAGGTGCGCGAGCGCCACCTCTTCCACCTCCCCTCGCTGGAGCCGCGCGGCGCGGTGCTGGCGGAGGTGGAGGTCGGCGGACATATGCTGCGCGTCGTCGGTATGCATCTGGATCTGTCCGGCCTGTGGCGGCGGCGGCAGGCCCATGCCATCCTCTCCCACCTGCACGAGCGCGCGGGCGATCCGCCGACCGTGCTGATGGGCGATCTCAACGAATGGAGCGCGCGCGGCGGGTGCCTGCGCGATTTCGCCCATCACCACCATTTCGCGCCCTGCGGCCACTCCTTCCACGCCCGCCGCCCGGTCGCCCGGCTCGACCGGATCATGGTGACGCCCGATCTCGACATCCTCGACAGCGGCGTCCACTTCAGCCCCACCGCCCGCCGCGCCTCCGATCACCTCCCCATCTGGGCCGACATCGCGCCGGGCGACGAAACCCGCCGCACCCTCGGCCCGCCCCCGCCCCGCCTCACCTGGCGCGCCAAGGTGAGCGCGACTTTGATCCGGCGGGAGCGGCGGATCAGGGGATAAAAGAATGACGGTACTGGGTAGAAGGCAGACTCCCTAGGGTTGGCGATCCGCCGATCGTCTCAGAAGTTCGAGCAGTATCGGTCGAAGCTCGCGATAGGTTTCGAGATATCCATTGTTTCCCTGGTGTCTTGCCGTTCTGCACATGAAGAAGAGTTCGTTGCGAACTGCTTCAACTGTGTCGCGCTTCCGCTGTGTCGCAGCTTCCGCGCATGCCCCAAAGGAACCATGATGCTTGTAACCATTGAAGCTCATGGCGAATTTCAAAACCGCTGCGGCATCATTCTCTGATGGAAGATCGGCAATTTCCATTCCAAGACCTTCGATAAACCCACAGCTTCAGAAGGCGGTGTTCCCACAGACGATCACCTTCCGCAATAGGTCGGTAACAGACATCCCGCCGATCTCTGGCAATGTAGGAAATGCTCTGTCACGCTCGCCCCGAATCGGGGTCTCGGCCTCGCTTCGCCGGCTCTTTGAACCGTTCCGTTCAGCGCGAAGAAATTTCGCGGGCGCACCATCGCGCATATGGGCGAAGATGGTGAAATTCCGCGCCGCGATCCGTTTCGGAAATACCCCCATGGCCAGTGGGAACATTGGGGAACATTCGCCATGCCGGCCTAAGCACCGCGCTCAGCCGTTCCCGCCCTCATTCTCCGGCCGCTCCGGCGCCGGCGCGCCGTCCTCCGGCGTGTCCAGTTCCAGCCAGTCGCGGAAGGGCAGGCGGTAGACCATGTCCATCACCTCATATTCGAGGCCGGCGGGCACGTTGGTCGTCGCGTTCCACAGCGCGACCACGCCGGAGCGCCGCGCCGGATCGAACAGGATCATGGAGCGGTAGCCCATCACCCCGCCATGATGGCCGACGACGCGGCGGCCGGCATAATCGAAGCTGCGCCAGCCCAGCCCGTATCCCGACGCGGAGGTGCGCTCGGCATATTTGCGGCGGCGGCGGTCCTCGCCCGGCGTGGCGACGCGCGGCGCGTGGGCGGCGGCCAGCACGTTGGCGGGGATCACGCCCGGCGCGCCGCCCATCTGGGCGAGCATCCACTGGGTGAGGTCCTCGATCGAGCCGTTGACCCCGCCCGCCGCCGGCACGCGGTAATAATTCTCGTTCACCTCCGCCATGCGCCGGTTGCGCCCGCCGATATGCGGCCGCGCCCAGCTCGGCGCGCTCTGGAGGCCGGCGCGGCTGAGGCTGGCGCTCCGCATGCCGATCGGCTCGAACAAGGCGCGGCGCACCGCCGTCTCGTAGCTCTCGCCGGTCAGCCGCTCGACGATCTCGGCCGCCGCGTCATAGGCGACGTTCTGATAGGCGTGGCAGGTGCCCGGCGGGCAGATCGGCGTCAGCGCCGCCAGCCCGGCGCGCAGCAGGCGCGGGTCCTCGCCGTCCTCCAGCTTGGCGTCCTGGGCATGGGCGAACAGGCCGGTGCGGTGGGCGAGCAGGTCCGCCACGCTGACGCTGGCCTCGCCGCCGCCCGGCAGGCGCAGGGTCGCCGCATGGCGCGCCACCGGGTCGCCGAGCCCGATCCGCCCCTCGCCGGCGAGCAGCGCCACCATGTCGCCCGCCACGCCCTTGGAGAGCGAGGCCCAGCGGAACACGGTCGCGGTCGTCACCGGATCGCCGCTGCCCAGGCTGGTCTCGCCATAGCCCTTGAGGAAGCGGATGCGCCCGTCCTCGACGATGCCGACGGCGAGGCCGACCATCGCCGGGTCCTCCATCACCCGCCGCAGCCGCGCGTCGATCCGGGCATAATCGATCGTCCCGCCCGCGATCGGCGCGGCGTCCGCGATGTCGAACTCGACGGGGCGATAGGATGGCGCCTCCGCGTCTCCCGTGCCGCTCGCGGCCGGCGCGGCCGTCCACACCGTCATCGCCCAGACGATGCCGAACGCGCTCATCGTCACGATCAGGAACGAAAGGAGGCGCTTCACCGACACGATATCAGAACTTGTCTCCGGTTCGGCCGGTCGCTTTGCCCGGCTGCCGGTGCCTTATCCCTGCAAGGCGGCAAAAGAAAGCAGCGATTCGAGCGCGTTCCGCCATCCGCTCGACAGCGGCGCGGCTTCCTGCCACCCTTCCGGACATGCGGGAGAGGGAGCTCCGGATCGCGCTGATCTGCTATGGCGGGATCAGCCTTGCCGTCTACATGCACGGCATCACCAAGGAGATCTGGCGCCTCGCCGGCGCGAGCCGCGCCTTCCATGCCGGCGATGCGGATGATCCGGCCTGCACCGGCGTCTATCACACATTGCTGCGCCGCATTTCGGAGCAAAGCGGCGTCAGGCTGCGGGTGATGGTCGATATCCTCGCCGGGGCCAGCGCGGGCGGGATCAACGCGATCTTCCTCTCGCACGCCATCGTCACCGGCCGCCCGCTCGATCCGCTGACCGATCTGTGGCTCGAATCGGCCGATGTCGACAAGCTGATCGATCCGCAGGTCAGCACCATGTCGCGGATCGCCAAGACCGCCGCCGTGCCCTTCGCCTGGATGCTCTCCGCCCGCTCCGGCACGGTCGAGGAGACGGTGGACAAGGAGCAGCGCGCCGAGGTGAAGGCGAAGCTGGCCAGCTTCGTGCGCGCCCGCTGGTTCGCGCCGCCCTTCGGCGGGCCGGAATTCACCACCCTGCTGCTGGACGCCTTCGACGCGATGGACGCCGCCCCCGCCGGCCCGCCGCTGATCCCGGACCAGCAGCCGATCGACCTGTTCGTCACAGTGACCGACTTCCGCGGCCATCTCGGCCCGCTGCGCCTCAATTCGCCGCCGGAGGTGATGGAGCGCGAGCATCGCGTGACGCTCCATTTCCAGGACCAGGGCGGCAGTCCCAAGGTTTTCGCCGATCCGATCGAGCTGGTCTTCGCCGCCCGCGCCACGGCCAGCTTTCCCGGCGCCTTTCCGCCCTTCGGCGTCAAGGAACTGGATCGGGTGATTGCCGCGAAGGGCAAGAGCTGGCCGGGCCGCAACGCCTTTCTCGCCAGCGCTTTGCCCCGCCATGCCGAGCAGGGCGACATGGAGCAAGTGATCCTGATCGACGGATCGGTCCTCGCCAACGCGCCCTTCCGCCCTTGCATCGAGGCGCTCGACAAGCGCCCCGCCCGGCGCGAGGTGGACCGGCGCTTCGTCTATATCGATCCCAAGCCGGGCCGGCGCAGCGTCAATCTCGCCGGTGGCGCTTCGGACTCGCCCGGCTTCTTCGCGACCATCCTGGGGGCCCTGTCCGACATTCCCCGCGAGCAGCCGATCCGCGACAATCTGGAGACGATCGAGCGCCTCTCCGGCCGCATCCGCCGCCTGCGCCGGATCGTGCGGACGATGCGGCCCGAGGTGGAGGACGCGATCGAACGGGCGCTCGGCTCCTCCTTCCTGTTCCTCAGCCCCACGCCGAAGCGGATCGGCAGCTGGCGCTCGCGCGCCAACGATCTCGCCGCGCGGATGGCCGGCTATGCCTATGCCGCCTACGCTCATCTCAAGATTTCGGCGGTGGTCGAGGAGACGGCGACGACGATCTTCCGGCTCGGCGGCGCCGGCGACAAGGCGCGCCAGGAACGGGTACGCAAGGCGATCTGGCGGGTCGTGCGCGAGGGCGGGCTGGTCGATCCGGAGGCGGTGACGGCGCATGGCCTCAACACCGACGCGATCGCCTTCCTGCGCGATTTCGACGCCGGCTTCCGCACCCGCCGGCTGCGCTTCGTCACCCGCCGACTGACCCGCATGCGGACTGAGTCGGACACCGATCGCGCCGCCCGCGACGACGCCCGCCGGCGGCTCGACGACATGCTAAGCCGCCATCAGTCCCACGAACCGCCGGCGATCGACGAGGCGACGCGGCGCATCCTCGCCGACGCCGAAATCCGGCCCGAGGCCGCGATGACCACGCTCGCCGCCCTGCTTGATCTGCGGACGCTCGACCGCGAGACCGACGAGCGGCTCGCCGAGGCATTCAATGCTTTGCCCAAGTCGGACCGGCGCCCATTGCTGCTCACCTATCTCGGCTATCCCTTCTACGACGTCGCCACGCTGCCGATGCTGCAGGGCGAGGGGCTGGACGAATTCGATCCGATCAAGGTCGATCGCATCTCGCCCGACGACGCGGTGGCGATCCGCAAGGGCGGTACCGAAGCGACCTTGAAGGGCATCCAGTTCAACAGCTTCGGCGCCTTCTTCAGCCGATCCTATCGCGAGAACGACTATCTGTGGGGCCGCCTGCACGGCGCCGACCGGCTGATCGACATCACCCTGTCGTCGCTCGAGCCCGAGGCGGGGCTCACCGAGGAATCGGTTAAGGCGCTGAAGCGCGAGGCGTTCCGCGCCATTCTCGACGAGGAACGCGAACGGCTGACCGCGATCCCGGCCTTGTTCGAGCAGCTGGAGCGCGAGATCGGCTGAGGCGGCCCGAAACGGGCCATGGGCGAAAGCATGGCTGGACGCGGCCGGCTTTTTTGGGGAGGATGCGCCTCATGCAATTCCTTAAGACGCTGTTCTGGGTGCTCCTCGCTGTCGCGGTCGTGCTGTTCGCCAGTGCGAACTGGAACACGATCGTCACCGTCGATCTGTGGGGCGGGCTGCAGGCCGATTTCAAGCTGCCGGTGCTCGCGATCGGTGCCTTCCTCATCGGTTTCGTACCGACCTTCCTGGTCTATCGCGCGCGACTCTGGAGCCTGACACGCCGGCTGGAGCAGCAAGGGCAGACCCATGTCGCCAATGTGCCGGACGCGCCCGCCCGCACGCCAGTGCCGCCACAGGAGGCCGAGCCGCGGGCCAATATATGACCAGCCCGGTCTATGTCGCGCTCGACACCACCGATCTCGACACGGCGCGCGCGATCGCCGCGCGGGTGCGTAACCATGTCGGCGGGATCAAGCTCGGCCTGGAATTCTTCTGCGCGAACGGTGCGGACGGCGTGCGCGCGATGGCCGGGCTCGGCCTGCCCGTTTTCCTCGATCTCAAGCTACACGACATTCCCAACACCGTCGCCAAGGCAGTGCAAGCGTTACGCCCACTGGAGCCCGCGATCCTGACCGTCCACGCCGCCGGCGGCCGGGCGATGATGGAGGACGCTAAAGCGGCCGCGCCGTCTGGTACCAAGGTGGTGGCTGTCACCGTGCTTACCAGCCTCGACGATGACGATCTCGGCGCGATCGGCATCGCCGGCGATTCCCATGCCCAGGTCGAACGGCTGACCGCGCTCGCCCGCGAGGCCGGGCTCGACGGCGTCGTCTGCTCCGGCGCGGAGGTGAAGGCGGCGCGCAAAGCCTGGCCGGACGGCTTCTTCGTTGTTCCGGGCGTGCGTCCCGCCGAAATGGGCGCCGGCGACCAGAAGCGGGTGGTGACGCCGCGCCAGGCGCTGGACAATGGCGCTTCCATTCTGGTCATCGGCCGGCCCATCACGCAGGCTGAGGACCCGGACCTCGCCGCCCGCGCGATCGCGGCGACGCTGTAGACTTCCTCTCTCCGCCGTCCTATCCGCCTCGGCCCGAGGAGCAAGAAGATGAGCTGGCTGAACCGCGTCCGCAACAAGATCCCTTTCCTGCCGAAGCGGGAAACGCCCGAGACGCTCTGGCACAAATGTCCGGAATGTGCGGCGATGGTCTTCCTCAATGAATATGAGGAGAATCTTTTCGTCTGCCCGCATTGCCAGCATCACGGCCGGATCGGCCCGCGCAAGCGCTTCGAAATGCTGCTCGATCCCGGTTATACCGTGCTGCCCCCGCCCCAGGTGCGCGAGGATCCGCTCAAGTTCCGCGATTCCAAACGCTACACCGACCGGATCAAGGCCGCCCGCGCCGCCACCGGCGAGCCCGACGCGCTGATCAACGCGCGCGGCTCAGTGGACGGCCAGCGGGTCGTGATGGGCGTGCAGGATTTCGCCTTCATGGGCGGATCGATGGGCATGGCGGTCGGCGCCGCCTTCGTCGCCGGCGCGCGAGCGGCCGTACAGGACCGCGCGCCCTACATCATCGTCACCGCCGCCGGCGGGGCGCGGATGCAGGAAGGCATTTTGAGCCTGATGCAGATGCCCAAGGCGACCGCCGCGATCGCCGAACTCAAGGAAGCGGGCCTGCCCTATGTCGTCATCCTCGCCGATCCGACGACCGGCGGCGTCACCGCTTCCTATGCCATGCTGGGCGACATCCACATCGCGGAGCCGGGCGCCCTGATCGGCTTCGCCGGCCAGCGCGTGATCGAATCGACGATCCGCGAAAAGCTGCCCGAAGGCTTCCAGCGCGCCGAATATCTGAAGGATCACGGCATGGTGGATATGGTCGTCCACCGCAAGGACCTGCGCGCGCGCCTCGCTTTGCTGCTCGACTATCTGACGCCCCAGCGCGAGGCGGCCTAGCTCCGGGTGGCCGATCGCGCCGCCTCCGATCATCCCGCCGTCCAGGCCCAGCTCGATCGGCTGGCGCGCCTGTCGCCAGGCCGCGACATATTGGGGCTGGAGCGGATCTCCGCTTTACTCGACCGGCTCGGCAACCCCGAGCGGTCGCTGCCGCCCGTCTTCCATGTCGCCGGGACCAACGGCAAGGGATCGACCTGCGCCTTCCTGCGCGCCGCGATCGAGGCGGCGGGGCTCACCGCCCATGTCTATACCAGCCCGCATCTCGTCCGCTTCAACGAACGCATCCGGCTCGCCGGACGCCTGATCGACGACGAGGCGCTGGCCGCCGTGCTGGCCGAAGCGCTCGATGCGGCGAGTGACATGACGATCAGTTTCTTCGAGGTGACGACCGCCGCCGCCTTCCTGGCCTTCGCCCGGACACCGGCCGATGCCTGTATTGTCGAAGTCGGGCTGGGCGGTCGGCTCGATGCCACCAATGTCATCCCCGCCCCGCTGATCTGCGGCATCGCCGAGCTCGGCATCGATCACAATGCCTTCCTCGGCGACCGGATCGAGCAGATCGCCATCGAGAAAGCCGGCATCGCCAAGGCGGGCGTGCCGCTCGTCACGCAGCGTTATCCCGTCCCCGTCGCGCTCAAGATCGCCGAAGCCGCGCAGGATAAGGGCGCGCCGTGGCTGCCGCGCGGCCAGCTCTGGGACGCCGACCTGCGCGAGGGCGGAATCGACTATCGCGACCGGAGCGGGAGCCTGCGCCTCCCTGCCCCCCGCCTGCCCGGCGCGCACCAGGCGATGAACGCCGCGCTGGCCATGGCGATGCTGCGTCACCAGAGCCGGCTGGCCATCCCCGAATCCGCGTTGCGCGCCGCGATCGGCTGGACGGAATGGCCGGCCCGGCTCCAGAAGCTCGCCCCCGGCCCGCTCGCCGATCTGCTGCCGCGTGGGGCCGAACTCTGGCTGGACGGCGCCCACAACCCCAATGCCGCGCGCGCCGTGGCCGATTTCTTCCGCGGCCACGTGCCGGCTGGCACACCCTTTCACATCGTCTTCGGCCTGCTCGCCAACAAGGATGCGCCGGGCGTGCTGCGCGCCTTTCGCGGGCGGCAGGCGACATTCCACATGATTCCGGTGCCGGAGCACGAACATCACGCTCCCGCCGCCCTGGCCGCGACGGCGAAAGAAGCCGGGCTCAACGCGATGACGGCAAAGGACGCCCCGGACGCCCTGCGCTGGATCGCCCGCCATGCCGACCGGGACAAGCCGCCGGTCGTGCTGATCCTGGGCTCGCTCTATCTCGCCGGCGAGATGCTGAAGGCCAACGATCAGCCGCCGGGTTGAAACCTATTCCGCCGGCGCCGCCACAGGGTGATCGGGGGCCACCACGCCCGAGGCCTTGCCTGCACGAACCTCGCGGATCCATTCGAGCACGCACAGCACCACCGCGATCACGCCGATCAGCGCGGTGAAGACGAACACGAAATAATAGCCGCGCTCCTGGATCATCTCGCCGAGCGCGCCGCGGCCGAGCGTGCCGACCAACAAGGTCAGCGACGCGAGCAGCGCATATTGCACGGCGCTGTAACCCTTGGCGACGATCGAGGAGAGCCAGGCGACATAGGCCGCCCCCGCGATGCCGATGGCGAGATTCTCCGCCCCGATGGTGATCATCAGCCGCGCCAGCCTCTCGCTGCCGCCGAGCTGCTCGACCGCCCAGGTGAAGCCGGTCGCATTGCTGACCGCCGACATGGTCGCGCCGCCCACGGCCAGATCGGCGTAAAGCAGGTTGGTGGCGGCCGCGAGCGCCGCGCCGAGCGTCAGGGTGAACATCCGCCCGAGCACGGTGATCATCCAGCCGCCCAGCGCCAGCCCGAGGATGATCGCGCCGATCCCGAAGAACTTGGACGCGATCGCCACTTCGTCATTGGTGTAGCGCAGCTCGCCCAGATAGAATGGATAGGCGAACGTGCCCCAGATCGAATCGGTGATGCGATAGGTCAGCACCAACGCCAGGATCAGCACCAGCGACCAGCCCATGCGGCCGACGAACTCGACCAGCGGCAGGACAAGCGCGCGATAGAAATGATCGGTCACCTGGGTGGCGCGCGCTTCCAGCCCGCCTTCCGTCGGGATCACATGCCGCCCTTCGCGCCGGAGCTTCGCCAGCCAGGCGGCGACGAAGGCGGGCAGGATGATCGTGGCGACGATGATCAGCGGGCCGTACGTGGCCGTGAACTCGGTCGGGTTGGGACGGTCCTCGGGCAGCGCGGTCATCGAACGGACCATGAAGACCAGGACCGTTCCGATCGCCAAGGTCCAGAGCAGCCCGACGGCCAGCAGGCCCCATGTGCGCACGCGCGGTAGCAACTCTCCCGGCTGATAGAGCTCGTCGATCTCGTCGCCGGAGGCGATGACCGCGCTGGCCTTGTCCGTATCGGGAGCGAACAGGCCGGCCACGCCGATCGCGAGCAGCATCAGGCCGAGCAGCACATAGGTTTGCGGCCAGCCGATCCGCGCGGCGATGATCAGGCCAAGGGCGCCGCCGACCAGGGACGAGAGACGGAAGCCCATCTGATAGACAGTCGAGAGGATATCGATCGTCGCTTCCTCGTCGGCGATATCGATGCGCCAGGCGTTGATCGCGATATCCTGCGTGGCGCTGGTGAAGGCGCCGATGCCGGCGAGCAGGCTGAACAGGCCGAGCGAGCTCTTGGGATCGAGCAGGCTCATCGTGACGAGGATGATGCCGAGCAGAAGCTGTGCCGGCGCGATCCACTGCTTGCGCTTTCCCAGCCGGCGCAGGAACGGGATATCGACCTTGTCGACCAGCGGCGACCACAGGAACTGGAACGAATAAGCGAGCCCGATCAGCGAGAACACGCCCATCGTCTCGAGGTCCACTTCCGCCTCGGTGAACCAGGCGTAGAGCGTGCCCAGGAACAGCGCGAACGGCAGGCCCGAGGCGAATCCGAACAGCGCCATGAAACCCGATTTGGGATTGCGCAGCGAGCGAAACAGGCTGCGCCAACCGGGCTTCTGCGCTGCACTCGTGGCCATGCTCGTTTCTCCTGCTCGCTGGGCAGCGACCCTAGCGGCTCGCGGGATCATTACTAGGCCGATCAGAGCCGCCCTTCGCTTGCCTTACGTTCGCGTAAGGCGCACAGTCGTCGCATGGACATGCCGGCCCGCCGCACACCCACCAACGGTCAGCTCGCCCTCGCCCGGGCGATCGCGGCGGGCGAGAATGCGCATGGCGATGCGATCACCACGATTCCCGCCTCGGTCTATACCGATCCGGCGCGCTTCGCGGCGGAGAAGGCGCGGCTGTTCGACCGGTTGCCGCAGGTCATCGCGCCCTCCGCTTTGCTGGAGCCGGGCAGCGCGGTGCCGCATGACGGCTTCGGCATCCCGCTGCTGCTGACCCGCGACAAGGCCGGCCAGGCCCATGTCTTCTGGAATGTCTGCCGGCATCGCGGCACGCGGCTGGTGGAGGGCCAGGAGGTACAGTGCGCGCCGATGCTGGTCTGCCCCTATCATGCGTGGAGCTACAAGCTGGACGGGCGGCTGGCGGGCGTGCCGCGAGCCGAGACCTTTCCGGGGCTCGACAAGGCGGCGCACAATCTGGTCGAGCTGCCCTCCACCGAGGCGGGCGGGCTGATCTGGTTCGCGCGCGCGCCGAGCAATTTCGAGGATGCGGCGATGCTCGCCCCGGAATTCGACGCCTTCGGGCTGGCCGGGCACCATCTCTACCGCCGCCGCGTCCATGACGTCGCCTCCAACTGGAAGCTGATCATGGACGCCTTCCTGGAAAGCTATCACGTCCAGCGACTGCACGCGCCGACGATCGGCAAGTTCTTCGCGGACGGGATCACCACAGCGGACAAGATCGGGGTCCACCAGCGCTCCGCCGTCGGCCGCGCCGATTATCTGGCCAATATCGACCCGCAGGACTGGCCGGCGTTGCGCGCGGCGATCACCTATGCCTATCAGCTCTTCCCGGCGACCGTGATCGTGGTCAGCCCCGATTATGTGAACGTGATGACCCTGATGCCGCAGGCCGAGGACCGCACGCTCGTCGAGAATTTCATGCTGATCCCGGAGCCGCCCGAAACGCCGGAGGCCGAAGCGCACTGGGCGAAGAGCTGGACGCTGCTCGACGAAGGCACGTTCGGCGGCGAGGATTTCCGCGCCGCCGCGCTCGGGCAAAACGGCCTTTCCTCCGGATCGATCGCCGAAGTCACGCTCGGCACGCTGGAAACCGGCGTCCGCGATTTCCACGACGAAGTGGAAAAGGCGCTGAGCTAAATGCGTCTCGGCGCCTGGTCCAAGAACCAGGTAGCAGCCAGCCAGGCAACGGGTGTCGCACCAGCGCGATTCGCGATGTGGAAGTTGACGAACCTGACGCCACGTGCGGGGGCAACGCCCCTTCCCGTAAGGTCCAGAGCGCTCCGCAGAGCCACTCCGGTTCGAAAGGAAAGCCGACTTGGGCATGCCGGCAGCGTGACAGAGCATTTCCTACATTGGAAGCGACGGATGGGAGGTCCGTAATCGACCCGTTGCTGTCCTTCCCAATCGTCACCCCGGACTTGATCCGGGGTCCAGCTTTTCTCTTCAGGCTATCGAAAAGAAGCTGGATGCCGGATCAAGTCCGGCATGACGGTAATGAGAAACCAATGACCGACTTCCACCCACAACAACCCTCACGCCTCCTCCGCCGGCGCATAGAGGGTGAGCTGGCGCGGCGCCCTGCGCGAGCGGCCCTGCAGGCGGGCGTCGATCGCTTCCAGCGCGTTCAGCAGCACCTTGCCCGCATAGGGCTTGGCGAGGCAGCCGATGGCGAGGCTTTGCGCTTCCGGGCTGCAATTGCCGGTGGCGAAGAGGACGGGGATGCCCTTCGCCCGCGCCGCGCGGGCGACGTCCACGCCGTCGCCCACGCCGTTGAGCGCGATGTCGCTCAGCACCAGATCGAGCGGCTCGGCCGCGATCACCGCGAGGGCGGCGGCATGATTGTCGACGGTGGCGACCACTTCGTAGCCCGCCTCGCCCAGCAGATGCTCGTTGTCGAACGCGACCAGGGGCTCGTCCTCGACGATCAGGATTCGGCGGATCAGCCTTTCGCGCTTGCCGAAGAGCATGTAACGGAGCCCCCATTCACAGACTGGCTTCAACGCGTAACGAGCGATGGCGGCGCTGGTGCCGCGTTCCCGGCTCGTTTCATCGCGAAAAGCCATCGGCCCCCGCCGGAGACCAATCCATGCCCCCGTCCCGCGAAACCCATCGCATCGCCAAGCTGCTCGCCCGCGCCGGCATCGCCTCGCGCCGCGAGATCGAGCGGATGATCGCCGAGGGGCGGATCGCGATCGACGGGCAGGTGGTGGACACGCCCGCGACCCTGCTCACCTCGCTCCACGGCGTCACGGTGGACGGCAAGCCGGTCAAGGCCCCTGCCCCCGCCCGCCTGTTCCGCTTCCACAAGCCGGCGGGCCTGCTGACCACCGAGCGCGATCCCAAAGGACGCCCGACAATCTACGATCGGCTGCCCAAGGGATTGCCGCGCGTCATGCCGGTCGGGCGACTGGACATGAACACCGAAGGGCTGCTGCTGCTCACCACCGACGGCGAATTGAAGCGCCAGCTCGAGCTGCCCGCCACCGGCGTCGAGCGCAGCTATCGCGCGCGGGTATTCGGCGAGATCAGCCAGGCGCGGCTGGAGACGCTGATCGAGGGGGTCGAGATCGACGGCATCCGCTACGGCCCGATCGACGCCAATCTGGAGCGGCGGACCGGCCGCAACGGCTGGGTCGAAATGCGGCTGAAGGAAGGCAAGAATCGCGAGGTGCGCCGGGTGCTGGAGCACTTGGGCCTCCAGGTCTCCCGCCTGATCCGTACCGCTTATGGCCCCTTCCCGCTGGCCGACCTGGCGGCGGGCATGGTGGACGAGGTGCGCCAACATGACCTGGTGGCGTTTCGGAAGGCGCTCAACAATCCTCCCCGGAACGGGGAAGGGGACCGCGGCGCGAAGCGTCGTGGTGGAGGGGCCGGCGCCGGTTCCCCGACCCCTCCACCGCGCTCCGCGCGGTCCCCCTCCCCGTTCCGGGGAGGATTTAGGAAGTGAGGATCATCGCCGGCCAATGGCGGGGGCGCCCTCTGCTCGCGCCCGCCGGTCAGGCCACACGGCCGACCAGCGACCGGGCGCGCGAAGGGCTGTTCTCGATGCTGGCGAGCCGGATCGGCAGTTTCGAGGGGCTGGTCGTGGCGGACCTGTTCGCCGGGACCGGGGCGCTCGGCATCGAGGCGCTGTCGCGCGGCGCGGCGCATTGCAGCTTCTATGAGAAGGACCGGGAGGCACTCGACGCGCTGAAGCGCAATCTGGACAAGGTCGGCGCGACGGACCGGGCGGAGATCCGCGCCCAGCCGGTCGAACATGCGCTGCCGCCGCGCGCACCCTGCGACCTGATCCTGATGGACCCGCCTTATGCCACCGGGCTCGCCCAGGCGGCGCTCGACAGGATCGGCGCGGACGGATGGCTGGCGCCGGGCGGGTGGCTCGGCATCGAGACGGCCGGCGAAAGCCTCGCCTTCCCGCCCGCGCTGAAACCCGAGGCCGACCGCCGCTTCGGCAAGGCCCGCATCCTGCTGCTCAGCGCCGCCTGACCCCGCTTTTCCCACGCGCGCGCATCCGCTATCGTTTCGCCTCCAACCTGTTGGGAGGGAGTAAAAAGATGGCGCACAAGTTCACGATCAAGAAGGACGCGAAAGGCGAGTATCGCGCCTATTTCAAATATAACAGCGAGACGATCTTCTGGACGGAAGGATACAGCTCGCGCGCCAATGCGGTGAACGCCATCGAATCGGTCAAGAAGAACGGACCGGGCGCCCCGACCGAAGACGAATAAACGGCGCGGTTGCCCGCGGACAGCTGCCGGAAAAACGGCGCGCGAGCGGCTTGCCCGCGCGCGCGCCGTTCCCTACCTGTTCGCGGGTGACTCGCGCGCCCGCCCCCGAACCGCCTTATCTGGCCGGCCTCAACGCGCCGCAGCGCGAGGCGGTGCTGACCACCGAGGGGCCGGTGCTGGTGCTGGCCGGGGCGGGCACGGGCAAGACGGCGGCGCTGACCGCGCGGCTGGCGCATCTCGTCGCCACCCGCCGCGCCTGGCCGAGCGAGATCCTCGCCGTCACCTTCACCAACAAGGCCGCCCGGGAAATGCGGGAACGCGTCGGCCGGCAGATCGGCGAGGCCGTGGAGGGCATGCCCTGGCTCGGCACCTTCCACTCGATCGGCGCGAAGATGCTGCGCCGTCATGCCGAGCTGGTCGGGCTCAAGAGCAATTTCACCATCCTCGACACGGACGACCAGCTCCGCCTGCTCAAGCAGATCATCCTCGCCGCCGACATCGACGAGAAACGCTGGCCCGCCCGCCTGCTCGCCGGGATGATCGACAAATGGAAGAACAAGGGCTGGACGCCCGACCAGGTCGATGCCGGCGAGGCGGAGGGCTATGCGAACGGCAAGGGCGCCCAACTCTACAAGCTCTATCAGGCCCGCCTGCGCGATCTCAACGCCTGCGATTTCGGCGATCTGCTGCTGCACATGCTGGTGATCCTGCGCACGCACCGCGACGTGCTGGAGCTCTACCAGCAGCGCTTCCGCTACATCCTCGTCGACGAATATCAGGACACCAACCAGAGCCAGTATCTCTGGCTCCGCCTGCTCGCGCAGGAACGCCGGAACATCTGCTGCGTCGGCGACGACGATCAGAGCATCTATTCCTGGCGCGGCGCGGAGGTCTCGAATATCCTTAGGTTCGAGAAGGACTTTCCGAACGCTGTTATCATCCGGCTTGAACAGAATTACCGCTCCACCCCGCACATTCTCGGCGCCGCCTCCGGCCTGATCGCGCAGAATGCGGCGCGGCTGGGCAAGACGCTCTGGACCGAGGCGGACGCGGGCGAGAAGGTCCAGGTGGTCGGCGTGTGGGACGGGCCGGAGGAGGCGCGCCGGGTCGGCGAAGAGCTGGAAACTCTCCAAAGGCGCGGCGGACGGCTCAGTCAGGCCGCCATCCTGGTCCGCGCCCAGTTCCAGACCCGCGAGTTCGAGGACCGCTTCATCGCGATCGGCCTCAATTACCGCATCGTCGGCGGCTTTCGCTTCTACGAGCGCGCCGAAATCCGCGACGCGCTCGCCTATCTGCGCGTCATCGCCCAGCCGGCCGACGATCTCGCCTTCGAGCGGATCGTCAACACGCCCAAGCGCGGGCTCGGCGACAAGGCGGTGGCGAAGCTGCACGCCCTGGCGCGGGCCGAGGGCATCCCACTCAGTCTCGCCGCCGCGCAGATCCTCGACACGGACGAGTTGACCCCCGCCGCGCGTCGCAGCCTCGGCAACCTGGTCGGCGATTTCGCCCGCTGGCGGGGCAAGCTGGAGGAATTGCCGCATCCGGAGCTGGCCCGGCTCGTGCTCGACGAGAGCGGCTATACCGCGATGCTGCAGGCCGATCGTTCGACGGAAAGCGCCGGCCGCCTCGAAAATCTCGCCGAACTGACCCGGGCGATGGAGGATTACGAGACGCTCGGCGCCTTCCTGGAGCATGTCGCGCTCGTCATGGACAATGACGCGGCCGAGGACGCCGACAAGGTCACGATCATGACCATCCATGCCGCCAAGGGGCTGGAATTCGACACCGTCTTCCTCGCCGGGTGGGAGGAAGGGGTCTTCCCCTCGCAGCGCGCGCTGGACGAGGGCGGCAACGCCTCGCTGGAGGAGGAACGCCGCCTCGCTTATGTCGCGATCACAAGAGCGCGGCGCAAGTGCTTCATTTTCCATGCCGCGAACCGCCGCATCTACGGCCAGTGGACCAGCAGTATCCCGAGCCGCTTCGTCGCCGAACTGCCCGAGGACCACCTCGAACAGGAAACCACGATGAGCGGCGGCGAGTCGCTCTGGCGCGCCAACTGGTCGGAACGGGCCGATCCTTTCGCCCATCTCGCCGCCGCCCAATCCACCCGCGCCAGCACGCGCGGCCCTGGCTGGCAGCGCGCCGCCGCCTCGGGACAATTCGACCGCACCCCCGCCCGCGTCGTCGAAGCCCGCGCCAGCGCCGTCAGCTTCGGCAATCCGGGCCGCAGCGACATCGCGGTCGGCATGCGCGTCTTCCACTCCAAATTCGGCTATGGCGAGGTCGCCGAGATCGAGGGCAACAAGCTGGAGATCGACTTCGAACATTCGGGGCGCAAGCGCGTGCTGGATAGTTTTGTGAGTGCGGCCTGATGGTCACGCAAAAACGAGTGCCTGGCAGCAACCTCTACGAACAGACGCGCGAACGATACTTGGAGACCCTGTCCCCTCTTTTCTTTCCAAGAAACCCGTTTGCGCACGACATAGTTAGATACTTCTCGTCTCTGCTAAGGGTGGTTGGCTTAGAGGATCATGGGTGGGACCCGTATGCTGAGTCTAGGGCCTTATTGGAGGACCTTAACTCACTTATGCAGATGCCCCTGCCCAAGGAGGATTTTCCGGATAACTTTACGGTCTTCCGCCTTGGCCTGATACTTTACAATCACATCATCGAGATGAACGCCCCTTATGAGGTAATAGCCAATTTACTCCGATTTCATTTAAACGAGGGGTATTACCCGAATCCATTCTATAAATATCTGAGCTCTGATCAGAAGAAACGTGCATCTAGATTTGGCGTAAGCCCACGCCAAAAAGTCTCAGTGATAACACATTTATCAAAACGTTCCGGAATAGATGTTGGCTGCATTTTGAATGAATTTATTAATTGGGACCTTCGGAACGCGATAGCGCATTCCGATTATATATTGACGGAGGATAGTTTTCGCTCGCGAGGTGAGAAGCTCTCCTCCTCATTCAAAATCTCTCTGGATGAGATCGACAAGCTCATCACCTCGGCAAAGGCCTTCATCTCAGCCTTCTTTGTCCTTGAGCGAGAGGCGCGTCTCTCATGGGGAGGGTTTGCAGAACGAGCCGTACCGTATGATCCGATTTACAAAGGCCTGATGGAAGTCCTTGCCGATGGAGATGGCCTGATGACAGGCTATAAAGTGCACTGGCCCAACGGAGAGGAATCTTATTACAGACGGACCCCCGATGGGGTCGATATGGTAAACTGCTTCTTGAGCTCGAAAAACGAAACTGTTGAACTTTTTGTCGGAATGTATGCGCAGCAGAGAAGTGAATTTAGCCCTTTGGTCGAGAACGGGCGTGAGCCCGTATATTCACCCATTGCCAATGGAGAGGTTCCATATTGGAACCTAGAAGCAGCCGTAGCAAAGCAAGAACCGTTTCCTGCGGTTAAAGTCAGCATTAAGGATAATCAGATTGTTCAGCGAGCCGTAGATAGCGACACGATTAAATAGAGAACTTTCCTACAGCCCCCGCTGTCCATCATAAGCTGGCGGATGACCGACTCGTTCCCCCACGACCTCGCCTTCGATCCCGTCCCCTCGGCCACCGGGCGCCGCGACGGGTGGACGCCCGAGCGGCAGCGCGCCTTCATCCGCGCGCGCTCCCGGATTGGCCTCGTCACCGCCGCCGCGGCGCGGGAGGTGGCACCTTCGTCACTTTTCTCGCTTGAACATCGTCCCGCCGGACAGGAATTTCCCCCATCGCCCGCTCCTCCGCGATAATCCTCCAATCGCCCACGGCTTTGTTGCCGCCCGCCGCGCTCCGGCCTAAGTCCGCTCCCGATGTCCGCCGCCGTCCCCTCCTCCCCCTTCCACTATCGCGATTACCGGTTCTTCTGGTTCGCGCGGCTGGCGAGCACGATTGCGAACACGATGCTGATCGTCGTCATCGGCATCCACGTCTACGACATCGCGCGCGAGACGATGAGCATCTACGAGGCGAGCTTCTGGCTCGGCATGATCGGGCTCGCCCAGTTCCTGCCCTTGCTGCTGCTCGTGCTCGTCGCCGGCTATGTCGCCGACCGGATCGACCGGCGGCTGATCGTCGTGCTGGCGCTGGGCGGGGAGATGCTGTGCGGCCTGTGGCTCGCTGCCCTGGTCTGGGCCGATGCGATGAGCCTGGTGCCGCTCTTCGCGGTGTCGGTCGCGCTCGGCATCGGCCGCGCCTTCGCCGGGCCGGCGCTCGCCGCCTTCGCGCCCAATCTGGTGCCTGCCCCGCTGCTGCCGAGCGCGATCGCGCTGAACTCGATCGCCTGGCAGAGCGGCGCGGTGGCCGGGCCGCTGATCGGCGGCGGCGCCTATGCGCTCGGCGTCGCCCTCCCCTACGAGCTCTCCGCCTTGCTCTTCGCCCTCTCGGTCGGCGCGATGCTGATGGTGAAGCGCATCCCGCGCGGCAATGCCGGGGAGAGCAAGCCGCTGCGCGCGGTGATCGAGGGCCTGGCCTATGTGCGCGACAACAAGATCGTGCTGGGCGCGATCACGCTGGACCTGTTCGCGGTGCTGCTCGGCGGCGCGACGGCGATGCTGCCCGTGTTCGCGCGCGACATCCTCCATGTCGGCTCGGAGGGACTGGGCGCGCTGCGCGCCGCGCCGGCGATCGGTGCCGCGCTCACCGCCGCCTTCCTGGCGCGCCGACCGTTGCAGCGCCATGTCGGGCGCAAGATGTTCATCTGCGTCGGCATCTTCGCGGTGGCGACGATCGTGTTCGGCGAAAGCCGCTGGATGTGGCTGTCGTTGGCCAGCCTGTTCGTGCTCGGCGCCGCGGACATGGTCAGCGTCTATGTCCGCGCCTCGCTGATCCAGATCCACACGCCGGACGCGATGCGCGGGCGGGTGTCGTCGGTCTCCGGCCTGTTCATCTCCACCTCCAACGAGCTGGGCGAATTCCGTGCGGGCCTCGCCGGCGCCGCCTTCGGGCCGGTCGCGGCGGTGGTGGGCGGCGGCGTGCTGGCGCTGGGCGTCACCGGCCTGTGCGCCTGGGCCTTCCCGGCGCTGCGCAAGGCCGACCGCTTCGTGCCGCCCGATGCCGAAATCCTCGACGCGGAGGCCGGAAAGGGCCAACCTGACGTCGAGCTACCTCCGCTGGTCGCCGGCCAGAAACTTGAGACCGAGAAAGGATAGCAGATGAAAGCCGCCAGCATTCTCGAGACGATCGGCAACACGCCGCACATCCGGATCAACCGCCTGTTCGGCGATGCCGAGGTCTGGGTGAAATCCGAACGCGCCAATCCGGGCGCCTCGATCAAGGACCGCATCGCGCTGGCGATGATCGAGGATGCCGAGAAGTCCGGCAAGCTCCAGCCCGGCGGCACGATCATCGAGCCGACCAGCGGCAATACCGGCATCGGTCTCGCCATGGTCGCCGCGGTGAAGGGCTACAGGCTGGTGCTCGTCATGCCCGAAAGCATGAGCCTGGAGCGCCGCCGGCTGATGCTGGCTTATGGCGCGACCTTCGATCTCACGCCCAAGGAAAAGGGCATGAAGGGCGCGATCGCCCGTGCGCAGGAGCTGATCGAGCAGACGCCGGGCAGCTGGATGCCGCAGCAATTCGAGAATCCGGCGAACCTGGAGGTCCACCGCCGCACGACCGCGCAGGAAATCCTGAACGATTTCAAGGATTCGCCAATCGACATTCTGATCACCGGCGTCGGTACGGGCGGCCATATCACCGCCTCGGCCGAAGTGCTGAAAGCCGCCTGGCCCGGCCTGCAGGTCTTCGCGGTCGAGCCGACCCTGTCGCCGGTCCTCTCCGGCGGGCAGCCGGGGCCGCACCCGATCCAGGGCATCGGCGCCGGCTTCGTCCCCGCCATCACCGATGTGTCGCTGTTCGACGGCATCCTCCAGGTCGACCCCGCCGACGCCAAGGACTGGGCGCGGCGTTCAGCCCGCGAGGAAGGCCTGTTGGTCGGGATCAGCTCCGGCGCCACGTTGGCGGCCATCTCGCAGAAGCTGGCCGAGGTCGGCACCGGCAAGCGCATCCTCGGCTTCAACTACGACACCGGCGAGCGCTACCTCTCGGTGCCGGACTTCCTGCCCGAATAGCCGCGCGGCGATGCTCTTCCGCGAACTGCCCTTGCCGGAGGCGGCGCGCGGCGCCGCCGCCTGCGCCTGGCGGTTCGCGCTGGAGGATCACGATCCGCCGGCCATCGAGCACATCGCCCCGCCGGACGGCGCGACCAATTTCGTCGTCATCGTCGGTCCGGACGGGCAGCTCATGGCGCGGTTCATCGGCCCGGCGCTCGCAGCGCGGCGCATTCCGGTCATGCGCGGCTGGTCCTATGCCGGCCTGAGGCTGCGGCCCGAGGCGGCGTTGGCCGTCACCGGCCGGGCGCCCGATCCCGCATTGTCGGAGCCGCTGGCGACGGACGGGCCCTTCGCGGCGATCATCGTCGATCTTGCCGCCCTCGCCGTCGACGACTGGCGGGGCGGCGAAGGCATCGCGGCGGCGCTCGCCGGCATAACCGGCCAAGATCGGGCGGTCGCCGACGCGGTCGATCGCCTCGCCCTCAGCGGCGGCACGATTCCGATCGCCCGGCTCGCCGAGCAGGCCGGGATCGGCGCCCGGCAATTTCGCCGCCGTTTCCTCGCCGCGACGGGCATCCCCGCCAAGCAATATGCCTCGATCCAGCGCGTGCGCCGCGCGCTGCTGCTGTCGCTCGGCGATCCCGACTGGGCGGGGATCGCCAGCGCGGCCGGCTTCGCCGACCAGCCCCATCTCGCCCGCGACATCAGGGGCCGGTTCGGCGCCGCGCCGGTGACGGTGCGCGGCTATCTCGGGGGCATCCGGCACGAGCTGATCGCGCCCGTCCGTTTCGTTCAAGACGCCGCTCCGCGCGGCGGCTAGGAGCCGGCCAGCCACCGATGGAGCCCGCCATGCGAATCATCGTCGCCCTTGTTATGCTGTTCGCCATGTTTCCCGCCGCCGCCCAGACACCGCCGCCGCCGAGCGAGAGAATGGCGCCTTTCGCCGCCCTGGTCGGCGACTGGCACGGATCGGGCTGGATCGTCACGCCGCAGGGCCGGCGGGCCGAGGTGCGATCGCGCGAGACGGTGACGGCGCGGCTGTCCGGCAATGCCCTCCTCGTCGAGGGCCGGCATTTCGAGGCCGGCCAGCCCGATCGGCTGGTCCACGACGCGATGGCGATGATCGTCTGGGACGCCCCGACCGGCGCCTACCGCATGCGCAGCGCGCTCGCGAGCGGCCTCAACGGCGATTTCGCGATCGAGCCGCGCGGCGAGACGATCGCCTGGGCGATGGACACGCCCGGCGGCCGGATCGACTATCTGATCACGATCAGCGGCGACACCTGGATCGAGCACGGCACGCTCACTGCGCCCGACGGCCGCCAGATCGCGTTCATGGAATTGCGGCTCACGCGGCAATAGCCGTGCGAGCCCTTCACCTACCGGATCGTCGCCAGCTCGTAGAGCAT
Organism: Sphingomonas sp.; assembly: GCA_019635535.1. NCBI lineage: Bacteria > Pseudomonadati > Pseudomonadota > Alphaproteobacteria > Sphingomonadales > Sphingomonadaceae > Sphingomonas > Sphingomonas sp. The sequence continues at coordinate 2,032,698 of JAHBZH010000001.1, forward strand.
GTCCGCGTACATCATCGCGCTCTCGTTCAGGCCCGCGACGCGCGGATTGCTGCTCTCGACGATGAAGAACTCGTTGGGCGCGTGGGCGCCGCCGCCATGGCCGATTCCGAAATGACCCGCCGGCTTGCGCAGCGGATCGCCGGTGAAGACCACGCCGGGCCATGAACCCGCGCTGCGCGGAAACAGGCTGAACGGCACATTGGCGCGGGTGAAGACCGCCTGCTGGGCACGGATCAGGCGCGAATCCTCCGCCGTCTCGGTCGGGTTGTAGCCGCCGCTCATATTGACCTCGACATCCCCGAAGCCGTTCGCGGCGAGATGGGCGCGCAGCTTGGCGAGGCAATCCTCGACCGTCATATTCGGGACCAGCCTCAGGTCGAGCTTGGCGACGCCCCGCGCCGGCAGGATCGTCTTGCCCCCCGGTCCCGTATAGCCGGCGACCAGCCCTTCGATATTGACGGTGGGTTGCGACACGAGCCGTTCGAGGGATTCGCGCCAGGGCAGATCGTCGATCCAGCGCGGCACGCCGAGCTGGCGCTTAGCCTCATCCTCGTTGCGCACCCGGGCATTTTCGGCAACGAGCGCGCGCTCCCGCGCGGTCAGGGGGCGGACATGATCGAACCAGCCCTCGATCGCCGGCGTGTTGCCGCCATCGCGGACCAGGCTGTTCAGCGCCATGACGAGGTGCCAGACCGGGCTGTCGACCTGCGCCTTCAGGCTGGAATGGATGTCCTGTGCCGGGCCCCGTCCCCAGCGCTCGCCGCTGGCGACCAGCTCCAGCTCGATGATGCCCTTGGAGCCCAAGGTGATCATCACTTGCCCGTCCGGCCCCTGGCTGGCGAAGGGAATGAACACCCCTTCCGCCCGACGGAAGGCGCGCAGCACCTCGGCATCCTGAAAGACGTTGTGGAAATTGGGCGAGCCGATCTCCTCCTCGCCCTCGGCGAGCAGCACCAGATTGACCGGCAGCCGCTTGTTCGCCGCCCTGAAGGCGTGGAGCGCGGCGAGGAAGGCCCCTTCCGGTCCCTTCTGGTTGACCGCGCCGCGCCCCCGGATCGCGCGGCCGACCGGATGATCGAAGAATTGCGCCTCGAGCGGCGGCGTGGTCCATTCGGACGCGTCATACTGCTTCACGTCGTACATGAAATAGATGCCGATGGTGCGGGGCGCACTGGCGTCGAGCACGCCGAACACCGCCGGGATGCCGCCGGTCGAAACCTTGCGCACGCCGGTGAAGCCCGCCTCCGTCGCGAGCCGCATCATATGATCGGCGCCGGGATCGATGTTGAGCCCTTCGGCGGCGATGGTGGGCAGCGCGATCCAGTCACGGATCCGTGCCACCGCCTCGTCATGCCCGGCCTCGATGGCGCGGCGCAGCGCGTCCCGGTCGCCATCGCGCCGGCTCTGGGCGAACGTCGCGCCCGGCGCCAGCAATGCGGCGGAGGCCGCGGCGGCTTTCAGGATATCGCGGCGGTTCGAAGACGGCTGATCGGTCATGGCGCTCCCCTGTTCGACGGCGGGGAGGAATGAACAACCGTCGTCGCGCGCTGTCCAGCCCCTTCCGGAACCGACCGGCGAAGGACGGCGTTCTGGCGGCGTAACCAAGGGGAGCTTCCAGATGGACGAACAGGAACGGCCGACGGTCGAGCGCGAGACGACCGTGATCCACACCCGCGAAAGCGGCGGCGGGGGCGTGATCGCCGCCGTGGTGCTGCTGTTCGTGGCCGGCGCGATCGCCTTCTTCTTCTTCGGCGGCTATTTCGAGAAGGCGGCGGACGACGTGAACGTAAACGTCAATGTCGATGTGCCGAAGGTCGAGTTGCCCGATGTGGAGATCGCGCCGCCGCCCGCGACGGAGCCCGCCAACAAGACATAGTTTCCCGGCCTACGCCGCCGAGAGCGCGCTTACCGCGTCACGGGCGCGAAAATCTCCCGGATCATCGCGCGATGGAGCAGCGATTGACGCTCGATCACGCCGGCGTCGCCGAGCGCCCGCCACAAGATGATGCTGCCGTCCGTCACCACCGTGATCTGGTCGGCAAGATCGGCGAGGTCGATGGCGATACGCGGCGGATAGACGCGCGCGACCGCTTCCAACCAGGCGAGGTTGCGTCGGCGCCAGTCGATCATGCCCTCGCGATTTAGCCGCGTCACCTCCGAATCGAACAACCGGTCCTGATAGGTCAGCGTCGAGACCAGGCAGCCGGGATGGGTCGTGAGCATGTCCGCCATCGTCTCGGACATCAGCTTGAGGTAGATCAGGAAGGCATGGAGCGGGTCGTCGCTGAGCTCGCGTGCGCGCGCCTCGAGCCGGTCGAGCAACGCTGCATTTTCCGCCAGATAGCGTTCGATCAGCGCGCGGGCGAGATCGTTCTTGTCTTTGAAATGATAGAAGAAGCCGCTCTTGGTGATGCCGGCGGCCTCGACCAGTTCGTCGATCGAAGTGGCGGCGAACCCCTTGTCGAGAATCCGCTCATAAGCGAGGTCGAGCAATCGTCCGCGGGTCCGCGCGCCCTTGCCGCCGGTGGAAGTGCCGGACTGTACCGCCGGTGCTTTTTTCGCTGTCGCCGGGCCCGGCATCGTTCGTTTCCCTCGCGTGATGACCCCGAATTTCCCTAGCATATTCGTGGCTTGGCCGCACCATGGAGGAAAGCGACCGCGAGCAGGCTGGATGCGCAACGACGTCCGGCCCTAGTTTGGCGGCATCCCCCGGCGACCGTCGGGGGCTCTCTTCGGGAGTGTGACATGAACCGTTCGGCGGGCGCGATGCTGTGCCTCCTTTTCTTCCTGTCCGGCGCGATGACGACGGCCGCGGACGGCAGCCTGCTTCGAATCGACGTGGAAGCAACCGCCCATCCGGGTGACCGGATCACGGACGTGCTGCTCGACGGCCGATTCTAGTCTCCTCCCTCCCCGACAATTCATCAGGATTCGATCATGAACACCCACTCCCTGCCCCAGCCCGGCCGCCTGTTTCTCACCGACGGCGGGCTCGAGACCGACTTCATCTTCAACCGCGGCATCGACCTGCCCTGCTTCGCCTCGATCATGCTGCTCCGCGACGCGCAAGGGCGGCACCAGCTCGAAGCCTATTTCCGGCGCTATCTGGAAATCGCGCGCGGCACGGGCGCCGGCTTCATCCTTGAAAGCGCGACCTGGCGCGCCAGCCCGGACTGGGCTGCGCCGCTCGGCCTGGCACTTGCAGAACTGGAGCATCTGAACCTCGCTGCGATCGAGATGCTCAAAGCACTGCGCGCCGAATATCAAACGGAAACCATGCCGATCTTCGTCAGCGGCTGCCACGGCCCGCGCGGCGACGGTTACGATCCCGAGCGGATCATGAGCATCGGCGAGGCGCGGGACTATCATGCCTGGCAGGCCGAAATTCTTGCCCGCGCCGGCGCGGACATGCTGAGCGGGTTGACGATGACCAACGTCAACGAAGCGATTGGCGTCGCGCGCGCCGCCCGCGACGTCGGCCTGCCCGCCGTCATCTCGTTCACGGTCGAGACCGACGGCCGCCTGCCCACCGGCGACATGCTCGGCGACGCGATCGAAGCGGTGGATGCCGCCACCGACGGCTATCCCGCTTACTTCATGATCAACTGCGCGCATCCGAGCCATTTCGAGACCAGCTTGGCCGAAGGCAGCGGCTGGACCCGCCGCATTCGCGGCCTGCGCGTCAACGCGTCGCGGTGCAGCCATGCCGAGCTGGACGCGATGACCGTGCTCGATGATGGCGATCCTGCCGAGCTGGGCCGCGAACATCGCGCACTGCGCGCGCAATTGCCTTGGATCGATGTGCTGGGCGGCTGCTGCGGCACCGACCACCGCCACGTCGCGGCGATCGCCCAGGCCTGCCTGGAAACCGCCTAGCTGCGCGGCGCCTGACGCCGGTAGCTGAGCGCTTCGGCGACATGGACCCTGCCGACCTCGCCGGCGCCGGCGAGGTCGGCGACGGTGCGCGCGACGCGCATGACGCGGTGATAGCCGCGCGCGGAGAGGCGCATCGCCTCGGCGGCTTGGGCGAGCAGGCGCTTGCCGGGATCGTCGGGGGCGGCGACGGCGTCGAGCAACTCGCCGTCCGCCTCGGCATTGGTGCGCGGGCCCTTTCCGTCGTAGCGCGCGGTCTGGACGGCGCGCGCAGCGGCGACCCGCGCGGCGACTTCGGCGGAGCCCTCGGCGGGCGGCGGCAGCGCGAGATCGGCGGCGGCGACGGCGGCGACCTCGACATGCAGGTCGATCCGGTCGAGCAAGGGCCCTGAAACCTTGGCCTGGTAATCGGCGGCGCATCGGGGCGCGCGGGCGCAGGCGAGCGCGGGATCGCCGAGATGGCCGCAGCGGCACGGATTCATCGCCGCGACGAGCTGGACCCGGGCCGGGAAGGTGACATGGGCGTTGGCGCGCGCGACCTGAACGACGCCCGTCTCCAGCGGCTGGCGCAGCGAATCGAGCGCGACGCGCTGGAATTCCGGCAGCTCGTCGAGGAAGAGCACGCCGAGATGGGCGAGGCTGATTTCGCCGGGCCGCACCTTCAGCCCGCCGCCGACCAAAGCGGGCATCGAGGCGCTGTGGTGCGGCGCGCGATAGGGCCGGGTGCGGATCAGGCGGCCGTCCTTCAGCTCGCCGGCCACCGAGGCGACCATCGAGACTTCCAGCGCCTCGGCCGGATTGAGATCGGGCAGGATGCCGGGCAGGCAGGCGGCGAGGAGCGACTTGCCGGCGCCGGGCGGGCCGCTCATCAGCAGGTTGTGGCCGCCCGCCGCGGCGATCTCCAGCGCGCGCTTGGCGGTTTCCTGACCCTTCACCTGGGCGAGATCGGGGCCGCGGCCCGGCGGCTCCGCCTCGCCCGGCACGGGCGGGGTCAGCACCGCCTGCCCGCGCAGATGATTGGTGAGGGCAATGAGATCGGGCGCGGCGATCACCTCGACATCGCCGGCCCAGGCCGCCTCCCCGCCCTGCGCAGCCGGGCAGATCAGCCCCAGCCCCTGCGCCGAGGCATGGAGCGCGGCGAGCAGCACGCCGGGCGACGGCGCGATCCGGCCGTCCAGCCCCAGCTCGCCGACCGCGACATAGCCGGCCAACGTTTCTGCATCGACCGCGCCCATCGCGGCGAGCAGGCCGAGCGCGATCGGCAGATCGTAATGCGAGCCTTCCTTGGGCAGGTCCGCCGGCGAGAGATTGACCGTGATCCGCTTGGGCGGCAGCGACAGCCCGATCGCGGCGAGCGCGGCATGGACCCGCTCCCGGCTTTCGCCCACCGCCTTGTCCGGCAGGCCGACGACGAGGAATTTGGGCAGACCCGGCGCGATCTGCACCTGCACCTCCACGGCGCGCGCCTCCAGCCCCAGAAACGCCACCGTGGCGACATGCGCGACCATCCTGCCCCCTCTCCCCCTGCCCGCACCTTGGCGGCAAGTCGACAGGAAGTCGAGATGTCAGGCGGGACGAATAAGATCGCGCTCTGTCAATGTTTCGAAGAACAGGCGCACGTCGCGCTCGATCTCGTCCGGATCGCGATCGGGAAAAGCGCTCTGCACTATTGCGGCGGCCTCGCCTGTTCCGACCGGTTCGGCCATCAGGTTCCAAAGACCGAAGGCGAGATCGTCGAGTCGATAGACGCCGTCGCTGCGCGCGCAGACCAGATAGCGCACGCCGTCCACCTCATGCACGGCGACACCTGGCGCTGGTCTGAACTGCGGCTCGCTCGGGCCGGACCAGGCCGGGCGTTCGCCCGAAGGCGCGGGCGGCGCGGCGCGATCCGGCGCCATCCACATCGCGCCGCTGCGCACCGTCCTTGCCAGCAGCTCGGCGGCATCGTCGAGATCGGAATAATGCAGGACATGGCAGGGCACGGCCTCGATCAACGCGGCGATCCGGCCGATCGCACCGCTCGCGCCGACGCGCGGCGACAGATTCTGGAGGAGCAGTGCCTCCACGCCGTCGCCGGGCGAAGCGGCCTCGATACGGGCGCCGGGCACGCCGCGCTCGAGCAGGACGACCGCGCCGATCCTCGCCGTCTTGCCGAAGCGCGGGCGGACCGCGCCCGGCAGGTCGAGATAGAGATAATCCTCGTCCCCCGGTCCCTCATGCGCCGCCAGGAAGTCCCGGAACATGTCGCCGATCCCCGGCGGCAGGGGCCGGCGCAGGCGCGGCGCGATGCCGAAGGAGCTGCCGGATCGTTCGTCCGCGCCGCCGAGAATCAGCATGTCGTCGGCGAACAGATCCCAGCCGGCGGCGGCAAGGCGTGCGGCGAGCGTGCTCTTGCCCGCCCGCGCCGTGCCCGGAAAGATGATCAGGCGTCCGTCCAGCGCCGCCGCCGCGCAGTGCAAAGTCAGCCGGTCCGGATTTTCGGCGAGCCAGGCTTCGGCAAGATCGACCGCCAGATTGGCGGCGGCGCGGAACGGATCGGGCTCCACCACCGGCGCGTCCAGCCAGGGCGCTTCGATATGGAAGGCGCCATCGCGGCGGGCGACGCGCAGTGGCGTCTCGCCGTCGTCGGATGTCGGTTCCGCGCCCCAGCCGTCGCACAAACGGCCTAGCCAGCCGATCAGGCTGTCGCTGTCGCCCTCGAACGACACCGGTGCAGAGAGCGGCGGAAAGGAAAACCTCACGCCGCCCTAGGCCCCGGCCTCAAACCGGGTCACCAACGGTAATAGGGCCGCCGGGGACGGGACGGCCGCGAAGGCCTCGAGAAGCGACGGTAATTGGCCCTGTGGCGCCGCCACCGCTGGCGTGCGCGGGGACGCGATGGGCGAGACGGGCGAGACGGGCGCGACCAGGAGCCGCCGCGCCGCTGCGCCTTCGCTTCGCTGATGCCGAGAATGGCGGGGCCGGCATAGGCGGCCAGCGCGCCGAGGCCGAGCAGGCCCAGCATGCGGCGGCGCTCCGGATGCTTGATGTCGTTTTCGTCGCTCATCAATTCCTCCCGCTACACGTCACATTATCGCAGCACCGAACTGAACGTTTCGCGGCTGAACCCTTTCTTAATCCGCCGCCAAGCGCGACGAACCGCCCGCGTAACGCGTGGAGTCGAGCCGATCGCGCATTGCGCTTATCCTGTCGGGCGACTTGCAGGCCTGCCTCGTGCTGCCCAGATGAGCTTGATGACGCCGCGGCAGAAATGGCTGGCATGGGGTCGGGTGCCCGTGGTCAGGCAATGCCTGTTCCTGCTCGGCTGCTTCCTGATCCTCGTCTCGCCTCTGGTCGGCGCGATTCCGGGGCCCGGCGGCGTGGTCGTCTTCGCGCTCGGGCTGGGCCTGATGCTCAAATATAGCGAATGGGCGAAGCGCAAATATGTCGCGTTCAAGCGCCGCCATCCGAACAAGGGCCGCTGGGCCGATTGGGGCATGCGCCGGAGCAGCGCGGCGCGGCGCGAGGAAATCCGCCAGCAGCAGGGTGAAAATGACGCCGCCGGCGATTGACTTTGCTTCGGCTCTTGCCTATCGGCGCCCTCAACGAGGCCGCCCTAGCGCGGCCCTTTTCTTTCGATACGAATTACGAGGAATGAGCGATGAAGCGCACCTTCCAGCCGAGCAATCTCGTGCGCAAGCGCCGGCACGGCTTCCGGGCCCGGATGGCGACCGTCGGCGGCCGCAAGGTCCTTGCCGCGCGCCGCAGCCGCGGCCGCAAGAAGCTTTCGGCGTAACCAAACCCGATATCGGGAAGCTGACCCGCCGCGCGGACTTCCTGGCCGCGAACGGCGGGTTTCGCGCGCCCACGTCCGGCTTCGTCCTGCTGGTGCGGCGGCGCGACGACGGCGACGCGACGATGCGCCTCGGCCTCACCGTTTCCAAGAAGGTCGGCAATGCGGTGATCCGCAACCGGATGAAACGCCGGTTCCGCGAATTGGCCCGCGCCGTTCTGCCGGAGCGGGGCATAACCGGCGCCGATCATGTGCTGATCGGCCGGATGGGCGGCATCGAACGGCCGTTCGAGATGCTGACCGCCGATCTTACGAATGCTTTGGCCAAACTCCAAAGAAACACCGTTCGGCCTGAGCCTGTCGAAGGCCTGCCCTTTCCTTCCGACCTCCCGAAGAACAAAAGCAGGGCTTCGACAGGCTCAGCCCGAACGGATGGGGAGCGTGATGGATGATCGCGAAGGCGCTGATCCTGATCGCGCGAGGCTGGCAATTGGGCCCGTCGCGCGTGCTGCCGCCGAGCTGCCGCTTCCAGCCAAGCTGCTCGGCCTATGCAATCACCGCGCTTTCCCGCTATGGCGCGCTGCGCGGAAGCTGGCTGGCATTGCGCCGGCTGCTGCGCTGTCACCCCTGGGGGGGATCCGGCCACGATCCGGTGCCATGACCAATGTTGCGAATGATGAGGGGCAATAGGTGAACGATCACAAGAACATGATCCTGGCGATCGCGCTGTCCGCGCTCGTCCTTATCGGCTGGACCGTGATCGCCGACACCTGGTTCCCGCCCGCCAACCCGCCGGTGACCAAGATCGAGGACGGCCGCGAGGTGGCGGTCGAACGGCCGACCGTGACGCCCGTCGCCGAAACGCCCCGCGTGACCCGGGCACGCGAGACCGTGCTCGCCGAAAGCCCGCGCGTGCGCATCGAGACGCCCCGCCTCGCCGGCTCGATCAACCTGGCCGGCGCGCGGATCGACGACCTGGTGCTGACCGGCGAGCGCGAGGGGATCGGCCGCGATTCCCCGCCGGTGCGGCTGTTCTCGCCCTCCGGCTCGCCCGGCGCCTATTTCGGCACCTTCGGCTGGACCGGCGACGGCATGCGCCTGCCCGACGCCGAGACCGTCTGGCGCGCCAGCGGCGGAACGCTGACGCCCGAAACGCCGGTGACCCTGAGCTGGGACAATGGCGAAGGGCAGCTCTTCGAGATTCGCCTGTCGGTCGATGCCGGCTATCTGTTCACCGCCGATCAGCGTGTCGTGAACCGCGGCGGCGCGCCGGTGGTGGCCCGCCCGTTCGCGCTGGTCAGCCGGGTCGGCGTCTCCGCCGATCCGGACTGGTGGACGATGCATGTCGGCCCGGTCGGCGTGTTCAATGGCGTCGCCGACTATGACAACAATTGGACCGACGTCGCCGAAGCGGGCGCCCGGACCTTCTCGACGCGTGGTGGCTGGCTCGGCTTCACCGACAAATACTGGCTCGCGGCGATCGTCCCCGATCAGGCGCGCACCGTGGAGGCCGCGTTCCGCCACAATGGCGGCACCGACAGCTACCAGGCCGATTTCACCATCGCGCCGACCGTCGTCGCGCCCGGCCGCGGCCTTGCGACCACGACCCGTTTGTTCGCCGGCGCGAAGGAAGAAGGGCTGCTCGCCACCTATACCGACGAACTCGGCACCCGACTCGACAAGGCGATCGACTGGGGCTGGTTCGAATGGTTCATGCAGCCGATCTTCAAGCTGCTGCTCTGGCTGTTCGCCTATCTGGGCAATTTCGGCCTGGCGATCATTTCGCTGACCGTGATCGTCCGCCTGCTGCTCTATCCGATCGCGCAGAAGCAGTTCGCCTCGATGGCGGCGATGCGCGTCGTCCAGCCCAAGATGAAGGCGATCCAGGAGCGCTACAAGGACGACCGGCCGAAGATGCAGGAAGAGATGATGAAGCTCTACCGCGAGGAGAAGGTGAACCCCCTCGCCGGCTGCCTGCCCATCTTCCTGCAAATCCCGATCTTCTATGCGCTCTACAAGGTGCTGATGCTGTCGGTGGAGATGCGGCACGAGCCGTTCGTGCTGTGGATCCGCGATCTTTCCGCGCCCGATCCGCTCACCCCGGTCAACCTGTTCGGCTTCCTGCCCTTCACGCCGCCGGCCTTCCTGATCATCGGCATCCTGCCGATCCTGGTGGGCGTGACGATGTGGCTGCAGATGCGGCTCAATCCGGCGCCGATGGACCCGATCCAGAAGCAGGTCTTCGCGATCATGCCCTGGGTGCTGATCGTCATCATGGCGCCGTTCGCGGCCGGCCTGCAGCTTTACTGGGTGACCAACAACCTGCTGTCGATCGGCCAGCAGAAGCTGCTCTACATGCGCCATCCGCAGCTCAAGGCGCAGGCCGGCGCCGTGGCGACGGCCACCGCGCCGCCCTCGCCGCCGGCCGATCCGGCGCCGAAGACGAAGCCGCGTCGTCCCCGCAAGTGAGCGGCGACGACGATCTGATGGAGGCGGCCCGGAAGCTCTTTTCCGGGCCGGTCTCTTTCCTGAAATCGGCGCCGGAGCTGAAATTCCTGCCCGATCCGGAGGTACCGGAGATCGCCTTCGCCGGCCGCTCCAACGTGGGCAAATCCTCGCTGCTCAACCGGCTGACCAACCGCTCGGGGCTGGCCCGCACCTCCAACACGCCGGGCCGCACGCAGGAACTCAACATCTTCGAGGTCGGCGATCCGGTACGGCTGCGGCTGGTGGACATGCCGGGCTACGGCTTCGCCAAGGCGCCGAAGGAGCTCGCCAGGAAGTGGCGCTTCCTGGTCAACGACTATCTGCGCGGCCGGCAGGTGCTGAAGCGCACGCTGCTGCTGATCGACAGCCGGCACGGCATCAAGGAGATCGACCGCGAGCTGATGAAGATGCTCGACGACGCGGCGGTCAGCTATCATCTCGTCCTCACCAAGGCGGACAAGATCAAGGCGAGCGCGCTCGACGAGGTGACGCAGCGCACGGCGGAGGAAGCGCGCCGGCATCCCGCCGCGCATCCGGAGATCATCGCGACATCGAGCGAAAAGGGGCTGGGCATGGACCGGCTGCGCGCGGCGGTGCTAGAGGCGGCGCAAGTCTGACGCCGCGCGTCCAGCGAGAGGAACGGGATGCTCAAGCTCATCATCGGCAACAAGGCCTATTCCTCCTGGTCGCTGCGCGGCTGGCTGGCGGTGAAGCAGTCCGGTCTGCCGTTCGAGGAGATCACCGTCCCGATGTTCGACGCGGACTGGGACAGGCGCGCGGAAGGCGACGAGTTCGCGCCTTCGGGCGGCAAGGTGCCGATCCTGTGGGACGACCAGACCGTGATCTGGGACAGCCTGGCGATCGTCGAATGGCTCGCCGACCGGACCGACAAGGCACGCTACTGGCCGCGCGACGACACCGCGCGGGGCATGGCCCGGTCGATGGCCGCCGAAATGCATTCCAGCTATCCGAATCTGCGCCGCGAGCTGTCGATGAACGTGCGCAAGCAATTCCCGACGCCACAGCTCGACGATACGGTGAAGGCCGAGATCATCCGCATCCTGGAGCTGTGGGCCCAGGCGCGCGCGCGCCATGGCGGCGGCGGACCCTATCTGTTCGGCGATTTCGGCGCGGTGGACATCATGTTCGCGCCGGTGGTGACGCGCTTCGTCACCTATTCGATCCCCGTCCCCCGCTTCGCCGCCGCCTATATGGAGACGATCCTCGACCATGCCTGGATGCGCGACTGGATCGACGCGGCACAGAGCGAGCCCTGGGTGATCGAGCAGTACGAAACGCCGCAGGCATAGCCGATGAGCGAGACGATCGACCCCATCGCACTGAGCGAGCGCCTGATCGCCTGCCCCAGCATCACCCCCGCGACCGGGGCGGTGTTCGATGTGCTGGAGGCGGCTTTGGTGCCATTGGGGTTCGAGGTGCACCGCTTCACGATGGGCGAGGCGCCGGACGGGCCGGTCGAGAATCTCTACGCCTCGCGCGGATCGGGCGGGCCGCATCTCGGCTTCGCCGGCCATCTCGACGTGGTGCCGCCGGGCGACGGCTGGGCGAGTGACCCGTTCTTGCCGGAGCTGCGCGGCGGGCTGCTGCACGGGCGCGGCGCGGTGGACATGAAGGCGAGCATCGCCGCCTTCGTCGCCGCCTGCGCGGACGCGGCCGACCATCCCGGCACGATCAGCTTCATCATCACCGGCGACGAGGAAGGGCCGGCGACCTTCGGCACGCCCAAGCTGATCGAGTGGATGGCCGAACGCGGCATCCGCCCCGACATGATCCTGATCGGCGAACCGACCAGCGAGGCGCGGCTGGGCGACGTGGTGAAGATCGGGCGGCGCGGATCGGTCAACATGTGGGTGACGGTGCCGGGCACGCAGGGCCATGTCGCCTATCCGCACCGGGCGGACAATCCGGTGCCGGGGCTCGCGAAGGTGATCGAGGCGCTGGAGGCGATCCATCTCGACGACGGCAACGAGGCGTTCCAGCCCTCCAATCTGGAGATCACCGCGGTCGAGACATCGAGCAAGGCGACCAATGTGATCCCCGGCTGGGCGCGGGCGCAGCTCAACATCCGGTTCAACAATCTCCACAAGGGCGCCGATCTTGTCGAGCTGGTGCGCCGGACCGCCGAGGCGGCGGCGCAGGACGCGACGGTGGAAGCGAAGATTTCCGGTGAGGCCTTCCTGACGCCGCCGGGGCCGATCCACGACATCGTCGCCCGGGCGATCGAGGCGGAGACGGGCATCACGCCGAAGCTCTCCACCCATGGCGGCACCTCGGACGGGCGCTTCCTGATCGCGGTCTGCCCGGTGATCGATTTTGGCCTGCCCAATGCGACGATGCACAAGCTCGACGAAGCGGCGGCGGTGGACGACATCCACGCGCTCCAGCGCATCTATGCGCGGACGATCAGGCTGGCCCTCGGCGTCTCCTGAGGACGATATAGAGCGCCCCTGCCCCGCCATGGCGGGGTGCGGCGTTGCGGACGGCGGCGATGTTGCCGGCATGGCGCGAAACGGCGAGCCAGTCACCCACCGCCGCGCGGATCGCGCCGCGCCCGTTGCCGCTTTCCGCGCGCGGCTTGCCGGTGACGAGGAGGACGAGACGGTCGCCCGCCGAGATGGCGGCGTCCAGCCTCTCGTCGATCACCGCCCAGGCGGTCGCGAGATTGTGGCCGTGCAGATCGACGACGCGGTCCGGCGCGACTAGCCCGCGCGACAGGCGGCGGTCCCAGCTTGCATCGAGGGTGGTGCCGGGCCCCTTGCTCTTTTCGGTCGGCTTGGTGACAGGCTTCGGCGCGGATCGCGGCAATGGGCGAAGAGCAGCCGCCGCCTCGGGTTCAACGGGCGGCGGAGCGCGGCCTTCCAGCGGGCTGACCGTTTCGACCACCTTGCGCCAGAGCGCGCGTTCCTCAGTGGTCAGCCGCCGCACGGGCGCGGATCCTTTCCAGCGCGCCGCGCGGCAGCAGGACGATGGCGCGGCCCCGCGCCTGCATCCCGCCGGCGATCAAGGCCGCTTCCTCGCCGGCGCCCCAGAAGGTGTCGACGCGGTTCGCGCCCCGGATCGCGCCGCCCGTATCCTGTGCGATCCACAGCCCGTCGGCGCGTGGATCGCTCATGCCGGAGAGGATGACGGGCGCGCCCAGCGGGACGAAGCGCGGATCGGCGGCGATGCTGACCCGCGGCGTGACCGGCAGCTCCAGCGCGCCGAGCGGGCCGGGGCCGGTCAGTTCGCGGAAGAAGACATAGCTGGGGTTTTCGCGCATCAGCGCGCGAGCGCCTTCGGGATTGGCGGCCATCCAGGCGCGGATCGCCTGCATCGATACCGGCGTCTGGAGAATGCCCCGATCGCGCAGCAACCGGCCGATCGCGACATATTCGCGGCCATTCTGCCCGGCATAGCCGATCCGCATCACCTCCCCGTCGGGCAGCTTGAGGCGACCGGAGCCCTGGATCTGGAGAAAGAAGAGATCGGCGGGATCGGTGGCCCAGCCGATCTCCAACCCGCGCCGGGCGAGCGCGCCATCCTCGATCGCCGCGCGGTCGTGATAGAGGACGTAGGCGCCGGTCTCATCGACGCGCCCCCTGCCCCGTTCGCCCGTCGCCGGATTGGCGTCGAGCAGATCGGGCGGAACGGCATAGACCGGCACCTGATAGCCCGGCGCCCGGACGCGCGAGCCGGGAATCTCCGGCTCGAAATAGCCGGTCGCGAAGGCCGCCGCGTCGCCGACTTCCACCGCCTCGAAATATGTGCGGAAGAAAGCCGGCGCATCGGCGGCCGTGGCGGCGGCGTCGCAGGCGGCGCGCCAATCCTCCGGCGCGGCCAGGCCGCTCGCATCCTGCCGCCGGACCAGCGCGGGGCAGGAGATGCGGAAGGCGGCCAGGGCGGCCTGGGCGGCGGATGGGCTCAGATCCGGGGCCCGGGCGGCACGAATTCCGGCCTCGATCGCATTGGCGGGCTCCGGCGCGGGCGCTTCAGGTAAGGGCGGCGCGGACGGGCGGACGGGCGTGACGCAACTCGCCAGCGGCAGCAGCAGGGCCAGGCAAAACGCCCAGCGCGCCTTCGTCATGCGTGCGGATTCGAACAGGGGCATGCCTTCGCATAACCCCGAAAGGACATGGCGGGAAAGCGTCGCGGAAACGCGCTCAGTCAGCGGCTTCGTCGGTCTCGACCAGCAGCCAGTTCGGATCGCCGCTCTTGAGATCGCGGCGGAAGGTCCAGATGTCGTGGGTCGGGATCGCGTCGCTCAGCGAACCGGCGACGACCTCGCCCTCGGCATTGCGGGTGATCGCCGCGACGAAGGCGTCGAAACGCACCTCGATCTCGGCCTCGCTGCCGGTGAGCCGCGCATCCTCGATCAGCGCGCGCTCGATCGCGACCAGGCGATTGTCGAGCGTGTGGCCGGCCGCCTCGCGCTCGGCGATCGCCGCGGTGAAGGCGTCCCGGACATCCGGCGCGGCGAGATAGCCGAGCTCCTCGCGGTCGCCCTTCCAGAAAGCCTCAAGGATCATCCGGTAGGCGCCCTGCGCACCTTCGAGGAAGCGGGCGACGTCGAAGCTCGCATCCGCCGCGATGATCGCGCGGATACCGCCGGACGCGCCTTGCTCGAAGGCCAGGCTGGAAGGCTCGCTGGCAGCGATAGGCGCATCCGCCTTGGCGGGCGCGGGCTCGACCCCCGGCGCGGCTTCGGGCCGGGTGACGGGGCGCTGCTCATGACCGGTGCGCTGGCCCAGCACGGCGTAGAGCCGCAGCCCCACGAACAGGGCGATCATGGCCAGAAGCACGATACCGACAGTCAACGAACGTCTCCTTGAAACAGCCCGCAACATAGGCCCGAACCGGGCCGGTTTCAAATCCCATCAGGCGTAACGGCCAACGCGCGCGGATGTTGCGCCGGAAAGCACCGGCTGCTACCCGCGCTGCGCACGGCCGCGCCGTCGGAATCCTCCGAAGGGCGGCAGCCTATTATTCCACATCCAGATCGAGGTTTGAAGAGATGGCCGAAGAGAATGGCGCGAACGGCGCGGGCGAGGCACCGGTCGGCGCAGAGTCGATGCCGCAGGTCGGCGTGATCGCCCAATATGTGAAGGATTTGTCCTTCGAAAATCCGAACGCGCCGGCGGTCTATCAGTGGCAGGGCCAGCCCCAGATCGACGTCCAGTTCAACATCGGGGCCCAGGCGGTCGGCGACGATCTGCACGAAGTCGCGCTGAAGATCGAGGTTTCGTCCAAGACCGACGACGGCACCGTCTTTTCGATCGACCTGCTCTATGGCGGCCTGTTCGCGCTCAAGAACATCCCTGCCGAGCAGCTCCAGCCCTTCCTGCTCGCGGAAGCGCCGCGCATTCTCTTCCCGTTCGCGCGCCAGGTGCTGGCCGACGCCAGCCTGCAGGGCGGCTTCCCGCCCTTCCTGCTCGATCCGATCGACTTCGGCAGTCTCTACATGCAGCGCGCGGCGCAACAGCAGGCCGAGCTGAGCGGCGGTCAGGCCGGCGAGGTCACAGGCCAGGCCTGATCCGAAACGCCGACCCCGGAAGGGTGCACGGATGAACCTCATCAAGGCGACGGGCACGATCGGCGGGCTTACCATGGTCAGCCGCGTGCTCGGCTTCGCGCGCGAGATGGTGTTCGCGCGGATCATGGGCGCCGGCATGGCCGCCGACGCCTTCGCCCTCGCCTTCCTGATCCCCAACCTGTTCCGCCGGCTGTTCGGCGAGGGCGCCTTCGCGGCCGGCTTCGTGCCCCTGTTCAGCCAGCGCCTCAACGGCGAGGGCGGAATGGAGGAGGCGCGCAGGTTCGCCGAGGAGGTGATGGCGGTCTTCCTGCCGATCCTGATCGCGGTCACCGCCATCTTCATGATCTTCATGCCGGCCTTCGTCTGGATGCTGGCCTCGGGCTGGCGCGACGATCCGGAGAAATTCGCCCTCGCCGTCGAGCTGACGCGGATCACCTTCCCCTATGTGATCTTCATCAGCCTGGTCTCGCTCTTCTCGGGCGTGCTCAACTCGCTGACGAAATTCGCCGCCGCCGCTTTCGCGCCGGCCCTGCTCAACATCGCCCTGATCGCGGCGCAGCTCGTCGTGCCGGACGGCGGGCCGGAAACGGCGCGCGCGATGGCGTTCGGCGTGATCGCCGGCGGCGTGCTCCAGCTCGCCTTGTGCTGGGGCAGCGTCCAGCGGCTCGGCCTGCCGATCGGCTTCCGCTGGCCGCGCATGACCGCGCGGGTGAAGGAGCTGCTGCTGCTGATCCTCCCCGCCACTCTGGGCAGCGGCATCTATTATATCAGCCAGTTCTTCTACGCCTATTTCGCGACCCGGCTGCCCGAGGGGAGCCTCGTCTATCTGGGTTTCGCCGACCGGCTGAACCAGCTTCCGCTCGCGATCATCGGCTCGGCGCTCGGCACCGCGATCCTGCCGACGATCAGCCGCGCCGTCGATCGCGGCGAAGACGGGCGCGCCGCCCATGTCCAGGGTCAGGCGACCGAATTGTCGATGCTGCTGACCCTGCCCGCCGCGATCGCGCTGATCGTCACCGCCGGGCCGATCGTCGCGGCCCTGTTCCAGGGCGGGCGCTTCACCGCCGAGGACGCGGCGACCACCGGCCTCGTCCTGTCGATCATCGTCGCGGGGTTGCCGGCCTATGTGATGATCAAGGTGCTGACCCCCGGCTTCTACGCGCGCAAGGACGTGAAGACGCCGGTCAAGATCGCCTTCGCGATCCTGGGCGTGGCGGTGGCCGCCAATTTCCTCCTGATCCCGATCCTGGGCATCGCCGCGCTGGCGCTGACCACCGCCGGATCGGCCTGGCTCAACGCGATAGCGCTCTATGCGATCCTCCATGCGCGCGGCCATTTCCGGATGGAAGGCTGGCTGATCGGCCGGATCGCGCGGCAGCTCGTCGCCGCGGCGGCGATGGCGGCGGTGCTCTGGCTGCTCCAGGGCCAGCTCATGGAATATTTCGACGGTTCGGCCGGGCGCCGCATCCTCGCCGTCGGCGCGCTCGTCTCGGCGGGCGGCCTGGTCTATTTCTCCATTGCCTGGTTCATCGGCGCGATGAACCGCGAGGACATATTGATTCTGCTGAAACGCAAGAAGGTGAGCGAATGACCCGCCCGGACAAGCGCGTGGTTTCCGGCATCCAGCCGACCGGCAACCTGCATCTCGGCAATTATCTGGGCGCGATCCGGCGCTGGGCGCGGATGCAGGACGAGGTGGAGTGCATCTTTTTCCTGGCCGATCTGCACGCCGTCACCGTCTATAACGACCCCGCCGAATTGCGCGCCAATGTGAACGGCATGGCCGCCGCCCTGATCGCCTGCGGGATCGATCCGGACAAGTCGCTGCTGTTCAACCATGCCCGGGTGCCGGCCCATCCGGAAATGGCCTGGCTGCTGTCCTGCACGGCGCGGATCGGCTGGCTGAACCGGATGACCCAGTTCAAGGAGAAATCCGGCAAGAACCGCGAGGGCGTCAGCGTTGGCCTCTATGCCTATCCGATCCTGCAGGCCGCCGATGTGCTGCTCTATCAGGCGACCCATGTGCCCGTGGGCGAGGACCAGAAGCAGCATGTCGAGCTGATCCGCGACATCGCGGCCAAGTTCAACACCGACTACGAGGTCGATCTCTTCCGCCTGCCCGAGCCGGAGATCGGCGCGACGGCGGCGCGGATCATGAGCCTGCGCGACGGCACGGCCAAGATGTCCAAATCCGATCCCTCCGACATGAGCCGGATCAACCTCACCGACGACGACGAGGCGATCGCCCAAAAGATTCGCAAGGCGAAGACCGATGCCGCGCCGCTGCCGGACGACGTCGCGGACCTCGCGGGACGCGCGGAGGCGCTGAACCTGATCGGCATCTATGCCGCGCTGACCGACCGCACCGCCCAGTCCGTGACGCAGGAATATGCCGGCAAGGGCTTTGGCGCGTTCAAGCCGGCGCTCGCCGCCCTGCTGGTCGAGACGATCGCGCCGATCCGCGCGCGGCTGAAGGATTTCGAGGCCGATCCGGCGACGCTGGAGGCAACCCTCGCCAAGGGCGGAGCGAAGGCGGCTGAACTGGCCTTCCCGACGCTGGAGGGGGCCTACCAGGCGCTGGGCCTGCCACGCTGATGCGGGATCTCCGCCCCGGCGGCGTCTGACCATCGACACACCTGGCGGCCGAACGCTTCGTTCAGGCGCGCTTCAGCACCGGTTCAGCGGAACTTTGTCAGGGTGGTCGGGTTGATTTATATCCGGGGCGATGCTCCGGATCGGAAAGGTGTGGCGCCATGTCATTGTCCAAGAAACTGCTGACGCTGGCCGCCCCGGCTTTGCTGCTCGCGCTCAACGCCTGCGCGACGGGTTTCCCCACCCAGGTTTCGCGTTTCCAGGCGATGCCGGCGCCGGACGGCCAGAGCTTCGTCATCCAGCCGGCGCGCGCCGAAAATGCCGGCGGGCTGGAATTCTCCCAATATGCCGATCATATCCGCCGCAACCTGACCGAGCTGGGTTATAGTGAAGCGTCCTCCGCACAGGCCGCGACCTTCGTCGTCGAGGTCGATTACGGCGTCGACGACGGCCGCGAGCGCGTCGTGGCGCGGCCCGATCCCTTCTGGGGCAGCCCGTGGGGCTACCGTCCCTTCTACAGCCGTTTCGGGTATTTCGGCCGTTACCGCAGCCCCTTCTACTGGGGCTGGCACGATCCGTTCTGGGGCGGCGGCTACGACATCGACAGCTACACCGTCTATACCAGCTTCCTCGACATGGACATCCGCCGCACCGCGGACGGCCAGGCCCTGTTCGAAGGCGTCGCCCAGGCCCGCTCGCGCACCAACGAGCTGCCGGTGCTGGTGCCGAACCTGATCGAGGCGATGTTCACCGGCTTCCCCGGCAATTCGGGCGAGACGGTACGGATCACCGTGATGCCGGAGCGCGAGCAGCGCCGGAACTGACGTCCCGGCGACTTGTCACCCTAATACACGGCCTCTAGGGTAGGGCATATCCCGCACCCTGGAGACCCGTCATGCTCGATCGCCGCACGTTCCTGCTGTCCACCGCCGCCGGCCTGGCCTTTGCAAGCTCGCGCGGCGCGTTCGCCCAGGAAGCCCCCACTGGACCCGCCGCGGAGCTCAACGCGCTGATGGACCGCGCGCTGAACGACCTTTTCGACGAGTCGCCAGAATTCGTTACCACCCTGGGCCTCGACAGCGGCGCGCGCGCCGACGCGCGCGCCCGGCTCAACGACCGTTCGCGCGACGCCGTGCTGGCGCGCCACGAACGCGACAAGCAGGGTTTCGCCGCCTTGCGCCGGATCGACCGCGAGGCGCTCACCGGGCTCGATGCGGTCAATTACGACACGCTGCACCATTATATGGAGACGGTCGTCCCCACCTATGACCGCTTCGGCTACGGCACCCATGGCTGGCCTGAGCCCTATACGGTCAGCCAGTTGAGCGGATGCTATCGCAGCGTCCCGGATTTCCTCGACAGCCGCCATCCGATCGCGACCGCCTCCGACGCGGAGGCCTATCTCACGCGCCTGTCCGATTTCGCCCGGCAGATCGACAACGAGACCGCCCGGATCGGCCATGAATATGGGATCGGGGTCGTTCCCCCCGATTTCGTGATCGACAAAACGCTGGAGCAGCTTGCCAGCGCCGCCGCCGCGCCTGCGGCGGAATCGGGTCTCGTCACGTCACTGGCGCGCCGCACGGCGCAGCGCGACATCGCCGGCGACTGGGCGGCGCGCGCCACCCGGATCGTCGAGGGCGAGGTCTATCCCGCGCTGACGCGGCAGGCGGAGGCGGTGCGCGGCCAGCGCACCGGCGCGGTGCACGATGCCGGCGTCTGGCGGCTGCCGGACGGCGGGGCCTATTATGAATACGGCCTGCGCTACGCGACGACGACGTCGATGACCGCGGACGAAATCCATCAGCTCGGGCTCGACCAGATGGCCGAGCTGACCGCCCGCGCCGACGAGATTTTCCGCGCGCAGGGCATGACCCAAGGCACCGTGGCGGAGCGGATGGGCGCGCTCGCCCGCGATCCGGCGCAGGTCTACCCGAACACGGATGCCGGCAAGGAACGGCTGCTCGCCGATCTCAACGCGCAGATGGCGGACATGGCCGAGCGGCTGCCCCGTGCGTTCGGGCGCATCCCGCGCGCACCCGTCGAGGTCCGCCGCGTGCCGGTGGCGATCGAGGCGGGATCGCCGGGCGGCTATTACCAGTCGCCGGCGCTCGACGGTTCGCGGCCCGGCGCCTATTATATCAATCTGCGCGATACCGCCGAATGGCCGAAATGGACGCTGCCGACGCTCACCTATCACGAGGCGTCGCCCGGCCATCATCACCAGATCGCGCTGGCCCAGGAATCGACCGCGATTCCGATGCTGCGGCGTTTGATGGGCTTTTCCGCCTACTCGGAAGGCTGGGGCCTTTATGCCGAGCAGCTCGCCGACGAGCTCGGCGTCTATGATAACGACCCCTATGGCCGGCTCGGCTATATCCAGTCCTTCATGTTCCGCTCCGCGCGGCTGGTGGTCGACACCGGCCTGCACCACAAGCGCTGGAGCCGCGAGCAGGCGATCCGCTACATGGTCGAGACGCTGGGCGACCAGGAATCGAGCGTGACCACCGAGGTCGAGCGCTATTGCGTATGGCCGGGCCAGGCGACCAGCTACAAGGTGGGGCAGACCCGCTGGCTGCAATTGCGCGAAAGCGCGCGCGCGCGGCTGGGCGACCGCTTCGACATCAAGGGCTTCCACGACACCGCGCTCGCCGCCGGCGGCATCCCGCTCGCCGTGCTGGAGCGCGTGATCGAGGATTGGGTGGCGAGCCGGAGCGGCTAGGGTCGTTTTCAGCTACGCTGAATCGGCACCGCCTCTGTTGCAAAGCTGAACCAGGCCTAGCCGCGCAACGAAGCCACCGATCGCGCGTTTCAACACCGAACAAGCCGAGGAGGAGTCCGATGACGGATCTGGTTCCCCGGCGCTTCACCTTCGCCGCGCCGCCCAACGCGACGGCGTGGATCGGCGATGCCCTGCGACGGATTTTCGCCTGCACGAACCGAATACCCGGCCCGCTGGCGAGGCTGATCGAACGGCTGGACCGGGTATAGTGAGAGCGCCGGAAAGGACGAGGCGGACGAGTTAGCGACTCGTCCGCCTCTTTCGCTTCGGAAGCCTTGGTTCAGCTTTCGAGCTGGCGAGTGAGCAGGCGGATGTCGGAATCCAGTTCCGGGTCCTGCGCGCGCAATTTCTCGATCTGGCGCACGGCATGAATCACCGTGGTATGATCGCGTCCGCCGAAGCGCCGGCCGATCTCGGGCAGCGAGCGCGGCGTAAGCTGCTTCGACAGATACATGGCGACCTGGCGCGGCCGGGCGACCTCGCGGGCACGCCGTGCGCTCGTCATCTCCGCCTTGCGAATGCGGTAATGCTCGGACACGCGGGTCTGGATCTCGTCGATCGAGATGCGGCGCTGGTTGGCACGCAGGATGTTGGCGAGGACCTCGGCGACGAAATCGAGATCGATCGCGCGATTCTGCATCGCCGCATAGGCTGCGATCCGGTTCAGCGCCCCTTCCAGCTCGCGCACGTTCGAGCTGATCCGCCGGGCGAGGAACATCACGACGTCCTCGGGCACCTTCACGTCGGGAAGCTGCTCCAGCTTCTTCTGGATGATGCTGAGGCGCAGCTCGAGATCGGCGGCATTGATGTCGGCGACCAGGCCCCAGGACAGCCGCGAGAGGATACGCGGTTCGATTCCGTCCAGGTCCTGCGGCGCGCGATCCGAGCTGATCGCCAGCCGCCGGCCGGCGGAGATGATCTCGTTCATCGTGTGGAAGAACTCTTCCTGCGTCGATTCTTTGCCGGCGATGAACTGCACGTCGTCGATCATCAGGAGATCGGCGGACCGCAGCTGCTGCTTGAACTGGATCGTCTCGTTGGCGCGCAAGGCGGCGACGAACTCGACCATGAACTTTTCGGCCGACATGTAGATGATCTTCGCGCGCGGCCGGACCCGGTGGAATTCGTGCCCGATGGCATGCAGCAAGTGCGTCTTGCCGCGCCCCGTGCCGCCATGGATGAACAGCGGGTTGAATGCGACCTTGTCGGCGGCGGCCAGGGTGCGGGCGGCGTTGAAGGCGACCTCATTCGCCTTGCCGACGACGAAATTCTCGAATCGGTAGCGCGGCTCCAGCGCCACCGAATAGATGCCGCCCGCCGCCTTAGCCGGAATCGGTTCCTCGGGCGCCGGAATCTCGACGACGGCGGCGGTGCGCGGCGCGGCGGGTCCAACACCGATCAGGATCTGCCGAATCTCGGGCAGGCGTGCGCGCCAGGCCAGCGCGAGCCGTTCGGCGAAATGAGTCTGCACCCAATCGGCCATGAACTGCGACGGCAGTTCGAGAACGAGCGTGCCGGAATCCGAATCGAAGCCGCCGAGCGCGATCGGGCGCAGCCAGCCGTCGAAAGTGCGTGCGCCGCAATCGCGACGCAGATCGGCGCGAATCGATTCCCAGGCAATCGCGACCGGCGCCATGCCGACGTCGCGCTCTTCGCCTGGATTCCCGGCCGTCATCTGTGGCACCCGATCCCCCTCGCTCTCTTTGCCGCCCCCCGATAGCGGACTATTTCACGCGCGCGCAGTTTCCCGAGCGGCGAATCAAACCACACGCCGCGTCTCAACGCCATTTTGCTTGCGTCCGACAGGGAGATTCGCCCGGCCGGAAAGGCTGTTTTAGGAAGCCGGGCGGAGTCCGATCAAGAGGGTAATGGAAGCGTCACAAAAAATAAAAATGTTGACACTGGAAAAGCGCGAAAACCCGAGGGTTTGAAATTTTTGCATTTTAAATCAATAGCCTGTACCGATTGCGGCTGTGCAGCATCGCGCGAATCGCGGAAAATGCTGGATTTTCGCGTCGGATGCCCCGCAGACGCAAAAAACCCGCCGACGAAAGGCCGGCGGGCCTGTTTTCTGGCTTTAGAACGACTTAGGCGAGTGCAGTCAGACGCCGCGACAGGCGCGACAATTTCCGCGACGCGGTGTTCTTGTGCACGACGCCCTTGGCGACGCCGCGAGCCAGCTCGGGCTGGACGCGCTTCAGCGCTTCGGCGGCAGTTGTCTTGTCGCCGGCGGCGAGCGCGGCCTCGACCTGCTTGACGAAGGTGCGGATGCGGCTGACGCGCGCGCCGTTGATTTCGGCGCGGCGGGTATTGCGGCGGATGCGCTTCTTGGCTTGCGGCGTGTTCGCCATCGTATTTCACTGCCTCTTTGCGAAAATGAAAAAGGCGCGGCTTTCCCCGCACCCGTCAGGCGGCGCCTCTACGCCGGGATGGCGTTCCGGTCAAGGTCAACGCTGGCAATTCGCGCAGAAGAAGGTGGAGCGGCCCGAATCGACCCGGCGCCGAATCACGCTTGCGCATGCCGGACAAGCCTCCCCTTCACGGCCATAGACCCGCCAGTCCTTCGAGAAATAGCCGAGCTCGCCATTGGGCTGGGCATAATCGCGCAGCGTCGATCCCCCCGCTGCGATCGCCGCGCCGAGCACACCCTTCACCGCCTCGGCCAGCCGATCGAGCCGCGTGCGGGAGATGCGCCCGGCCTCCCGCCCCGGATGGATACCGGCCAGGTTGAGCGCGTCGCAGACATAGATGTTGCCCAGGCCCGCGACGATCCGCTGATCGAGCAGCATCGCCTTGATCGGCGCGACCCGCCCGGCCAGAGCGGCGGCGAGCCGGGCGCCGTCGAACTCGGCGCCGAGCGGTTCGGGGCCCATCCCCACGAACGGCGGAGTCGCGGTCAGCGCGGCCGTTGGAACGAGGTCGAGCGAACCGAAACGCCTGGGGTCATTGAGCGCGAGGCGACGGCCCTCTTCCGTCTCGACCACCACATGGTCGTGCTTTCCGATGTCGTCCGGATCGATTCGCCAGCTCCCCGACATGCCGAGATGGAAGACGAGGGTGTCGTCCCGGTCGGTTTCGATCAGGCCGTATTTCGCGCGGCGCGACAGGCCGGTGATGCGCGCCCCGGTCAGCCGCTGGCGCAGGTCCGGCGGGAAGGGCCGCCTGAGATCGGCGCGGCGCAGTTCGATGGACGCGATGCGGCGCCCGTCCAGCACCGCAGCGAGGCCGCGCACCGTGGTTTCGACTTCGGGAAGCTCAGGCATGTTTCACCATGCCGCCTCCCCTGCTAGAGGCGGCGGCGATGGACAAGGTTTCTTTCGGCCATGAGGACGTGGCGCCAGAGGAAAAGACCCGCCGGGTGCGCGGCGTCTTCTCTTCCGTCGCGTCCAGCTACGATCTGATGAACGATCTCATGTCGGGCGGCCAGCACCGGCTGTGGAAGGACGCGTTCGTCCGCAAGGTGCGCCCGCGCGCCGGCGAGGCGATCCTCGACATGGCCGGCGGCACCGGCGACATCGCCTTCCGCATGGCACGCTCGGGCGCCGCGATCACGGTCGCGGACATCAACCCGGAAATGCTCGCGGTCGGTCGCGAGCGCGCGGAGAAGCGCGGCATCGAGGGCCTCGCCTGGTCCGAGCAGAATGCCGAGAGGCTGGGCTTCGCGGACAGGAGCTTCGATGCCTATACGATCGCGTTCGGCATCCGGAACGTGACCGACATTTCCGCCGCGCTCCGGGAAGCCCATCGCGTGCTGACGACCGGCGGGCGCTTCTATTGCCTGGAATTCTCTCAGACCCGCTGGCCGGGCTTCGCGACGCTCTACGAAACCTATTCCCGCCGGATCGTGCCGAAGATCGGCAAGGCCGTCGCGAAGGACGAGGACAGCTATCGCTACCTGATCGAATCGATCGAGCGCTTTCCGGACATGGCGACGTTCGCGCGGATGATCGGGACGGCGGGTTTCGGCAATGTGAAGGCCGAGCCGATCCTCGGCGGCCTCGTCGCCATCCACAGCGGCTGGAAGATTTGACCTCCCCTGCGGTTCATGTCTGGCGGCTGCTGAAATGGGGCCGGGTGCTGGCGCGGCACGGGGCGCTGCGCGGGATCGAGCGCGACCCGAACACGCCGCCCCCGGTGCGTCGCTTATGCCGGATCGCGCGGCTGGGCGCCCGGGTGCCGAAGGTGCCGACTTATGCCGAAGCCTTCGAGGCGATCGGCCCGGCCGCGATCAAGCTCGGCCAGGCGCTCGCCACCCGCCCCGATCTGGTCGGCGAGGAGGCGGCGCGCGATCTCTCGCGCCTGCAGGACCGTCTGCCCCCCGCCCCGTACGAGACGATCCGCGCGGCGATTGAGCAGGGTCTCGGCCGGCCGATCGAGTCGATGTTCCAGAGCATCGATCCCGAGCCGGTCGGCGCCGCCTCGATCGCGCAGGTCCACCGCGCCGTCACGACCGAAGGGCGGCAGGTGGCGATCAAAGTGCTGCGCCCGAACATCGAGGAGGACTTCGCCCAGGCGATCGAGACCTATGAGTGGGCGGCGGCGCAGGTCGAAGGCATGGGCGGCGAGGCGGCGAGGCTCCGACCCCGCCTCGTCATCGCCACCTTCCGGCAATGGACCAACCGCGAGCTCGACCTGCGGCAGGAGGCGGCTTCCGCCTCGGAATTGCGCGAGAATCTGGTCGCCGAGGAAGGCTTCTTCGTTCCCGAGATCGACTGGAGTCGCACCGCCCGCCGGGTGATGACGCTGGAATGGATCGACGGCATCAAGCTGACGAACCGCGCGGCGCTGATCGAGGCCGGCCATGACCTGAAGGCGCTGGCGCAAATCCTGGTTCGGGCTTTCCTGCGCCAGGCGGTCGTTGACGGCTTCTTCCATGCCGATCTGCATCAGGGCAATCTGTTCGCGCTGCCGGACGGGCGGCTGGCGGCGATCGATTTCGGCATCATGGGCCGGATCAACCGCCAGGCGCGGATCTGGCTCGCGGAAATCCTCTACGGCCTGATCACAGCCAATTACCGCCGCGTCGCCGAAATCCATTTCGAGGCGCAATATGTGCCCGGCCACCACAATATCGACGAGTTCGCCACCGCATTACGCGCGGTGGGCGAGCCGATGCGCGGGCTGCCGGCCAAGGATGTGTCGATCGGCCAGATGATGGACGGCCTGTTCAAGATCACCCGCGATTTCGACATGCCGACCCAACCCCATCTGCTGCTGCTGCAGAAGACCATGGTGATGGAGGAAGGCGTCGCCACCGCGCTCGATCCCGACATCAACATGTGGGAGACGGCCGAGCCCTTCCTGACCGAATGGGTGCGGAGCGAGCTGGGGCCGGAGGCGCGCGTGGCCGACGAGATCGTGCGCACCGTGCGGCTGATCCGCAAGCTGCCCGACCTCATCCGCCGCATCGATCATTACTACCCGCCGCCCGGCGCCGCGCCGCCCGCGCCGCCATTGCCGGAAGTGATGGTCGTGCGGCCCCTCAGCTTCCTGCGCCATTTCGTGACGGCCGCGATCGGCGCGGCGGCTGGCGCGGCGGCGGTTCTGCTCCTAAGTTGATGCGGCTCCAATCAGCGGAAGAGGCGAGCGCATGACCAGGCTCAATGTGAAGGCCAACCGGACGAGGACGATCAAGATACCGCCGCGGGCCGAATTGGTCGATGAGGCGAAACGGCTCAACGTCGATATTTCCGAAGCGTGCGAGCGCGGCCTCGTGGAACATGTGTCCAATGCATGGCGGAAGGAAAACCGGGGCGCGATCGAAGACTGCAACAGGTACGTTGAAGAAAACGGCCTGCCCCTTGCGCGTTATCGGCTTTTCTGAGGCGCCCGGCGAACACCGATGCACGGCAAGAAAATCCTCCTGATCGTCGGCGGCGGGATCGCGGCCTACAAGGCGTGCGAGCTGGTGCGGCTGATCCGCAAGGCGGGCGGCAGCGTACGCTGCGTGCTGACGAAGGGCGGCGCGCAGTTCGTGACGCCGATGACGTTGGCGGCGCTTTCGGAGCAACAGGTGTTCACCGACCTGTTCGACCTCAAGGACGAGGCCGAGATGGGTCATATCCAGCTCAGCCGCGAGGCGGATCTCGTGGTCGTCGCGCCGGCCACCGCCGATCTGCTCGCGAAGATGGCCGCGGGCATTGCCGACGATCTCGCCACCACCTTGCTCCTCGCTACCGACAAGCGGGTGATCGCCGCGCCGGCGATGAACGTACGGATGTGGGAGCATGCGGCGACGCGGCGAAACGTCGCGCAGCTCCGCGCCTACGGCGTCACCGTGTTGGAACCCGACGAGGGTGAGATGGCGTGCGGCGAATATGGGCCGGGGCGGCTGCCCGAACCGGAGGCGATCCTGGCGGCGATCGGACACGAGCTTGGCGCGCCCGATCCGCTCGCCGACCAACCCGATTTCGCGCCGGATGCGCCGCTGGCCGGGCGCCACGTCATCGTCACCGCCGGGCCGACGCACGAGCCGATCGATCCGGTGCGCGTGCTCGCCAATCGGTCCTCCGGAAAGCAGGGTTTCGCGATCGCCGGCGCGCTGGCCGCGCTCGGGGCGCGCGTCACCCTGGTCGCGGGACCGGTGCACCAGCCAACGCCGTCGGGCGTGGCGCGGGTCGATGTCGAGACGGCGCGCGAGATGGCCGAAGCGGTCGGGGCCGCCCTCCCTGCCGATGCCGCCGTCATGGTCGCCGCCGTCGCGGACTGGCGGGTCGAGCCGGTCGCGACCAAGATCAAGAAGGGGCCGGACGGCCCGCCCGGCCTGCCGCTCGTCGAAAATCCCGACATTCTCGCCGAACTCGCCGTGTCGCCCCGGCGCCCGCGCCTTCTGATCGGCTTCGCGGCGGAAACCGACAATGTCGTCGGCAACGCGCGGGCGAAGCGGGAGCGCAAGGGGGCGGACTGGATCCTCGCCAACGACGTCTCGGGAGACGTGATGGGGAGCGCCGACAACCGGGTCCACTTGGTCACCGCCGAAGGCGTCGAGGACTGGGCCGAGGCGCCCAAGACCGAAATCGCCCGCAAGCTCGCGCAGAGGATCGCCGTCGCACTGGAGGACTAGATGCGGCACGATTGGTTGTTCCTAACGCCGGCGACGCGCTTCGGCGATCATGCTCTGCTGGCGTTGCGCTGGCTCACCGGCGCCTTCCTCGTCTGGGAAATGTGGTTCAACATTTCGAACCCGGCAACGATGGCGCGGGTCGTCGACTATTTCGCCGCCAACGGGTTCGCCTGGCCGCACTTTTTCGGACCGCTTTCGGCCTGGGCACAGTTCCTGATCGGCATCGCGCTGATCCTCGGCCTCGCCACGCGCTGGGCGGGGCTGGCGCTCGCCTTCAATTTCGTCGTCGGCATGGTCATGGTCCATCTCGACGACACGTTCCGCCAGCAATGGCCGGCGCTGGCGCTGTTGTTCACCGGACTGCTGCTCGCCGCCTGGGGCGGCGGACGTTATGCGCTGGACGCCCGGATGAACTGGCCGCCGTTGCTGCTCTCCCGCCTTGAAAGGCTGCGGGACGTCGCGCTGCTCGCGCTGCGACTGGTGACCGGCACCTTTCTTGTCCACGGCGTCTGGGACAACATCACCTCCGCCGAACGTATGCGCGAGTTCGCTGACTTCCTGGCTGCGCACGGTTTCGCCTGGCCGCATCTGATGGCGCCGCTTTCGGTTTACGCGCAGCTGTTCATCGGTATCGCGCTGATCGCCGGCTTGGCGACGCGCTGGATCGGCCTGCTGCTCGCGTTCAACTTCGTCATCGCCGTGACGATGGTGCATTGGGAGCAGGGTTTCCGCGACTGGTGGCCGGCGATCGTGCTGGTCGCGTTCGGTTTCCTCTTCGCAACCATCGGGGCGGGGCGCTATGCAGCGGACAACCTGCTGGAGCGACGAACCGCCACATGATCCAAATCGAACTCAAGCGCCTGCCCCATGGCGAGGGCCTGCCCCTCCCCGCTTACGCCACCGCCCATGCCGCCGGCATGGATGTCGTCGCGGCAGAGGACGTGACGCTCGCGCCCGGCGCGCGCCATGCGGTCGCCACCGGCTTCGCCATCGCCATCCCCGAAGGCTATGAGGTGCAGGTGCGCCCGCGCTCCGGCCTCGCGCTGAAGCACGGCATCACCTGCCTCAACACGCCCGGCACGATCGATGCCGACTATCGCGGCGAAGTGAAGGTGATCCTCGCCAATCTCGGCGCCGCGTCGTTCGAGGTGGCGCGCGGCGAGCGGATCGCGCAGCTCGTGCCGGCGGCGGTCACGCAGGCGGCGTTCGCGGAGGTCGCGGAGCTGAGTGAGACGGCGCGGGGCAGCGGGGGCTTCGGCTCGACGGGGCGATGAGCCTCACCGACGCCCAGCTCGATCGCTATGCCCGGCACATCGTGCTGCGGGAGATCGGCGGCGCCGGGCAGGTGAAGCTGCTCGCCGCGTCGGTCGCGGTGATCGGCGCGGGCGGGGTCGGATCGCCGGCCATCCAATATCTCGCCACCGCCGGGATCGGGCGGCTGCGGGTGATCGACGACGATGCGGTCAGCCTCGACAATCTCCAGCGCCAGGTGCTGTTCGGCACCGGCGACGTGGGACGCGGCAAGGCCGAGGTGGCCGGCGAGGCGGTGGCGCGGCTCAATCCCGACACACGCTTCGTGGGGGTGGCGGCGCGGCTGACGGCGGACAATGTAGCCGAGCTGATCGGCGAGGTCGATCTGGTCCTCGACGGCTGCGACAATTTCGCTACCCGGCTGGCCGTGTCCGACCATTGCACCGCCGCGCGCATCCCGCTTGTTTCGGCCGCGATCGGGCGCTTCCAGGCGCAGGTCGGCACCTTTCGGGGTTGGGAAGCGGACCGGCCCTGTTATCGCTGCTTCGTCGGCGATGCCTTTGACGCCGACGATTGCGACACCTGCGCCGAGCTGGGCGTGCTCGGCGCGATGGCGGGGATCGCCGGCAGTTTCGCGACGATGGAGGCGATCCGCGCGCTCGTCGGCTTCGGCGACGACGCGGCGGGCAAGCTCCACATCTTCGATGGGCTCAAGCCCGCGATGCGCACCGTGCGGATCGCGAAGGATCCGGCTTGCCGGGGTTGTTCCGGTCAGGGCTGAGCGGCGATCGCGATCAGCTCGATGGTGAACAGCAAGGTCGCGCCGGCGGGGATCGGGCCACGGCCGGTCGGGCCGTAGGCGAGCGTGTAGGGGATGGCGAATTCGTAGCGGTCGCCCACCGCCATCAGCGGCACGCCGTCCTGCCAGCCGCGGATCAGGCGTTGCAGCGGGAAGGTGGCCGGCTCGCCGCGCGCGACCGAGCTGTCGAACTCGGTGCCGTCGATGAAGGTGCCGACATAATGGATCGTCACCGTATCCTCGACAGTGGGGCGAGGGCCCGCGGCGGTACCACTGATCTTGCGATAGCGCACTCCGCTCACCGTCCGGCGCCAGCCCTCGGCGGGGTCGAGCCGGTTGAGATACTGGAAATGCCAGTCGGCATTGGCCGGGTTCGGCGCCGGCGCCGGCTCCTGCGCGATCACGCCGGCCGGGATGGCCGCGAGCGAAGCGGCGACGAACATGGACCTGATCATTTCTTCCCCCTTGCCGGCGCCTTCTTCGCGCCCGTCTTCTTTGCAGGCGTCTTCTTCGCGGGCGCCTTGCGGCCCCGTCCTTTGGCCGGCCCCTTGGCGGCGCGATCGTCGATGAGCTGCGCCGCCTCCTCCAGCGTGAGCTGATCGGGCGCCAGCGTCTTGGGCAGGGTCGCATTGGTGGTGCCGTCGGTCACATAGGGACCGAAGCGCCCTTCCATCAGCCTGATCTCCGCCTCGGTGCGCGGATGCGGCCCGAGCACCTTCAGCGGCTCGCGCGAGCCGCGCGCCCGGCCGCCGCCATTGGCCGCGTCGGCGAGCTTGGCGACCGCCGCGTTCATGCCGACCTCGAACACCTCGGCGGTCGAGCCCAGCTTCGCATATTTGCCGTCATGGGCGAGATAGGGGCCGTAGCGGCCGATGCTTGCGGTGATCGGCTTGCCCGTCTCGGGATGATCGCCCACGGCGCGCGGCAGCGACAGGAATTTGAGCGCGATCTCCAGATCGGCCTCCGCCGCCGGCACGTCCTTGGGCAGCGAGGCGCGCTTCGCCTCCTTGCCCTCGCCGAGCTGGAAATAGGGGCCGAAACGGCCGGAGCGGAGCGTGACATCCTCACCCGTCTCCGGATCCTGCCCCAGCACCTGCGGGCCGCTGTCCGCCCCGGCTTGATCGCCCTGGCCGAAGCGGCGAGTGAACTTGCACTCCGGATAATTGGAGCAGGCGACGAAGGCGCCGAAACGACCGCCGCGCAGCCCCAGCCGGCCGGTGCCGCAAAGCGGACAGAGGCGCGGATCGGACCCGTTGTCCTTGTCCGGAAACAGATAGGGCGAGAGAAATTCGTCGAGCGCGGCGGTGATCTCGGAAGGCTTGCTCTCCATAACCTCGCCGGTCTTCGGCTTAAAATCGCGCCAGAAGGCCTCGAGCACCTGCTGCCATTGCGCCCGCCCGCCGGAAATGTCGTCCAGCTCGTCCTCGAGATGGGCGGTGAAATCATAGGAGACGTAACGCTCGAAGAAGCGCTCCAGGAAGGCCGTCACCAGCCGACCGCTCTCCTCCGGGAAGAAGCGGTTCTTCTCCAGCCGGACATAGTCGCGGTCCTTCAGCGTCTGGAGGATCGAGGCGTAGGTGGAGGGCCGTCCGATGCCGAGCTCCTCCATCTTCTTGACCAGCGAGGCTTCGGAGTAGCGCGGCGGCGGCTGGGTGAAATGCTGCTCGGCGGCGACGCCCTTCTTCGCCGGCACGTCGCCGTCCTTCAGGCGCGGCAGGCGGCGGCTGTCCTCGTCCTCCGCGTCATCCCTGCCCTCTTCGTAGAGCGCGAGGAAGCCGGGGAAGATCACGACCTGGCCGGTGGCGCGCAGCGCGTGCTGGCCGGTGCCGTCGGTCAGCTCGGCGGTGGTACGCTCCAGCCGGGCCGAAGCCATCTGGCTGGCCAGCGCGCGTTTCCAAATCAGATCGTAGAGCCGGGCATGATCGCCCGAGCCGGCGCGCTCGCGGGAGAAATCGGTCGGGCGGATCGCCTCGTGCGCTTCCTGCGCATTCTTCGCCTTGGTTTCGTAATGACGCGGCTTGTCCGGCACGTAGCCGGCGTCGTAGCGATCGGCGACCGCGCGGCGGGCGGCGGAAATCGCTTCCTGCGCCATTTGCACGCCATCGGTCCGCATATAGGTGATCGCGCCGTCCTCGTAGAGATTCTGGGCGAGCCGCATCGTGATGCTGGCCGACAGGCCGAGCTTGCGCGCCGCCTCCTGCTGCAGGGTCGAGGTGGTGAAGGGCGGCGGCGGGTTGCGGGTGAGCGGCTTGGTCTCGACCGAGGCGACGGTGAACCGCCCTTCCTCAACGGCCTTCCTGGCGGCCAGCGCGGTGCCTTCATCGCCGATCGTCAGGCGATCGATCTTCTCGCTCTTGTAGCGGACCAGCCGGGCGAGGAATTCCGTGCCGTCCGCCTCCAGCGTGGCGGTGACCGACCAATATTCCTGCGGGCGGAACAGCTCGATCTCGCGCTCGCGATCGACGATCAGGCGCAACGCCACGGACTGGACCCGCCCCGCCGACTTAGCGCCGGGCAGCTTGCGCCACAGCACCGGCGAAAGGGTGAAGCCGACCAGATAATCGAGCGCGCGGCGGGCGCGATAGGCGTCGATCAGATTCTCGTCGAGCGCGCGTGGGTGCGCCATCGCCTCGGTCACGGCGGATTTGGTGATCGCGTTGAACGTCACCCGCTCGACATGGGCGGGCAACGCCTTCTTCTTCGCCAGCACCTCCTGCACGTGCCAGGAAATCGCCTCGCCCTCGCGATCCGGATCGGTGGCGAGGATCAGCGCGTCGGCCTTCTTCGCCTCGTCGGCGATGGCCTTCAACTGCTTCGCCTTGTCCGCATAGGGCTCCCATTCCATCGCGAAGCCGGCGTCGGGATCGACCGACCCGTCCTTCGGCGGCAGATCGCGGACATGGCCGTAGGAGGCGAGCACCCGATAGCCGCCGCCCAGATACTTCTCGATGGTTTTCGCCTTGGCGGGCGATTCGACGACGACCAGCTTCATGGAGAGAAAAGACCCCTTACGCGTACGCGCATAGGTGAGGAGCGGGGTGGCGCTCCGTCAAGCCTCTCCTCACGGGAAAGGCTAAGCGAGACTGACCCGCCCTCCCGCGTGCCGCTCCAGCCGGCCGGCCAGTTCCAGCTCCAGCAGCACGGTCTGTACCTCGGCGGGTGAGCGGCCGGACTGGCGGATCAATTCGTCCACCGGCACCGGGGTCGGCCCGAGCAGGTCGGCGACGGTGCGGCGGGTGACCTCGTCGGCGTCGGCGGAGGCCGCCGGAGCGGCATAATCCTGCTTGCGCTGGCGGAAGGGGCGCGGGTGGATCGGGCTCAGCGCCTCGATCACGTCCTCGGCAGTCTGGACCAGGGTCGCGCCCTCGCGGATCAGCAGGTTGCAGCCCTGCGCGCGCGGATCGAGCGGGGAGCCGGGGACCGCCATCACCTCGCGGCCGAATTCGGCGGCGAGCCGGGCGGTGATCAGCGAGCCGGACTTGGGCGCGGCCTCGACCACCACCGTCCCCTGCGCCAGCCCGGCGATGATCCGGTTGCGATAGGGGAAGTGGCGGGCGCGCGGCTCGATGCCGGGCGGCTGCTCGGCGAGCAGCAGGCCGCGCTCGGCGATCGCGCGCTGCCGCTCCTCATTCTCGGGCGGGTAGAAGATGTCGATGCCGCCGGCGATCACCGCGATCGTGCCGGTCGCCAGCGATCCGTCATGCGCGGCCGTGTCGATGCCGCGCGCCAGGCCGGAGACGACCGCCTGCCCCGCCTCGCCCAGCGCGCCGGCGAGCTGGCGGGCAAAGCGGCAGGCCGCGGCTGACGCGTTGCGCGCGCCGACCATGGCGACGGCGGGCCTATCCAGGAGCGTGGTGTCGCCCTTCGCGATCAAGGCGGGCGGCGCGGTTTCCAGCTCGGCGAGCAGCGCCGGATAGGCGGGCTGGCCGAGGAACAAGTGCCGCGCGCCCAGCCGCTCGGCCGTTTCGATTTCGCGCTCGGCCTGACCGGCGGGGGCGAGCTTCGGCGCGCGGCCGCCGCCGCGCGCGGCGAGATCGGGGATGGCGTCGATCGCCGCCTGCGCCGAACCGAAGCGGGCGAGGAGCTGGAAATAGGTGATCGGCCCGATATTGTCGGACCGGATCAGGCGCAGCCGGGCGACGGCGTCGCGCGGCGCCGGCATCTCAGCCCCGCGCCTTTCCGACCCTGGGCTCCGTCCCATCGATCAGGCGGGCGATATTGGCGCGATGCGTCCACAGGATGAGCAGGGCGAAGCCCAGGAACAGGATGGTGAGATCGAGCCGGCCCAGAACGAAAGTTGCGACAGGCGCGGCGAGGGCCCCGCTCATCCCGCCGACCGAGGAGCGGCGGCTGACGGCCAGCGCGAGCAGCCACACCGCCACCACGATCAAGGCCGCCGGCCAGAGCAGGGCCGCGACGATGCCGATCATCGTCGCCACGCCCTTGCCGCCCCTGAAGCGCAGCCAGACCGGATAGAGATGGCCGAGAAAGGCGGCGATGCCCGCCACCCCGCCCAGATTGGCATCCGGCCAGATCGCCTGCGCGATCAGCACGGCGGCGGCGCCCTTCGCGGCATCGAGGATGAGGGTCACGGCGGCCAGCCCCTTGCGGCCGGTGCGCAGCACGTTGGTCGCGCCGATATTGCCCGACCCGATGTCGCGCACGTCGCCCAGTCCGGCGAAGCGGGTGAGGAGGAGGCCGAACGGGATCGAGCCCAGGACATAGCCGAGCAGCAAGGCGAAAAGCGGCGGCTGAACTATTTCCCAAGTAATCACATCATCCCCCGGACAGTCATGCCTAAGCAATGGCCCGGGCGGGCGCAACCGGTTTGCCCGCCGCCGCCGCGCCCGCTACATCGCCGCGATGGACACCGCGCGGCCTCTCCTCATCTTCGATTCCGGAGTTGGCGGACTGTCGGTGCTGAAGGAGGTGCGCGCGCTGCTGCCGGACGCGCCGACCGTTTATGCGGCGGACAGCGCCGGCTATCCCTATGGCACGAAGAGCGCGGCCGAGATCGCGGCGCGGGTGCCGGCCCTGCTGGGGCGGCTGGCGGAGCGTTACGATCCCGCGCTGATCGTCATCGCCTGCAACACCGCCTCCACGATCGCGCTCGACGCGGTGCGCGCCGCGCTCGATCTGCCGATCGTCGGCACCGTGCCGGCGATCAAGCCGGCGGCGGTATTGACGAAGACGCGCGTCATCGGCGTACTCGGGACCGACGCGACCATCGTCCAGCCCTATGTCGACAGGCTCGCCGCCGAATTCGCGGCGGATTGCACGGTGGTGCGCCACGGATCGGCCGAACTGGTCGATCTCGCGGAGGCCAAGCTGCGCGGCGCCCCACCCGACCGCGAGGCCTATCGCCGTGTGTTGGACGGACTGCTGTCGCGCCCCGATGGCGAGCGGATCGACACGATCGTGCTGGCCTGCACCCATTTCCCGCTGGTCGTGAAGGAGCTGACCGCCGCCGCACCGCGCCCGCTCGCCTTCGTGGACGGCAATGCCGGCATCGCCCGGCAGACCGCCCGGCTGGCGGACGGCATGGAATGGCCCGGCGGGCCGGGCGAAGGCATCGCCGTCTTCACCGGCGATCCGGCGCGTGCGGCGGCCTATCGCGACGGCCTCGTCCGCTTCGGATTGAACCGGATCGAGGCGCTCTAGGTTCCCTAAGTAGTTGCGAACCGTTCTCACTGGCCTTCCGGTGGAGAAATCCGCTATTGGCGGGCCGAGCAACGGGGACGAGAGTCTTGGATTATCAGCGCATCTTCGCGGAGGCGATCGAACGGCTGCATGCCGAGGGCCGCTACCGCGTGTTCATCGACATCCTGAGGAACAAAGGCGCCTTCCCCAACGCGCGCTGCTTCCATCACCATAACGGGCCGAAGCCGATCACGGTGTGGTGCTCCAACGATTATCTGTGCATGGGCCAGCATCCGGACGTGACCGGGGCGATGGAGGAGGCGCTGCACGATGTCGGCGCCGGCTCCGGCGGCACGCGCAATATCGGCGGCAACACCCATTATCATGTCGAGCTGGAGGCCGAGCTGGCCGACCTGCACGGCAAGGAATCGGCCCTGCTCTTCACCTCGGGCTATATATCGAACGAGGCGGCGCTCTCGACGATCGGCAAGATCCTGCCCGGCTGCATCATCTTCTCCGATGCGCTCAATCACGCCTCGATGATCGCGGGCATCCGCAATTCGGGCTGCGAGAAGCAGGTGTTCCGGCACAACGACCTGGCGCATCTGGAAGAGCTGCTGGCCGCCGCACCCGCCGACGCGCCCAAGCTGATCGCGTTCGAGAGCGTTTATTCGATGGACGGCGACATCGCGCCGATCGCGGAAATCTGCGACCTCGCCGACAAGTACAAGGCGCTCACCTATCTCGACGAGGTCCACGCGGTCGGCATGTACGGCGCGCGCGGCGGTGGCATTTCCGAACGCGACGGCGTGGCGCACCGCCTCACCATTATCGAAGGCACGCTCGGCAAGGCGTTCGGCGTGATGGGCGGCTATATCGCGGCGGACCGGAACATCGTCGACGTGGTGCGCTCCTATGCGCCCGGCTTCATCTTTACGACCTCGCTCTCGCCGGTTCTGGTCGCCGGCGCGCTGGCGAGCGTGCGCTACCTCAAGAGCTCGTCGGTCGAGCGCGACGCGCAGCAGGCCAATGCCGCGAAGCTGAAGGCGATCTTCGCCGAGGCGAGGCTGCCGGTCATGCCGTCCGTCACCCATATCGTGCCGCTGCTGGTCGGCGATCCGGTGAAGGCGAAGCGGATCAGCGACATCCTGCTCGCCGAATATGGCGTCTATGTGCAGCCGATCAATTATCCGACCGTCCCGCGCGGCACCGAGCGGCTGCGCTTCACCCCCGGCCCCGCGCACAGCGAAGAAATGATGCGCGATCTCGCCTCGGCGCTGGTCGAGATCTGGGATCGGCTGGAGATATCGCTCGCCGCCTGAGCGGGGTCGACGATCGCCCGTGCAGCGCCGAACAGGCGATTCCGTGTCTCGGAAGTTGACTAAGTTGACGCTACGTCGGGAGTGAGTCCCCCTTCGCCAAGGATATTCACGACACAACAAGCGGGAGGGGCAAGGCGGGGAATGGTGGGTCATGGCGCCGAGTCGCGGCGATCCTGACAATGCAAATCCTACATTCCAAGGGCCGGATCGAAGAAACCGCGCCTGTCGAACCTGAAGCACCCCGGGTGACGATTGGTTGTGGCGAATCCCGCGCGCCTCCCCTAGGGGATGTGCGTCACTCCATCTGCAGGGATTCAGCATGGCCGAGCGCATCGCCATCGCTTCCGATCATGCCGCCATCGAGCTGAAGGCCGCGCTTGTCGCCTGGCTGCGCGAGAGCGGCCGCGACGTGACCGATCTCGGGCCCGAAGGCGTCGAATCGGTCGATTATCCCGATTACGGCTACAAGCTCGCCGAGGAGCTCGCCGCCGGCCGCGCCGATTTCGGCATCGCCCTGTGCGGCTCCGGCATCGGCATCTCGATCGCCGCGAACCGCCATCCCGCCTGCCGCTGCGCCCGGGTCGACGAACCGCTCTCCGCCCGCCTCGCGCGCGAGCATAACGACGCCAACGCCATCGCCATGGGCGCGCGGCTGATCGGCATCGAAATGGCCAAGGCCTGCGTCGAGGCCTTCCTCGCCGAGCCATTCCAAGGCGGGCGCCACCAGCGCCGCGTCGAGAAGCTCACCCACCCGTCCTTCACCCGGGAGTCCGCATGACCACGAACGCCGCCAACGATCTCCACGGGGTTCAGCCGTACGGATTCTTCACCCGGGGCCTCGCCGACGCCGATCCGGCGGTGTTCGCCGGCGTGCGCCACGAGCTGGACCGCGAGCAGAACCAGATCGAGCTGATCGCGTCGGAGAATATCGTTTCCAGGGCGGTGCTGGAGGCGCAGGGCTCGGTCTTCACCAACAAATATGCGGAGGGCTATCCGGGCCGCCGCTATTATCAGGGCTGCCACCCGTCCGACGAGGTCGAGACGCTGGCGATCGAGCGGGCGAAGGAATTGTTCGGCTGCGGCTTCGCCAATGTGCAGCCCCATAGCGGCGCGCAGGCGAACGGCGCGGTGATGCTGGCGCTGACCAAGCCGGGCGACACGATCATGGGCCTCAGCCTCGACGCGGGCGGGCACCTGACCCACGGCGCGAAGCCCGCCATGTCCGGCAAATGGTTCAACGCCGTCCAATATGGCGTGCGCGCCGACGATCACCTCATCGACTATGACGAGGTCGAGGCGCTGGCCAGGGAAAGCCGGCCGACGCTGATCATCGCCGGCGGCTCGGCCTATCCGCGCCACATCGATTTCGCGCGCTTCCGCGCCATCGCGGACGAGGTCGGGGCCCTCTTCATGGTCGACATGGCCCATTTCGCAGGGCTGGTCGCGGCGGGCGAGCACCCCTCCCCGTTCGGCCACGCCCATGTCGTCACCACCACCACGCACAAGACCCTGCGCGGCCCGCGCGGCGGCATGGTGCTGACCGATGACGAGGCGATCGCCAAAAAGATCAATTCGGCGGTCTTCCCCGGCCTGCAGGGCGGCCCGCTGATGCATGTGATCGCCGCCAAGGCGGTCGCGTTCGGCGAGGCGCTCCAGCCCGAGTTCAAGACCTACGCCAAGGCCGTGATCGCCAATGCCAAGGCGCTGGCCAGCCGTTTGAAGGAGCGCGGCGCCGATCTCGTCTCGGGCGGCACCGACACGCATCTGGCGCTGGTCGATCTGAGGCCCATCGGCGTCACCGGCAAGGACGCCGACGAGGCGCTGGAGCGGGCCGGCATCACCTGCAACAAGAACGGCGTGCCCAACGACCCGCTGCCCCCGGTCAAGACCAGCGGCATCCGGGTGGGCTCCCCCGCCGGCACGACGCGGGGCTTCGGCGTCGCCGAATTCCGCGACATCGCCGACATGATCGCCGACGTGCTCGATGGCCTGAAGGCCAACGGGCATGAGGGCAATGGCGCGGTCGAGGCCGAGGTGAACCGGCGAGTGCGCGGTCTGTGCGCGCGTTTCCCGATCTACCAGGATCTGTAGTTGCGCTGCCCGTTCTGCGCCCATGAGAACAGCCAGGTGAAGGACAGCCGTCCGACCGAGGACGGCTCGTCCATCCGCCGCCGCCGCCAGTGCGAGGACTGCGGCGCGCGCTTCACCACGTTCGAGCGGGTGCAGTTGCGCGAACTCACCGTGCTCAAGTCCGAGGACAAGCGCGAGCCGTTCGACCGCGCCAAGCTGGAGCGCTCGATCGCCATCGCCTGCCGCAAGCGCCCGGTGCCCGGCGAGCGGATCGAACGACTCGCCTCCTCGATCCAGCGCCAGATCGAGACGAGCGGCGAGAGCGAAATGCCCTCGGCGCGGATCGGCGAGATGGTGATGGAGGCGCTGCAGGCGCTCGACCCGGTCGCCTATATCCGCTTTGCCTCCGTCTACAAGGACTTCCGCGAAGCCAAGGATTTCGAGGATTTCGCGGGGACCGTGAGCGAGGCGGGGAAAGAATAATCCTCTCTTCCGCATTCCCGAGCGCAGTCGAGGGACTAGGCCGAGCGCAGCCGAGGCCCTAAGCGGCAGTCATGAGCTTCTGGACCTACATCCTCCATTGCGCCGACCGGAGCTACTATACCGGCCATACCGACGATCTGGATCGGCGCATCGGCGAGCATCAAAGTGGCGCTATTCGCGGTTACACGTTCGAGCGGCGTCCGGTCGAGTTGGTCTGGGCAGACAGTTTTCCGACCCGCGCCGAAGCGCAAGTGGTCGAAATCAAGATCAAGGGCTGGTCGCGTGCGAAGAAGGAAGCTCTGATCGCTGAGAATTGGGATCGGTTGAAGCGGCTTGCGATCCCGCCTGCGGAACGAGCTGGAAGGGCCTCGGCTTCGCTCGGCCTAGCCCCTCGACTGCGCTCGGGAAAGACGGAATTGGGGGTGCCGAAAAAAACGACTCCACCCGCCATCGTCCTGGTCCGCCCCCAGCTTGGCGAGAATATCGGCAAGGCAGCGCGGGCGATGCTCAATTTCGGGCTGACCGATCTGCGCCTGGTCGCGCCGCGCGACGGGTGGCCCAATCCGTCGGCCGGGCCGTCGGCCTCGGGGGCCGATATCGTGCTGGAACGCGCGCAAGTGTTCGCGACGGTGGCCGAAGCGGTGGCCGATTGCCCGTTCGTCTATGCGACGACAGTGCGCAAGCGCGGGCTGGTGATTCCGGTCATATCGCCCGAGGAAACGGCGCGTGAGATTCGTGGGCATGACGCCCCTTCCGCCATCCTCTTCGGCGCCGAACGCTCCGGGCTGGAGACGGACGAGGTGGCGCTGGCCGGCAAGATCGTCACCGTGCCGGTCAATCCGGAATTCCGGTCGCTCAACCTCGCCCAGGC
This sequence comes from Sphingomonas sp., assembly GCA_019635535.1. Lineage (NCBI taxonomy): Bacteria > Pseudomonadati > Pseudomonadota > Alphaproteobacteria > Sphingomonadales > Sphingomonadaceae > Sphingomonas > Sphingomonas sp. Next base: position 2,073,233 of record JAHBZH010000001.1, read on the forward strand.
CGTGCTGCTGCTCGCCTATGAATGGTCGAAGCACGAGACTTTGGCCGTGCCGACGCTCGGCGACGAGGCCGAACCGCGCGCCGAGCATGTTCATCTCGAGGGATTGATCGGGCAGCTTTACGATGCGCTCGACAAGGCGGACTATTTCCACCCGCCCGATCGCACCCCGGCGACGAAGAACACGATCCGCACCGTCCTTACCAAGGCCGGCTGGTCGGCGCGCGAGGTGCAGGCGATGCGCGGCATCGTGCGGGCGCTGGCGGAACCGCGGAAGGCACGTCAGCCGCGCAGTTCGTCGAACCGGGCGAATTCGTAAGCGATCGAGGCCTCGACGAGACGTTCGTAGAGATCGGCGACCGCCGCTTCCGGCACATTGGCGGCGGCGGCATGGCGTTTCGCATTGGCGATCACCTGTGCCTTGCGCGCTTCGTCGCGTACCGCCCCCCGGTCCGGCTTGATCCGCGCCGCCGCGTCCATGTAGCGGAAGCGCTCGCCGACCAGCGCGACGATCTCGGCGTCCAGCCGGTCGACGCCGGCACGCACTTCGGCCATGGTCGCGCAGGCCGCGGGCTTCACTCGATCTTCGGTCATGCCGCTCCTTTAGCGGCGCGGCGCGTCCTGTCGAGGTTGACTTTCCAGGCGCATGCCGCCATGTGCCCGCCTTCGCAATTGGCCCCGCACCCCTGGTGAAGCGGTGGCCGCGCCGGACGATCAAGGTCCGGCGGTGCGGTTCCAGGGACTTTATCGAAGCAGATTGGAGTTTCATACGATGTCGAAGCGCAGCAGCGCCAAGTACAAGCTCGACCGCCGCATGGGCGAAAACGTCTTCGGACGCCCCAAGAGCCCGGTCAACAAGCGCGAATATGGCCCCGGTCAGCACGGCCAGCGCCGCAAGGGCAAGATGTCGGACTTCGGCATCCAGCTGCGCGCGAAGCAGAAGCTGAAGGGCTATTACGGCGACGTCACCGAAAAGCAGTTCAAGCGCGCCTATAGCGATGCGTCCAAGATGAAGGGCGACACCGGCCAGAACCTGATCGGCCTGCTCGAGCGCCGGCTCGACATGGTCGTCTATCGCGCCAAGTTCGCGCCGACCATCTGGGCCGCGCGTCAGCTCGTCAGCCACGGCCACATCCGCGTCAACGGCGTGAAGTGCAATATCGCCTCGCGCCGCGTCGATGTCGGCGACGAGATCACTTTGGGTTCGAAGGCGCAGGAAATGGCGCTGGTCATGGAGGCGCAGGGTCTCGCCGAGCGCGACATCCCCGATTATGTCGTCCCCGACGGCGCCGCCAAGGCGACCTTCACCCGCGTGCCGACCCTGGACGAAGTGCCCTATCCGGTCCGCATGGAGCCGAACCTGGTCGTCGAGTTCTACTCGCGCTGACCGTCCGGCCTTGCCGAAAGCGATGAAGGGCGGCCTTGCGGGGCCGCCCTTTTGCTATTCGATGCCCAGAGCGGCGCGCAGGAACCTGTCGCTCCGCCGCAGCATGTCGGCACGCGCCGCGCTGTCGTCGAGCTGATGATCGAGACCGGGATAGGTCACCAGCTCCACCCGCCCGCCGGCGGCGCGCAGCCGGCTCTCCATGCGCCGCGACTGGCCGATGCCGACATTGCGGTCGAGATCGCCGTGGAAAAGCAGGACCGGCACGAGAATCGCCTGCGCGTTGTCGGCGGGCGAGCCTTCGCGGACATGCGGCCCGCTGCCGACATAATCGCGGACGGCGGCGAAGCTGGTCCAGTTGCGCCATTCCTCCTTGAGCAGGTTGAGATCGGTCACCGGCGCGATCGCCACCGCCGCCCGGAAGAGCCGCGGATCGAGCACATTGGTCTGCAACGCGGCATAGCCGCCATAGGACCAACCGACGATCGCGAGCTTCGCCGGATCGGCGATGCCTTCGGCGATCAGCCAGCGGCCGGCATCGTTGACGTCGCCGATCGCGGTGCGCCAGGCCTGAAAGCCGTTTTCCCGGAACCAGTCGTCGCCATAGCCGGACGAACCGCGGAAATTGGGCTGCAGCACCGCATAGCCGCGATAGGCGAAATATTGCGCCAGCCAGTCAAAGCCCCATTCGTCGCGCGAGTCCGGACCACCATGCGGCATGACGATCGCCGGCAGGCCGCGCCCGGTGCCGCCGGGGGGCAGCGTCAGATATGCGGGGATCGCCGTACCGTCCGCCGCCCGATAGGTTACGGCGCGCACCTCGGCGAGCGTCACCCGCTCCAGCTGGGGCCGCGCCAGCATGATCTCGTTGAGCTGCCGCGTGTCGCGATCATATGTGAAATAACGCCCGGGATCGCGATCGCTGCCCGCCAGGATGAGCAACCGGTTCTCGTCCTGCGAGGAATCGACGAAACGGATCAGCGGCAGGCTCGGCATGGCGCGCGCCAGCTGTGTCGCCAGCTGCCGAAGCTCCGCATCGAAATAGACGACCTGGCGCACATCCGTGACATAGGTCGCGCCGATGACCCGTCCGCCGCGGCCGATCCGCACGATATTGTCAACATCCACGACGTCATTGGAAAGCAGCAATTCCTCCCGTCCCGAACCGTCCAGCGCGAGCCGGTAGAGCGCAGCGCGGCCGTTCAGCTTGCGGGAGATGAAGGCGGAGTTCGTCACGCGATCGACCGCCAGGGGATAAAGGCCGTCGCGCGTCGAGACGGTATAATCGCCCAGCGGCGTCCAGCTGTTCGATCCGGCGGCGCGATAGAAATAGCTGATCCGGTCGCCCGTCATGCCGGTCTCGCCGCGCGGCGGCCGCATGCCCATGATGCGGATCGTGCCCTGTCCGTCCGTGACGTAGCGGACGGCATTGAGCCGGCCCTGTTCAACCGTACGGGACTGAAGGTTCGACGTATCGACGCGCACCACCCCATAACCCTCGCCGCGGCGCTCCAGATTGGTGCCCGCGCGCCGCTCGGGCACGAAATTCTGCCCCATCAGCACCGCACCGTCCTGCCCCGGCAGCCAATCGACAATATTGCCGCCCCACAGGCTCGCATATCGCTGGTAGAGGCTGTCGGTCTGCCCAAGCACGCGGATATTGCCGCCGTCGCGGTTCAGCGCGACGAGCCGGGACACCGCCACGATCTCGCCGGGTGTGTCGGTCAGCGCGAAGACGGTGCAAAGCAGCCGTTCCTCCGACACCCAGCCGCAGCCGCCCAGCCGCTGGCGCACGCCGTCGGCGCTGGTGGTGACGCGCGATTCGCCCGTATCCAGATCGACGGTGTAGAGCCGGGATGCCTGCCCTTGCGCGGGAGCGACATAGGCAAGCCGCCGTCCGCTCGGCGACAAGGCAATGCTTTCGATGCTTTCCCGGGCGCCAAATGCCGCAGCGGGATCGAATGATTGTGCGTAGGAAGAAACAGGAAAGGCAAAGAACAGCAGCAGGTAACCGGCAATATAGCGACGCATGACACCCCCTCTTGTTATGAACGTGATGCCTGCAAAGCGGTGCACGCGCAAGGTTGCCTCCAACGCGCCGCGATGCCAGAAGCCCCGCTTCCTCATTCAGGGAGAGACAGCTTGATCCGCCTGATCGCGCCCGCCGCCGCCTTACTCATCGCCGCCTGCACCCTGCAGGAAGCGACACCCCAGATCGCTCCGCCCGAAATCTCCCAGGAAACGCTGCAGCGCCTGACGCAGCAGCTGTCTTCGGACGAGTTCCAGGGCCGCGCGCCGGGCACGGAGGGCGAGACGTTGACCGTCGAGCTGCTGGCGCGCGAATTCGAGCGCGCGGGACTGCAGCCGGGCAATAATGGCAGCTGGTATCAGGACGTGCCGCTGGTCGAGATCACGGCGCAGGGCAGCCCGCAACTGCGCATCGGCGGGGCGCAAGGCCTGAGCTTCAACTTCCGCACCGATTTCGTCGCCGGCTCCTATCGCGCGCAGCCGCGCGTCAGCGTCGAGGACAGCGAGATCGTCTTCGTCGGCTACGGCATCAACGCGCCGGAGCGCGGCTGGAACGATTATGAAGGCCTGGACGTGCGCGGCAAGACCGTGGTCATCCTGGTCAACGACCCGGACTGGAACGCGGCCGGCCTGGAAGGCCCCTTCGGCGGCCGGGCGATGACCTATTACGGCCGCTGGACCTACAAATATGAGGAAGCCGCGCGGCAGGGCGCGGCGGCCGCCTTCATCATCCACGACACCGAGCCCGCCGCTTATGGCTGGAACGTGGTCGAGAACAGCTGGACCGGCCCGCAGCTCTACATGCAGACGCCGGACGGCGGCGCCAGCCAGACGGCGGCCAATGGCTGGCTCACCAACGACGCGGCGCGCCGGCTGTTCGCCGCCGCGGGGCAGGATTTCGACGCGCTGACCCAAGCGGCGGCGCAACAGGGCTTCCGGCCCGTGCCGCTGAACCTCAATGCCTCGCTGACCCTCGACAACACCATTCGCACCGCAGCATCGCGCAACGTGATCGGCATTCTGCCCGGCACGACGCGGCCGGACGAATATGTCCTCTACACCGCGCACTGGGACCATCTCGGCATCTGCGCCGACACGGGCGAGGACCGCATCTGCAACGGCGCCACCGACAATGCGACCGGCACCGCCGCCTTGGTTGCTCTGGCGGAAGCCAATGCCCGCGCCGGCGCGAGCGCGCGCAGCCAGGTGTTCATCGCCGTCACCGCCGAGGAATCGGGCCTGCTCGGATCGGCCTATTACGGCGCGAACCCGGTCTATCCGCTGGCCCAGACGGTGGGCGGCATCAACATCGACAGCCTCACCATGACCGGCGACGCGCGCGACGCCTATGCGGTCGGCGCCGGCAAATCCGAGCTCGACGCCTACTTGCAGCGCGCCGCGGCGGCAGAGAGCCTGACGCTGACGCCGGAGCCTTCCCCGCAGGCGGGCTATTACTACCGCTCCGACCATTTCAGCCTCGCCAAATATGGCGTGCCGATGGTCTATGCGAAGCTCGGTCCCGATCTGGTCAACGGCGGTCGCGAGGCGGGCCTCGCCTGGCAGGAAGACTACCGCGCCAACCGCTATCATGGCGTGGCCGACGAATATGATCCCAATTGGGACTGGTCCGGCGCGATGCGCGAGATGCGTCTCTTCTACCGGATCGGCCGCGAACTGGCGGACGGCAATGCCTGGCCGAACTGGAACGAAGGCGACGAGTTCCGCGCCATCCGCGACCAGTCCCGCGCCGGGCGGTAATTCGCATATGACCTGGCGCCAGCCCGCCGAATGGGCGCCGCATGATTGCGTCTGGATCGGCTTTCCCAGCCATGCCGAGCTGTGGGAGGCCGACCTGGCGCCAGCGCAGGCCGAGGTCGCGGCCTTCGCGCGGATCGTCCATGCCGATGGCGCAGGCGAGGAGGTCCGGCTGGTCGCGGCCGACCCCGCCGCCGCCGACGCCGCCCGTGCGCTGGCACCGTTCGCGACCGTGCTGGTGGAGCCGTTCGGCGACATCTGGCTGCGCGATACCGGGCCGATCCTGCTGAAAAGCCCCGCCGGTCCGCGGGCGGCACGGTTCCGGTTCAACGGTTGGGGCGGAAAGTACGAGCTGGCGGGCGACGACACGATCGGCCTCAGGCTCGCGCGAACGATCGGGCTCGAGGCGGTGTCGCACGACTGGGTGCTGGAGGGCGGCGCCATCGACGTGGACGGCACCGGGCTTGCCGTCACCACCGAGCAATGCCTGCTTAACCCGAACCGCAATCCGGGCATGTCTCGCGAGGATGTCGAAGCGCGGCTGAAGGCCGATCTCGGCATCGATCGCCTGCTCTGGCTCGGCAATGGCCTGCTCAACGACCATACGGACGGCCATGTCGACAATCTCGCCCGCTTCGTGGCGGAAGGGACGCTCGCCATGCCCGTCGCGGTCGAAGGCGATCCCAATGCAGCCGTCTACGCGGATGCCAAGGCCCGCGCTGAAGCCTTCGGCGTGAAAGTCATCCCCCTCCCCTCGCCCGGCCGCGTCGAGCGCCCCTCGACTTCGCTCGGGACAGGAGACGGCGAGATCATCCCCGCCTCATACATGAACTTCTATGTCGGCAATGCCGCCATCGCCGTGCCGCTCTATGGCGCGCCGAACGACGAAGCCGCCATTGCCGCCATCGCCGCGCTCTTTCCGGGCCGGAAGGTGGCAGGCTATCGCGCCGATCATATATTGACCGGCGGGGGCAGCTTTCACTGTATCAGCCAGCAGGTGCCAGCATGACCAAGCTCACCGTCGCCGCGCTTCAACTCGCGTTCGGGGACGATCTGGACGACAATATCCGCAACGTCTCCGAGCTGGTCCGCGAGGCGGCCGGCAAGGGCGCCCGGGTGGTGCTGCCGCCGGAGCTCTTCGAAGGCCCTTATTTCTGCCGCAGCCAGGACGAGGCGCTGTTCGCCACCGCGCGGCCGGTCGATGCCCATCCGGCGGTGCTGGCGATGCGGAAGCTTGCGGCGGAGCTGAGCATCTTCATTCCCACCAGCTTCTTCGAGGCAGACGGGCCGCATTTCTACAACAGCCTGGCGATGATCGACGACAAGGGCGCCGTCATGGGCGTCTATCGCAAGAGTCACATTCCGGACGGGCCGGGTTATCAGGAGAAATTCTATTTCCGCCCCGGCAATACCGGCTTCCGCGCCTGGCCGACGCCGGGCGGCACGCTGGGCGTCGGGATCTGCTGGGACCAATGGTATCCGGAGACGGCCCGTAGCCTGATGCTGCACGGCGCCGACATCCTCTTCTACCCGACCGCGATCGGCACCGAGCCGCACGATCCCGATCTCGACACCAGCCGCCTGTGGCGCCGTGCGATGATCGGCCATGCCGTGTCGAACGTCGTGCCGGTTGTCGCTGCCAACCGGATCGGCGATGAAGGCGGCCAGATCTTCTACGGCCACTCCTTCATCTGCGACGAGCGCGGCGACATCCTCGCCGAGTTCGGCGCGAAGGAGACGGGCGCACTCGTCGCCACGCTCGATCTCGACGCCGCCAAATGCCACCGCGCCGCCTTCGGCTTCTTCCGCGACCGGCGGCCGGACCTTTACGGACGGATCGTCGAGGACATCTGAACCGCCCGCGCGAACACCGCTTCGAACATCGCGGGCGTCAGGCGGCCGGTATTCTGGTTGTAGCGCGAGCAGTGATAGCTATCGATCAGGGCCCGCCCGTCCGGCAGGCGATGCTCGGCGAGATGGGCGAAACGGTAGCGCGCCGGAATGCCGCCTGACGCCCGCACCGCCGCGTCATGCGCGATGCGGCCGAGCGCGACGATGACGCGGACATTCGGCAAATGCGCCAGCCCGGCCTCGTAATAGGGACGGCAGGCAGCGGATTCCGCGGGCGTGGGCTTGTTCGCCGGCGGCAGGCATTTGACGGTGTTGAGGATGACGCAGCCCTTCAGGCGCAGGCCGTCATCGGGGTGCGCATCGTAAACCCCTTCCGCCAGACCGGCCTTCAACAGCGTCTCGTAGAAAAGCGGGCCGGACTGGTCGCCGGTGAAGGGCCGCCCGGTGCGGTTCGCGCCCCACATGCCGGGGGCGAGCCCGGCGATGGCGAGCCAGGCCCCGGGATCGCCGAATGCGGGCACCGGCGCGTTCCACCAGTCCGGATGCTCGACGCGCAGATCCTCGCGCAGCGCGACGAGGCGCGGGCAAAGCGGGCAATCGCGCGGGGCTTCCGCATCGGCAACCGGGCTTTCGGGGATCATGGGAAGCGTCTAGGCGGAGCGCGATGGCAAGAACAAGCTATCTGATCGCTCTCGGCTCGAACCGCCGTCATGTCCGCCATGGCGGACCGGCGGGTGTGCTGCGCGCCGCGGTCGATAGGTTGCGGACATTGGGAAATGTCGAAACCGTCTCGGCGATCCGCGCCACCCCTGCGCTCGGCCCGGCCGGACGGAGCTTCGCCAATGGTGCCGCGCGTCTTTCCACCGATCTTGATCCGGACGCGCTGCTCGACGCGTTAAAGGGGATAGAGCGCCAATTCGGGCGGCGCGGCGGGCGGCGCTGGGGGCCGCGCGTGCTCGATCTCGACATCGTCCTGTGGTCGGAGGGCATGTGGGCCGGTGCGCCGGTCATCCCCCACCCCGAGTTCCGCAAGCGCGGCTTCGTGCTCGATCCGCTCACCGAAATCGCCGCCGACTGGCGCGATCCGGTCACCGGCCTCGCCATCCGCCATCTCCACGCCCGGTTGACCGCGCCCCGCCGCGCGCATAGGTGACGTGTCCCCTTGGTCAGGGCCCTTAGCTCAGTCGGTAGAGCAACTGACTTTTAATCAGTAGGTCGCTGGTTCGAACCCAGCAGGGCTCACCATCCTCTCGGTTCCCTTCGACTCAACCGATACATGGGAAACTCCCCGTAATTCTTGGCGAGTGCGATGCGGCCGACATAGCGGCTGACGAAGCGGTCCCCCGCTTCCAGCGCCAGGATCGCGGCGAAGGGCTCGGTGACGAAGACGGCGCCGGGCGGGGTCACCGGCTCGATCCGCGCGGCCTTGGAGACTTCGGTGCCGTAGAAGGTGGTACGCCCGGTGATGGGATCGCTGGTCCGCCAGGCCGGGCCGTAATGCGCGCCGACCCGCATCCCGCCCGTCGCGAGCCCCAGGGTCGTGTAATCGACATCGGCCAGTGCGTCCTGCAGCTCCAGCGCGACCTCGGCGGCCAGCGTCGCGCTCGACGCCACCGCATAGAGCGCGTCGCCCCAGCTGTTGCGGCATTCGATCCCCGCGCCATGCGTGTCGAGCACATCGGCGACGCGGCGCATCACGCCGTCCCAGAAGGCCGGCAGCGCGGTCTCCTTCAGGGTCGAGAAGCCGGCGAAATCGGTGAACAGGATCGCCGCCAGCGCGCGGGCACGATCGCTCGCGACGCGCGGCGGCGGCCGGTCCAGCGCGCGATCGACGACATCTGGCTCGATCGCAATCACGCGCCCGCCGCTGCCGCGCCAGGCGGCGACGTCCGCGCCCGTGCCCGCCGGACCGTTCGAATCCTCGCCGTCCCAGATCGCGACCTGGACCGGTTCAGCGCCGAGATGCCGGGCGCGCAATTGGGCAAGGCCCATCGCCATGCGGCTGCCATAACCATATTGGGCGGGGTCGCCGAAAAACTCCATCTCGCTGGCGATTGTGATGCCCGCCGCCCGCGCGAGGCAGGCGCGGTAGCGCGCTTCCCAACCCGGCCCGCCCGGCCGGACCGATTGGGCGAGGAAATCCTCCTCGACGAAAGGCAGGACGATATTGAGCTCGATCCCGCGCGCCAGCGCCGCTTCGGCGACCAGCAGGTCGCCGCCGCAAGCCAGTGCGCCATAGGCGAAGCCAATCCCCTCCCCGTCCAGCGCCGCGCCGATCCGCTCCGCAAGCTCTGCTTCCATCGCAGGATCGGCGGCGAACATATGACCGCAGAAATGCGCGACCCGGGGCGGCGTCAGCGGCGCGAGCAGATCGGCGGCGTCGGCGATGCCGAGATGTGCCGCGATCATGGCAAGCTGCCGCGCCGTGCCGGCACGGGCGCCATGATCGGTGGCGGCGCCGATCGCCTCGCCGCGCAGCAATTCGGCCACCTCCGCGACGCGGCCGAGCAGCAGCAGGGCCTCGGCGCGGGTCGCGGCCTGATAATAATCGCCGCCGGCCGTCACGGCGAGGTCGGCGAGCAGCCTTTCGGCCAGTGCCGCCGCCTCGTCTTCATCGCCCGCCAGCAGCGCCAGGGTCGCGGCGTTGATGCCGGGAAAGGGATCGCCGCTTTCCGCATAGATGGCGTGATAGGCGCCGAACGCCGCCCGCAATGCCGCGCGGCGCGCCTCGCCCGCCGGCAGCTCAAGCGCCCGATCCTTGAGCAGCCGCGCGCCGATCGCGCGATGATGGGGGTCAGCGGAGCGATCGAGCCCGTAGGCTGCGAAGCGCTCCATCGCCCGCCCGGTGTCGCCCATCCGCGCCAGCGCCAGCACCTGCCGGTGCCTTATATCTGCCGAGGCGTCGCCCGCCGCGATCGCGGAGACGGTAAGGTCGTAGGCGCCGATCAGGTCGCCGCGCGACAAGGCGGACAAAGCAAGATCTGCGGCGTTGCTCATCGCCTGTCCTTATGAGACCGGTGGCGGCGCGAGACAATTCACGACAAATCGCGACATACTGAGGGTGGCACGATGCCTTCACGGAAACGTAAAGGAGCGACATGGCCGACGAACCGCATATCCTGCTGGTCGACGACGAGCGCGACATCCGCGATCCGCTCGCCGCCTATCTGTCGCGCAACGGCCTGCGCGTCACCAAGGCGGAGAATGCGGCGGTCGCGCGCCAGATGCTGTCCGCCTATGCGATCGATCTGGTGCTGCTCGACATCATGATGCCGGGCGAGGACGGCCTGTCGCTCGCCAGCCATATCCGTGCCACGACCAAGCTGCCGATCATCCTGGTCACCGCGCGCACCGAGGAGACCGACCGGATCGTCGGGCTGGAATTGGGTGCTGACGATTATGTCAGCAAGCCCTTCTCCCCGCGCGAGCTGCTCGCCCGGATCAAGGCCGTGTTGCGCCGCGCGAACGAGAATGGCGGGCTGGTGCGTGCGCCCGATACCGAATCCTATGCCTTCGGTTCCTGGGTGCTGAAATCGGGCGAGCGCGAGCTGGTCGATGCCGATGGCGTCGCCATTCCGCTTTCGACCGGTGAATACAACCTGCTGCACGCCCTGGTGACGCATCCCCGCCGGGTCCTGAGCCGCGAGCAATTGCTCGATCTCAGCCAGGGCCGCGAGCTTGCCGCGTTCGAACGCAGCATCGACAATCATATCAGCCGGCTGAGGAAGAAGATCGAGGAAAACCCGTCCGATCCCAAGCTGATCAAGACGGTGTGGGGCGGCGGCTACACCCTGGCCACGGACGTCCGCAAGCTGTGAGGCGCTTTCTGCCCAAGAGCCTCATCGGCCAGATCGCGCTGGTGATGGCGGTCGCCTTGCTCGTCGCGCAGGCGATCAATTTCAGCCTGATCTTCACCGAGCGCCAGCGGGTCAGCCGCGCCCAGATCGAAGGGCCGGCGGCCAGCCGCTTCGTCATGACCGCGCAACGGCTCGCCGCCGCTCCGAGCGAGGAGATGAGCGAATGGCGCGAACGCCGGCGCCGCGGCCGCTATGTGCTGGGCGACGAAAGCGTGGTGCCGCCCGGGGTCAGCGATCCGGCCCTGGTCGCCCGGCTGCGTGAAAGCGCCGCAACGGTCGGTCTCACGCTGCGCGACGCGCGGGCCATATCGGGCGGCACGGTCGATCCGCCGCAACGGCTTCGCGACCGGCTTACGCCCGATCGTCGCGACCGGATGGAACGCCGGCTGGATCGGCTGCAGACGCTGATCCTGTCGATCCAGCTCGAGGACGGACGCTGGGTCAATGCGCGGGTGGTGACGCCCCGGCCCAATCCCTGGCTGATGCTGCGACCGCTGGCGGCGACACTGCTCACCTACGCGATCATTCTCGCCGCGATGCTGTTGATCGCGGCGCGGATCGCGCGGCCGCTGCGCGACCTCGCCGGAGCGGCGGACCGGTTCCGCGGCAATGGCGAGTCGCCGCAGGTCGAGCCGCGCGGACCGGCGGATGTCCGGCGCGCGATCCTGGCCTTCAACGCGATGAGCGCCCGCGTGGGCGCGATGCTGGACGAGAAGGACCGGATGCTGGGCGCGATCGGCCATGACCTCAGGACCCCGCTCGCCTCGCTGCGTATCCGCGCGGAGAGCGTCGAGCCGGAAGAGGAACGCGCGCGAATGATCGCGACGATCGAGGAAATGACCTCGATGCTGGACGACACGCTGGCGCTGGCACGTACCGGGCGCGGCGTGGAGCAATTGCGGGCGATCGACGTCACTGCCCTGGCCGACACCGTGGTCGAGGAATTCCACGCACTCGGCCAGCCGGTCGAGATGGCGGCTGGCGCGCGGGCGATCGCGCGTATCCAGCCAAATCTGATCCGCCGCGCGGTGCGTAACCTCATCGAGAATGCGGTCAAATATGCCGGCGCCGCACGCATAGCGGTGCGCGAGACGGACGACCGCGTCGTGATCGAAGTCACCGACGACGGCCCCGGCATCCCGGCATCCGAGCTCGCCAATGTCCAGGACGCCTTCTATCGGATCGAGCCCTCGCGCAGTCGCGAAACCGGCGGGTCGGGGCTCGGCCTCACCCTGGCCCGCGCCGCCGCGCAGGCCCATGGCGGCGATCTGGAACTGGCCAATCGCGCCGAAGGCGGCCTTGTCGCCCGCATCCTTTTGCCGCGCGGCCAACCCTGAAAGGTCAGCCTTCGGGCTGCACGGCGGGAAAGGACTTCACCTTGCGCTCGCCGCACCACAATTCGAGCGGCTTCGGCCCTAGATGGGCCTCGGCGCGGCCTATTGCCTGGGAATCGTCGGCAGCCTCGATCTCCTCGAAACCGATGAAGCGGCCGTCGGGAGCGTTCAACACATAAAGTCGATAATAGCTCACGACACATACCCCCGGCGCGAATCCCTACACCGATTCGCTCGCATGAGCTTGTGCCACGAAGCCGGCACACGCGACTTAAACGAGATTAGTTACCGCAGCGGACGCGAAAAGGAGCCGAAGCATGGCTCCGGCTCCCCGTTCGCGCTCGTGCGAAACTACTGGGCCTGGCTGCGACGCTCCTGAACGCGCTGCCGGACCTGCTCGCGCATCTGCTGACGCGCCTGCTGGCGCTCGGCGGCAGTCACAGTGCCGTCGCGATTGGCGTCGAGCCGATCGAAGCCGGCCAGCGCCCGCTCGCGCATCTGCTCGCGCGTGACATAACCTTGCTCGGCGAACATGCGTGCACCATGGGCCGCGCGCATGTTCCGCATGCCCCGCATCGCGCGCATGCCCCGCATGTGCGCGGCGCGCTCGCCGGGCCCGGCCTGGGCGCGGCGTTCGGCCATGCGCTCGGCGCGCTGGGCGCGAGCCTGGGTCCATTCCTCGCGGGTGATGCTGCCGTCGCGATTGGCATCGAGCCGGTCGAACATCCGCTCGGCGCGCTGCGACCGGCGCTGCTCGCCATGCTGGCGCATTTCCTCGGGCGTCACCCGGCCGTCGCGGTCCGCGTCGAGTGCGGCGAAGCGCTGGTCGACGCGGTCGATCACTTGCTGGCGGGTGACATCCGCATTGCGGTCGCGGCGCGGGCCGTCGCCCGGCTGGGCGAGGGCCGTGCCGGCGATGGCGAGCAGCGCGGCGCCGGCGGCGAGGCTGATCTTGTTCATGAGACTTCCTTCCAAAGAGTCGGGATTGGGGTGATCCCGTCTATGGAAGGAGTCTGTCCCGCAAGCTTGTCGGCGACAACCGAAAAGTGTCGCAGATTGTCTTGCCCGTCTGCCCGGCTTCAGAAGCTGATCCGCGCTGCGATCCGCAGATCCCGGCCTGCCAGCGGCACGAAATCCTTGGTGAAGGAGGCATGGCGGCGCGCCTCGACATCGAAGATATTGTCGGCCGACAGGATCAGGCTGGTCGGATTGTCCTCGCCCCAGGGCCGCCAGGTCAGCGACGCGTTGACCAGGGTGAAGCCCGCGGTCGGATTCTCGAAATCGCTGATCCTGTTCTGTGCGAAAGCGCGCTCCACCTCGACGCGCCCGTCGAACGCAGCCGAGCTGGCCTCGAGGCCGCCTTTCAGCCGCAGCGGCGGGATGCGAGGCGCCGGACCGCCATTGTCGGCGATCGTCGCGCGCACATAATCGGCGACGCCGTCCGCCGACAGGCGCCACCCTTCATGGCGGGCGAGCACGATCGAACCGCCCAGCTCGAAGCCCCAATAGGTCGCGTCGCGCTGCAGGTAACGGAAGACCGGAAGATCGTCCTCCTCCTCGCCGGTGGCGAGCTGGAAGATGTAATTGTCAAACTTGCTGGCATAGAGCGTGGCGGTCAGCCGGTAGGCGCCGGTCTGCGCGCGCAGGAACAACTCGCCGCCCAGGCTGCGCTCGGTGGCCAGCGTCGGATCGCCCAGCTCGAATGCCTGGGTCGCGATATGCGGGCCGTCGGAGAACAGTTCCTCGGCCGACGGCGCGCGCGCGGCGCGGGACAGATTGGCCCCGAACCGGACATTGGGCGCGACCTCGTAGGAAGCACCCGCCGCCAGCGAAAAGGCGTCGAAGTTCCGCTCGATCCCCAATGCGGACGCCCGCACCGAAGTGCGGTCGTAACGCAGCGCGCCTTCCACCTCGAACGGCCCCAGCTCGACTTCCTGGAGCGTGAAGAGGCCGATCTGCGACGTCGTGTTGGGCGGCACGAACGCCTCCTCGCCGATCGCGTTGAAGTCGCGCACGAAGAACTGGCCGCCGATCACGCCGCGCCAGCCGCCGCGATTGTTCTGCACCGCTTCGAACCGGCCCTCCATGCCCTGGGTCCGGAATACGGTGCCGATCTCGGCGCCCTCGAATTCGGTATGCTCGTAATCGGCGGCGGCGAGCCGGACACGCAGGCGCTCCAGGAAGCCCTCGCCCAGCATCAGCTCGCCGCGCAGGTCGGCACGATATTGCCGCATCTGGATCGAGACGGCCTCCGCGCCATGATCTTCGTCGTCATGACCTTCATCGTCGTCGTCATGCGCATGTTCGGCGCCGGGCCGCATCGGCACGCCGTAGCGGCTGTCGAAGATTCCGAAGGAGACGCCGAGACTGCCGCGCTCGCGGATCAAAGCGAGGCCGGCGCCCGCCGTCCAGGTCTCCGTCGCGCTGTTCGGCAAACGGCCGCGCAGCCCGGCCAGCGCGCGCGCCTCGGCCGCTTCTTCCGGATGACCTTCCGCTTCCTCCTCGGCGGCGATCTCGAGCTGTTCGGCGCGCAGCTCCGGAGAGAGGACGAAGCCGCCGACGCGCATGTCGTCGCTGCGCCGATAGCTGCCATCGACATGCAGGACCACGCCGCCATCGCCGACGGGCAGATCGATGCCGGCGCCGGCGCTGCGCTCGTCCGCCGCCGAGCCGTAGGCGGCGACGCCATCGATATGGACGGGATCGTCCGGCACGGTGCGCGGGATGCGCCGGTCGAAGACGTTGACCGCGCCGCCGATCGCCTGGCCGCCGAACAGCAGCACCGCCGGCCCGTGCAGCACCTCGACGCGGTCGGCGGTGATCGGATCGATCGTCACCGCATGGTCGGTCGAGGTGTTGGAGACGTCGATCGAGCCGATGCCGTCCACCATCACGCGTACGCGCTCGCCCTGGAAACCGCGCAGCACCGGCCGCGACGAGCCGGGCGAAAAGGACGTCGCCGAAACGCCCGGCAGGCCGGCCAGCGTATCGCCGAGCTGCGGGCGGATGTTGCGGACGAGCGTGTCGCCCGACAGCGATACCGCGCCGGCGAGCAGATCGAGATTGCGCACGAACGGCGCCGTGATGACGATCTCTCCGCCCTGATCCTCATGGACATGATCGCCGGCGCGCGACGCCTCGGGCGGGCGCTGGCCAGCCTCTTCGGCATAAGCGGGCGCAGCGACGAGCATGGAGGTGACGAGTAAGCAGGCAACGCGGCGCATGACGGCTCCAAAGCTGAATTCACAATGTCGCCGCCGCTGCTATCCGATATGATACACTATATCAATCCCGGGATGATGTTATATTGTCATCTGCTCGTCGCGCCGGGCCAACGGCTCGTCGATCCGTGCCGGCCCCGGACTGCAACCTTGCAACGCGCCGATTCGTCCTGCCGCGCCCAGAACACGGCTTGTCTCGATAAGTCGATGATTCATATGGTGGAAATACTTGGTTCTGTAACAATAGCGGCCAGGGCAAGGGCGTTTGGAGATGCGAATGACGGGCGGGGCGGCATATTGGGCGCGCAGGATGCGCATGCTGGGGCTGGCAGGACTGGCCCTTATCGCCACGACCCCTCATGCCAATTCCGCCCAGGCGCCTGCCCGCATGGCCGCGTCCGCCGAGGCGCCGACCCAGGCGCAACGCATTCTCGACTCCCGCATCCGCGAACTTGGCCGCGGCTTCGACGGCGCCGTCGGCATCGCCGTGCGCGAGATCGACAGCGGCTGGACCGCCAGTTGGCGTGGCGAGGATTATTTCCCGCAGCAGAGCGTCAGCAAGTTCTGGGTGGCGCTGGCCGCGTTCACGGCGATCGACGCCGGCATGCTCTCGCCGGACGACCGGGTGACGATCCGCCGCGAGGACCTGACCTTGTTCCACCAGCCCGTCGCGGCCGAGGTCGGCGCCAGCGGCTACACGACCAGCCTCGACAATCTGATCTTCCGCGCGATCACGCAAAGCGACAACACCTGCAACGACAGCGTGCTGCGCACCGCCGGGGGGCCGGAGGCCGTCCGGGACATGCTGACGCGGCACAATCTCCAGGGCATCCGCTTCGGCCCGGGCGAGCGACTGATGCAGAGCCAGATCGCCGGCCTGCAGTGGCAGCCCGGCTATTCGGTCGGCCGCGCTTTCTACACCGCGCGCAGCGCCGTTCCCGAAAGCCGCCGCCGCGAGGCGTTTCAGGCCTATGTCGCCGATCCGATCGACGGCGCGACGCCGGTCGGGCTGGTGGACGGTTTGGCCCGGCTCCAGCGCGGCGAATTGCTGTCGCCGCGCTCGACCGCGCGGATGCTGTCGATCATGCAGCAGACCCGCACAGGGCGGCAGCGTCTGACCGGCGGCCTCGCTCCGGGCTGGCGGATCGGCCACAAGACCGGCACCGGCCAGGTGCTGGGCGCCACCCAGGCGGGCTATAACGATATCGGCATCCTCACCGCGCCGGACGGCCGCCATTATGCCGTGGCGGTCATGATCGGGCGCACCTCCGCCCCGGTGCCGCAGCGCATGGCGCTGATGCAGGATGTGACCCGCGCGGTGATCGCCTATCATGACAACCGAAGCGCGGGCGGCTTCGGCGGCAGCCGCTAAGTCTGGCGGAGGCCGCGCCGCCGCGCCATAAGGTGCGCGTATGGCGAGGCCCCAATCCCCCGATTACGACAAACGGCGCGAGGCGATTCTCGAGGAGGCCGCGCACCTTTATGCGCGGCGCGGCTTCCCGGGCGCCTCGATCGCCGATCTCGCCAAGGCGGCGGGCACGTCCAAATCGCTGATCTATCATTATTTTCCGTCGAAGGACGACATTCTCCACGAGACGATGGCCGCGCATCTCGACGCGCTGGTGTCGGCGGCGGACGACGCCACCCGCGCCGGCACCGCCGAGGACAAGCTGCGCGCCCTCACCCGCGCCTTCATGCGGCTCTATGTGGGCGCGCAGGACAGCCATAAGGTGCTGCTGAACGAGCTCGACAACCTGCCGCCCGCGCGGCGTGCCGAGGTGGTCGCCAAGCAGAGGCGGATCATCGCGGCGGTCGAAGCGCTGATGTGCGAATTGCGCGGCACGGACGCGGACGCGCTGCCGGTCGCCATGCTGTTCTTCGGCATGATCAACTGGACCCACACCTGGTTCCGCCCGGGCGGAACCCTCACCGCCGACATGCTGGCGGACATGGCGGTCGCCATGGCGCTGAACGGCATTCAGCCGTCGTAATCGAGCTCGACGCCGGCGCCTTTCGGCACGGACTGGCAGGTCAGCACATAGCCCGCCGCCACTTCCTCATCGGTGAGGCCGTAGCGTGCCGCCATCTCGACCTCACCGGAGACCACTTTTGCCCGGCAGGTCGCACAGACGCCCGCCTTGCAGGCGAAGGGCGCGGGCAGGCCGGCGAGCCGCGCGGAATCGAGGATGTTGCCCGCCGCCGCGTCGAACGGCACCCGGCGCTTGCGGCCGTCCAGCGTGACCGTCATCGCCAGCCCCGCCGCCTCGCGCGACAGCTCGGCGAGCTGGGCCTGCAAGGCTTCGGGCGGGCGATCGGCGGTGAAGCGCTCCAGGTGGATGCGCTCTTTCTCCACGCCCTTCGCCAGCAGTGCCTGCTCGGCGGCGTCCATCATCGGGCCGGGGCCGCAGATGAAGAAGGCGGCGGCATCTTCCGGAGCGATCAGCGTGCTCAGGATCTCGTCGCATTTGGCGCGATCGAGCATGCCGTTGAACAGATCGATATCCTCCGCCTCTTCGGCAAGGAAATGATGGACTTGCAGCCGGTCCATGAAACGGTTCTTGAGCTGTGCCAGCGCTTCCAGGAAGATGATCGAGCCGCTGTCGCGATTGCCGTAGAAAAGGGTGAAACGGCTCTCCGGCTCGGTCAGCAGCGCGGTCTTCAGCAGCGACATGACCGGGGTGATGCCGGAGCCGCCGGCGAAGCCGACATAATGATTGGCCGCCGCAGGATCGAACTCCCAGGTGAAGCTGCCATGCGGCGGCATCACGTCGAGCCTGTCACCGGGCTTCAGATTGTCGTTCGCCCAGTTGGAGAAGGCGCCGCCCGCGATCCGCTTGACCGTAACGGTCACGCAGCCGTCCTGCGGCGCGACGCAGAGCGAATAGTTGCGGCGCAATTCTTCACCTGAAATCTGAGCTTTCAGCGTCAAATGCTGGCCGGGCTTGAATTTGAAGGCGTCGCGCAGCGCCTCGGGAATGGCGAAACGGATCGAACGGGCGTCCGCCGTCTCGTCGATCACATCGGCGATGGTGAGTTTGTGGAAACCGGCGCTCATCTCAATGGCACTTGAACAGGTCGAACGGCTCCAGGCAGGCGCGGCAGCGCCACAGGGCCTTGCAGGGGGTGGAGCCGAAGCGGCTGACCTCCTCGGTCTGGGTGGAGCCGCATTGCGGGCATTCGACCGCGCGCGTGCCGGCGGGCACGGGCGGCGCGATGCCATAGGCCTTGAGCTTGGCCCTGCCCGCCTCGCTGATCCAGTCGGTCGTCCAGGGCGGCGACAGCGTGGTCTCGATCGCGACGTCGGCGAAACCCGCTTCGTCGAGCGCGGCGCGGACCATCGTCTCGATAACGAAGGTGGCGGGGCAGCCGGTATAGGTCGGCGTCAGCACCACGCGGTCCGGCGAGACGTCGCGGACGATGCCGAGATCGACGATGGAGACGACCGGGATTTCCGGATCTGGGACGGAGTCGAGGACGCGCCATATTTCGTCACCCCGGCGAAGGCCGGGGTCCAGACTCCCTTCAGCCTGTCGGGCTGGACCCCGGCCTTCGCCGGGGTGACGGATTTGGACTGCGGCTACCATGTCGCGTCCGGATAGGTGCGGGGCAGGAACTGCATCACTGCCAGCAGATGGCCGAGATGCTCGCCATGATGGCCGCGCCGGCCGCCGAAAATGGGGCGCTGGTCCTTGGGCGCTTCCAGCGTCGCCTCCGCCAGCACGGCGGCGATGCGGGCGTCATAATCGGCGCGGAAGGCGCTGACGTCCGCGCCGATCCCGCGCGCGGCAGCTTCGGTCGCGATCTCGTCCATCTCGAACAGCTCAGGCACGAAACGCCACATCCAGTCGAGCCCCGCCTCCATCCGGCTCCGGCTCTCCTCGGTGCCGTCGCCCAGGCGGATCACCCATTCGGCCGCCAGCTCGGCATGATAGGTGACTTCCTTCACCGCCTTGGCGGCGATCGCGGCGATGGTCTCGTCGCTGGAGCCGCTCAGCCGTTCGAACAGCAATTGCTGCCAGGTCGAAAAGAGGAATTGCCGCGCCATCGTCTGGGCGAAATCGCCGTTCGGCTGTTCGACCAGCCAGCAATTGCGGAAATCCAGCACGTCGCGCCGGAAGGCGAGCGCATCGCCGTCCCGCCCCTGCCCTTCGGCGGCGCCGGCGGCGTTCAGGAAATGCGTCGCCTGCCCGATCAGGTCGAGGCCCATGTTCGCGAGGCTGAGATCGACCTCGACGCTGGGCGCATGTCCGCACCATTCACCGAGCCTTTGCCCCATGATCAGGCTGTCGTCGCCGAGGCGCAGGAGAGTGTCGAACAGCACTGCATCCGTTCGGGCTGAGCTTGTCGAAGCCCTGCCCTTCTCTTCTGCCTCAAGGCAGGACAGCCCTTCGACAAACTCAGGGCGAACGGGTGAAGTTTCGGTGCCAGCCATCAAATGTGCGTGATCCCATCCGGGATGTCGTAGAAGGTCGGGTGGCGATAGACCTTGTCGGCGGCGGGATCGAACATCGCGGCGTCATCCGACGGATCGGACGCGACGATCGCGGCGGACGGGATGACCCAGAGGCTCACCCCCTCCTGCCGCCGCGTATAGGTGTCGCGGGCGTGGCGCAGCGCTATCTCGGCATCCGGCGCGTGGACGGAGCCGACATGCCGATGCGACATGCCGCCCTTCGCGCGCACGAACACTTCCCAGAGCGGCCAGTCCTTGCTCACGCCGCCTGCCTCGCCGCGCGCTTCTCGGCATGAGCGACGGCGGCCTCGCGAACCCAGGCGCCGTCTTCCCACGCCTCGCGGCGGGCCTTCATCCGCTCCTTGGCGACCGGCCCCTCGCCGCGCACCACGGCGTAGAATTCCTCCCAGTCCACCGCGCCGAAATCGTAGCCGCCCTTCGCCTCGTTCCATTTGAGATCGGGATCGGGGACGGAAAGGCCGATCGCGTCGGCCTGCGGCTTGGTGATGTCGACGAATTTCTGGCGCAGCTCGTCATTGGTGTCGCGCTTGATCCGCCAGCGCATCGACTGGGCGGTGTTGGGACTATTGTCGTCGGTCGGGCCGAACATCATCAGCGAGGGCCACCACCAGCGGTTCAGCGCATCCTGCGCCATCCGCTTCTGCTCCGCCGTGCCGGCGGCGAGATGCATCATGATCTCATAGCCCTGGCGCTGGTGAAAGCTCTCCTCCTTGCACACGCGCACCATCGCGCGGGCATAGGGGCCGTAAGAGGTGCGCTGGAGCGGCACCTGGTTCATGATCGCCGCGCCGTCCACCAGCCAGCCGATTGCGCCGATATCCGCCCAGGTCAGCGTCGGGTAGTTGAAGATGGTGCTGTACTTGGCCTTGCCGGAATGCAGCGCCTCGATCATCTCCTCCCGGCTCGTGCCCAATGTCTCGGCGGCCGAATAGAGATAGAGGCCGTGTCCCGCCTCGTCCTGCACCTTGGCGAGCAGGATCGCCTTGCGCCTGAGCGACGGCGCCCGCGTGATCCAGTTGCCCTCCGGCAGCATGCCGACGATCTCGCTGTGCGCGTGCTGGCTGATCTGCCGGGTCAGCGTGCGCCGATAGGCCTCCGGCATCCAGTCCTTCGGCTCGATGAACTCGTCCGCGGCGACCCGCGCCTCGAACGCGGCGAGCCTGTCCGGATCCTCGATCGCCTCGACCCGCTTCGTCTTGCTCAGCTCGGTGGTGTACATGCAGCCTCCTGAGCTTGGTTCCTACCATTAATCGACCGATCGGTCAATGAATCGCTTAATCTGTCATTGCGAGCGGAGCGAAGCAATCCAGCGCAGCCTCCGAAGCCCACCGGGTTGCCGCGTCGCTACGCTCCTCGCAATGACGACGAGAGGCACATCACACCCGCTCGATCACCAGCGCGATCCCCTGCCCCACGCCGATGCACATGGTGCACAGCGCATAGCGGCCGCCGGTGCGGTGCAACTCCTCCGTCGCGGTCAACGCGAGGCGGGCGCCGGACATGCCGAGCGGGTGGCCGAGCGCGATGGCGCCGCCGTTCGGGTTCACGTGCGGCGCGTCGTCGGCGAGGCCGAGGCGGCGCATCACGGCGAGGCCCTGGGCGGCGAAGGCCTCGTTCAGTTCGACCACGTCCATGTCGCCGATGGTCAGGCCCAGCCGGGCGAGCAGCTTCTCACTGGCCGGCGCCGGGCCGATGCCCATGATGCGCGGCGGCACCCCGGCGACGGCGGCGCCGAGGATGCGGGCGCGCGGAGTGAGGCCGTTGGCCTTCGCGGCCTCCTCCGAAGCGACGATCAGGGCGGCGGCACCGTCATTGACGCCGGACGCATTGCCGGCGGTGATCGTGCCGCCTTCCTTCACGATCGGCTTCAGCTTGCCGAGCGCCTCGGCGCTGGTCTCGCGCGGATGCTCGTCGCGATCGACGACGAGGGGATCGCCCTTGCGCTGCGGGATCGACACCGGCGCGATCTCGGCGGCGAGCCGGCCATTGGCCTGCGCGGCGGCGGCGCGGCGCTGGCTTTCTGCGGCGAACTTGTCCTGATCCTCGCGGCTGACGCCGAACTCCCCGGCGACATTCTCGGCGGTCTCCGGCATCGAATCCACGCCGAACCCGGCCTTCATCAGCTTGTTGACGAAGCGCCAGCCGATCGTGGTGTCGTACATCTCCGCCTTGCGATCGAACGCGCTGGCCGCCTTGGCGACGACGAAGGGCGCGCGGCTCATGCTCTCGACGCCGCCGGCGATGAGGAGGTCCCCCTCCCCGGCCCGGACCGTGCGCGCCGCCATCGCCACCGCGTCGAGGCCGGAGCCGCATAAACGGTTCAGCGTCACGCCGCCCGCCGTGTCGGGCAGACCGGCGAGCAGCCCCGCCATGCGCGCGACGTTGCGATTGTCCTCGCCCGCCTGATTGGCGCAGCCGTAGATCACGTCCTCAACGGCCGCCCAGTCCACCTTCGGATTGCGTTCGATCAGCGCCCGGATCGGATGCGCCGCCAGATCGTCGGCCCGGACCGAGGACAGGCTGCCGCCATAGCGCCCGATAGGCGTGCGGATCGCATCGCAGATATAGGCCTGGGTCATATCGCTCCCTTCACGTCATTGCGAGCGCAGCGAAGCAATCCAGCTTCCTACGCCACCTGGATTGCTTCGTCGCTACGCTCCTCGCAATGACGGTCAAGGAGCAATCACCTCGCCGCCAAGCGTGCGGCTATAGCCCTGAAATTCCGCGATGGCGCGCCCGTCAGCCCCGCGCACGCTCACCTGATAGACGCCGGAGCGCCCCGCCGTCGCCGCCTCGCGCGCTTCGGCGATCAGCGTCTCGCCCTCGCGCGCCGCGTCGAGGAACACGATCGAGGCCTGCGCCGCGACGGTGCGGACGTTGCGGCTGTTACAGGCATAGGCGAAGGCGGTGTCGGCCAGCGCGAAGACCATGCCGCCATGGGCGATGCCATGGCCGTTCAGCATGTCCGCCCGCAAAGTCATGCGGATGCGCGCATAGCCCTCGCGCGCTTCCTCGATCGCCACGCCCCAGGCCGGGCCGGTGCCTTCCGCCGCCAGCATCGCGCGGGCGACCTTGTCCGCCAGTTCGTTTGCGCTCATGAACAGCGGCCATGGCTTACGAAACGATCGACTTCAAGCTGGCGGACGGCATCGCCCGCCTGACGCTGAACCGTCCGGATCGGCTGAACAGCTTCACCGTGCAGATGCACGAGGAAGCGGCCGACGCGCTAGGCCGGCTGGATGACGCGCGGACCCTGGTGCTGACCGGCGCGGGGCGCGGCTTCTGCGCGGGGCAGGACCTGAACGACCGGGCGGTGGCGCCGGGCGAGGCGGTCGATCTCGGCGAGTCGGTGGAGGTCAGGTACAATCCGCTGATCCGCCGGCTGACGTCGCTGCCCATCCCCGTCATCGCGCGGGTGAACGGCGTGGCGGCGGGCGCGGGGGCGAATATCGCGCTGGCCTGCGACATCGTGATCGCGGCGAAAAGCGCCAAGTTCATTCAGAGCTTCGCCACGATCGGCCTCATTCCCGACAGCGGCGGCACCTGGGTGCTGCCCCGGCTGGTCGGGCAGGCCCGCGCGCTGGGCCTGGCGCTGACCGGCGAACCGCTGGAGGCCGAACGCGCCGCCGAATGGGGGCTGATCTGGAAGGCGGTGGAGGACGACCAGCTCGATGCCGAAGTGGACGCGCTCGCCCAGCGTTTCGCCGCCGGGCCTACGCGGGGTCTGGCGAAGATCAAGCAGATGATCCGCGAAAGCTGGCACCAGACTCTGGACGTGGAGCTCGACCGCCAGCGCGACGCGATGCGCGAGCTCGGCTTTTCCGAAGATTATCGCGAGGGCGTGGCGGCCTTCATGGAAAAGCGGAAGCCGAATTTCACGGGGAAGTGATCAAAGACCGTCATTGCGAGCGAAGCGAAGCAATCCAGAACAACGCCCGAGGCCCGCTGGATTGCTTCGTCGCTATGCTCCTCGCAATGACGGCGGAGAGGATGGACAAATGAAAACGCTGAAACTCCTGAACTACGCCGCCGGCCAGTGGGTGCCGGGCATGGGCGATCTGGAAGAAGTCCGCAGCGCGGTCAACGGCGAGGTGGTGGCGCAGACCGGTGCGGCGGGGCTCGATTATACCGGAATGCTGGACCATGCCCGCAAGGTCGGCGGCCCCGCCTTGCGCAAGCTGACCTTCCACGAGCGCGCCCATATGCTGAAGGCGCTCGGCAATGCGATCATGGCGAAAAAGGAGGAGCTGTACGAGCTTTCCTTCGCCACCGGTGCGACGCGCAGCGATTCGTGGATCGACATCGAGGGCGGCGCGGGGACGCTCTATTCCTTCTCGTCCAAGGGCCGGCGCGAGCTGCCGAACGGCCATGTGCTGGTGGACGGGGCGATGGAGCCGCTGTCCAAGGGCGGCAGCTTCGTCGGCCAGCATGTCTTCACGCCATTGCAGGGCGTGGCCGTCCACATCAACGCCTTCAACTTTCCCGTCTGGGGCATGCTGGAGAAGCTCGCCCCCACATTGCTCGCCGGTGTTCCGGCGATCGTGAAGCCGGCCAGCCAGACCGGCTATCTGACCGAAGCGGCGTTCCGGATCATGATCGAAGCGGGCGTGCTGCCGCCGGGCGCGATCCAGCTGCTGGTCGGCATTCCGGGCGACCTGCTCGATCCGCTGACCTGCCAGGACGTGGTGAGCTTCACCGGCTCCGCCGCGACCGCGATGAAGCTGCAATCCCATCCGGTGATCGGCCGCGAGAGCGTGCGCTTCGTCGCGGAGCGCGACAGCCTCAACGCCTCGATCCTCGGCCCGGACGCCGGACCCGGCACGCCGGAATTCGACCTGTTCGTGAAGGAGGTCGCGCGCGAGATGACGACGAAGGCGGGGCAGAAATGCACCGCCATCCGCCGCGCCATGGCACCCGCCGCGCATCTCGACGCGGTGCAGCAGGCGCTGGCAGACCGGCTGGCGAAAATACGCATCGGCGATCCGCGCGAGGAAAGCACGCAGATGGGCGCGCTGGCCAGCCTCGCCCAGCGCGACGCGGTGCGCGCAGCGGTGGCGGAGCTGGCGAAGTCGGCGCGGATCGTCGCGGGCGACCCCGACGCCGATCCGGTGCCGGGCGACGGCGCCTTCATCTCCCCCATCCTGCTGCGCTCGGACGAGCCCTGGGGCGCGGCGGCGGTGCACGACGTGGAGGCGTTCGGACCGGTCTCGACGCTGATGCCGTACCGCGATCTCGACGACGCCATCGCCCTTGCCAATCGCGGCATGGGCAGCCTCGCGCTGTCGCTCTTCACCCATGACAGCGATGCGGCGCGCGACTTCGTGCTGGGCGCCGGCGCCTATCATGGCCGGATGGTGATCCTCGACCGCACCTCCGCCAAGGAATCGACCGGCCACGGCTCCCCCCTCCCCGTCCTCGTCCATGGCGGTCCCGGCCGGGCCGGCGGCGGCGAGGAGATGGGCGGCGTGCGCGGCGTGAAGCATTATATGCAGCGCACCGCGCTCCAGGGCGGGCCGGAAGTGCTGTCGAAGATCGTCGGCCAGTGGCTGCCGGGCGCGGAGAAGCCGACCGGCGACATCCACCCCTTCCGCAAGCGCATCTCCGAACTCGACATCGGCTACACGCTGAAGACGGCGAGCCGCACCGTCACGCTCGAGGATATCGAGCATTTCGCCCATTTCACCGGCGACACCTTCTACGCTCACATGGACGAGGAAGCGGCGAAGGCGAATCCGATCTTCGACGGCCGCGTCGCGCACGGCTATCTGATCCTTTCCTTCGCCGCCGGCCTGTTCGTCGATCCCGATCCGGGCCCCGTCCTCGCCAATACCGGGCTGGAGACGCTGCGCTTCCAGACGCCGCTCTATCCGGGTGATTCCATGCGGGTGGAGTTGACCGTGAAATCGAAGAGCGTGCGCGATGCCGAGAAGGGCGAGGTGCGCTGGGCGGTCGAAATCTTCAACCAGAAGGACGAACCGGTCGCGACCTACGAACTGATGACGATGAACGCGCCCTGATGTATCGCGGCGCGATGCGCTTCCTGTTCCTTCCCCTCCTCGCCCTCGCCGCCTGCGGGCAGGCGACCGCGCCGGCCGCTCAGAGCCAGGCGCCGGTCGAGGCCGCCGCCGCCTCGCCCGCGCCGATCCAGGGCTATCGCGTCGTCAACGTCTTCCCGCACGATCGCGCCGCGTTCACGCAGGGGCTATTCTGGCTGGACGGCCATCTCTACGAGAGCACCGGTCATATCGGTCAGTCGACGATCCGCCGGGTCGAGCTGGAGACGGGCCGGGTGCTCCAGTCGATCCACATTCCGTCGAACCTGTTCGGCGAGGGGATCGTGAACTGGGGCGACGAGATCGTCTCGCTCACCTGGCAGGACCAGATCGGCTTTCGCTGGGACCTGCGCACGTTCGAACGGCGCGGCGAATGGCGCTATGCCGGCGAAGGCTGGGGCCTGACCCAGAACGGCCGCGACATCATCATGAGCGACGGCACCGACCAGCTCCGCTTCCTCGACCCCGAAACGCTGGCGGAGCGCCGCCGCCTCGACGTCACCGACGCCGGCGCGCCGGTCATGCGCCTCAACGAGCTGGAATGGGTGGACGGCGAGATCTACGCCAATGTCTGGCTCTCGACGATGATCGCGCGGATCGACCCGGAAACCGGTCACGTCAAAGGCTGGATCGATCTAAGCCCGCTCCACGCCGAGGCGGCGAGCGGCCGCACCGACGACGTGGTCAACGGCATCGCCTGGGACGCCGAACGCCGCCGCCTGTTCGTCACCGGCAAGAACTGGCCGCGCCTTTACGAGATCGAGGTTCTACAGACGCGCTGAGCTTATTTGGCATTGCGCGGAACCGGGCGTAAGATGGGCCGTTGATCGCGATCAACGGGGAGGCGCACATGCTGTTCGTCATCCGCTTTTCGGCCCTCATTCTCGCCGCACTCACCTTCGGCCTGTCCTTCGCCTACATGCTGGCGTCTGGGCCCCGCATGGCCTGGACGCCGGAATTGTGGATCGGCGCCATGGCCGGCGGCGGCCAGGCTGCCCTGATCGGGCTCGTCACCATGATCGTCGATCCGCTGGCGGTGCTTGCGGCCGCCCTGGTCGCCTATCTCGTGCGACGGCGCGGGCCCGTGATGACGATGTCGCTCGCCGCGGCATTGCTGCTCACGGCTGCCCTGGCCTGGTGGTTCGTGACCGTGCAGCCGATGAACGAAGCCATGGCCGCCTGGCCGCGCGGCGCGGTGCCGGCCGATTTCGAGGCGGTGCGCGCGCAATGGGAGAGCGGACACGCGGTCGCGGCGGTGCTGAAGGCGCTGGCCTTCGCCGCCCTCGCGTTCAGCGTTCTGCTGGAAACCGACGGGCGCACCGTCCGCCGCTAGTCGATCGGCCAGCCCTCCAGCAGCTCGACGAAGCGGCTGAGCCAGGCGTTGGTCTGGTGGCCGTCCACCACGCGATGGTCGATGGTGAGGCTGACATAAGCCATCGGCCGGATCTGGATTGCGTCCACCCCGCCGACCTCGCGCACCACGACGCGCTTCTCCAGCTTGCCGACGCCCAGGATCGCCGATTGCGGCCCGTTGAGGATGATCGGCGCGGCGAAGAGCGAGCCGGAAACGCCGTGATTGGAGATGGTGAAGGTGCCGCCCTTCACATCGGCGGCGGTGAGCTTCTCCTTGCGCGCCTTCTCGACCAGCACATCCAGCCCGGCGGCGATGCCTTTCAGGTTGAGCTGCTGCACCTTGCGCAGCACCGGAACGATCAGCCCCTTGTCGCCCAAAGCCGTGCCGACGCCGATATCGATGTCGTCGTACAGCTCCAGCCGGTCGTCGTGCCAGCGGCTGTTGATCGCCGGCGCGACCTTCATCGCCTCGGCCGCGGCGGCGACCAGATAGGCGGTGTAGGTCAGCTTCACGCCCTTCTTCGCCCAGGCGTGCTTGTGCGCGGCGCGGTGGGCGGCGATGGCGCTGAAATCCGCCTCGAACACCGCCGTCACATGCGGCGCCTCCTGCAGCGAACGCTGCATGTTGCGCGCGATGGCGAGGCGCATCCGGTCGTGCGGCACGAAATGGGAGCGGATATCTCCCGTGGCGGCCGGGACGACGCCCTCGACCGGCACCTTGACGCCGCCCTCGACGGCACGGTCCACGTCGGCGCGGGTGATCCGCCCGTCGCGGCCCGTGCCTTCGATCGCCGAGGGTTCGAGCTTATGCTGGCGCAGCGCGCGCTTCACCGAGGGGGAGAGGCGCGTTTCCCCACCACCCGTTCGGGCTGAGCCTGTCGAAGCCCTGCCTTTTGCTTCCACAGCCGAAAGAGAAGAATGGGGTTTCGACAGGCTCAGCCCGAACGGAGGTTGTTGCGCTTCGATTGAAACGTCACCGCCCGGATCGATCCGCCCCAGCACCGCCCCCGGCACCGCCTCGGCATCGCCCGCCAGCACGATCTCGGCCAGCACGCCGGAGGCCGGCGCGGGGACCTCCATCGCGACCTTGTCGGTCTCCAGCTCGACCAGCGGGTCGTTCTCCTCGACCCGCTCGCCCACCTGCTTCAGCCAGGCGCGCACGACCGCCTTGGTGCCTTCCTGCTCCATCGGCATCAGCACGTCGATCATGGCCTAGAAACCCACCAGCTCGTCGATCTTGGCGCGGATGCGATCGACCGAGGGCACCGCCCATTCCAGCAAAGCCGGATTGTGGGGGCTCGGAATGTCCGGCATCGTCACGCGGGCGACCGGCGCGTCGAGGTCGAGGAAAGCCTCGTCGGCGACCACGGCAGCGATCTCCGCGCCGAAGCCGCCGGTGCGCAGATCCTCGTGCACGATCAGGCAGCGGCGGGTGCGCGCGACCGATTCCAGCACCATCTCCCTGTCCCACGGCATAAGCGTGCGCAGGTCGATGACGTCCGCCGACACATGCTTCGCCGCTTCCTCGCAGCGCGGCACCATCGCGCCCCAGGTGACGATCGTGATCGCATCGCCCTCGCGCGTCTTCCGCGCCTTGCCGAAGGGCAGGACGAAATCGTCGCCCGGCCAGGGCCGGCGCGCCCACACATCGTCCAGCATCGCGCGATGCTCGAAGAAGACGGTGGGATCGTTGCCGCGCAGCGCCGCGCGCAGCAGGCCCACCGCGTCCTCGGCATTGCTCGGCGCCGCGACGCGCCAGCCGGGATTGTGGACGAACTGCACCTCGTTGGTCTGGCTGTGCCAGGGATCGCCGCATTTGAAGAAGCCGACCGGCATGCGCAGCACCATCGGCGCGGCGAAGCGGTTGTGGGTGCGCCAGCGCATCGTGCCGCAATCGTTGATCTGCTCCAGCGCCGGCTCGGCATATTTGCGGAACTGGATTTCGGGCACCGGCAGCAGCCCGGCCAGCGCCAGGCCGACGGCGCGGCCGATGATCCCCTCCTCGCTGAGGCTGGTGTCGAACACCCGCGCCGCGCCATATTTGTCCTGCAGGCCGAGCGTCACCGCATGGACGCCGCCCTTCGGCCCGATATCCTCGCCGAACAGCAGCATGCGCGGGTTGGCCGCCAGCTCCTGATCGAGCGTGCGGCGGATCGCCGTCACCATGTTGATGCGCTGGCCCTCCGGCCGGGGGGCGTCCGTCGCCTCTGGCGGCTGGTAGCCATGCGCCCATTGCCCGCCCATAAGCTGCATGTCGCCTTCGAAGAAGACGTGGGAGGTGACGCTTTCCGGATCGGAGACGCCGCGCGCCTCCGCCTCATCTCGCGCCTTGCCCACCTCGGCTTCGGCGGCGGCGGCGATCGCGTCCCATTCGGCCTCGTCCATCACCGATCCGACGAGGTACGACTTCAGCTTCGGCAGCGGATCGCGTGCCCATTCGGACTTCACGAAATCCTCGTCCTTGTAGGTCTGCGTGTCCTGGAAACTGTGCCCCTGCAGGCGCGGCACGGTAAGGCGCAACAAGGCCGGCCCCTGCCCGTTCCGCACATGCTCGCTCGCCTCGGCGATCAGCCGCGCCGCCTCGGCCGGCTCGGTGCCGTCGCCGGAGACGATCTTCAGATTCCGGAAGCTGCCAAGATTGCGCGCGATGTCGCCGCCCGGCGTCTGGAAGGTGGACGGCACCGAAATGCCGTATTGATTGTCCTCGACATAGAAGAGCATCGGCAGCTTCTGCGTCGTGGCGATGGTGAGCGCCGCCCAGAAACCGTTGGTGGCGCAGGAGGCGTCGCCGCCCAGCACCACCGCGATCGCGCCCCGATAGGCCGGATCGCCCAGCACGTCGCGATAATAGGTGATCGCCTGCGCCCAGCCGGCGGTCGGCGTATATTGCGCGCCGACCCCGCCGCACATCGGCAAGGCCGGGCAGCCGTTCGGGTTCGGATAGTTGAACACCACGCCGATGTCGCGGCCGTCCGAATAGCCCCCTTCCCGGCCCATGCCGGAGCCCAATGCGTCGGCGAGCGGCACGCCGAGCGAGAGCAGCAGCGGGCGCGAGCGGTAATAGCCGCAGGCGCCGTCATGGGCGTGGGACAGGCGGCTGCCCAGCATGACCTGCGCCATGTCGTGCCCGCGCGCGCTGAACTGGTAGAGGACCTTGCGCTCCGGGACGAGCCGCTCCTCCTCGAGCCGATCCATCGCCCGGCTGACCTGGACGAGATGCGCGATGCGCCGCCAGTCGAAGGCGGGGTCGGGCGCATTGGCCCGGCCCGGCGGTTTGCGACTGGCGAGGGCCTCAGCCATCGAGCTCCCCGACGACCGCGGCGGCGAAATGATCGACATTGCCGTCCGACAGCCCCACGACGTTGAAGCGGCCGGAGCCGGCCATGTAGATGCCGTGCTTCTCGCGCAGGTTCAGCACCTGCTGCGGCGAGATGGGCAGCATCGAGAACATGCCCTTCTGCCCGGCGATATAGGCCAGGCGCGGATCGAAGGCGGCGAGCCGGTCGCGCAGCGAGCGGATGCGCGCACCCATCTCGACGAGCTGCGCGCGCCAGTCGGCGGCGAGGTCGGCGTCATCGAGGATGATCCGCACCGCCGCCGCCATATGATCGGGCGGCATCGACCACATGGTCCGCGCCAGGCCGAGCAGATTGCCCAGCACCTTCTGCGCGCCCGCCGCGGTCGGCATCTTCACGAACAGGCTACCGAGCCGGTCGCGGTAGCAGCCGAAATTCTTGTCGCAGCTCTGCGCCACGATCGCCTGCTCGGCGGCCTCGACGACCAGTCTCGTGCCCGCCGCGTCGGCCTCCAGCCCGTCGCCCAGCCCCTGATAGGCGATGTCGATGAAGGGGATCAGCCCGCGCCTGGCGACGATGTCGGCGACCGCTTTCCACTGATCGAGATCGAGGTCAGCGCCGGTCGGATTGTGGCAGCAGCCGTGCAGCAGGACGAGATCGCCCGCCTTCGCGCCATTAAGCGCGTCGGCCATCGCGTCGAACAGGATGCTGGTCGCCGCCTTGTCGTAATAGGGATAATCGACCATCGCGACGCCGGCGGCACCGATCAGCGGCTCGTGATTGGGCCAGGTCGGCGTGCCGACCAGGATGCGCGCCGATGGATCGGCCTTGACGATCAAATCGGCGCCCAGCCGCAGCGCGCCGCAGCCGCCCGGCGTCTGCACGCCGACGATGCGCTCGTCGCCCACCGCGTCCGCGCCGAACACGATCGGCTTGATCAGCTCGACGAAGCGCGGATCGCCCTGCGAGCCCAGATAGGATTTGGTGTCCTGCGTTTCCCACAGGATGCGCTCGGCCGCCTTGACCGCGCGCAGGATCGGCGTGCCGCCGGCGCTGTCGCGATAGACGCCGACGCCGACGTCGATCTTGCCCGGGCGCGGATCGGCCCTGGCGAGCGCGATCAGCGCAAGCAGCGCGTCGGCCGGCTGTTCCTCCAGCCGGCTCAGCAATGTCGGCCGTTCGCCCACCATGACCCCCTGTTCCATGCACGCCTCCATGGCCAGCGGTCTAACCTAGCCGGAGGAGCGCGCAAAGGCTTGTCAAATTTGATGCGAAAGCGCGATTGTATGAAATGTTCATTTCATGATAATGCAGTTTTATGATGGAAGAATTTCACATGGATGCGGTGGACCGCCGCATCGTTCGCGCGCTTCAGCGCGATGCGAGCCTCAGCCACGCCGCCCTGGCCGAGACGGTCGGCGCCTCGGCCGCCTCGGTCTGGCGCCGGGTGCGCAATCTCGAGAAGGAGCAGGTGCTCGGCCCCTCCGTTCGCCTCGCCAGCGCGGAGCGGCTGGGGCGCAGCGTCAATGTGATGTGCCAGGTGCGGATGACCCGCCAGACGATGGACGCGCGCGACGAGTTCGAACGGTTCATCGCCGGGCGCGAGGAGATCGTCGAATGCTATGCCATGTCGGGGGAGTGGGACTATCTGCTGCGCATCGCGGTCAAGGACGTGGCCGATTACGACCGCTTCATCCGCCAGGGCGTGCTCGCCCATCCCAGCGTCGCCAACGCCGCCAGCAATTTCGCGCTGCGCCAGGTGAAGTACACCACTGAAATCCCGGTCTGAGGCCTCAGCCCCGGCGGCGTTCCGTCGCCCAGAGCTGGGGCGGCTTGCCGTAATGGCGACGGAAGGCGTGGCTGAGCGCGACCTCGTCGGAATAACCGGTCAGATCCGCGATCTCGATCAGCGAGTGATTGTCCGAGATCAGCAGCGTCGCGGCGCGCTCCAGCCGCAGCTTGCGGTGATAGGCGATCGGCGCCTCGCCGAAGGCCAGTTTGAAATAACGGGCAAGGTGGAATTGCGAGAGGCCGGCGACGGAGGCCAGTTCGCCCAGCGCCACGCTGCGGTCGTCATTCTCGTGAAGATGGCCGCGGGCACGTTCCAGCCGCTGGAACAAAGTCCGTCGGGTGGACACCTTCACGGCGGTCAGCCGGGCCATCGCGGCCTGGCTCTCGTGCAGGGGGCTTTCGATCGCGGCGGTGACGGTGCGCACCAGATTGTCGGCGAGGCGATGGCCAAGCCGCGGATCGCGCGCGATCCGGCGGCCATATTCCTCCAGCACGCGGCCCATGCCGCTGGTGCGGGTCGACAGGACGAGCGAGCGCCCAAGCAGATGCGCATGGCCGCTTCCCGCGACCCCGGGCTCCCCGCGCGCGGGCAGGATCACGCACATCCCCGTCATGTCGCCGCGATGGGAAGCGATGCAATTGGCCCCGCTGTCCAGATAGAGGAACTGGCCCGGCCGCACCCGCAGCATCGCCCCGTCCACCTCGTAGCGGCACTCGCCTTCCAGCACGATCTTCAGCGACGGATTCCTCGCGCCAAGCGGCGAGCTGCCGCCCTTGAGTCGCGACAGCACGAGCTTGCCGACATCGCTCGGCGTACGAGGCGCCTCGAGATGTTGATCCATGATCGTGAAAGAGCTCGACATTTTAACCTGTGTGTTATTTCGATACATCACCTTGCCGGCGCGAATATGAACCGCGCATGACTGGCTACAAATGTAGCAGGATTGCCTTGCGAATTCGCAAGATCGATCAGCCCTTTCGCAACAGCGATCATGCCGGAACCGGCATGATCCTCCTACCCTCGCCTCCGGAATTGGTCGGAGCCGAACATGATTCACCGATTGCCCAGGCGGGAGCGCGAGGTCGCGGAGATCATCTATGCGAAAGGCGAGGCGAGCGCCGACGACATCTGCCGGGCGCTCTCCGATCCGCTCAGCAATGCCGCGGTGCGCTCCATGCTGCAGCGGATCGCGGCGAAGGGCATGATCCGGCGACACAAGGTCGGGCGGAAATTTCTCTATAGCGCGGTGCGCCCCTGCCGCCTCGCGCGCGAAGCGGCCTTGCGCCGCATCAGTCGCGACTATTTCGATGGCTCGCTGGCATGCGCTGCGCGGGCACTGGCCGAAATGATGCACCGGGAAAGCACCGCGCCCGGCATCGCGGCCGCGATTCCACGGCACGATGCCGTCGGCGGCATCGCGCGGCGCTAGGGGACTGGCCGCGCGCTGCCTAGGTCAGCATGCCGGTTTGGATCGCGACAGCCGCCGCGACAGCCGCGGCCGCCCAGAATCGCCAGACGGGAGCGGGTCGCATCGGCACCGCGTCCGCAGGTGCATCTCCTTTGCCGAGCAGCATGGCGCGCACCAGATTGCGGCGGCGGACGATCAGGTAGAAGAGGATTGCCGCCACATGCAGCGCGATCAGCACGAGCAGGACATCGAACAGATCGTGGTGCAGTTCGGTAAGCCGCTCCGACGCATCATAGCTCACGAAATGCGCAAGCGGACCGGAGGCCAGCCCGTCCTCGTCCACCGCGAACAGGCCGAGCCCGACCTGGGCGGCGAGCACAGCCAGCATCGCGATCACGCTGAGCGCGCCAAGCGGACTATGCCCGGCAGACGGTGCGCCGCGCCCGGCAATCTGGTCGCGCAGCGCGCGCGGTCCCTTGATGAAACCGGCGAAACGCGCGGTCGAGCCGCCGGTCACGCCCCAGAGCAGCCGGAAGACGAGCAGGCCCAGCATCGCGATCCCGGCGGGGATGTGCAGATCCATCCGGCCTTCCTGTGCGCTCCACCACAGGAACGGGATCAGCGGAACGATCGACCAGTGGAAAATGCGGGTCGGCAAATCCCAGATCGGGATATGGACGACACGCTTCATTCCTGTTCCGGCGCCCGAAAGCGATCGTGACAGTTGCGGCAGGCCGGTCCCAGATCGGGTTGCAAGGTGCGAATCGCATCGAGGTCGCCCCCGCCGGCGATCGTGCTGAACTCCTGGCTGGTCGCGACGAAACGCGCGGCGGCCTCGCCGAAACCTTCCTGGTCCGTCCAGATTTCGGGCCGGGCTCGGGTCCTTATTCCTGATTCCGGGCCGCTGCCGGCGGGAAACCAGGTCAGGATTTGCGGCGCGAGGTCGGCAAGGCGGCGCGCATTGCCCTGGATTTCCCCGACGGCCGGATTGCGCGCCTTGAGCTGATCGCCGATCGCTTTGGAAAGGCGCGCCATCTCTTTGTAATGCGCCTGGCGCGTGCGGATCGTGCCGGCGACGCTGTCGTCGCCCTCCACCGCGTCGGTCTCGTTCGAGGCAACGGGTGACTGTGCGCCGTTGCAGGCCGCAACGCCGGCCAGCGCCAGCACAGTGATCCCCATCATCGCTAGCCTTCGCATCCGCTTGAACCTCCGTCGTAATCCGGACGAGGCCCTTCATAGGAGACGCCCCGGCCTGGGGGAAGGTCGGGGCGTCCTGTGCTCCGATCCGGCGAGGGGTCACGCCGAATGCGAAGGGCTTGTCGCCGGATTAGCGGCAGCGGCGGCCGCCATCGCGGTCGATCTCGCGGCCGATCAGGCCGCCGACGACGGCGCCGATGATCGTGCCGGCGGTGCGGTCGCGGCCGCCGTCGATCGCCCGGCCGGCCAGTGCGCCCGCCGCGCCGCCGATGATCAGGCCGGTCGTGCCGTCGCTGCGGCGGCAATGATAGCGCCCGTCGCGCCCGCGCCAGGTCGGCCCGTGATAATAGCCGCGCTGGTCGTAATAGCGGGCATAGGCGCGCCGGTCGCGATAGTCGCGGCGATCGTAGCGGTCGTAACGATCGTAACGGCTCTGCGCCTCCGCCGTCGCGCCGATGGTAGGAACGGTGACGGCCGGAACCGCCATGAGGGCGGCAGCGGTGCCAAGAACAAGGGTACGCATGACAAACTCCCTTCGAGTCCTGCGCGGGAAACAGACATCCGCGTCTGATTCGAGTTCTACGCCTGTTGGGCTGAGCCGGTTCTGAATCGATGGGTTAGGCGGCGTTCAGCTTGACAGCAGACCCGGGTGACTTATCGAAATAAGACACGTTGTCCCTTGCGCTCGGCCCCGCGAAGCCCCAATCTCGCTCGAAACCGCAAGGAACGGGGACGAAGCATGGCCACGCAGACCGAAACGCAGACCGGGACCGAAGGCGCGCCGACGCTGACGCTCGATCCGCCCCAGCCGCTCCAGTCGCTGCAGCCCGAGCAGGCGGCCGGCCTCGTCCCGCTGAAGGACGACCAGAAGAGCCAGCTCGAGGAGCGGGTCGACAAGTTCGTCGCCGACCTGGTCGCGCTCGACGCCAATTCGCCCGATTTCGGCAAGAAGGTCGATCAATTGACCACGATGGGCCGCAAGGAGATCGCGGAAGCCGCCGGCCATTCCAACCGCTTCCTCGACCGGCCGGTGAAGGCGATCGACAAGGACACCGGCATCGGCGCCAACCTCACCGAGCTCAGGAAGACCGTCGAGGGCCTCGATCCCGGCCGGGGCGTGAAGCCGCGCAAGCTGTTCGGCATCATCCCCTGGGGCAATTCGCTGCGCGGCTATTTCATGAAATATCAGTCGGCGCAGACCCATATCTCGTCGATCCTCGCCGCGCTCGCCAGCGGCAAGGACGAGCTCCTCATGGACAATGCCGCGATCGACGTCGAGCGCGCGAACATGTGGAAGACGATGGGCAAGCTGGAGCAGATGATCCACATCTCCAAGGCGCTCGACCAGAAGCTGGAGGACACGGCGGCGGAGCTCGACGCCACCGAGCCGGCCAAGGCCAAGGCGATCCGCGAGACCGCGCTCTTCTACACCCGCCAGCGCACCACCGATCTGCTCACCCAGATGGCGGTGACGGTGCAGGGCTACCTGGCGCTCGATCTGGTCAAGAAGAACAATGTCGAGCTGGTGAAAGGCGTCGATCGCGCGTCCACCACCACCGTCGCGGCGCTGCGCACCGCCGTCACCGTCGCCCAGGCCCTGACCAACCAGAAGCTGGTGCTGGAGCAGATCACCGCGCTCAACACCACGACGGCCAACATGATCGAGAGCACCGGCGACCTTCTGAAGCATCAGTCGGGAGAGATCCACCGCCAGGCGGCGAGCTCGACCATCCCGCTGGAGACGCTGCAGCGCGCCTTCCAGAACATCTACGACACGATGGACACGATCGACAAATTCAAAATCGAGGCGCTCGGCACGATGAAGCAGACGGTCGAGACTTTGGGCAAGGAGGTCGAGAAGAGCCGCGGCTATATCGCCCGCGCCGAGGGGGTGGCGCAGAACCAGCTCTCCGGCCCCAGCGAATCCCCGCTGACCGCGCTCGAGGGCTGAAGGGAGCGCGCCGCCCATGCCGGACCATCCGCGCAGCGTCGATCAGGCGATCGCCCGCTTCGAGGAAGTGATGGGGCGGATCGACCGCACCGCATCCTCGCGCACGGCGGCGGACCGCGCCGCCGATCGCGCGCGGACCCGCCATTATGCCAGCCAGGTCGCCCGGCGCGCCACCAATGTCGGCATCGCGCTCGGCGTGGTGCTGCTCGGCGCGATCGTCGCCGGGATCGTGCTGAACGGCATCGGCATCACCGGCGTCTTCATCGTCATGGCGCTGATGTTCCTGGCCGTGATCGTCTTCTCGCTCTGGTCGGGCGAGCGGCCGATCGTCGAATATAAGGATTCGATGCCGAACAAGGCGGTGGTGCAGCGGCTCGACAGCCTGCTCGGCCGCAAGCGCGCCGCCCTCCCCGCGCCCGCCGCCAGCCGGCTCGACGCGATCAGCGCGCAGCTTCCGCTGCTGGAGAACCGGCTCGCCGAGACCGCGACGCTCGATCCGCTGGCGCAGGACGCGCGCCGGCTGATGGGTCGCCATCTGCCCGAACTGATCGAACGCTACGAGCGCGTCCCCGCGCAGTATCGCCGCGACCGCGACGGAGAAGGTCTGACGGTGGACGAGCGGCTCGTCCAGGGGCTCGACGCCGCGCGCGTCGCCCTTGACGATCTCGGCCGCAAGCTCGCCCGCGAGGATCTCGACGCGTTCGAGACGCAGGGCCGTTTCCTCGAAAGCCGCTACAAGGAAGACGGCGGCATCAAGAGCGAATGAGCATGGCGTTCGAGCTGGAACGAATCCTCTACGACACCGAGGATTTCCTGCGCCGCAGCCTCGGCTCGTCCGCCGCGCGCGAGGCGAAGAAGCGCAAGGCCCGGCGCGCCTGGGAAGAAGCGCTCCGCCGCACCCGCCGCGCCGGGCTGATCTTCGTCGCTCTGGTCGGCCTGCTGATCGCCTGGAGTCTGTTCGCCGCGGTGCCGCTGCTGACCTGGATCGTCGCGCTGCCGACCATCTTCCTGTTCGCGCTGATCAGCCTCTTCTGGCCGAGCCGCCGGACGCGCCGGCAAAGCGATCCGCGCCGCCCGATCGATCTCGGCACGCTGGCCGCGCGCGCCGAGGAAGGGCTGCTCGACCGGCGCCGCGAGCTGCCCGGCCGCGCCTTGCCCGCCGCCGACCGCATCCTGACCCGCCTCGCCGAGCTGCAGCCCGATCTCGCCATGCTCGACCCCGGCTCCCCGGTCGGCGGCGACGCGCGGCGGCTGATCGGCGAGCATCTGCCGCGGCTGGTCGATACCTATCTGGAGCTGCCCGCCAGCACTCGCGCGCCGGGCTCGGAAAGCAGCAAGCGCTTCGGCGAAAGCCTCGACATCGTCGCCGGCGAGCTCGACCATCTCCTCGACCGCGCCAGCAGCGACCGCCATCTCAGCTTCCAGACCCAGAGCCGCTTCATCGAAACGCGTTACCGCGAGGACAAGAGCCTGCGCGGCGACTGAGCGTTCAGTGCCCGCCAGCCGGGAAGCGCGCGTTGATCCAGTCGGTGATCGTCTCCATCGCCCCCGGCGCCATCGTCTCCTCGATATCGGCATACTCGCCGATCCCGCCGGTGCGGGCGGTCTGGAACATATGGTTGAGGCCGGGCAGCTCGACGATCGTGACATCGGGATTGCCGGTCGTCGCGGCGCGGATGCCGGCGAGATTCTCCGCAGCCGGCACCTGCCGGTCGAGCGCGCCGTTGATCGCCAGCACCGGCATCCTCATCCGCGCCAGCACCGAGGCCGGATCGTGGCGGGCGAAGAAGCGGAACCAGGGATCGCGCATGCGCTGGACCATGCCGTCGCGCTGCGCCGCCGGGATGCCCGCCCCCGCCAGCGCGTCGCCGGTCAGCGCGGCCTCCAGGGCGGCCACGGCCGCCGTCTCGTCGAGATCGCCGGCCGCGATCGCGAAATAGCGGCGCTGGATCGGCTCGGAGCGGTCGAGATCGGCCGCGCTCATCCCCACCGAGACGCCGATCGCGCGGCGCTGCGATTCCATGAGCGTGGCGGTATCGGTCCCCGGCCCGGCCATCAGCACCAGGAACGCGACGCGGTCATTGTCGAGCGCCGCCAGCGGCCCGATCAGGCCACCCTCGCTGTGGCCGACGAAGCCGACCCCGCGCGCGTCGATCTCCGGTCTGTCGGCGAGCCAGGAAAAGGCGGCATCGGCATCGGTGGCGAAATCGGCCGAAGTGGCGCCGGCATGGCTGCCGGTCGACTGGCCGGCGCCGCGATCGTCGTAGCGAAGCACGGCGATGCCGGCGCGCGTCAGATGGTCGGCGAGCACGGCGAAGGGCTTGTGGCCGAACACCGTCTCGTCGCGGTCCTGCGGGCCGGAGCCGGAGATCAGGATCGCGGCCGGGAACGGCCCTTCCCCTTCCGGCACGGTCAGCGTCCCGGCCAGCGTCACGCCCGGCGCGCGCGGATTGTCGAAACGCGCCTCCTCGGTGCGATAGGGGAAAGGCGGCTGGGGCAATTGCGGCCGCGCGCGCGGCCCGGTCGGCGCGGCATCGCGCGCGAAGGCCAGCGCGGTATCGGGGTAGCCCGGGAGGCGCCAGGTGCCGGCGATGCGCGCACCGTCCCCCGACAATATGCCCTGGAAGCTCGCGCCCGACGCCGGCACGGTGAAGGCCACGTCCCGCCCCTCGCGGGTCAGGCCGGTCACCGGCAGGCCCATCGCCATCATGTCGGGCGCATCGAACGCGGCGATCGTGCCGCCCGGGCCGGTGGCGATGCGCACGATCAGCCGCAGATCGACGCCGTTGCGGTTGACGACGCCCCGCCATGCGCCGTCCAGCCCCTCGATGACCGGCCGCGACTCCCCGGCGCCGCGGGCGAAATCGAGCGGCAGCCCGCCGCCCTGGCTGAACGTGCCGGAGAAGATCTGGCGGTCGGGCTGCCAGTGTCCCTCGTAGCGCGCGCCGATCGCGGGAATCGAGAAGGTCAGCCGCCCGTCGGCGATCGCGATCGGCGAAACCGGGATTTTCTGTCCCGGGGCCTGATCCAGGCTCTCCAGCTCGGCGGCGAGCGCGCCGTCGTCGCTTTGGCTGATCGTCAGCAGCAAGCGCAATTCGCCACCCGGGATCGCCAGGGTGCCGTGCCAGTCGCCGGTCCAGCCCTGCTCGGCGCGGGCGGCGGGCGTCAGCAGTAAGACGGCGAGAACGAGGCCGATCATCGCGAGAATGCGGGGCGGTATCCGGACGAAAAGCGTCATGTTCTTCTCCTCATGCATTGCCGGACGCCGATCTCGACGACGCGCAGCGCAGGCCGACCAGAATCAGGCCGGCCGCGACGGGGATCATCGAGAGGAGCGTCGCCCGGTCGATCGGCGCGAGCGCCCAGACCAAAGCGTGGGCGAGGCCGGCGATCACGAAGACCCGGCCGGAAAAGCGGATGAACGCCTGCTTGCGCGCCGGCCGCGGGGACTCCGGATCGTAACGGACCAGTTGCTTCGGGGCGATATTGCCGTAGGCGGCAAGGATCAGCCCGATCGCCACGCCGGACAGGCGTTGCCCCAGCCCCGCGTCCAGAACGTCCGCCGCTCCCAGGAGCGGGAGGGCGATGAGCAAGGCGGCGCCGGCCAGCGCGTAGGCGAGCTCTCTTTGTCTCTGCGTCATGCTTCTTCTTCCTTTTCCTTCTTTTCCCCGGCGGACGCGGCCTCGCCGCGCGCCATGTCGAGCCCGACGGCTTGGGCGAGCTCCATCAGCGCCTCCTCCAGCACCGACATCCGCAGGCGGTAGATGATCGACTTGCCGTGCTTGCTGGCATCGATCAGGCCCGCCTCGCGCAGCACCGCGAAATGGGCCGACATGGTCGGCTTGGAGACGTCGAACCGGTCCGCCAGTTCGCCCGCGCTCATCGGCCGTTCGCGCAGCAAGGCCAGCACCCGACGGCGGGTCGGATCGGCGAGGGCTTTGAACACGCTGCTCATGATTCGATATTTAGCTATTTATCGAATTGAGTCAAACACACATGGCTTGCCTCCTCGCGCCGAAGCCGCCTAACCCGTCCCCGTGCTCGATCGCATCCTCCCAGACCGGTTCATCCTCTGGCTGATCGCGGCGGTCGCGCTCGCGGCGCTGCTACCCGTCGCGGGACATGGGGCCGGGGCGCTCGACTGGGTCACCTATGCGGCGATCTTCTCGCTCTTCTTCCTGCACGGCGCGCGCCTGCCGCGCGAGGCGCTGATCGCGGGCGTCACCGGCTGGCGGCTGCATCTCGCCATCCTGGCGCTCACCTTCATCGCCTTCCCGGCGATCGGCATCGCTCTGGCGCGCGCCTTTCCCGGCCTGCTGTCGCCGGAATTGTGGACCGGCATCCTCTATCTCTGCGCCCTGCCCTCCACCGTGCAGACCTCGATCGCCTATACCTCGATCGCGCGCGGCAATGTCGCCGGGGCGGTCGCGGCGGCGGCCTTTTCCAACCTGCTCGGCGTGTTCCTGACCCCCTTCCTGGTCGCGGCGATGCTGCAGGCGGAGGGGAGCGAGATCGCCTTGGGCGGCATCTGGCGGATCGTCGCTTTGCTCTTCCTCCCCTTCCTGCTCGGCCACGCGCTGCGGCCGTTCGTCGCGCCGCGAATCGAAGGAAAGCCCCGGCTGACGACCATCGTCGACAAGGGCACGATCCTGCTCGCCGTCTACGGCGCCTTTTCCGCCGCGACGGTCGAGGGCGTGTGGAGCCGCATCCCGCCGGGCGAGATCGCCGTGCTGTCGGCGCTGCTCGCCGCCCTGCTCATCTTCGTCCTCGCGCTGGCCTGGGCGGTGGGCCGCTGGGGCGGCTTCACACATGAGGACCGCGCGGCGATCCTGTTCTGCGGCTCGGTGAAGGGGCTGGTGAGCGGCGTGCCGATGGCGCGCATCCTGTTTCCCGGCCCGATGGCGGGGATCGTGATCGTGCCGATCATGATCTTCCACGCCATCCAGCTCGTCGTCGGCGCCTGGATCGCCGGGTCGATGGGGCGTGAGGCGAAGGCGCAAGGTCAATGATCGCAACCGATATCGGGTCCGCCCTTGGAATGTAGGATTTGCTCTGTCAGAATCGTGGCGACTTGGAGCGACCATGATTTTCGGCCCCTTGCGTCCTCTTCTCCTTTCATTGCGTCTCGAACATCCTTGGCCGGGGGCGACTCGTCCCCGACGTGGCGTCAGGTTCGTCAACTTCCGCGCCCTGCGATCCGGCGATCGGGGCCATGCGGACGAAACGCTAGATCGTCTGGCCGCGATACAGGCCGCGCACGGTCTTGAGCCGCGCGATGCCCTCGGCCAGCACGTCCGGCCGCTTGGCGAAGCACAGGCGGATCACGTTGCGCACCGGATTTTCCGCGTAGAAGGCGGACAAAGGAATCGCCGCCACCCCCGCCTCGCGCACTGCCCGCTCGCAGAAGGTCGTGTCGTCGGCGTCGATGCCGGACGCGGCGAGATCGACGGTGAGGAAATAGCTGCCTTCCGCCGTCAGCACCGCGAAGCCCGCCGCTTCCAGCCCCGCGCGCAGCCGGTCGCGTCCCTCGGCGAAGCCGGCGCGCATCGCGGCATAATAATCGTCGCCCTTTCCCAGCCCCCAGGCGACCGCGCTCTGCAGATTGGGCGGCGTCGTGAAGGTGACGAATTGATGGGCGCGAGCAACGGCGTCGATCAACGGCGGCGGTGCCACCGCCCAGCCCACTTTCCAGCCGGTCAGCGAGAAGATCTTGCCCGCCGATCCGACCTTCACGGTTCGCTCGGCCATGCCGGGCAGCGACGACAGTGGGACATGCCGGCGTCCATCGAACGCGACATGCTCCCACACCTCGTCGGCCAATGCGATCGCATCCGCCTTCACGCAGGCTGCGGCGATCAGCCCCAATTCCTCCGCGTCGAACATCCGCGCCGTGGGATTGTGCGGATTGTTGAGGATGACGAGCCGCGTCCGCTCGGTGAACGCCTCGGCCAGCGCTGCTTCGGTGATCTGCCAGTCCGGCGGGGTCAGCCGCACCAGCTTCGGCACCCCGCCGGCGCGCTTCACCAGCGGCAGATAGGCATCGTAGAGCGGCTGGATCAGCACCACCTCGTCGCCCGGCGACACCAGCGCCAGCATGCTCGCGGCCAGCGCCTCCGTCGCGCCCGAAGTCACGACGATATGCGCCGGATCGACCTCGATCCCCTGATGCGCCCGGTAATGCGCCGCCACCGCTTCGCGCAGCTCCGGCAGGCCGCGCATCGGCGGATATTGGTTGGAGCCGGCCGCCAGCGCCTCGGCGGCCTTCGCGATCACATCGTCGGGCCAGCCGAAATCGGGAAAGCCTTGCCCCAGATTGATCGCATCATGTTCGCGGGCGAGGCCGGACATATGCTCGAAGATCGAGGTCGGCATCTCGGCGAAAAGCGGGTTCATGTCGCTTTCTTAGGGGTCGCCGCAGTGTCCAGGCAAAGGAAAAGGCCCGGAGCGACTGGCTCCGGACCTTCCCCGAGGGCATCGGGCAGGAGGGTTGCCCTCGACCCCCTGTTGTCGTCAGCGCGGATCGCGGCGCGCCTCGGCATTGCCCGACGCATTGCCGGACGCCGAACCGCCGACCGAAGCCGAGCCGGCCGTGTCGCGGACACGGGACACCGTATCGTCGGCGCGGTTGCGGACCTGACCGACCTTGTTCTGGGCGGTGTTGCGGACGCTGTCGGCCGTGTTGCGGGCCGTATCTACGGTGCCGCGCACCCGTTCGCGGGCGCCGCCGACCGTCTCTCGCACCGCATCGGTGCCGATCAGCTGGGCGTCGCCGCCGGCTTCGCCCGAGGCGCTGCCGCCGGCATTGCCGTTCAGGCCGACCGAACCGAGCGCGCCGCTGGTGGCACTGCCGAGGACGCCGCTGCCTTCGGCATTGCCCGAAGCGCGGGCATTGGCTCGACCCGAACGGCGATCGACATTGCGCTCGATGCGCGAGTCGGCGCGACCGTTGAGCGTGCCATTGACCGTCTGGTTGACGCCGCCGAGCGGGCCGGCCAGCGTGCCGCCGAGGCCGCCGCCCAGACCGCCGCCAACGCCGCCCAGAAGCTGAGCCGAAGCGGGCGCCGCCGCGAGGATCGCGCAGCCGGCGATGAGCTTGATGGTGAGTTTCATCTCTCGTCTCCCATGTCTTGCGAGGACGATTTCCGTCCTCCTGACCGGCTAACGAGAGCG
The DNA here is from genome assembly GCA_019635535.1 of Sphingomonas sp. Taxonomy (NCBI): domain Bacteria; kingdom Pseudomonadati; phylum Pseudomonadota; class Alphaproteobacteria; order Sphingomonadales; family Sphingomonadaceae; genus Sphingomonas; species Sphingomonas sp. The sequence goes on from JAHBZH010000001.1 coordinate 2,117,354, forward strand.
CGATCGGGTTTAATCCCGGACCGCCGAAAGAATTTATCGAAGCGGCGTCCGGCAAGCCCCGCAGATCACGCCGCGGCCGAGGCCCCGCCCTCTCGGGCTGGCCTCGGAGTCGAGCGCGGCGATCGGGTTTTGCGCCCCGAGATGTCCGGCCAGTCGCCCGGCGACGAGCGGTGCGGCATAGGAGGTGCCCCGCACCGCCGCCACGCGCCCGTCCGGGGCGGCGGCGGCCATGTCGGCGCCCGGCGCGGCATAATCGAGATGGCGCGCCCGCCCCGCCTCGATCAGCGGCCGGTTGCGGGCGTCCACGCCGGTCACCGCGATCACGCCGGGATAGGAGGCGGGATAGGCCGGCGGCGCGGCCGGGCCGTCATTGCCGACCGCCGCGACGATATGGATGCCGCGCCCGCGCGCTTGGGCGACGGCGCGCTCGACCAGCGGATTGGGGGGGCCGACCAGGCTGACCGTCACCACCCGCACCCGCTGCTGTGCCAACCAGCCGAGCGCGCGGGCCAGCGCCACCGCATTGCCACCGCCCGGGTCGCTGCCATAGACATCCGCGACCAGCAACGGCCGGCCCGGTGCCGCGCCGCGCACCGCGCCCTGCCCCGCGATCAGCGAGGCGACCGCCGTGCCGTGCGCGCTCGGCCGGGGGGCGCCCTGCGCGAAACCCTGTTGCCGCACCGCGCCGCGCAATGCCGGATGCGCGGCCACGCCGCCGTCGATCATGCCCACCGCCGCCGCGCCGCCGCCCGAACCCTGGGCCAGCGCGCCGGTGGCCGCCCCGCCCGCGCCGCTCCGGTCGTGCAGGTGATTGGCGGCGAAGCTGCCGTCCGGCGCGATCCGGCGCAGCCGCGACAACGCCCTATCCACCGACCAGCCGCGCGGCACGCGCAAGGTCACGGCGCGCAGCTCCAGGCCCTCGATCGCCTCTTCGCTTATCCGCGCGAAGCCCGCCGCCTCCACTGCCGCCAGCACGGTTGCGTCGGGATCGATCGCGATCACCTCCCCGCGCAAGGCCGGGCCGAGATCGGTCATCTCCAGCAGATCCGGATAGGCCCGCACCAGCTCCCGCTGCCGCAGCAGTCGCGCGCTGGCCAGCTCGCGGGCGCTGGTCCGAACATTGTCGATGGCACGCGTTGCGTCGTTCACCACGTCCCGGCCGACCCGCCCGACATCATCGATCACATCGCCGACCGGCGGCACCGGGGGCACGGGCGGCAGCAATTGCGCCTGCGATGCCATGTCCGGCGCCAGCAACAACGCCGCCGCGACCGCCCAGCGCATCAGGTTTCGGGTCCGCATGACCTCTCCTTGCCACAAAATCGCTTGCTCGTGGATGAAACGCGCGAGACCATCCGTTTCCTCCCTGAAAGGCGATTGGAGGACGCCCCCGTTGCAGGCTTTCGAGCGCGAGTTGCTGACGCTGCTGCCCCGGCTGCGCCGGTTCGCGCGTTCGCTCGCCCGCGACGCGGCCGATGCCGACGATCTTGCCCAGGTCTCTGTCGAGCGGGCGTTGAAGGCGCAGGCGCAATGGGCGCCGGGAACGAGACTGGATGCGTGGATGATGCGGATCATGCGCAATTGCTGGATCGACGAGATACGCAGCCGCACCCGGCGCGCGCAGACCTTCGCGCCCGCCGAGGAAGGCGAGACGGTGGGATCGGATGCGCATCGCGACATCGAACGGGCGGCCGAGATGAAGGATGTGGATCGCGCGATGAACGCCTTGCCCGACGAGCAGCGCGAGGCGATCGCGCTCGTCCTGGTCGAAGGGCTCGCCTATCGCGAGGCGGCGGACCTGCTCGACATTCCGATCGGCACCCTGACCTCGCGCCTTACCCGGGGGCGCCAGGCCCTCGCGCAGATGCTGGAGGCCGCATGATGGGCGTGAACGACGACATGCTGATGGCCTATCTGGACGACGAACTGGATAGCGACGCGCGCGCCGCGATCGAGGCCGCTCTGGCCGCCGATCCGGCGCTCCGCGATCGGCTGGAAACCCAGCGGCGCCTGCGCGACCGGTTGACTGCCCATTACGGCCCTGTCGCCGACGAACCGGTGCCGGAGCGGCTGCGCGCGCTGCTGGAGCCTTCGGATGAGAAGGTCGTCGATTTCGCCGCAGCACGGGTCCGACGTGCCCGGCCGGTCTGGCAGAATTTCGCCGCCATCGCCGCGACTTTGGTGCTGGGCCTCGTCATCGGACGCGGTCTGCCGAGCGACAGCGGGCCGATCGCGATCGAGGACGGCATGATGGTCGCGCGTGGATCGCTGGCGGAAGCACTGGATACCCAACTCGCCTCCGCCCAGGCGCCCGATGCGACGACCCGGATCGGGATCAGCTTCGCCCGCGCCGACGGCAGCCTGTGCCGCACTTTCGACGGCGCCGATTTCTCCGGCCTCGCCTGTCGCGAGGCGCAGGGCTGGCGGGTGATGACGACCGCCGGTGGCTCGGGCGGGCAGACCGGCGGCTATCGCCAGGCCGGCGGCGCGGCGATCGTGCTGCAGGCGGCGCAGGAGATGATGGCGGGCGAACCGTTCGACGCCGATGCCGAGCGCCGCGCCCGTGACGCCGACTGGCGCGGCGGACGCTGATCCAGGCTTATTGCGCGGCCTGGGCGGCCTCGTCGCCGGCCGGCGCGGGCGGCGGCGGCGCGACGTGCACGGGGCGTTCCGGCGGCGTCACGCCCCAGCGGCCGAGCGGGCGTTGCGGCGGGGCTTCGGCCTCCTCCTCGCCGGTCAGGGCCCAGCGTTGGCTGGCGCTCATCGTCCGGTCGGCGCGGGCGCGCTGGGCGATCACCTCGGTCGCGCTTTCGCGCGCCAGCGGCTCGTAGCGACGCAGCACGGAGCGCTGGAAGCTGTCCACGCTGTGCCCGCCGGACGCTTCCTGCGCGGCCTGCGCAGCTGCGGCATCGCGGCCCGAGACATCCTCCGCCGCCAGCCGCTCGGCGGCGTCGGGCTGGCCGAAGCCGCCGCGCCACGCGATCGCCGGCTCGGCCCCGGCATAGCGGTTGAGGAACGCGCCCGGCCGACCCCAGCCGCCGCGCCAGCGGTAGAAGATATGAGCGCCGATCGTCGCCGATTTGACCAGGCTGGAGGCCCAATAGGGCACGACATAATTGGCGTGATAATGCGTCGCCCAGCCGACCGGCGCGTGGACGTAGCCGTTCAGCGCCGCTTCCGCGACCGCGCGCGCGCGGTCCCAATAGCCCGCCATCGGCGCGCGGCGCAGCGAGCCGTCACAACTGAAGGAGAACTGGCAGCCGGTGTAGCGCCGCGCACCTTCGAAGACGACGCCGCAGACCGTGCTCGGATAGGCCGGATGACGTACCCGGTTCAGCACCACCTGGGCGACGCCGCGCTGCCCGTCGGTCGTCTCGCGCGCCGCCTCGTAATAGATGGCGGCGGTCAGGCAATCGAGCGAGCGGAGCCGATCGACGGCCGCGCCGGTGGCGATGAACGGACGCGCCGCCGGATTGGCGATATCGGCGATCGGGATGCCGGCATTGATCGACACCGCGTCCTGCGGCGCAACCTCGCGCAGCTCGGTCGCGCTGGTCGCCGCCACTTCCGCGCGCAGCCGCTGGACCGGAACGGCCTCGGCCTCGATCAGCACCGCGTCGGCGGCCGGATCGCGCAGCGCCAGCCCCGCGATCGTCGCGACCCACAGCATCAGCATCGCCGCGACCAACGGCAAGGTCCACCAGAAACGGTGCAGGCCGACACCGCCGTCCGACGCGGTTGCCGTATCGGCTGTCGTCACGCTCATCGGCGCGCCTCAAGAGAATATGGTGCTTTACTCATATAATACACACATATATATAAACCCACTTGTCCGCAACATGAAGAGCCGCGCGATCATCCGCTGTTCGCATGTCCCGTTCCTCATGGCACGACGCCAGCCACGGGCCGCTCGTTCCACTGGAAAGCCGCCGTAACGAGCGGTAACGTTCACCGCAGTTCGTATGGGAGAGTATGCGTATGAGACCGATATTGTTGTTCGGCGCGGGCACTTTCGCGCTTGCCGTCGTCGGGATGGCCGTCGCGCAGCCGCGCGCGGGCGGGACCGTCACCTACTGGATGTCCGCCGATACGACGAGCGGCCTGCCGATCGGCGCGATGGGCCAGGGCCGCGGCGCTGGCAATATCATGAGCGCGCTGATGTCCGGCGGCGGGGGCGACGGCTTCAACCGCACGCTCAATCTGCAGCTCGGCAGCCCGCGCGCCGCGCAAGGCGCGCCTTCGGCCGAGCATCTGCCGCCGGCCGCGCTCGGCGCCGGCCCGTCGCTGCCGCTGGTCTCGCCCGCGCCGACCCAGCGCGAAACGGTCACCGATAATCGCTGGCCGCAGAACATGGAGCGGCCGCGCGGGCGCATCCTCTTCTACTGGGGCTGCGGCGAGCGGGCCGGGCCGGGCCAGCCTTATGTGATCGACATGGAGCGGATCGCGGCGGGCCAGATACCACCCGAATTCGCCTCGCTCGATCTCAGGACGATGACGCCGCCCTCGGCCTCGCGCAGTACGACCTATGGCGAATGGCCCAATGCGCGCAGCCAGACGCGCGTGCCGCCGACCGGCTCGCTGGCCGGCGAGCATGTCGTGCGCGGCAATTACACGCCCGATATCCGCTTCACGCTCGGCCAGGGGCAGGATTTCCTCGCGCCCATCCAGCTTTCGGCCAACGCGCCGACGCCGTCCGGCTCGGTCAATGTCGCCTGGCGCGACGTGCCGAACGCGCGCGGCTGGTTCCTCACGGCCATGGGCGGCGCGCGCGACGGCACAGTGGTGATCTGGTCTTCCAGCGCCTCGCGCTTCGCCCATATGGGCCTGATCGACTATCTGGCCCCGGACGAGGTCGCGCGGCTGATCGGCCAACGCGTACTGCTGCCCGCCGAGGCGCGGCAATGCACGGTGCCGGCCGAGGTGGGTGGCGCCGTCGAAGGCGCGATGCTCAACGTCGTCGCCTTCGGGCCGGAGGCCAATTTCAGTTATCCTGATCGCCCCGCCAATGCGCCACGCGGTTGGACGCCGGACTGGACGGTGAAGCTGCGTACCCGCTCCGCCCATGCCGGCATGCTCGGGATGGACATGGCGGCGATGATAGGCGGCAGCGAGCGTGCCCGGGACCGGCGCCCGCAGCAGGAGGAGCCGCGCCGCCGCCGTTCGTTGGGCGACAGGCTTCGCGAGCGCGTGCTGGGCCAATAGGCGGTCATCACCGGCTGGCGCGCGCGCCGGGGAGAGGTTAGGCTCGGCCATGGTCGATCGCATCCCGCCACCCGCCGCCGCGCGCGCCGTCACCCATTGCACCGCCGAACAATATGAGGAGCTGTATCGCCGCTCGCTCGACGATCCGGGCGGCTTCTGGGCCGGGCAGGCGCAAAGGCTCGATTGGGTGAAGCCGCCGACGCGGATCGCGGGCTGGTCCTACGATCCGGTCGAGATCAGATGGTTCGAGGACGGCGTCCTCAACCTCTGCCACAATTGCGTGGATCGCCACCTGCCCGAGCGCGCCGACGACGTCGCGATTATCTGGGAGGGGGACGAACCGGGCGTGGTGCGCCGGATTACCTATGGCGCGCTGCACGCCGAAGTCGTGCGGATGGCCGGCGCGCTCAAGCGGCTCGGCGCCGCGAAAGGCGACCGCGTCACGCTCTATCTGCCGATGATCCCGGAGGCGGCGGTGGCGATGCTCGCCTGCGCACGGATCGGCGCGATCCACAGCGTCGTCTTCGGCGGCTTCTCGCCCGAGGCGGTGCACGGCCGGATCGAGGATTGCGGCAGCCGCTTCGTCATCACCGCCGACGGCGGCCTGCGCGGCGGCAAGTTGGTGCCGCTCAAGGCCAATGTCGATGCCGCGCTCGCCCATGGCGGCACGCCGGTCGAGGCGGTGATCGTGGTGCGCCATCTCGGCAACGAGATCGCGTTCAACCCGGACATCGATCGCTGGTATGACGAGATCGCGCAGGACGGCGCGGACGTCCCCTGCGAGCCGATGAACGCGGAAGACCCGCTGTTCATCCTCTACACGTCCGGCTCCACCGGCAAGCCCAAGGGCGTGCTGCACACGACCGGCGGCTATGCGGTCTGGACCGCGGCGACCTTCCATTACGTCTTCGACTATCGGCCCGGCGAGATTTTCTGGTGCACCGCCGATGTGGGCTGGGTGACGGGGCACAGCTACGTCGTCTACGGCCCGCTCGCCAACGGCGCGACGACCTTCATGTTCGAAGGCGTGCCGAACTACCCCGATTTCTCCCGCTTCTGGGACACGGTCGAGCGGCACAAGGTCAACATCTTCTACACCGCCCCCACCGCGATCCGGGCGCTGATGCGCGAGGGTGAGGCACCGGTGACGAAGCACAACCGGAGCTCGATCCGCCTGCTCGGCACGGTCGGCGAGCCGATCAATCCGGAGGCCTGGCTATGGTATCACCGCGTCGTCGGCGACGAGCGCTGCGCCATCGTCGACACCTGGTGGCAGACCGAGACCGGCGGCGTGATGATCACCACCCTGCCCGGCGCGTACGACATGAAGCCGGGATCGGCCGGCAAGCCCTTTTTCGGCGTGGTGCCGGAGCTGGTCGATGCCGAAGGCGGCGTGCTCGAAGGCGCCACCTCCGGCAATCTGTGCATTACCCGATCCTGGCCCGGCCAGATGCGCACCGTCTATGGCGATCACGAACGCTTCGCCCAGACCTATTTCAGCGCCTATCGCGGCAAATATTTCACCGGCGACGGCTGCCGCCGCGACGAGGACGGCTATTACTGGATCACCGGGAGGGTGGACGACGTCATCAATGTCTCCGGCCACCGGCTAGGCACCGCCGAAGTCGAAAGCGCTTTGGTCAGCCACGAGCTGGTCGCCGAGGCCGCCGTGGTCGGTTACCCGCACGACATCAAGGGCCAGGGCATCTATTGCTACGTCACCCTGATCGCCGGCGAGGAGGGCAGCGCCGCGCTGGAAGCGGAGCTGCGCCAACATGTCCGCACCGAGATCGGCCCGATCGCCTCGCCGGACCTCATCCACTTCACGCCCGCTCTGCCCAAGACCCGCTCCGGCAAGATCATGCGCCGCATCCTGCGCAAGATCGCGGAGAACGAGTTCGGATCGCTCGGCGACACCTCGACGCTGGCCGATCCTTCACTGGTCGATGCGCTGATCGAAGGGCGCCGCAACCGCTAGCCGATTCAGCGCAGCACGCCCGCCCGCCGCATCCGCAGCGCATACCAGAGCAAGCCGATCGCGATGGCCCAGATCGCCACGTTCATCGCGATCATGCCTCCCGTCATCATGTCCGCCGGCGGGGTCATCAGCACATATTGATAGACGGTGCTCACGGCCAGGCCGAGCAGCGAGACGGTGAAGGCCATCACCGCCCAACGGCTGCGCAGCAACAGCAGCAGCGCGCCCGCGAAACCACCCCAGACGCCCAGCGCCCAGGTCGCTTCCATCCAGATCGGAAAGCTTTCGAAATAGATACGCTGCGGATCGGTGAAGCCCGCGAGATAAGCCTCGTTGCGCGTCTGGGTCATCACATAGTCGAACGCGCCCAGGCCGTTCCAGACAGTCGCGACCGCGCCGACGATCCAGAAATGCACCGGCGTCCTGATCGAATCGCTCATATATTCCTCCCCCTCGCGCCGCACTCTCATCATGCGGTCTATGTGCAAAATCTCACCGTTCACCGCCGACGGCAAGCAGGCTTCGCTCTTTCGCCGAAACGCCATCGCGACTAGGAAACCGGCATGCGGATCGTCGTCGGCGACATCGGAGGTACCCATGCGCGCTTCGCCATCGCCGTGCTTGGCGATGGGCGCCCCGACATCGGCCCGATGAAGCGCTACCGCACGCGCGAGCATGACGGGCTCGAGGCCGCCTGGGCGTGCTTCGCAGAGGATTGCGGGGAGCCGCTGCCGAAAGACGCCGCGCTCGCCGTCGCCGCGCCGATCGAGGGCGAAGTGTTGCGCTTCATGAACAGCGACTGGCGCATACCGCGCTTCACCATCGCCGAGACCCTGAGCCTCAACCGCCTGTTGCTGCTCAACGATTTCGGCGCGGCGGCGCATGCCGTGTCGATCCTGGGACCGGACGAACTGGAGCATGTCGCTGGCCCGCCAACCTTGCCTGAGGATGGCGTGGTCAGCGTGCTCGGCCCTGGCACCGGACTCGGGGTCGCCCTCTTCTCGCGCCGTAAGGGCAGGGTTTCGGTGATCGAGACCGAGGCCGCCCATATCGGCTTCGCCCCGTTCGATCCCGAGGAGGAGGAGCTGTCCGACGCGCTGGTCGAACTGTACGGCCGTGCTTCGGTAGAGCGGATCGTCTCCGGTCCCGGCCTGATCGATATCTACCGCCATCTCGCGGGCAGCATGGAGGTCGAAGCGAACAATGCCGGCGACCTGTGGAGCGTAGCGATCGATGGCCGTGACGCCATTGCCGTCCATGCGCTCGACATCCTGGTCCGCTGCTTCGGCGCCGCAGCGGGCGATATCAGTCTCGCCCACGGCGCGATGGGCGTCGCGATCACCGGCAGCCTCGCCAATCGCATCGCCCACCTGCTCCGCGCCCCCGCCTTCGCCGCTCGCTTCACCGCCAAGGGGCGCTACCGGGAGCGCATGCAGCGCGTCTCCGTGGTGCTGGCGACCTATCCGGAACCCGGCCTGCTGGGTGCGGCAGTAGCTTTCGAGCGGGAATATCCCTGACCGTCAGATCGAGCGGCTCACCACTTCCTTCATGATCTCGTTGGTGCCGCCGAAGATGCGGGTGACGCGGGCGTCGCGCCACAGGCGGGCGATCAGATATTCGTTCATATAGCCCGCACCGCCATGCAATTGCAGGCTCGCATCGCACACCTCCCATTGCAGTTCGGTGTGCCACAGCTTCGCCGCGCTCGCCTCGTCCGGCGTCAGCTTGCCCGCCATGTGACGCTGCAGCGCCCAGTCGAGATGCGCCCAACCGACCTGAAGCTTGGCCTGCAGATCGGCCAGGGTGAATCGGGTGTTCTGGAATTCGAATACCGTACGCCCAAACGCCTTGCGCTCCTTGGTGAACTTCACCGCCTCGTCGAAGGCGCGCTGGGCGGATGCCTGGGCGCCGACGGCGATGTTGAGCCGCTCCTGCGGGAGCTGGTTCATCAGATAGGCGAAGCCCATCCCTTCGGCGCCGAGCAGGTTCGATTGCGGCACCC